>JAHHHO010000025.1 GCA_019359315.1 Myxacorys californica WJT36-NPBG1
GGCAGCGTTCATCTTCACTTAGTCGGACAATGTATTTCTTCTGCATAAAGCACCCTTGCGCTTTATCCAACTTCGCCGATTAGTGTGGATTTGCCAACCCTAATTCTTAGTCTTGACCCTGCACTAGACATCCCCGTTTATATGAAAACGTTAATAGCGATCGCGCGTTCAGCAATTCTGGTTTGAAGAAGGTTCGCCTAACTGCGATCGCTTAAGCATAGAAATGGATTTGTGATTCTTGAAGATGTATAGTCTGCGTTTGTCCTCATTGCGACAATCAACATTACTCAGCCGACATTCTTCATACCGTTTATGCTGTTGCAACTGAAGGAAAGCCACCTGAACAAACTGAGCAGATTCCAGTTACTTACCTTTCCGCGTAATCAAAGCGCATAACCTGAGCATTAGGCTAATTGGTATCAGAAGCAGGTAGAGTCTAGTGAGAAAGCTACAAAATCTTGTAAAAACCTCAGCTTATTGGTTAGAACGTCGTTCTTGGCTTCTATTTTGTGTTTTGAGTATTAGCTGGTTTCAGTCTGTGACATTAGCTCTTGGAGTCATTGGTCGCCAAGTCGTTTCAGAGAATCTAGGCCAACTGCCAGGAGTTCTGATCCCCTTTCCTTTATTTCTTAACCACCTCAATCGTCTTGGTGTCATCACATCCTTGTCAACACTTGGGGGTAGTTAAATTCCATTATTTCTAGTTCAGTCTATTCCTGCTCTAGTTTATAGTTCCTGTAAATCACTCCCGAGTAAGCGCATCACAGCACTTTTGATATGGCTTCTACCTGCAATAATTAGTCTTCCAACATTAGTTGGCCCACTGCAATATTTAATGTCACTCCTATTTGCGCCTTTTATTTGGCTTGATTTAGTTTCAGGCAAGATTAGTGAAGAGGACATTGCAGAGGGCTGGGTTTTCTCTGTAGCTGCGATTGGTTGGTTCCATTGGTTCTGGCTGAGTATCACCATCAAAAACTGGTTCTTCTCGTCCGGTGAGCAAAAACTTTAGGCTTAGACACTTAGCTTCAATCTAAATCCGTTTGCTTTGAGATCTCACTAAGGTAAGCTCAGGGAGACGCCCTAAAATAGGTACACTGAAGGATTCCTTCTAGCCGCAAACCTCAACGGTAAGGGCTAAAGGATTTGATACAGTTCATTGTACTGATTGTTTTTTCTGAGCCATCTTCACGGTTATGACCAAGCAGCGAGTTCTCTCAGGTATTCAGACCACTGGTAATCTGCATTTAGGCAACTATCTAGGTGCAATTCGCAACTGGGTTGAGGGACAAAGCCAATACGAGAATTATTTCTTTCTAGCAGATCTACACGCAATTACTGTGCCCCACGACCCGTCTACGCTGGCGGCTGACACTTACAGAATGGCGGCGGTGTATTTAGCCTGTGGTTTGGATCTGCAACACACGACAATTTTCGTTCAATCTCACGTTCCTGCTCATACAGAACTCGCTTGGTTACTCAGTTGTGTCACTCCGTTGAACTGGTTGGAAGACATGATCCAGTTCAAAGAGAAAGCGATCAAACAAGGTCAGGACGTAGGAACCGGGTTGCTGACCTACCCGGTTTTGATGGCGTCGGACATTCTGCTGTATGAACCCGATAAAGTTCCGGTGGGAGAAGACCAAAAACAGCACTTAGAGATCACACGAGATATTGTCGATCGCTTTAACCACAAATTTGCGACGCCAAAAGCACCCGTTCTCAAGCGCCCGGAGCCATTAATTCGGGCAGAAGGCGCGCGGGTGATGAGCCTTAGTGATGGCACAAAGAAAATGTCGAAGTCGGATCCATCGGAGTTGAGCCGCATCAATCTGCTCGATCCACCCGAGGCAATCCAAAACAAAATTAAGCGCTGCAAAACTGATCCGATTCGAGGTCTAACCTTTGGCGATCCAGAGCGCCCGGAGTGTAACAATTTGCTGACGCTCTACATGTTGCTTTCGGGCAAAAGCAAAGACGAGGTGGCAACAGAGTGTCAGGATATGGGCTGGGGACAGTTTAAACCGTTGCTAGCAGAAACAACGATCGCAGCGCTCAAACCCATCCAGGAGAAGTACGACGCCATCATGGACGATCAGGGATACTTAGAGTCAGTGTTGAGATCGGGACGTGAGAAAGCTTCTGCGATCGCAAACCAAACACTGAACAAAGCCAAGAAAGCGTTGGGATACACATTGCCCAGCTAGAAGACGCTAATAGTGTCACTCTAGATACGTTAATTTCTTGTAAAGGTTTCGGGCGGTTGCTTCAAATTCTGAGTAGACAACCGATACCCTAGAGCAAATGCAATCCATCCCTAATCGCCCATGACAAACTTCCGATTTGCCAAATCTTATGGTCAAGCCCCGCTTTCTGCATTTCGGACAGCGGCTGAAGCAGGAGAGTTTCTGATTACGGCAGAGGTCGCTCCGCCAAAGGGGGCTGACCCATCCCACATGTTGGCGATGGCGCACATACTGAAAGGAAGAGTTCATGGCGTCAACATTACAGATGGTAGCCGAGCAGTGATGCGGATGTCGTCGCTGGTGTCGGCGGCGCTGTTGTTGCAGCAGGGAATAGAACCGATCTATCAGGTGGCATGTCGCGATCGCAACTGCATTGCCCTGCAAGCCGATTTAATGGGAGCGCAGGCGCTAGGCATTCGGAACGTATTAGCGCTGACGGGCGATCCCGTAAAAGCAGGGGATCATCCAACGGCGCGGGGCGTGTTTGAACTCGAATCGGTTCGATTGTTGAAAATGATTGATAAACTCAACTGCGGCTTGGATTGGAACGATCAACCTTTAACGGATGGTGCGACTGAACTATTTTCTGGGGCCGCTGTTGATCCCCAATGTGGCAGTTGGTCAGGCTTGCAAAAACGCTTTGAGCGCAAACTAGAAGCAGGCGCACAGTTTTTTCAAAGCCAATTAATCACTGATTTTGATCGATTGGATCAATTTATGACGGGGATCGCCAAAGGTGCAGGAAAACCTGTTCTTGCTGGAATATTTTTATTGAAGTCGGCAAAGAATGCTCGATTCATCAATCGGGCTGTGCCAGGAGTAAACATTCCAGAGCATATTATTGAGCGATTGGAGAAGGCGTCTGATCCGTTGTTAGAAGGAGTTGCGATCGCGGCAGAACAAGTCTTACTTGCAAAAGACCTATGCCAGGGGGTTCACATGATGGCCGTTAAGCGAGAAGACTTAATTCCACAAGTTCTAGATTTGGCTGGCATTGCGCCCTTGAGCAAGCCCTCTGTAGAAGTAGAAGCAATGCGTCATAATGGCGTCAGCGTTTAAGTCGGTCAAGTTTAAGACAGTCAATATGATTCAGCCTACTGTCGCTACTCAGGCAAAGCAACTCTTTGTTGATTCGATTCCGTTTGCGTTGGGTCACATTCTCGTCGTTTCAAATGGCGAAAGCCTTTATGCAGTAGACTTCTCCGACTATGAAGCGCGGATGATGCGCCTGCTTGAGCAGCGGTTTGGGCAAGTAGAGCTGATTCCAACATCAAATCCACAAAGCATCTGTGATGCTCTCCACTCTTACCTATCGGGCAACTTTTTCAGTTTAGATAATATTCCTCTTAGCTTAGGCGGAACACCGTTTCAGCAACAGGTTTGGTTGGCACTAAGAACCATTCCTGTCGGACAGGTTTGGACATATGGACAGTTAGCGCACGCGATCGGGCGACCCACAGCTTATCGAGCCGTAGGCATGACCAATTCTCTCAACCCAATCAGCATTGTGCTGCCTTGCCACCGCGTCATTGGAGCGAATGGAAAACTAACTGGATATGCAGGAGGCTTGGAGCGTAAACGCTGGTTGCTCCAGCATGAAGGCGTAGAGGGATATTGATGCGGGTAGTCTCGATAGCATAAAGAGATGCTGACACAGTTGAGATTCTAGAGCTACGATCGGAGAAATTCTGCTGGAATAAATTGCGTCGATTATGACCGATAGTCCCGAATTACCCCAAAACCCCTATGTTGTAGGCAACCCTGTTCCGCCTCTCAAATTCATTGGACGCACCAGCGAGATCGAAACCGCGTTCGATCAGATCTTTAGTCGAAGTAACTTAGCGGTTTGGGGCGGTCCAGGAATCGGAAAATCATCGTTTCTAGAACTGTTGGCATCGCCTCCAGCTTGGAAATTGCGGGGGCACGATCCATCGAATGCAGTCATCGTCATTCTCAGTTGTCTCAGCATCGAACCGTTTACAGCCACTCATTTCTGGCGGGAAGTGTTCGTTCTGCTGAAAGAGCAACTGAGCGATGAACCAGATATCGAGGCAGACGTGGCTAAATTGATCGACAGAGGCGATACCAATAAAGATTGTCTCAGACATATTTTGCGAGAGCTAGGCAAAAAAGGAAAGTTTTTGCTGCTGCTCGTGGATGATTATGATGTCGCCCTTCGTCCCCACGAGAACTATAGGGATCAAGAGGTTATGGTGTTTTTGAGCGATTGTCGCAACCTTGCCTCTCATTCGCGAGAGCGGCAATTTCTCTCAATGGTCGTTACGTCGCTGCGGCGATTAAACGAACTCGGTCCAAAACTCAAGCCCGACGGATCTCCTTGGTATAACCACTACCTCTTTCAACCGCTCAAATCGTTTAGTGAAACCGAAGTCGCGGGTTTGCTGGGCGGAATGCCGATGACCCCTGCCTTGCGAGAGGGCATTCGCGAAGTCGCTGACGGAAATCCATTACTGTTACAGAATGCTGGATTTCTGTTATATCGAGAACTTCGTGCCGGACATGTGCCTCAAGCGGACAACTTTGCGAAAGATTTTCAGCAAATGACGGAACACTATTTTGAGGACGTTTGGAATCTGTCTACCGAGATTGAACAAACGTTATTAATGCTACTGGCATTAGTCAACCTCAAAGGTCGAATCCTCGACAAACGTTACGATTTGGGCGATGTCGATATCATTTTCAGTCAGAAAGAGCGAGAATTAAGGGATCTAGAGGAACGTGGAGTGGTCTTCTATCAGGTGCATGACGGTCAGAAAGTCTATCAATTTGCCTCGTCGCTAATGGAGTGGTGGGTGATCAAAGAGATTGAAAATAGTGATGAAGCCTCTCTGCAAGCCCGCCAAAAAGGATTTCTCAACTTGATGAGTCATCGCCAAGCGGAGAATGTTACAGCGGCGATTCGGTGGTTGTGGCAGCACAAGGAAGCAGTGCCCTCGATCCTGGCATGGTTAGGGAAGCTATCGACAGCATTGCCTAAAGGCTTCATGCAAGGGTAGGTTGACCGGGTAGATAACATTTTATCTTTGGTATATGAGCGATTCGTTCGGTCGAAAAAATCCTTATATTATTGGTCGTCCTATCGTAGAGCCGGAGATGTTTTTCGGACGGGAGACCCTGTTTGAATTTATTCAGGATAATTTGCTGCAAGGGGCGCAGGTGATTTTGCTCCACGGGCAACGCCGGATTGGAAAATCATCTGTGTTAGCGCAGATCCCGCACTTTGTGAAGCTGAAGGATTTTGAGTTTGTGCCGCTTTCACTCGAAGGAGATAGCCGCAAACCTCTTGGCATGGTGCTACACGAACTGGCGCGGGATTCCCTCGATTATTTTGATCGCTTCAAAGATCAAGTCGAGGTCCCTTCGATCGCAGAGTTGACCGAGCAGCCTCAGCTGTTTGTCGATCGCTTCTTACCAAATTTGCGGCAAGTGCTAGGCGTGAAGAACATTGTGCTGCTGCTCGATGAATTTGATGCCGTAGGAGACTACAGACCTGATATGACGGATGCGGCAGGTCATCTGTTTCCATTCTTGCAGGCAGAAGTGTATCAGCACCGGGATCTATACATCATTCCAGTTGTGGGACGGCAACTGACGGACTTACGATCGCTGCTCACTCTGTTTCGGGAAGCGCCTTACCAGGAAGTGGGACTGCTCGATCGACGCAGCGCCGAGAAGTTAATTACTAAACCGGCTGAGAAAATTTTAGAGTTCTTTCCGGGTGCGATCGACGCCATTCTAGAGCTTTCTGCGGGACATCCTTATTTCACCCAAATGCTTTGCTTCTCGCTGTTTATTAATGCACGAGAAGAAGGGCGGTGGAAGGTCATTCGTGATGATGTCAAGAAGATCGTTGACCGGGCAATTGAGTTTGGAGAAGGGGGACTGGCTTGGTTTTGGGATGGCATTCCGCTTCCAGAACGAGTGGTGTTTTCAGCCGCTGCCGAAGTTCCAGAACTGAAGTTAGCCGCGAATCTGGGTGATTTGTCGCTGGAATTTACAGAGATAGAGCCGCTCGAATTGTTGGGTGAGTGTGGTGTGATTGTGACCGGTGACATCCGCCGCAGCATTCTCAATCTTGTGAACTGGAAATTTCTGCAAGCGTCTAGTTCTCATCGTCCACGGGTTCGCTCAGCAACGATCCCACCCAGCATTTCGACCTACCGAGTCACGATCGAACTGGTGCGTCGGTGGTTGGTCGGCAGGCATCCGATTCGTAAAGAGATTAAAGAACTCAGTATGCTGAGTCCTGAAGCCGACGCTTTGTACCAACAGGCGAAGCGCGATCGCGCTGATCGCGGAGCGACACCTAGAACCGCAACGCTGCTTGATCGAGCATTAAAACTGAATCCCAATCATTTTGAAGCGCTGTTGGAATTGGCTTCAACATTTGCTGACTTGGAGGAGTTTGCGCGAGCAATCGTCTATTACGAACGGGCGTATTTAATCGATCCGGTTCGGGTCAGGGATGTCTACATCAGGACGTTTTTGAATTATGCAGCGCAGTTGAGAGATCTAGGACAGTTTGATGACGCGATCGCACGGTTAAGAGATGCCCTAGCTCTTGAACCTGTTAAAGAAGGACAAGAACTGTTAGAACAAGTTCGTAGGGCAAAACAGTTAGATGAGAAGCTCAAAGTAAACTCTCTAACAAATGGCAATGGACATGTTGCTACAAAAAGCACGACTGAATTGAAGGTGCAAGATCTAGATTTTGCGATGCTGGAGAACAACTTTGCGCGATTAGTTAGCCAGGTTCAAGCCGAAGCGCCGAGCGATATTAAAGGCAAAGCGTTAGAGCGGTTAGATGATCTACAGAAAGAAATCTTTAATGAGAAAGAAGTGGATATCCCGACGTTAGTCTATGTTCATCGGTGGTTTTCTAAGAATTTGCCATCTACGATCGCGCAGACCGTCACCGATTTTGTCGATAAAGTCATTGCAAAAACGTTTGGCAAAGAAGATTCTGCTGAACCAGAAAATCACTCGAACCGTTAAAAGGACGCGCACAACGGCTCATCAACCCGCAGCACTGACTCCTGTTTAAAGGCATTTTTATAAGCTTTCCGAATTTGCTCGACGGCTCTGTTGCGATTGGCTCCGCCAAGCTCCACGGGATCGTTGCCAGACAGATAGAGCAATATTAAGAGCTTCGCTCGTTCTTTGGTAACCGTTCCAGTCGAGGTTTGAAATTGACCTGTGCCTATTAACAAGGTCAGACCTTCTAAGAAAAGAGGAAGGCCGACCCTCAAGATCCTGACCTTCAGGACATTGAATGAGCTGAGTTTGCAAGTTTGAATCAGTCCTTTGAAAAATCGCTTTATAATTGGAGACTGCGATTAGCGAACATCAACGTCATGTCAGAAGAACTCCGTGCCACTCGAATCGAAAAAGCTGAGCAACTCAAGCAATTGGGCATGAATCCCTATGCTTATGGATGGAAATCGACCCATCATGCAGCGGAGTTGCAGGCAAAATTTGCGGAGTTGCCGAGTGGAGAAGAAGTAGAAATCGAAGTTGCGATCGCGGGTCGCATCATGGCACGTCGAGTCTTCGGAAAGCTAGCGTTCTTTACCTTGCAAGACGAAACCGGATCGATTCAGCTTTATCTGGAGAAGAAACGCATTCAAGAGCACATGGGTTCTGAGGATGCAGAAGCCTTTGAGCATCTGAAGCAGTTGACCGATGCGGGCGATATTTTAGGCGCAAAAGGAACCATTAAGCGCACCGAGAAAGGTGAACTATCGGTGTATGTGCAAGAATACACAATGCTCACGAAATCGTTATTACCATTACCTGACAAATGGCATGGATTAACGGACGTTGCAAAACGCTATCGTCAACGCTACGTTGATTTGATCGTAAATCCTGAAGTACGCGATGCGTTTAGGAAGCGAGCATTAGTCACAGCCGGAATGCGCCGCTATTTGGATCAGCGAGGTTTCATTGAGATTGAAACGCCTGTTCTGAACTCAGAAGCCGGAGGAGCGGATGCGCGTCCGTTTGTCACTTATCACAACACGCTGGAGATGGAGCTTTACTTAAGGATTGCAACTGAGTTGCACCTAAAGCGCCTGATTGTCGGCGGATTTGAGAAAGTGTTTGAACTCGGTCGCATCTTTCGCAACGAAGGCATTTCGACGCGCCATAACCCAGAGTTCACCTCTATCGAAGTGTATCAAGCGTATGCTGACTACAGCGACATGATGGATCTGACTGAAGCCTTAATTACAACGGTGACTCAGGAAGTTTTAGGCTCGTTAAAGATCACGTATCAAGATCAAGAGATTGATCTGACTCCACCTTGGCGACGTGTCACGATGCATGACGTGGTGAAGGAGAAATCAGGACTTGATTTCACGCAGTTTGCGACGGTAGAAGAGGCGAAAGCGGCGGCGAAGCAAGCGGGACTTCACGACATTGATAAGTGTGAGTCGATTGGCAGAATTCTAAACGAAGCATTTGAGCAAACGGTAGAAGAAACGCTGATTCAGCCAACGTTTATCCTCGACTATCCGGTTGAGATCTCTCCATTGGCAAAACCGCATCGCTCGAAGCCTGGACTGGTAGAGCGGTTTGAGTTGTTTATTGTGGGACGGGAGACGGCAAATAGTTTCTCAGAGTTAACCGATCCGTTAGATCAGCGCGATCGCTTAGAAGCCCAAGCTGCTCGAAAAGCCGCCGGAGACCTCGAAGCGCAGGGCGTTGACGAAGATTTCTTAACCGCGTTGGAGTATGGAATGCCGCCAACGGGGGGACTAGGCATTGGTATCGATCGCTTAGTCATGTTGCTGACTAACTCTCCTAGTATTCGCGATGTCATTGCATTTCCATTGCTGAAGCCAGAAAAAGGAGAGCCAGAGGAGACCTAAGTTTTAATGAGTTCAAGCACTATTCATCCGCTTCAGCGACTGATTCGCTACGACCCTTCGGGGCTTGGCAACGCCAATCGCGCCTATCGAAAACCGATCGTTCAAGCCAGCATCTACTCGATTCTGAATAAAGTCTTCGACCTTGCGCCGCCGTTTCTAATTGGAATGGCAGTCGATATTGTTGTGAAACGAGAACAGTCTTGGCTCGGCAATCTTGGCGTCACAGGCATCACGAGTCAACTCACCGTTCTCTCACTGCTCACCCTAATGATTTGGGGCTTAGAGTCGTTGTTTGAGTATGCCTTGGAGCTACGCTGGCGGAATCTTGCTCAAACGATCCAGCATGATTTGCGAATGAAGGCATATTCTCATTTGCAGGAGCTAGAACTCGGCTTTTTTGAGGAGCGCAGTACTGGCACATTGCTCTCGATTTTGAACGACGATATTAATCAACTCGAACGCTTTCTCGATCGCGGCGCAAATGACATTCTGCAATTCGTGACGACAGTGATCACGATTGGAGGAACGCTGATTATCGTTGCGCCTGAAGTGTCATGGTGGGCGATGCTGCCCATTCCGTTTATCATCTGGGGCACGTTGGCGTATCAAAAACGGCTTGCCCCGCGATATGCTGATGTGCGAGAAAAAGCGGGACTCATCAGCAGTCGGTTAGCCAATAATTTGTCTGGAATTGCAACGATTAAGAGTTTTACCGCCGAAGCGTATGAGCGCGATCGCGTCAGCGCCGAAAGTGAAGCGTATCGTGGCAGCAATCGCAGAACCATTGCTCTGAGTGCTGGATTTGTGCCTCTCATTCGATTTATCATTTTGATCGGATTCACTGCAACGCTGTTTTTGGGCGGACTACAAGCTGCGAATGGTCAGCTTTCGGTCGGAATATACAGCTTTATGGTGTTCACGATTCAACGATTGTTATGGCCCTTCACCAGCTTGGGGCAAACCTTGGATCAATATCAGCGAGCGATGGCATCAATCAACCGCGTGATGAATCTGCTCGATACGCCCGTCGCGATTCCAACCGGAGATCGTAGCTTGCCCGTCCATCACGTTCGAGGCGACGTGTTATTCGATCGCATCACCTTTGCGTACAACAGTCGGGCGAATGCTCTAGAGAATTTAACGCTGCACATTCCTGCCGGAAAAACGATCGGAATTGTGGGTTCGACGGGTTCTGGTAAGAGTACGCTAGTCAAGCTGCTGCTGCGATTTTACGAGATTCAGCAGGGACAGATTCTGCTGGATGATATTGACATTCGATCGCTAACGTTACACGACTTGAGACGCTGCATTGGTTGGGTCAGTCAAGATGTCTTTCTGTTTCATGGAACAGTGGCAGAAAACATTGCGTATGGCAGCTTTGATGCAACCCGTGCGGAGGTGATTGGAGCGGCAAAATTAGCCGAAGCCCATGACTTTATTGCCCAGCTTCCACACGGCTATGACACGATCGTGGGCGAACGCGGCCAGAAACTATCAGGCGGACAACGACAGAGGTTAGCGATCGCACGCGCTATTCTCAAAGATCCACCGATTCTGATTTTGGATGAAGCCACCTCTGCGGTGGATAACGAAACTGAGGCCGCGATTCAGCGATCGCTGGAACACATTACGCAAAATCGCACAACGATTGCGATCGCGCATCGCTTATCAACCATTCGTCACGCGCACCGGATCTATGTTGTCGAACATGGGCAGATTGTAGAACAAGGAATTCACGAGCAGCTATTGGAACAACGCGGGGTGTATGCCAAACTTTGGCAAGTCCAGTCAGGAGTGAAGGAGCGATTGCGATGAACGCAGTCCGCAGTTCCTCTTCCCTAGGCGACAATATCAATAGTCGTTACTCTTGTCTCTGCCATGATTGCCCATCGCGATGACTTCAGACTGTCGCCCCAAGACTATCTAGACTGGGAAGCCCAACAACCAATTAAGTACGAATACATTAACGGCGAAGCTTACGCCATGACGGGGGGCACATTGCCTCACAACGACATCGCCGTGAACTTAACTACTTTGCTCAAAGCTCATCTTCGGGGCAAAAGGTGCAAAGTCCGTATGTCGGATGCCAAAGTGGGCATTACTGAGCAAGGACCCTTCTTTTATCCAGATGTTGTGGTGAGTTGTGATGAGCGCGATCGCACTGCTATCAAAATGGTGCGCTACCCCTGCTTGATCATTGAAGTCTTGTCTCCATCCACGGAAGGGTATGACCGAGGCGAAAAGTTTCGGCGCTATCGTCAGCTAGACAGTCTGCAAGAGTACGTGGTGGTTGAGTGCGATCGCAAAGGAGTGGACTGCTACCGTCGCAGCGATCGGGGCACTTGGGAACTGAGTCCCTACACTCCAGATGATCTTTCAGAAACATCCGCAGATGACTTAGAAATTCATCTCACTAGCATTGATTTTCGGTGTCCGCTTTCGCTCGTTTACGAAGACGTTGAGGTGAATTTAGCCGTACCTGAGCTCAATGGTGCTGACCAGAAGTAATGCCTCGAAAATGGGAATCTCCGATACGCAAAGTGCACGTTTAGGGTTAGAAATGCAACTGTTCTTACTTCAAGTGCGATCGTTCCTGCTTGAAATAGGAGTAGTTCTAATTGAAGTGCGATCGTATGGATCTGCAAAGCGATCACATCTCGAAATAGTGCGAACATCTCTGTCTCAATAAGGAGTGTTCCTACTGGAAGTGCGATCGCTTCCTTCACAAAGCGATTGTTCCTGTTCCAACTAGAAATAGTCCTGTCTCAGGTAGGAATAGTTCTGTTTAGATTGCTGTCTTTGGACTCCGCAATTCTTCGACAAGGTTCGACTACTCAACCTTTCTCAGTAACCGTTGAACTAATGCTGTCGCAACACTGAGCGTTTTATAGCCAACCTCATCAAATAGAACAACGACCTTATCTTCTTCATATCGCATCACCGTTCCTTCACCCCAAGCATTGTGTTCAACTCGGCTATTGATCTCATACGGCTGCAATTTGTCTTCGTTGTCTGCCGTGATACCTGCTTTGCAGTTATCGCAATGTCCACACGGTTCATCAAGCTGTTCGCCAAAGTAATTAAGTAAGTATTTTCGACGGCAATCACGAACTTCTGCATAACCGCGCATCATCTCTAGGCGCGATCGCTCCACATGCGCTGCTCGTTCTTGAGCGTGCAGCACCTCCGCTGCCGCTTTTGAAAATTCGGGAGAATCTTCAACAACCATTACTTCTCCCGTTGAAAGCAGGTCAACAACACCGACATCCTGTAATTGATTGAGCGTTGTTTTGAGCTTCGTTTTGGATAAATCCGTTAGCTCCTTTAAGTCTTCTGGTTTGATCGGCTCCGGTTGACCTTTAACAAGTTCAGCAACGTGAACCACTTCTTCTGCATCGACTTTAGCGCTACCCGAAAAGAATTTCCGAAGATTCAAATCTTTAGGCGTGTAGAACAACAGCGCATAAGCCGGTTCCCCATCGCGTCCTGCCCGCCCAATTTCCTGATAGTACGAGTCGATCGAATCGCTGATGTTGTAATGCAAAACAAAGCGAACGTTGGGTTTATCGACGCCCATACCAAACGCAGTCGTTGCTACAATCACATCGACTTCATCGTTCATAAAAGCAAATTGTGCCTGCTCGCGCTCTTTTGACTTCATCCCAGCATGATAGGCAATAGCTTTGCAGGCTTTTCCAGACGCGTTGGTTTCTGACTGATTGAGCAAAGTTGCAAGTTGCTCTGTCACTTTGCGCGTTCCCGCATACACAATGCCAGGTTTCTGTAGGTGTTGAATCCGTTTTACAAAAGCATCCTGCTTTTCAGCTTCCTCATCAAATCGGTCAACGCTCAGCCATAGGTTAGGACGGTCAAATCCTCGCACGATGACGCGGGGATTGTGCATCCCTAAGCGCTGCACAATTTCCTCTCGTACAGGCGGAGAAGCGGTCGCAGTCAGCGCTAATACAGTTGGGTGCCCCAATGCTTCAATTACCGCATCTAAGCGAAGATAAGCAGGTCGAAAATCGTGTCCCCACTCGCTGATACAGTGCGCTTCGTCGATGACAAACAAAGACGGTTTCGTTTGCAATTGATCGAGCGTATCAGGATTATCAAATTGCTCTGGGGCGAGAAACAAAAACTCTAGCTGCCCCTCGTTCCATTGCTCGAAGGCAGCTTCCCGGTCTGCCGATGAGATCGTTGAGTTAATGACAGCAGCAGCACCAATGCTTTTTTCTTCTTCTGAAATGGCATCCAACTGGTCCTGCTGCAATGCGAGCAACGGCGAAATCACAATCGTCGAACCCGGAATTTGAGCCGCTGTCAGTTGGTAGATTGCCGATTTTCCAGACCCGGTTGGCATTACCGCTAACGTATCGTGACCTTCGAGAATCGATGCGATCGCGGCTTCTTGTCCCGGACGCAAATCGTCGTATCCTAAGCGATCGTGAGCGATTTTTTGAATTGAAACGCGCTTCTGTTTTTTCGCCATTGTGATGAAAGAAAGCAAGTCCGCTATTAGACATGGAAGATCTCCTCTTCCGTTTACGAAGAGGAGATCACATTGAATCGTTGTTAAATCGTTTTGAGCGAGTTGGAAGTCTTTGGAAGTTGCGGGCTAATCGCGCAATCCACCCAGCAAGGCTAGACCGCCAAGAGCTGCGATCGCCAGCGCCCCAAATGTAGCAACCGGACTCTTATCAATCTTGTCCAGAAAACTAGGAATTTCAAGACCCTTGAAGTCACCTTCTACGCGATCGTAGCCCTGAATCGGTTCATATAAATTGTTCGGATCTTCTGCTTTGGGTTCCGTGGTCTTTTGCCCTGCGAAGCCGATCGCTAATAACAATGCATCTGTTAACGCCGGAGACACTTTATGTACAACATCAAGAATGCGTCCAACATCACCCACAATATAATCACGAACCTGATGCTCAGATGCATACAGAATCGCTTCTGACACCAGACTTGGATTGTAATAAGGCGGTACACCCGTTGGCTTAACACCTAATTTCGTCTTGCCTTTGGTATAGAACGGCGTATTGATTACCGCAGGCAAAATATTCGCCACGTTAATCTGATAGCCTTCGTGCTTCAGCTCTAACCGCATCGCGTCTAGAAACCCTTCTACGCCATGCTTAGAAGAGGAATAAGGGCTTTGGAACGGCAGCGATCGCCGGGCTTCAACCGAGGTGATGTGAATGAGCGAACCGCGGCCTTCTCGCTTGAGGTGAGGCAACGCTGCCATTGCACCATGCACTTGCCCCATCAGATTAACGTCAATCACCCGCTTGAATTCCTCAGGCGTAATCGAATCGAACGTCGCAAACAGTCCTATCGCCGCCGTATGAACCCAAGTATCCAATCGACCAAAGCGATCGACCGTTTTATCAGCAACTGCTTTCACTTGCTCAAAATCAGCGACATCAGCCGGAACTGCGATCGCTTCTCCGCCTGCTCTAGAAATTTCTTCGACAAGGGTTGCTAGTCCTTCTTTGCTCCGAGCGGAGACGACTACTTTTGCACCCTTCTGAGCGAACTTTAAAGCGGTATCCCGTCCAATACCACTCGACGCGCCAACAACAGCGACGACTTGTTGATCAATTGGTTTCAAATTCATTGTTTTTTGTTTCTTCAGTAATGTAATTTATGTTTGCTTAACTACGGAGTCAGCATTTACTCGTCTTCGGCAAGATCTCGTCTCTCAGCGTAATCTTCCGAAGAGGTTGGTTCTAGTTCCCAGCGACGATCATCGCGTTGTTCTAAGATGTCATTGGTGTGCAAAAAGTTGGCGTCAGCCATTTCTAGACCGACCGCTTTCCCCAAGTCATCAACGATATCCATATCAGGGGTTGACACCGTTCCACCAACCGACTCATCACCCACAGCGTTTGCTTGTTCATAGTTGGCATCAATATCACCACCCGTCAGCTCTGGGGTAGCTTCATTCATTTCTTCGGCACGATTTCGCATCGTCCGGCCCCCTGCGTTGTAGCCCGGAAGCTCATGGACGCCAGTTCCGTAAGACTCTGTGATTTCCTGAGGCAATTCTTCGCCGTTCTCATCGAACGTAGCGTCGATCTCGGCTTCATCAGCGTCTACCTCATCTTCCACGTCGCCGCCCAAGTTGTGGAGAGAGGAGTCTAAATCAGTTTCGTCCGTGGGATTTCTGGAGCCAGAACTATCCCGGCTATATCCTGCGTTGGTCATAATTAGTACCTCTCTGTCCAAGACGGTTAAATTTCATTTTTTCTTAGTTACCTGAACGGTAGCGAATTTTAAGAAAGTATCAAATCTTCACATAGGCAGATCAGGGCGCTCTGCGGCGGGAATCCGTCGTAAGAGCGAGGACGGCTTATCACTCTAGAGTGAGGGGTGCGATCGCAAGAAATTCTACGCTGAACAGTGCTGCATGAGAAACCCTGCTCTGCGTCACAGCATTCAACGCGGTGCAGTTTGCTAAGAGAAGCATTCATAAAAGATTTTAGAAACACAAGTAAAGACCAAGGAGGAATGGTGATGACGACCCAGACAGAGACAAAACGAGTTGCAATTCTAATTGAGCAAGGCGTTGAAGATGCAGAATTTCAGATTCCCTACAATGCGCTGAAGAAGGCTGGAGCCAATGTAGTCGTCCTTGGCTCTCGGATCAATGAAGAGTACAAAGGTAAGCAGAACAAGGTGGCGGTCAAAGCTGATGCCACAACGACTGAAGCGATCGCAGCAGATTTCGACGCGGTGATCATTCCGGGTGGACAAGCACCGGACAAGATGCGGACGAACATGAACACCGTCAACTTTGTCAA
Organism: Myxacorys californica WJT36-NPBG1; assembly: GCA_019359315.1. Classification (GTDB taxonomy): domain Bacteria; phylum Cyanobacteriota; class Cyanobacteriia; order Leptolyngbyales; family Leptolyngbyaceae; genus Myxacorys; species Myxacorys californica. The sequence continues at coordinate 15,943 of JAHHHO010000025.1, forward strand.
AGAGGCGCTAGACGCGGGCATCTTGGTAGCTTCTGTGTGCCATGGCCCTCAAGTTCTGATCGAAGGCGACATGCTGGAGAACGTTCGAGCAACGGGGTTCCGAGCAATTCGTAAAGATATGCAGAATGCTGGAGCCGTCTTTGTTGACGAGCCATTAGTCATTGATGACAACTTAATTACCTCTCGCCGTCCGGGAGACTTGCCAATTTTTACAACCGCAATTCTGCAATATTTAAACCTTAGTGTCCCGGACACAAGCTTGCCGAACGTGGCTGATGCTGATGCAGGCTGGTGGAAGCTGGGCGAAGAGTGGGGCGGATCGAGCAAGAGCGAAATTGTCCAAGCGATTAACACCGCGATCGCGGGAGAGCGCTACAGTCTCGAAGCCTTCCAACATTATGTCGATAACGCGCCGGATGAAGCGATGCGTGAACTCTTTCAGGAAATCTGCGCCCACAAACAGCAGCATATTCAATTACTAGAATCACGCTTAAACGTCCTTGGAGATAAACCGTCTCTAGCCGCATCGATTAGCAATTTCTATGCTGATGTCAAAGCATTTTTCCAAAATAATCGCAGCAACATTGATATATTGCGCCGAGCGTTGGGCGATATGCAAACGGGCGTTGTCGATATTTACGCCTTGCGTAACAAGCTTACCGATCCGGCTACCGTTGACATTTTCGATCAGATGGAAATTGTTCTCGCTAGGGACGAAGCTCGCATCGCTGAAATGTACAAAGATCGTTTAGGCGATCGCGCCCCCCAATCTCCACAACCGTCGAGCAGTCCTTCGGTTACAGCGGGATAGGACTAGCAACACATTAAAAGCGGATGAAACGGATGATTCATTCTAGGTAAGTCATCCGTTCCTCATCTGGGGTTGCTTCGCGCATTTAAGTAATTTTTAGAGGAATTCAAATGGAAACTGAGTCTAATAAAATCACGAGTTCTACCGACGCTCAGCAGGTAGGCGTGTCGGACACCGAAAAATGGGCATCGATTATTGGAGGCGGTGCGATGGTGTTAGCCGGACTGCAACAGCGATCGCTGCGGGGAATTTTAACCGCGATCGCAGGCGGTGGTCTTGCTTATCACGGCGCAACGACTGACAAAAGCTTGACAGATAAAGTTGGTGACGCGGTGGGAGCCAACAAAGCCATCAAAGTCGAAAAGACGGTCACAATCAACCGATCAGCCGAAGAGTTGTACAACTACTGGCACGACTTTGAACGGTTGCCGACATTTATGAAGCACCTCCAATCTGTGACAGTGCAAGATGCTCGCCGCTCCCACTGGGTCGCGACCGCACCGCTAGGACAAACAGTTGAGTGGGACGCTGACATCATCAACGATCTGCCCAACCATTTAATCGCGTGGGCATCGCTCGAAGGAGCAGACGTTGACAACTCTGGATTCGTCCGCTTTCAACCTGCACCCGGAAACCGGGGTACTGAAGTTAAGGTCGTTCTAGAATACAGCGTTCCTGGCGGGGCACTAGCTGCTGTCGCTGCTAAGCTGTTTGGCGAAGAACCGGAACAGCAAATTGGTGATGAACTGAATCGCTTCAAGCAACTGATGGAAGCAGGCGAGATTGCTACGACTGACGGACAACCCCGAGGTTAAGACCAGAGGTTAAGGACATTTCAACAACATCAATTTGGAGCGAAACAACTTATGCGAGCCGTTTGCTGGCACGGTGCTAACGATGTGCGGGTTGAAACCGTACCCGATCCAAAAATTCTCAATCCCCGTGACGCCATTTTAAAGATCACAGCCACTACTATTTGTGGCTCTGACTTACATATCTACGATGGCTACATTCCTTCGATGCAACCGGGTGACATCATTGGTCACGAGTTCATGGGAGAAGTGGTTGAAGTCGGTCAAGAAGTCAGGAAACTGAAGCGAGGCGATCGCGTGGTGACTTCTTCCATTATTGGTTGCGGACAGTGCTATTTCTGCCAACATCAAGAATGGTCATTGTGCGATAACTCCAATCCCAATGGCTGGATGCAAGAGCCTTTGTTTGGTCATGGAACGGCCGGTATCTTCGGCTATTCACACCTGTTCGGTGGCTACGCAGGCGCTCAAGCAGAATATGTGCGAGTGCCGTTTGCCGATTACGGATGCGTCAAAGTTCCAGACGGACTGAGCGACGAGCAAGCCTTGCCTGTCTCAGATGCGTTTCCCACAGGCTATATGGGAGCTGATCTTTGCAATATTAAGCCCGGAGATGTGATTGCGGTTTGGGGTGCAGGCCCAGTCGGACAATTTGCGATGCGGAGTGCTTACCTGTTGGGTGCAGAACGAGTCATTGCGATCGACAGAATTCCTGAGCGATTGGCGATGGCAAAGAACCACAGCAAAGCCGAAATTATTAACTACGAAGAGATTGATGCAGGGGAAGCGCTGAAAGAAATGACAGGCGGCAGAGGACCAGACGCCTGTATTGATGCAGTCGGGTTAGAGGCACATGGAACGGGCTTAATGGGCTTCTACGATGAAGCTAAGCAAGCGGTTCGACTTGAAACCGATCGTCCTCATGTACTCCGACAAATGATCCTGGCTTGTCGCAAAGGTGGCACGCTCTCCATCATGGGAGTGTATGCCGGATTTATCGACAAGATGCCAATGGGTGCAGCCTTTAACAAAGGCTTGAAAATCAACATGGGCCAAATGTATGGACAAAAGTACATGCCCAAATTGCTTGAACATGTTGTGAATGGTGATGTCGATTCGTCTGATGTATTTACTCATCAGATGCCCCTTACTGAAGCCAAACAAGCTTACGAAATGTTTAAGCACAAGCGGGATAACTGCATCAAGGTGCTGCTGAGGCCCTGATGCTACCGAAATAGATGTCTTGTCTGTCAAACAACAGACAAGACATCTTAGCTGCTGATTCAGCGTTGCTCATTGAAATGTTCAACTCGTACAACTTACCAAAACCTATAATTTACTAAAATCAATGACGCAACTACGCAAAACTCTAACCGTTCTATTAACTAGTGTGTTTCTATTTGTTGGCATTCTGTTTAGTACGAGCGACTATAGCCTCGCTGCCATTACCCCTTCGGAAGCTAAAACTATCATTCAGGAGTCGAGTAGTCCTCAAGAAGCAGGCGCAAAGCTGAGGGCTTCAGACTCCTCTGATAAGCTCCGTAATCGCGAGACGTTGGACACGGCAAAAGAAGTGAGAGAGCGGGTTGAGGCAGGCAAGCCCGATCGCAGAGATCCGCTCGTTAGCAACACCCAAAATAAATTTGAAGAAATTGCTGAGAACGTCAAGGAAAAACTCAACCTTGATGAGCCTATTTCCCAAAGTACAAAAGATTTTGGAAACGATATTAAGGGCAAAGCAAACGAAGTTTTGGGTAACTCTAACGATTAATTTAGGTATCACTAGAAAAATCAGCCGAGGATCCAGGTCTACTAAAGGTAAATTACAGGAGAAACTAAATAGATGAAAGCAGTTTGTTGGCATGGATCAAAGGACGTTCGAGTAGATACGGTTCCTGATCCTAAGATTTTGAATCCTCGCGACGCCATTATCAAAATTACGTCTACAGCGATTTGTGGTTCTGACTTACACCTATACGATGGTGTGATCCCAACCATGCAATCGGGTGACATTTTAGGACACGAGTTCATGGGCGAAATCGTCGAACTGGGTTCTGCTGTAAAGAACTTGAGTATTGGCGATCGCGTGGTTGTACCGTTTACGATCGCCTGCGGCAACTGCGCTTTCTGCCGCCGCGATAAGTGGTCATTGTGTGACAACTCTAACCCCAATCAATTCATGGCAGAAGCCCTTTATGGCTATTCTGCGGCAGGCTTATTTGGCTATTCGCACTTGTTTGGCGGCTATGCTGGTGGTCAGGCAGAATATGCTCGCGTACCCTTTGCCGATACAGGTTTGTTTAAAGTTCCTGAAGGACTGACGGACGAGCAAGTTTTATTCCTAACTGACGTGTTCCCCACCGGGTACATGGCAGCCGAAAATTGCGATATTCAGCCTGGGGACGTGGTAGCGGTCTGGGGTTGTGGCCCAGTTGGGCAGTTTGCCATCCGCAGCGCTTATATGCTCGGAGCCGAGAGAGTAATTGCGATCGATGAGGTTCCCGAACGCCTGAAAATGGCGAAAGAGCAGTGTGGTGCAGAAGTCATCAACTTTAAGGAAGTCGATGCAGGCGAAGCACTCAAGCAAATGACTGGAGGACGCGGACCTGATTCTTGTATTGATGCGGTCGGACTGGAAGCTCATGGTGCTGGGGTAGATGCGCTCTACGACTTAGCAAAACAAGCTGTTCGATTAGAAACCGATCGTCCAACGGCGCTACGGCAAATTTTGGTGGCGTGCAGCAAGGGCGGAACTGTCTCAATTCCGGGCGTCTATGGCGGACTGTTGGACAAAGTTCCGTTTGGGGCAGCGTTTAGCAAAGGTTTAACGATGAAAATGGGTCAAACTCATGTTCACAAGTATTTGCGCCCTCTGATGGAGCGAATTCAGAACGGAGACATTGATCCCTCTTTCATCATCACGCATCGTTTTTCGCTGGAAGATGCTCCCAAAGGATACAAGATATTCAAGGAGAAAAAAGAGGACTGTATCAAAGTTGTTCTGAAGCCGTAAATCTAAATATTAAAGTTGGCGAAGCCAATCGCAGATAGGGATGTTGTGTAAAACATCCCTATCGTTGCTTTAAACGTTATCAAACAGCATTAGTTTGGACATAGAGTCTAATCTAAATATAGAGTCTAGGCATAGGAGGTCTGAGGTGACTAATCGAGACAGTAAGCCAAATCGGCTGTGGCTCAGTATCTTTATGATGGGTATCGTTTTGCTGATCGCGGCAATTCTGTTTCTTCCGACCAGAAGCGCTCTGCAGCTTTCCATCCTTGCCCTCAGCATGATTTTGTTCGTCATCTCTGGCCTGATTGGAGCAGCAAGACCCTAACTCCGTCCTGTAATAGACAGTCCTTCTACAATCACGGAAGGGGTATGACAAGATCCATTCCAGTCTGCGTCTCCGCCCATCTCAACTAAACTTTTTAGCGCCGTGTAGACGCTTCCCGACAGCATCGTGTCTTTCACGCGACCGACGATTTGACCGTTCTGCACTCGGTAGCCCAAATCGACGTTGATGGAAAATTCACCCGAAATTCCGGCCCCACTGCCCAGCATCTGATCAAGAATTAACCCATTGTCTAACGTTGCAATTAGCTGATCAAGCGACTTCGACCCCGGTTGAATTAAGAGATTAAACAATCCCGGTGTGGGATAGCTACCCAACCCCGATCGAAAGCCATTGCCTGTTGTGCCGCTTCCTAAGGTTTTACCGACGGTGCGATCGGTGTAGAACAATTGCAGCACGCCACGATCGATAAATGTAATTGGTCGCGTTGGCGTTCCTTCATCATCAAACGGACAGCTAAACGGGCCAGAGGTGGGTTGCTGTGAGATGGTGATGGCATCTGAAGTGACTTGTTGTCCTAAGCGATCGCTCCAGGGAGATGCCCCTTCAATCACCTGCTTACCGTTTAATGCCGCTTGCACAGTGCCCCACAGCATATCTGCCGCTTTAGAGGTGAACAGAATTGGCACTCGCCCGGTTGGAGTCGAGGTATTCTCTTTTGCCCACTCCAACCGACGCAAAACCTGCTGTGCGATCGCGTCGGGGTTCAAGTTGCCCCGCTCAGTTTGTCCATCGCCTACATTGAGAAAGTCATCTCCGCGCACCCATTCCACTTCTAAGTAGCCGCTCAAGGTGGTGTCGGTGTAGCCGCAATCTAGCCCATTGGAGTTGATCAATCGAGTGGTCTCAGCTTCGCACTCCCACCCGCCGCCGCAGAGAACTTCTGGAAAGCGATCGCGCACGAGTTCGATCGCTTGTTTTCCCCATTCAACTAGAGTTTCGACTGTAACAGCGTCGCCCACATCTGGATAAATTTGTTTTGAAGCGGGAGATAATTCAATTTCTTCGGATTCGTTCAGGTCACTAATCGCGATCGCTCGATCCACGAGGGCTTGAGGCTCGACATCTCCATACGCTACCGCCAAACCCGGACGCCCTCTTTTCCAAAGCCTGAGTGCCGTTCCTTCTGCCTGAGCACTTTCGAGTTGCTTGAGCCGATTGGCTTCAAAATAAACGGGACGCGAAAGCGATCGCGACTGAAAGACTTCTGCGGCTTCTGCGCCCGATCGCAGCGCCAACGTTAATAACTGTTCAGATAGAGTGTGTTGAGCATTGCTAGAAGTCATAAAAAATTCTCAGAGCAAACGCTGGAACGACAAATGAGAAATCCCATTTCATCAAACCATGATTCGATTCCCCTATTTCCCCGATTTTAGGGAATGGTCTAGATTTTTGTGGAGGATGCTAAGTTGATGTCTTGCAGTAACCAAAATCCTGCAAAGGCTTCAATATCAGGGCTGGTTTGAATCGCGAGAAAGTGAACGCCGTTTGCTTGTTGTTTGGCAATCTCAAACTGTTCGGCTTCAGGTTTGGTTTGTTTATCTAAACTCGTAAGAAACCAGCGATCGCTGATTCCGGTTTCCAGCAGCAGCCGGTTGGGCAAGGCTGGATCAAATTTGATATCTGCGAGTTCTAATCCTGACAGCCAAGCTGCCATGGTTGTGGCGCGAGACGAGTAGATAATCAGTCCCGATACAGGGGTTTCTGCGTCCAGTTGGGCGAGCGTTAGCGGAAACGCTTCTCCAAACTCGATCGACCAGTCATTCATCTCTTGCAAGGCATTTGCAGGTAAGGTGGCAAATATCCATTTCTGACCCGTTAAGGCATCCGGTAAGGGCTGCGGGGGAGTAATAGGAAAGGCCACGGATGGAGTGGCAGCCGCCTGATAGCCAGGATGTTCTAGATAAACCGTGAGCAGGCGATCGTGCAGCCAGGCATTGAGCGCGTAGGTACGACGGCTCAGGTAAGCGGGGACATTTAATTCTTTGCAGGCCGTCATGATCATATTATTCATGGCCTGTCGAAAGAATCGGATTTTATCGGGCGGACTCGGAGCGCGAGATATCGCCTCTTCGATCGCGCTTGCCAGCCAAATTGAATTGACCTGGGAACTGGAACAGTACTCCGAAAATCGAAACAAGGTTTCGGGCTGGGCATCTACAGTGGTCGGGCTTTCACAAATTAACACTTCCCAAACTTTTTTCTTTTGCTCATCCAAGATTGGACGAGAGTAGTAATCGAGTTCCCAAATCGTAGTCATAAGTTAAAAGCGGGGGTGTCTTATAGCAATCCTATTGCAATTGGGTGATGGAAGTGCAATTTCTACAGAAGGCGATCGCACCTTGGCTGACCACAATCACACCTTGGAGCGTTAATTAATCGTTGTTTCTCACAACGGTGTATGCCGATGGCTACACGTGCTCGTGGGAAGTTCATTGAAACAAACTATAAAAATGAAACAGTGCCCGTAGAGATGTTTAACAGGCACTGTTCGAGAAAGCGGGAAGCGATCGCAAGGAAAACTGCTCTATTGTTTAACTGCCTAGCAAGTTTTTCCGGGCGCGATCTTGCCGCGATTCTGCCTCTTCCATCACCGTTGCCAGATTCTCCACCATCTCGCCCGGATGGTTCTCTAGCACTTTGGTTGACAACGAGATTCGACCTCTACCTTCATCGAGATCGACAATCATCGCCTTGATCGGCTGACCGACTTCTAAGAGGGCTGGAAGCGAGGCAATGAACTTTTGGCTGATTTGATTGATGTGCAGCAATCCGGTTGTGCCATCAAACTCAATGAATGCACCAAACGGTTTGAGACTTGTGACTTTACCTTCAATCAGTTGTCCGGCTTCGAGTTGGCTGAAGTTTTGAGCGCGAGCTGCGAGACGGTTAGATAAAACAATTTTGTTGCGATCGCGATCCAATTCTAGAAAGGTCACGGTCAGGGTTTGGCCTTTGAGGGCTTCCAAGTTCTCTCGCTCGACGAGGTGCGATCGCGGAATAAATCCTCGCAATCCTAAAACATCAACGGTCACACCACCTTTATTCATGCCCGTGACGCGCACCTGTACACTTTGGTTGCTGTCTTGCAGTTCTGCCAAGCGCTCCCAAATTTTTCGATACTCAAGCTGACGCAGCGAGATTGTCACCTGCCCATCTTCATTCTGTTCCCGAACAATCACGAACTCTCGCTCTTCCTGCAACGGCAGAATTGTTGAGACATCCGCCACTTGCCGAACACTCGCCTCTTCAACGGGTAAAAATGCTGGAGACTTTCCCCCAATATCAACCAATGCGCCACCGCTTTCATAGCTGTATGCTTTTCCTGTTACAACCTGACCCTTCTGAAACTGATAGTCGTGTTGCTCAAGGGCTTTGGCGAAATCTTCCATCGAGAAGGAAGCGTCGGGGGACTTAGATTGCATTGATTTTTCCATGACGAACAATTGAGATGCTTTTGAGGCACATTTGTCAACATCCAGTGTAGTATGCGCTTAGAAATTGGGAACGAAGAATTGATCCTTCAGCCCGATCAGAAGGGGTTCCCTTAATCTTGCTTCATAAATCTTTCTCAAGGGCGATGTGGCGCTATTACTTGGTCGTGGACGATATCAAAAGAGCTAGTGTATGCAACCTTCGCCATGAGATTTAAAACTGGAATTCGCCTGCTAAAAGACACAGTTCAGGAATGGAATGAAGATAATGTTCCGATGCTGGCGGCAGCACTAGCCTATTACACTGTATTTTCGTTAGCGCCCCTATTGCTGATTGCGATCGCGATCGCGGGTGCATTTTTAGGCGAAGAAGCCGCTCGGGGAGAAGTCGTCGCTCAGCTTCAAGGCATTGTTGGCAGACCTGCCGCAGACGCCATTTCTGCGATGATCGATAATGCGAACAAACCAAATTCGGGCGGTACGATCGCTACGATCATTAGCATTGGAATTTTGCTATTTGGTGCATCTGGCGTATTTGGACAACTCCAAATGGCGCTGAATATTATCTGGGAAGTGAAACCTAAGCCTGGACGAGCGGTAAAGAGTTTTATTCAATCCCGCTTCTTGTCGTTTGCAATGGTGTTAGTAATCGGATTCTTGTTACTTGTTTCACTAGTTCTTACGGCAATATTGGCTCTCATTAGCGGTTATTTTGGTAATTTTGTTCCTGGTTTTGTGATCGTTGGGAAAATTCTTAATTTCGTTATCTCTTTTGGAGTCATTACTTTTCTTTTTGCAGCCATCTATAAATTTCTTCCCGATGCGAAAATTCCTTGGAGCAATCTTTGGGTCGGGGCGGCTGTCACTGCAATATTGTTCAACATTGGCAGGTTCCTAATTGGGCTTTACCTAGAAAATGGTAGTGTCAGTTCTAGTTATGGCGCGGCTGGATCGCTGATCATCATCCTAATTTGGGTGTTCTATTCAGCCCAAATTCTGCTGTTTGGAGCAGAATTCACGCAAGTCTACTCCAAATATCGAGGCAAGCCAATTCAACCGTCGAAACACGCGGTTCCGACCTCACGACCCGATGCTTAAGTTGATCGCTCAATTACGCCCCCACCAAGCAGTACCTCTCCGTGATACCAAACGGCGGCTTGACCTGGAGTAATACTAAACTGCGGCTCATCAAACACAACTTGCACCCGCCCCCCTTCAAGCGGAACCACGATCGCTGGGGTGGCAGCCGAGCGATAGCGAATTTGCACCTCGGCTTTGATTGGGGTAGTAGGCTGAGAAATTGACACCCAGTTGACGCGCTGCACGGTGCAATCTGGACGAAATGCCGCATCCCGCTCTCCAACAATGACTTGATTCTTCACCGCATCTAAACCAATTACATAAAGCGGCTCGCTGTGGGCTATCCCAAGTCCTTTGCGCTGTCCAATCGTGTAATGATGCACGCCCTCATGCTGGCCGAGGACAGTTCCCGCGCGATCGACAATTTCGCCATTTTGGGGCGTGATGTACTTGTCAAGAAATGCTCGCATCGAACCGTTTGCTTCAACCAAGCACAGGTCTTGGCTTTCGGGCTTTTCTGCGGTGTGCAAGCCGAACTCACCCGCCATTTGGCGCGTTTCGGTTTTGCGCGTTTCTCCCAACGGAAACACCACATGAGCGAGAATCTCTTGGCTGAGATCGTATAAAAAGTAGGTTTGGTCTTTCGAGCGATCCACGGCTCTAAGAAGTTGGTGGCGTCCGGTCGCCGGATCAAATCGAGTCCGGGCGTAATGACCTGTTGCGATCGCATCAATACCCAACTGCTCACGGGCATACTTCAGCATCGGACCAAATTTGACGGCTTTGTTGCACTGCGAACACGGCAAGGGCGTAATGCCATCCCCGTAGCCAGACACCAAATAATCGACAATATTTTCTTGAAACACATCGCGAGTATCGACAATGTGATGCGGAATACCCAGTTCTTCGCAAAGCTTGGCGGCATCTACCATTCCTTCTGAGCAGCATTGTCCCTTGCCCTTCATTAACCAGAGGGTCATGCCTTCGACCTGATAGCCTTGGTCATGTAGAGTAGCAGCAGCAACAGAACTATCGACTCCACCAGAGAGCCCAACCACGACTTTGTTCATGGAAACCGAGAGAAAGAAAATATAGCTCTAGGCTAACACTGTTCGCTGAAGGTTGAATGAGGGGGTGGCAAGGCTCTGCAAGAAAGCGCCAATCCTAACGAAATAAATTAGCCGTAGGAAGCACAGAGAAAAAGTTGCTGAATTAACGGCTAATGTCCGTGTTACACTGCCGCTAAAATTTCATTGCGACGTTGTTTACTGAATCGGGGCAAAAACCATGGGGTGTGGGAGACAGGTATTAAGGGCGGTTCCGTTGGGAGTGCGCTTGACGGTGGCGACTATTTGTATGGGTGTAGCACAGATTGGTCTAGCACAGCCGCCAGTCGCCGCGCAGCAAACTCTGCCACCACCCCCCGTTCTAGTTCCAGCCCAGCCCGAAAGTTACCCCTCACCTCAAACCTATCCACCCCCTCAAACCTACCCCGTGCCCGGAGAACGAGTCTATACTCCACCCAGCGGAAGCTATTCGCAGCCGACGGTTGGACAATACCGGGTTTACGTTGATAGCAGTGATCCGTATCTGTTGCAGCAAATCAAAACGTTTGAACCTGGCGCGTTTTTTCAAACACTTGGCGGACGGCGCGTGATTCAGACAGGCACATATAACAGTGAGGCGAATGCCCGTCAGCAGGTGGCTTTGCTTGCCTCTCAAGGGATAAGGGCGAGCGTTACGACCCAATCAGGAGGGCAAATTCCCGGTGGAGGGGAAAGTCCGAGTGGCTATTACGCGATCGTACCGGGATCTCAAAGTGAATTACCTAGATTGCGCGATCGCGCGATTCAATTGGGTGTCTCTCAAACGGCAATCCGGCTGCGCGATCGCCCGATTGGTCCTCATATAGCCGTAGGTCCCTATGCCACTCGCAGCGATGCTGAAATTGTGAAGCAGTTTCTGCGCGATCGCCAGTTTGATGCGCGAGTTTTTTACGGTCGCTAAATCACTTGAGCGGCTACCCATCCGAGTCCCAACCCTAACCAAGCAACCAGCGTCAGCATAATTAGAGCTTGAACGCTGTTAAATTCTGCTGTTTGAATGTCGAGCCGTGCTAAGGACTCAGCCGAGAAAACCATGAAGAACGGCAGGAATAGCTTGAACCAGTTGAGCAAGATGGAAGCAAAAGCAGCCGCTCCGATCAAAAACGTGAACGCAACGGTGTCCGAGTTAAACCACTTGATCAGCATACGTTGCAGCCCCCGAATCGGACTCATCATCAAGATGGCCAGAACAAGCCCCCATGCGATCGCGATTCCAAATACCACAGGAGAATGAACGGATAGAATAAATTTACCAAAAATGGCATAGGCTACCATTAATAGCGACAGCGAAAGCCAAGGACATCTTCTACAAATTGAAATCATAGGTTGAAAACGAGAGGCGTTTACCCATTCATTAGTAACACGTTAACTCCCAACGTTAAGGCGTGCAGATCGTCGATTTTAGATTTTCGCTCCTCTCACCAAGGCGAGCATTTTTTATTTTTTAGAACCCTTTAGGAAACCTAGACCACTCGGTTTTGGCGAATACATTCTGCGTACCAGCGATAACTAGATTTTGGGATTCGCTGCTGCGTTTTGTAGTCGATGTAGGTGATGCCAAATCGTCGATCGTAGCCGTAAGACCATTCAAAATTATCCATCAAGCTCCAGACAAAGTATCCTTTGATCGGATAGTGCTCGACAGCAGCCCGATGAACACTTTGGAGATAGTGACGTAAATACAAAATGCGATCGAGATCAATGATTTCACCTGAAGGTTTTACTTGGTCTTGAGCCGCACAACCATTTTCAGTGATGTAAATTGGTAAATCCGGGCGATTCATTGTTTCGCTAACGTGACGAATCCCCCAATACAAGCTTTCTGGAACAAGCTGTAGCCAAGGCATATTCAGTGCAGGATAAGCTTTTGGAAAGTCGAGCCATTCACAGCCTTGCCAGTTATCAGCAGCGCGAATGTAGGTTCCTGTATAGATATTGAAACCTAAAAAATCAAGGGGTTGATGAATAGTTTTCAGGTCATCATCTTGAACATCCGGTGCATTGCTTCCAAGTTGTTCTAACAACGCTGGATGGTATGCTCCCGTTAATGCTGGATAAATCATTCCACCATTGCCACAGTGGTACGGAAAGGCTCGCTTTGCCGCTTCGATATCCTCTGCTGATTCGGTGAGCGGAACCGTGACTCCGAAGTTATCAACCAAAGCAATTTGCGCCTTCGTCGAGGCTGCTCGGATTGCTTGACATCCTAATCCATGTGCCAACAGCGCGTGATGCGATGTTTGCCAAACGTCTTTTTGAGATTTCACACGAGTTCCGGGCGCATGTTGAGGCGTTTTGCCCACGGCATATCCCATGTGTGTAAAACAAGATATTTCGTTGAGTGTCATCCAGTTTGTAATACGATCGCCCAATCGACTCACGACTGCTGTTGCATAGTCTGCGAAGTCTTGCGCCATTTCTCGACTGCGCCAAGAGCCGTATTTTTGCTCCAACGCCGCCGGGCTATCCCAATGAAACAGCGTCGCGTAGGGGGTGATGTTATGTTTGAGCAAGCGATCGACCAATCGCCTATAGAAATCAATTCCAGCCTCGTTCACCTTGCCTCGACCATCGGGAATAATGCGGCACCAAGAGACGCTGAAGCGATAATTCTGGATGCCCAACTCTTTCATCAGCTTGATGTCATCTTCGTAGCGGTGGTAATGGTCACAGGCGATCGCGCCCGTATGTCCTTTTACCGTCCGTCCGCGAGTCGCGCTAAAGGTATCCCACACACTCGGCTTGCGTCCGTCTGTTTCAGTGGCTCCTTCAATTTGATAGGCCGCCGTCGCTGCGCCCCACTGGAAGTCTTCTGGAAATTGATAGCTTGTCATAGCGAATCTAGTTTTTACGGTGAGCGCGGGTCTGAATGAGGAGCGCGATCGCAATTACAATCGACGGTGACAGTACAGCAATTAATACGGTAGTCAACGTTGGTGCAACGTTAAGAAACGGAGCAAGGTATTTGATAGCGATCGAGAGTGCTAACGAAGGAAGCACCACTTTGAGAATAAAAATAAACGTATCCATTTTGATTTTGGTGAACCATCTCGAACCTAACCGCAAATCTCTGAAGAATTGCTAATTCCTGGAAGAGCCACTTATCTACTCTCTACTGTTCATACTATTTGTTCATACTATTTTTCACCCGTTGTTTTTCGATATAGACAGGACTTACGCACTGGTGACATTAAGACACCGACCTTAAACGACACGAACCTAAACTTAATCATAGAAGCAACCTTCCTTACCTTAGAAGCAAGGTTCGTTACGCCAGAAGCAAGGTTCGTTACCCTAGAAGTAGGATTCCTTTTGGCAGAAGGAAGGTTCCTTACGTCGAAAGCGATCTTCCTTACCCTAGAAGCAACCCTCCTTACGCCAAAAGCAACCTTCCTTACCTTAGAAGCAAGGTTCGTTACGCCAGAAGCAACCCTCCTTACGCCAAAAGCAACCTTCCTTACCCTAGAAGCAACCCTCCTTACGCCAAAAGCAACCTTCCTTACCTTAGAAGCAAGGTTCGTTACGCCAAAAGCAACCTTCCTTATCACAGCGACTCTGTTTATAAAGACACTGCAACATCTGCAATGATTTGCGTAAGTCCTAGTAGAGCTTGGATCAAGCGATCTTTCAGAGTTTGGAAAAGCGAATCACTTGCCCATGAACAACACTGAGCGCCATCAGAATCATAATCATGGTTCAATTCACTCCATCCCTCACGCTCCAGCTTCCAAACGCGATAGGCGCAACCCACTACCGCAGTTTTATGAGCCCGCACGACTCTTAAAAACATTTTTTCAGGTAGAATCTGAAATTCCGTAAAAACACAGATGAGGTTTAGGTATCTGTCTGCAACTATAGTTACATAAGTCATTTCATTAGAGAGTATCAACTTTCACAGCTACCAGCCCAGTAGTGTCGCGCTACTGGGTTTTTTACTGGGCTTGGGCAGCTTCAGAAATGATACGGAATAGAGAGTGCAGCCAAGACTGAGAGACAATTGCCTTGCTTAAGAATTTAGGACTTAGGCCGCGATTCTTCGGAGTTTGGCAGAGCCGATCGCGCGTTGGCAGCAAATTTTGTTGGGTACTTTGGAAGAGGCTTCGCCTACGAATGTAGCGGATGCCTGCGGCAACACTCTGCAAGGAATAGATTAGTTACCACTATCTGTTTTTTGCAGAGGAGTGCTGGAAGCTACATCCGTTTCATCTACTACCCAATCTGCTGCCTGTTCTGAAATAGCTAACTGCACTTGCAATGAGCGCAGAGTACAACTCTGAAAAACGGCTACACCAAGCTCTGAAGAATTGCGTCATTCACCACATCTGGAGCTTCTGCCATGATCAAATGTCCTACGTCTGACACCGTGATGTGAGTACTATTTGGGTGCTGATGTTGCAGCCGCGCTAACCATTCATGCCCCATCACAGGCGGAAACATCGGATCGCTGCTGCCTGTGATAATCGTAATCGGGCAATCAAATTCGTGATGGCGTCCGTCGTAGCCCCAAAATGCTTCGATCGCTTCGTAGGGGTGAGGATCAGTCGGGAGATCATTAGACCGTTCAGGCTCATCGTCATCACTACTAAGAGCAGCAATTAACACGTGTTGCTGCCACCGATGGAGATGATGTCCAGCAACTCGCTCTGCGAAGCCCCAAAGGAGCGCAAAAAATTTGATCGCGGGAATTTCCCACCACGGCGTTAAATCGTGCGTGCCGCCTGCGATCGCAATGATGGCTCGCGTCGGATGGCGTTTTGCCCACTCCAAACCAATCGGAACGCCATAGCTATGACAACACAAAATTGGATTTTCAATCTGAAAGTGTCTCAGCAACCGCGTTAAATCGCGTCGATGTCGCCCCACCGAATAGCGCTGATAGCGCCCAGAGTCCCCATGTCCCGCCAAATCATAGGCAAGAACCGCCTGCCCAGACGCCCGAAAAAATTTCCATTGCAGCCGCCAATTGTAGCGACTGCCAAGCCCGCCATGAACAAAGACGATCGCGGGCAATCGTCCCGGCGCATAAGCCACTTGCAGGGCAACGCTCCGCAGTTGAATCTGCGTTCCTGCGAGTGTGATTGGCTCCTCTATCGCGGAAGAATACGGCATAAGCATTGAGGGCAAAACCAGATTAGCGCTTTCGTCTTGATGAGTACGAAAGCTTGCTTCGAGGAAACAGATACCGAATTGAGGCGAGAGCACATACGACAATGACACCGACCATCAAAAGCTCAAAAACCATAGGGCAACATCACAGTTTAGCGAATCTCAGGTTACTCAGTCTTAATGTACAGTTGTGCTTTGACATTTGCATGACTCTGTTATCGCGACGCTTTAACAGGCAGCAGGAGCGAGTCAATCCAAAATGCAATCCAAAATGCAAAGAGTTAACGTTTTGCGATCGCAGAAATGCTAAATGCCCCAGATGGTGCGATCGGTAGAGAAAATCGAAAAATACTGCCTTTGCCCAATTCACTCTCAGCTTGAATCACCCCGTTTTGCAACTCGACCAATCGCTGAGAAATGGCTAAGCCGATGCCCGTTCCTCCAGAGTGGCGATCGCGCGATCGATCCGAGCGCCAGAATCGCTCAAACACATGCGGCAGTTCTTCTGGCGCAATCCCTTGTCCGGTATCTTCGACGGCAACCCAAACTTGAGCCGTCGCCTCCCACGCCCGCAGGGTGACACTGCCTTCGGGAGTATAGCGCAGCGCATTACCAATTAAGTTAATCAAAATCTGTTCGACGCGCTCTGGATCAGCGAGAACGAGCGGTAGAGTTTGAGGACAGTCGAGCCTTAGACTCGGATTATCGTCCAATAGTTGATCGGAGAATTTTTGAATCAGGGAATTTAACAACGGGTAGAGATTAAGCGATTGCAGATTGATCGGCAAATAGCCCGCTTCTGCTTTAGACAATTCTTGTAGATCATTCACGAGCCTGCGAAGCCGCGTCGTTTCTTTGGCAAGACGGTGATAAATATCAGTCGAAGGCGCGATCGTGCCATCGCCCAACCCTTCCAAATAGCCTTCCAGAACCGTCAAAGGCGTTCGCAATTCGTGAGTCAAGTCACCAACCAATTCACGGCGGCGCTGTTCCACTCCTTCCAAGTCTTTTGCCATGCGATTAAAACTTTGAGCCAGACGATTCAGTTCAGGAATTTCGTTGGCCGGAACTCGTTCTTCTAAATGTCCAGAGGCAAAGCGGCGAGTGATCCGTTCCATCTGAATCAGGGGTTGCATAATGCGTTTGGACACCCAATAACTCAGCGCGATCGCAGAGGTTCCTCCAACAATGACTGACCAGAACGCGCCTCGACTCCACGCCGAATCAAATCCCTCTAAAAGTTGCCGTCGGGAATAGATCAAGTTAAAACCGTACCCTTGCAGCTTTTCAAGATGCCAAATAAATAGCTGCGGAGAATAAATTTTTCCGACCACCAACAGCGTACTGATGCCCACAATCATCACGATCATGTGGGATAAAAAGAGGCGCGTACTGAGGTTAATTCTGTTCATCTAAGCCTAAGCAACGGCATCTTCAAACTTATATCCAACGCCGATCACCGTCTTTACAAACGTCGGATTTGCCGGATCGGGTTCAATCTTTTTGCGCAGCCGAGCAATATGAGTATCGACCACGCGTTCATCTCCAAAGAAGTTACTGCCCCAAAGCTTATCAATCAGTTGAGTCCGGTTCCAGACGCGACCGGGGTAACTCATAAACGTCGAGAGCAGGTCAAACTCTAGCGTGGTCAAATCTAAAGCTTCAGTGCGCTCTCCATCCACTTGACGAACCGCTGAGCGTTGATCTAGATCCACTACAAAGTTCTGAGTCCGATAACTCTGGCTCTGTCCGCCTTGGCGGAGAGTTCGTCTAAGCAACGCTCGAACTCTCGCAACCAGTTCCTTGGGGCTAAATGGTTTAACCATATAGTCATCAGCTCCCGTCGAAAGCCCAATGATGCGATCGAGTTCTTCTCCTTTTGCCGTCAGCATCAGAATATACGGATCTTTCAGCCCTGGCTTTTGACGGATTCTGGCGCACACTTCCAAACCATCTAAGCCTGGAATCATTAGATCCAGAATGATTAGATCAGGCTTTTGATCTTGAAACATGGTTAGTGCAGTCAATCCATCTCGGCAGGTGCGACAGGAGAATCCTTCTTTCTCAAGGTAAAGCTGAATCAGTTGAGCAATTTCTGCTTCATCTTCAACAATCAGAATTTCCATGTGTCGCGTTGAAAAGACAACACTCTAGAGTTTAACAACTCCCAGAATATGAGAAACTATTTTTGGGAAAGTGCTGCTTATCAAGACCTTGCTTCTGACAAAGTAGAGTTTTATTGAGTTTTGTTAACTTTCTTAAGATTGGTACAAATCGACCGATAGAATAGCGCTTAGCGCAGCATTGTTCATGAC
Source organism: Myxacorys californica WJT36-NPBG1 (assembly GCA_019359315.1). Lineage (GTDB taxonomy): Bacteria > Cyanobacteriota > Cyanobacteriia > Leptolyngbyales > Leptolyngbyaceae > Myxacorys > Myxacorys californica. The sequence goes on from JAHHHO010000025.1 coordinate 33,963, forward strand.
CCAGTTGGGCTTGTTTGGGAGGAGAGATGGAGTTTCTAAGTAACATTAACTTTGAAGCGATCGCACAGTTGACCCTGGTAGGCATGATTATGCTGGCAGGTCCGGTGGTGATCTTTCTGTTAGCCTTTCGCGGTGGCGATCTCTAGTAGCAATCTCTAACCGTTACAAGCGCTTTCAGTGTTTGTTGGCTTTGAGAACCCGCAACAGTGTTTGACAGAATAAATAGGTTTGACAGAAAAAACAGTTCCCCGTGAACTCAGAATTTTTACAGGTTTAAGAGAGAGTAGCTCCAAAGTCCGGTCATCACTGACCGGGCTTTTTTGTCGCTATCTGTTGTCGAATAACAGATTCTTTGTCTCTTTGCTTGTCGTTATCCAAGCCTCTCTCCCTGCGCCTGTAGTTCTTCTTTGATTTTGGGTTTGAGCTTCTCAAATTCGTCTTTAAGGACATCTTTACTGATCGTCGGTTTGCCGATCGCGGCCCAAGTACGACTCGTTAACGTCCACTGGAGCAACTGCGATCGCTGTATCGGCGTCATTTGCAATGGCAGAACATAAGCGCAATGGTGCGGATCTTCGATCGCGAAAAACAGAATGTAATATTTCTCTTTATCGATCAGCAAGCGCGAAATCTTCTCGCCCTGCTCGGTTTTAAGATCTAAATAGCAGCGCAACCATCGCGGATCAGTCTCTTTGTGGTGGAGTTGGTTATACAACGCCGTAACCCACAAAATCATGGGATGAGGCGACATCGTACACAAAAAATTCTTGTAAAGCCGATTGTAGAGCTTACCAATCTGAATGTTTTCAATCTCTTGCTGAGGCAACATCACCCAAATTGTCGCAAGCGTTTCTCGCTTGGTTTCTAGAACGTGCGGAAACACAATTTGAGCCACGGGTTTGTCTTTGGGCCACGTCGTTAGTTGACACGCTTCATCTGGTGTCAGGGCATCAGGATCGCGAGCAGGAGCTGCTACTGGGCGTCTAAGCAATGCTTCACTAATGCGATGGCTAATTTGCCGCGTCGCACTGTAACGCTGTTCTAACGGTTCTAAGGCTTTGAGAATATCAGCGATCGTTTGAGGACGAGCATTTACATCCTTCGCCAGACAACTCATTACCAAGTTCTCCAGCATCTTCGGCACTTTGAGATTGGGATTAATCGATTCAAACGTGCGGGGAGCTTGGAAGTGATGCGTTTTATACCAACCACCAAATGAGTGAGTATCGGCTTGGAGCGGCATTTTTCCGGTCAGCATCTCAAACAACATGACACCCAAACTATAGATGTCCGATCGCGAGTCGAGTTCGCGCCCTTCCATTTGCTCTGGGGACGAATATGCCAACGTGCCCATGTAGGAACTCGTTTGGCTAACGTCTGCTTGCAACAGTTTAGAAATGCCAAAGTCGAGAATTTTAACGAGTTCGCCAAAGCCCGAGTCTTGAATGACCAGCAGGTTACTCGGCTTAATGTCGCGATGGATGATCGGATAGGTCGAGCCATCGATCGTGATGCCCTGGTGAGCGCACTGAATGCCCGCGCAAATCTGACGCGCCAAACTGAGAAACCGAGGTAACGGCAGATTTTGGGTTGAGATAATATCGCTGAAGCTACTACCCTGCAAGTATTCCATCACATAGTAAGGCACCTCCTGCTCATCAACGCCATAGTCCATCACTCGCACAATGTGCATACTTTTGGTACTGAGCAAGGCGCAAGTTCGGGCTTCACTGCGGAAGCGATCGCGCATTTTGCGAGTCAGCAGCGTTTGGGCTAAAAACTTGATCGCCACAATCACACCACCGAGTAACACGTCTTCCGCTTTGTACACTTGTCCCATTGCCCCACGTCCAATCAACTCGATTAGCTGATAGCGATTGGAGAGAAGCTGTCCGATTCTAGGGTCTTTACGGGAGCGAGTCTGCACAGGAGTCTTGGGGGAATGGGGACAAAAATGAGAGGGGAGATTTGAGATGAAGAGGTAGCCAAATATGAGAAAAAGCCTGCTCCCAGTATGGACAGTTCGGTTTGTAAAGTAACCGTCAGGTCTGGAGACTCACCACTGATGCTCTATTCCGACTGGCGCTCTAAGGTCGCTTCCATCGTATTCGTTAGATAGTGCCCAGACAGGACATTACCCGACAAGTAATACTTATGGTCATCTACGCGATACAACGTTTCAAAGCCGCTGCGTCGCTGGCGATCACCCAAGGCCCAATAGCGCTGCACAATTGATTCCGGGGCAATCCAACCTTCTCCTTCAACGCGACCGAGGAGACTGTGTTGCAGCACAAACGTATAGCGGCGATCGCCTGCATCTAACCGCCCTCTGTACTGAAAGCTGATTTCCTCGCGATCGGACGCCGGAAAAACCAGCTTTGTCACCATCGTGAACCAATCATCGCGGCTCCAGGCAACCAGAATTTTGCCTTTTACAAGAATGGGGGGTCCATGCCGCTCTAGCCAGTTTCCTTGAAGAGTCCAGCGTCCGGATTCCAGTAAAAAGGTATGGTTCACAATGGCAGTCCTTGGGTGCTAAGGGATGGGGAAAGGGCGGTTTGGGATGATTGCCTGTGCGGTTTGACAAAGCGTTGGTCGAAGGTATCCCCTCATCGTTTAGCCTTCCTCAATGGCTGCCTATGCTATCACGCTTGGGTTTTAGGGTACGTGGTGAATTTCCCCTAAAAGGGTAGACCGAGTTGCTCCCGTCACCTCCGGGAGATTACCAGGGAAGGTGTGATATCGCCAGTAGGCAAGCACGGCAAACGCGATCGCTTCTTTTAAGTCGGCACTTAGCCCCACGTCATCGGTGGTGATCACCGTAGATTGCTCCAGACGAGCTTGAAAGCACTGTTTTAGATAACCATTCCGGCTGCCGCCTCCACATAGGAGAACCTGATCGGGCAGGCGAGGCAGAAAGGTTTGGTAACTGTGCGCGATCGTTGCAGCGGTGAAGTCAGTCAGCGTTGCTAAAAGATCCGCCGCGTTTAGCTCAGAGGCATCGGCTAGGCATTGCGCTAAGTACGCTTGTCCAAAGTGTTCTCGCCCAGTCGATTTAGGCGGCGGGGCTTGAAAATAGTCTTGCTCAAGCCAGTGGTCTACAAGCGCTCGATTCGGCGTTCCAGTCGCTGCCCAGGCTCCATTGTCATCAAAGGGTTTTTCGCCGTTCGACAGATGCTGAACCGCGAGATCGAGCAGCATATTTCCAGGTCCAGTATCCCAACCGAGAATCTTGGTTGAGCGCTCTGAATTTTTAGCCGGAAGATAAGTGAGATTCCCAATACCCCCAATGTTTTGAACACAGCGATCGTAGGTCTGATGTCGCAACAAGGCAGCATCAACCGGAGAAACTAGGGGTGCGCCTTCTCCGCCTAGGGCAATGTCGGCAACCCGAAAATTGCTGACGGTTGGAATTTGGGTCAACTGCGCGATCGCGTCCCCCCGCCCAAGCTGCACCGTATACCCAAGCTGTAACCCATTGCTCTTGCGAGGAGGTCGATGAAAGACGGTTTGCCCGTGTGAACCGATCAGGTCAGCCTTGGCATGATTGTTCTGAATGGCAAGCGCAGCTCGGGCAAACTGATCGGCAATGCGATCGTCAAGCTCAGCAAGTTCGGGCATTGCGATCGCAGCGCCCCCGCCAAGGCTCAAGATCAATTGCTGTAACTCTTCAGGGTAAGGATACGTAGCGCCCTCAATTAGCTCTGCTTGTAGATCAAATCCAGAGCCAGAAATGTCAACGAGAGCCGCATCAATGCCATCAACCGACGTTCCACTAATTAAACCAATTACACGCATAGAACGAGAGAAAAAATGGTTGGTCTCATCATGCCATCCTCTCTATCTCTTGACTTCTTTTTCTATCCAAATAATGCAAATATTGATGTCTTTAAGCAGTCGAAGAAACTGTTGAGTGATCGCCAGAGAAATAACGCTCTGTATGGGTACTGGCTTTCTCGAATCACAATTTGAGTCATCCGATATTTTTTAGCAACATCTGCGATCGCTTAGGCAATATATCGCTAATCATCTCTTGAATACAATCGCTAGCGAATCAGCTTATCCGTAGTTGACCAGGCGTTTTCAGCGAATTCCCATCCGGAATTGCTCCGCTATTTTCTGTATTAAGCCATAACAGCCAATGACAATCGCAACCTTAATCCTTGAGCTATGGGATTAGAAATAAACCTATGAAGACGTCACTCCCAATCCCATTTCCCGCCAAATTATGCTTTACATTTGGTTTAGCGATCGCCCTTCAAATTACAGGCTGTAGTCAACCTCAAACGAGTTCCGCAAAACCATCCTCAACCGACACGAATCAAAATTCTTTAAACACCACACAATCGAATTCTGCTGAAGCATCTCCAGCCAGCACAAATCAGAACTCTCTAAACACTACACAATCGAATTCCACTGAATCGGAAGTATTGGCATCAAAACTCCAGCAGATTACGCAAATTCCGGTTCTATTGCCGAGTGCCGTGCTTGCCGAGGGTCAGATGTATTTCAACGGCACGGCAAGCCGCGATCGCTATGAGGTTAGCTTCGATTACACAAAAGACTGTCGTGGGACAATAGCTTGTAGCTTCGGCGGCATTTCGGCTCAACAAGGGGGAGAGATAGAGCTAATTTCTGATGAAGCTCAAAATTCAAGAAATTCTGATGAAACCCAAAATCCAAGCAATACAGTTGAGCCAGTCACATTAGCTAACGGAACACCAGCACAATATAGTAATCACTGTGGTGCATACTGTACAGCCTCTGTTGCTTGGAAGTCTAACGCTGTGCTGTATAGCGTGTTCATTAAGAACGGACTCAAACCGGATGTATTAGCATTAGCGAACTCTGTACAGGCATTCTCTTCACCAAACGTTGAGCCGTTTGCAGGGGGTGTGGGTACGCTCACAACTAGCCAAGACTATAACACTCCGATTAATATCCGAACTGAAGCTAGTACAACCGCAAAGATTCGCCATATTGGATATGCGGGCGATGAAGTAGCATTACTGACTCGCCGCACCGGACAAGACAAGGCGTATTGGTATCAAGTGAAATTTCCCAAATCGGGTGCAACAGGGTGGGTGCGAGGAGATTTTGTCTCCATTGATATTAAGTCCTAGCCTCAACTGGCTTCAGGCATTAACTTAGCAGCACAAAAGGGAATCGCGTTTTAGAAAGCTATCAACAGGGCTTACGCACTGGCAGCAGCTTCTGTAACGGGCTCGTTCAACCGCTACATTCGCTATCAAATCCGTTGCCAACGAAACAGTTTGGTGTGGGTTTTGATTGAGTCTCGATCGCACTAAGCTATACGCAATGAGCTACATAAACTCTTAAGGATATATGGCGCTAGTATAAACTATCTGTACCGTGTCGATCACCGTCTATGAACGCTTGGAAATCGCTGTTGAAGCCCGTCTTGTTGTTCTGCTTGTGCTGTTTTGTCGCCATTAGTTGCGCCCGCTCAACTCCCGACGCCTCCACAACCGAAACGAGTCGCCTCACGGTCGGCACAACAGCAACAATTAGCACAATTGATCCGGCGGATGCTTACAGCATTTTTGCAGGTAACTTGCTTTACAACTTGGGCGATCGACTGTATGGCTACAAACTGGGCACAAGCGAATTGCAGCCTCAGCTTGCGACAGCCTTGCCCAAGGTCAGCGCCGATGGATTGACGTACACGATTGCCTTACGGAAAGGAGTTGTGTTTCATGACGGCACTCTATTTAATGCAAAAGCGATGGAGTTTTCGCTTCAACGATTTATTCAAAACGGGGGTTCCCCTGCATTTTTACTATCAGACGCTGTAGATTCGATCGCGGCTACTGGAGCCGATCAACTCACGATCAAATTAAAAAAACCATTTGCGGCGTTTCCATCTCTATTAGCGTTTTCAGGAGCATGTGCCGTTTCGCCTAACGCTTACCAAATTAAGTCAGGAGACTTTAAGCCAGATGGGTTTGTGGGGACAGGTCCTTACAAATTGGTAAAGTATGGAACCGATTCGCTGCGTCTTGATGCGTTTGACCAATATTGGGGAGAAAAGCCAGCCAATCGGGGGGTCAATGTCCAGTTTTTCTCTAGCCCTGCAAACTTGTTCAACGCGTTCCGAACCGGAGCGATCGATGTCGCGTATCAAGGGATGGCACTCGATCAAATTCGCAGTTTGCAAGAAAAAGCGGCTCAGTCAGGCTGGAACGTCATTGAGCAGTCGGGCAGTGGTATTAACTATTTGACGATTAATCTCAAGTCTGAGCCGTTGAATAAAGTAGAGGTAAGGCAAGCGATCGCGGCAGTCATGGATCGATCGTTGTTGCAGGATCGCGTGTTTCAAGGACAGATTAAGCCGCTATATAGCTTGATTCCTGCTACCTTGAAGGAACAAAAACCTGTGTTTCAAACCGAGGGAGATGCGAATATTGAACGGGCAAAGGCATGGCTCACAAAAGCAGGATATTCGGAAGCGAATCCGTTAAAAGTAGAGTTTTGGTATCGTTCTAATGTTGTCACCGATCAGTTAGCTGCCCTGACCTTGAAAGCGATCGCGCAGAAAAGACTAGGTCGATGGATGCAGTTTGATCTCAAAAGCGTCGAATCAACTACAGCCTACAAAAATCTTGATACTGGTGCGTATCCGATGTTCCTGCTGGATTGGACACCTGATTTTCTCGATTCTGATAACTATATTCAACCGTTTATGGAGTGTACCAAAGGATCGAAGGCAGGCTGTGAAGAGGGAGCCAGCGCGTCTCAAGGGTCGTATTACTACAGCGATCGCGTCAATACTCTAATCGATCAGAGCCGTCAAGAACAAAACCCGGAAGTCCGTAACAAACTATTTGCTGAACTGCAAACAATCTTGATGCAGGACGTTCCGTTCATTCCACTGTGGCAAAACAAAGATTACTTGTTTGTGCAAAAAAATATACAAGGAGCAACGCTAGAAGTTACGCAAAAGGTTCCATTCTCGGTCATGAAGAAAGCTTAGTAGTATAAGCTGACATCAAAAAGATTAGGGAAGTTAAGCGCTATTCAAGGTAAAATTTCGCGATCGCTCAACAGCTATTCACGCTCTTTAGTTTCACCATCCATCTAAAGACTTGAAAATTTGATCTTCGGTAGAATTGGCATCAACTTCAGGCTGGTTAGTGCCGATTCCTAGCTGCTTTACAACCAGCTTGTGTCTCTTTTCCCTCAAAAACAAAATGCTAAGAAACCGTAATAGATGCAACAGAGCGAAACCCGATAAAGTGTAGAGAGAAAGCTTCTTTAAAATGCTCTTTCCATTGTTTCGACTGTGATTTTCTGGTCAAGCTTGCTCACTTCACTGACTCAGTACCCGATCGCATCTACGGCTCCAAGCGTGCTGATGAATGCTGCGATCGTAGCCCTCTGGCTACTCCTCATTGGCTTACTGGCAGAAGGCGTAAACCGCTACACTCAAGCGGGTACAGAAATTGTTCGTAAAGTGGTTCACATCGGAACCGGAAACGTCATTCTATTTGCGTGGCTACTCAAAATTCCGATGTGGGTTGGCGTTGTCGCCTCAGTTTTCTTTAGCGCGATCGCACTGTTATCGTACTATGTGCCCATTTTGCCTAGCATCAACGGTGTCGGTCGCAAGAGTTTGGGGACATTTTTCTATGCGGTGAGCATTGGCGTCTTAGTCGCCTGGTTTTGGACATTAAACCTGCCTCAATTTGCCGCGCTTGGAATCTTAGTAATGACCTGGGGAGATGGTTTCGCCGCACTAGTTGGGCAGCGCTTTGGACGCCATCCCTATTGGCTATGGGACATGAAGAAAAGCTGGGAAGGCTCGCTCACGATGGCAGCTATTAGTTTCCTAGTGAGCCTTATTATCTTGATTGCAACCCAAGGAAATCTTTGGCAAGCGTGGTTGATCTCGTTCGCGATCGCGATCGTAGCTGCAACCTTAGAAGCCTTCTCCAAATTTGGCATTGACAATCTGACTGTACCCATTGGTAGTGCTGCTGTTGGCTTCTTTTTGAGCCAGTTTTTATTTAGCTGACGAAGTAGAAAAATAGTTGTCTTCTGTCCATTGGATGACTGATCAATCGCACCACTACCGCTAGACTGATAAAAACCTTCAACCAGAAACTTTCGTAATTTCTGCCAAGTCTTTTGTTTCAAGACTTGTAACCGCCGGACATTCACCCCGACTGTCTTCTACTCTGAAACTATGACCTCTACCGTGCAGCCCTCTAGCTCTTCCTCTTCCCTAGAGGAACTTACGCTTCCAATTCAGCCCGATTCCAAGCAGCTAGATAACATCAAAGCTCAATTGGATCTGATTTTGCTGGCACTTGAAGCGATCGCAGGCATCAGTTCCGAAGCCATGCTTCAAGCCGCAACCGATCTTAAACTTGAATCCATGATCAGTGATCGCGTGGCGTTGTGGCGCTTGCGTCAATCGAGTCCACTGAGAAAGGGGCAAGGCGGACGCAAAAAGTTAGATGTAGACGAAGCACGCGCCTTGACCCTGATCATTTGCCATCTTGCCAAACAGCACAACGAACTCATTCGTCGAGCCGTCGCGCTTTTAGAACAGATGACAGAACAAAACCGCGAGCCTCACCAAGCCGCTCTGCTGGGAAACTATTTAGATGCCTTCCACAACACCTACCAAGACCGTATGGAAGATGGCGAAATTATTCCGACTGAATCGCTCACAAACTTAGCGCTAAAGCTGCTAATTGATTTATTGTTTTACGGAAGCAATCATGGAGTCCGGCGTCTCTGGTTAACTTTGCTAGAGCGATCGCTCGGAGCTTAGCAGAGCAGCTTGCTCTCGTCTGCTCCAATTTCCTCATGCTTCCCTAACTGCTCTTTTTGCCGCATTCAACAGTGAACCCATGTCCTCTGCAACCTCAGTTTTAAGACGGTATACGCCGCCCACCTGCACTCTAGAGATCGCAGCCAACAATTCTCCCCTCTCTCGTTGGATGGGGCAGTCTGCGCTGAAGAATGTCCGCTTCAAACTCAGCTTTGACGATCCTCGAGTTAGTGAAGATCGATGGGTTGCCGTCCGGGGCGATCGCAACCAGCTTCAAGCCCTATGCGATGCAGTAACCAGCTATGTTCAAAGATTCTTGCATCAGTCCTCTAACTTCATCACACAGCGCGAAAGCTCGAGCAATGGTGCAGTTGCCGCTCCCCAAAGCTTTGTTGGGCCAACTGGGCAGCCTTTTGAAGCTCAGAGCAATCCCGCAGGCATCTACCTCGAACCCAGAGGCATGTTATCTCACGAACTACACTTAGGTAGCCTTGCCACCGACGAGTCAGGTTCCACCATTCAACTGAGTGCTGTTCAACTTGCCGATTTAGCAACCGCACTTGATGAATACGCTGCGGACGTAACGGCTATTCCCACCTTAAATAGACCCAGTTGGGCAAGCACTTCTCCCGCTTGGGGCAAGATTGCCGCCGTATCGCTTGTCGCGATCGGGTTGACGACTACTGCCGTCCGATTGCTCGATCGACAGCCTGATCCCCAAACGGCTTCCAGCCAAGGTGCAAGCAGTGCCGATCAGCGCTTAGCCATTGAGCCATTACCAAGTAGTCCTCAGCCATCCTCTTCTCTTACACTGCCAAGTCTACCGACCACGACCGTTCCTTTACCATCACTAGAAAATAGTTCGCCCTCAGCTCCAACCGCTCCAGAAAATTTGCCGAAATTTAAAGTTGAGCAGAAAGCACCAGAAGGAGCACAATCAGGAATTCAACTTCCCGTTCGAGAAGCTCCAGAAGGATCTGTTCAAGTTGCACCGATTCCCGATCAAACTGCAGCTGGTGCTCAAGCGCCTCAAGTGGTAGCTAAAGCCCCTCCAGCGGCTCGCTCGACTGCTAAAGACCCGGACGGTGATCCGCTTCCCCTTGGTTCAGAACCCAGCAACAGTTCTGCTGCTAGTATCCAAGGCGCTGGAGCCGCTAACGATCGCCCTCAGTTGCCGAGTGTCCGCGATGCTGCAAGACAGGCTTCTCCTGAAACCTCGAAAACTCAAGTTGACGAACTTAAAACTTACTTCACGTCTCGTTGGCAAGCGCCTAAAGAATTGCCTGATGATATTCAGTTCGTTCTGACCTTGGCACCAGATGGCTCCCTGCGAGCAGTTGAGCCAGTCGGACCAAATGCAACTTTATACCGCGATCGCGCTTCTATTCCTGCTCTTGGAGAAGTCATCGCCACGCCCAATCCCAATGGGCAAGAAACGAAAGTTCGGCTGCTTCTCAAAACAAATGGCACCGTGCAAGCGTTGGCTGAGTAAACGTCTCTAAGTCACGCCGCATCAACAGCAGAACAGGGATCGATATCAGCCGATCCCTGTTTAATTAGACTACTTAATTAGGCTAGTTGATATTAGGCTAGCTGATTGGACCAAGCTCACTGAAGCAGTCCCAACTCTAATTCACCTCCAACGACAGCGCAAAGTTTTCCGTTTTCGGTGATGAGACTTCAATCACGTATTTTCCTTCCATTGGTAATCGTCCTTGCCAATCGCGAGAACCTGTTGAGCTTCCACCGATCCGCTGACCATTCGGCGCAATCACCGCGAAGCGCAACTCTGAAGGAACTGCGCCACGCGCCATGCCCCCTTTTAATGCCCGGACTGCCATCACTTGTCGAGTCCTAGCTTCAAGCAAATAACGCCGAATCCGGTTCGCCCGAATGTCTCCTGTTACCGTTGTAGAGTCTTTGCCCCGCTCAAACTTCACCAATTGAGTGTCCGAGTATGGAGAATTAGAGATTGGCGTAATGGCAACATCCATAGAATACGCGCCTGAGCCATTCACCTCAATGATGTACTCTTCATCAGCCGGCAATTGTCCAGTCCAACTGTGGCTTCGGTAAGCGGAACTATTGATTGCTTGCCCGTTGGCCCGCAGTAGATTCATCTCTACTCCTGCTCCGTCTAGCGTAACGGTCATAATTTGCCCCTGAGCCGCTTCAATGTAGTAGGGCTGCATATTTCGGTCTTGCAAATTTCCCTGCTCCACGGACGAAATTGCGCCGGGCTCAAATTCGATTTTTTTGGGCTGCCCATTGCTGACGAGTGGGCGAGAATCGTCCCCATTCTTTCCAGCCTCCACACCAATCGCTTGAGCGCTTACACGGGGAGAAGTCACCTTAAACAAATGCGCTCCAATTCCTGTGGCAATGAGTAGACTCGTTGCGATCGCGAGTCCCGGCGTAAGCCCTCTCTTGCGAGATAATTTTTGAGATTCTGACCGTTTAATCATGGTATGTGGCGGATCTGAAGATCCACTGTTGGGATGAGTAGAACCCATAAACAGCTTCGTCTTGAGGGTCGTAATGAGGGCTGAATCGCTGATATCTCTTGCAGCAGGGGCAATATCTCGGTCAACAGAGGATGCTATTGCAGGGCTAAGTAGAGTTGACTTTACTTCACCTTCAATCCAAGGCTGTAGGTCTGCCCAAACATCCTCTGCTGACTGATAGCGATCGCCCGGATGCAGCGCCAACATTTTCTGCACCACAGTTGCTAACCCCTCACTCATTTGCGTGTAAGGTTGCCACTGCCAAGTCAGCGTTTGGCTGTCAAGCAAACTTTGCGGCTCCCGACCTGTCAGCAGCACTAAACAGGATGCTCCTAAAGCATAAATATCGCTGTGAGGCGAAACATTACCCGTTTGCAACTGCTCCGGCGGGGCATATCCGACTTTTCCTACACGCGTGATTGTGGAAATGATGGGCCAATGACTTGCGGCTTCTTTGACTGATCCAAAGTCAATCAAAACAGGTAACTTGGCGTTAAACGTATCCGCACCACCAATCTCATAAGAGTCGTTAGAGATTTGGAGAATAATATTGTCAGGCGAAATATCTCGGTGAATGATCCCGAAGTTGTGCAAATAACTCAGTACTGGCAGCAGGTGTTTAAGCAGGTAAAGAATTTCTGTCTCCGAAAAGGTTTGACCGCGTTGTTTCCGTCCTTGCAGCAAGGTGCGATAGGTCTGCCCTTTCACAAAATCTTGTGCCAAGAAAAGCCGTTGCTCATGCTCAAACGCAGCCCAGAATCGAGGAATTTGAGCATGCTGAATCTGATGAAGGGTGCTTGCTTCACGCTGAAACAGGATTTTGGCTTTGTCAATGAGAGCATCATCATGGTAGGGAACCGTAAATTCCTTCAAAACGCACAGCTCGTTAAATCGCTCTTGATCGATCGCAAGGTAAGTTCGACCAAATCCACCCTGTCCTAAAACTTGCTTGATCAAGTAGCGCTGTCTAAGGAGCGTTCCTGTCGGAATTGAAGTCACCATTTCGGGTCGCATAGCTTCGGAGAGCAGTAACAACTAATCAATGAATCACTGTAATTATTGTTACTTAAAGATACGGGTTAGCCCTATGGGGCTTGACCCCTCAATTAAAAAAAGCTAGACACTCAAAACTCTTGTGATGTAAGTCTCTTAGAACATGTGACAACGATCACACTCAATGGATTTTGTCCTAAGTAGTTGTTGTTTCACAAAAATTAACATACAAAAATTAGCTAAATCTACTGAGAAAAAAGTTGTTTACTAGAGTTTCTGTATTGCTCAGTTTCGAGAGCATCTAACTCCTATGAATTACCTCCTATGAATTACCGCTTTTCAGAAGACTAAATTTGAATTTGTGTCTCGACTTAAGAACTAGGAAATAGAAGGTCGAGCGCGTAAATTTAAATTGCTTTCCTATCTAAATTACTGGCTGCTCGTGTATTACTGCATCTCACTCCCCAGACAGAAGAATAGCGAAAGGTAAAAAACTACAAATTTATGTAAACAGATTTCGGTTGGACTGCCATCTTGACTCACCTTTAAAGTTAAGCGAAACTGACAGTTAGTCGGAACGCACTCCTATCAATTACTAAGTTCTGTGACGCTTTGAATAGATATAGCTGGATTGCTTCATGAGAAATGAACAGTACTCTGAATGAGTCCTTGCTCGTTTTTCTTCGATCCGGTTTCTGTTGTTGTTTTTTAGAAACAGGTAATCTTAGGCAACCAGCATGGAAACGTTAGAGTTTGTGATTTATCCAGATGGTCGGGTTCAGGAGAAAGTAACTGGCATTGTTGGAGCCTCTTGCGAAGAGGTGACAGCGGCGATCGAGGCACAACTTGGTCGAGTCATTGCTCAAGAACCAACGTCTGAATACTTTGCTCAACAACCGGTGCAGCAGTCTGAAACCGTTAACACTCAAGCCACTTTTAGCAATTGGTAGTTTTTTGATCGATTGCAGTTAAACTTCGTAGCGATTGCCATGTCACACTTTAGCCAAATTAAAACCCAAATTCGGAATCTTCCTTCTTTAAAAGCTGCCCTAGACGATCTAGGCGTAGATTGGAAAGCCGGTCCTCGCGATGTTCGAGGTTATCGCGGACAGACCCAGACTGCCGAAGTCGTTGTTGAACAAGACAACGGCTATGATGTTGGATTTGTCTGGAATGGTCATGAGTATGAGTTGGTCGCCGATTTGCAATTTTGGAAGCAAAGCAGCTCGGTTGATCGTTTTCTCAGCAAAGTTACCCAGCGCTATGCTTACCACACGATCGTCAATGAAGGTTCTCACAAGGGCTTTCAGGTTGCTGAGCAAAAGACCAATCAAGATGGATCAATTCGTTTAGTCCTGCAACGCTGGAGTGCATAATGCTTGACCCCTCCCGACAGTACGACTCTGCAGATGAGCCGAATTCTGACTCCGATCGCACGGGCTTGGAGCCAGAGCTGGGCGGCTTCTTAAGAGACGCTCAAGATCGCTCTGGTTTGGAGCCTGAGTTGGGAGGTGTTTTAAGGCAAAAGGGCGTTTACGTTGATGAAGTGGTCTGTATTGGCTGCAAGCACTGCGCCCACGTTGCTCGAAACACCTTTTATATCGAGCCAGACTACGGGCGTTCTCGTGTAATCAGTCAAGACAGCGATTCTGAAGAATTGATTCAGGAGGCGATCGATACTTGTCCTGTTGATTGTATTCACTGGATTGAGTACACAAAGCTCAAGCAGCTAGAAGACGATCGCAAGTACCAGGTTATGCCCGTTGTTGGCTTTCCGATTGAGCAGGCAATGATTGCCACTAATCGACGACGACAGAAGTTAGCACCTAAGCGGAGGCAATAAAACTAATCGTTTAATTTTATTTCGAAAGGCTTCAGCAGAGGTTATTTGCTGAAGCTTTTTTATTGCAATATTCGATAGTGGTGCAGACCTATAGCTTCCACGCCGTATTGTAAAGACGCCATTGAGCGTGTCTTTTTGACAAGGACGATGCGATTCCATAACTACAGGTTCAACCGCAGGTCTACATCACTACCCATCATTCCTTCGTTTCTACAGAGACATCTTGTTCTAATGAAGGCTGATTATCTGCTACCGAAGCGTGTACCACGAATGGTAAGTGCGCTCCTTTCAGTCCCCGTAAGATGCGCTCTGGTGTCTCTTCGAGCACCACAAATAGAGGATAAATTTTGTCTGCGCCTTCATTTAGAATGTGCTGATAGCGCGGTGGCAGAACCCACTCGTAGTCCTTGCCCAACAAAACTTGCGTGTGTCGCCATCGTCCTAGGAACTCTGAGAAGTCCTCGTCAGGACGATGAATGAAAATAAAGATTTCTTTTCCGGTTTTAATTTTCCATTCCGGATCACACATTAAAATTGCGAGTTCACAGGGCAGCAGTGTAGATTCTGCAGAGGCCATTCCATTTCCTGACCCCGTTGGATGGCGAATCCGAGCGATCGGTAAAGGAATCGTGATCACGCTTTCTTCTGGACGACGCATACTCGGCAACATTTCCAAGTAAGTCCGGTAGTGTTTGAGGAGCGCGATCGCAGCTAGGGCTTGGCTGTACGTTGCAAGTAGTTCCTCGTAGTGAATTTTTTGAGTGGTCATTTTTCAACCCAATCTGAGATTTAGAACCTTAATACCCTTAATACAAATAGTCAGAAGCACTAGGGCGTAAGCTCGTCTTAGCTTCGTTGTGCTTCTGACTCTAGTGAGAATGGCAAGAATTGAGATACTACTTTAGTGGCATCTTGACTAGTACGCTAACTTAGCCGAGCTTCTCAAACACCTTGAACATCGGCAGATACATCGCAAGCAGGATGCTACCTACCATAATTCCAATGACCAAAATCATGATCGGTTCCATGATGCTTGTTAGTGCTTTGACCGCCTGCTCCACTTCATCTTCATAAAAGTCGGCCACTTTCATCAGCATCTTATCGATTTCTCCTGTTTCCTCCCCAATGCTGATCATTTGGATCGCCATCATTGGAAAGACTTGCTCTTTCTGGAGTGCAATGCTGATCATGCCACCTGTTTGAATCTCTCGACGTGCCTCATCGATCGCATTGGACACAACCTGGTTTCCAGCCGTATCGCGCACAATTTCTAAACACGTCAAAATTGGCACACCAGAGCGAGTTAATGCGCCAAAGGTGCGGCAAAAACGAGCGGTTGCAGTTTTTTGAATCAAATCGCCGAAGAGTGGCATTTTTAAGAAAAAGCGATCCATTGTTTCGCGCCCCACTCGAGTGCTGTAGTAGCGCTTGTAGACAAACATGACGATCGGAACCAGAATTACGATAATGACGGCTTTTGGACTCCGCAAGAACTCGCTGATGTTCAGCATCGCTTGAGTGAAAGCAGGCAAATCCGTTCCAATTTGCTTAAAAATCCCGGCGAAAATAGGAATCAAGAAGATCGTCATGGCTAGAAAAATAATCAGCGCCAGCGACCCAACTACCACGGGATAGGTCATTGCTGACTTAATTTGGTTCTGTAACCGTGCTACATCCTCAAGTAGTTTGGCCAGTCGGTTCAGTACTTCATCCAGTACACCCCCCGTTTCACCCGCTTGAACCATGCTGACATACAGACCATCGAAGCATTGGGGGTGCTTTCTCATGGCATCAGATAGATTGGTTCCTTGCTGAACATCACTACTGATCTCCATCAGCGCCGCTTTTAGTTTAGGATTGGTACACTGCTCAGACAGAACGCCCAATCCTCGCACCATCGCCACACCCGCATTGACCAATACTGCAAACTGACGCGAGAAAACGGCTTTATCTTTTACAGAAACTTTGACCATCGAAGTCTGAAATTTCTTCAGATCTAGACCAGATCCTTTATTTTCTTGAAGCTCCTGCACAAAAAGACCCTGATCCCGCAGAGCTGTTCTTGCATCTCCTAATGACTCGGCCGTCACTTTTTCTTTTCTGGCGTTTCCTTTGGCATCTCGAACACGGGCAACGTAAGTAGGCATAGTCTAGCTCTGAATGAAGAATGAAACGGAAAGCAAGATGTTTAAGTAGCGATCGCTACTTCGGAAAACCTTTTCTTATAGCAAAGGAATAGATCAAAATTAAAATTTTGGTACGAAAGCAATTTTTAATACCTAGAGTGAGAAGAGAATTGGCTTCCGTTGAGTAGTGACACTTTAATTAGAAGCCGATCCTTCATCTGAGTTAACGTTTAACGCCCGCATTAGCAGTGGCTGGAGCTCCTCCAATCAGACGTTG
The DNA here is from genome assembly GCA_019359315.1 of Myxacorys californica WJT36-NPBG1. GTDB lineage: Bacteria > Cyanobacteriota > Cyanobacteriia > Leptolyngbyales > Leptolyngbyaceae > Myxacorys > Myxacorys californica. Next base: position 50,506 of record JAHHHO010000025.1, read on the forward strand.
GAGTTCGTCAGGGCGAGACGTTTTAGACATCGCTGCCTCAAAGCTGATAGTTCCAGCCTTGTAGAAATCTGCCAACACTTTTTCTAACGTCTGCATTCCTAACTTCCCGCCCGTCTGAATCGCAGAGTAGACTTGTGCCGTTTTGCCTTCTCGAATGAGGTTAGAGATTGCAGGCGTAACAATCATCATTTCTTGTGCCATCACTCGACCGTACTCTCCTGGTTTCGGATTTTTCTTCGGAACCAACGTTTGGCTAAATACCGCAACGAGCGAGTTAGAAAGCTGTACTCGAACTTGAGTTTGACGTTCAGACGGAAATACGTCGATCATCCGGTCAACGGTTTGAGCCGCAGAACTGGTGTGCAACGTTCCAAATACTAAGTGGCCTGTCTCAGCCGCAGAAATCGCGAGAGAAATTGTTTCTAGGTCACGCATTTCACCCACAAGAATAATATCTGGGTCTTCCCGCAGAGCCGCTTTCAGAGCATTTGCAAAGCTCTTCGTATCTTCTCCCAACTGGCGCTGGTGAACTAAACTTTTGATCGGTTCATACACAAACTCGATCGGATCTTCAACAGTCAGAATATGCTCTGCACGGGTGCGGTTAATCAGGTCAATCATTGCCGCTAAAGTGGTTGTTTTTCCAGATCCTGTAGGACCTGTAACCAGAATTAAGCCTCTCGGTTTTTCTGCCATTTCCCGCACGACATCGGGCAATCCCAACTTCTCAAAATTAGGAATCTTAGAACTGAGTGCGCGTAAACAGGCGGCGTAGGTTCCCCGGTCTTTGTACACATTGACCCGAAAGCGGGCTAATCCTCGGACGCCGTAAGAACAGTCAAGCTCCCAGTTTTGCTCTAAGTTTTTACGCTGCGTGTTGTTTAGCATACTGAAAATGAGCCGCTGACATTCTTCAGCACTCAGTGCTTGGTCATTGATCGGCTTAAGATGTCCGCTAATTCGGAAATAGGGCGGCAATCCAGCTGTCAGGTGTAGGTCAGAGCCACCCATCTCAATGAGTTGCTCCATCAAATCTTCAATCATCAATTCCATGCGGCTCACTCCGTTAGTGCTTAGAAAATAGGGCTTAGAAAAATTTGCTTGGAAGAATTGGGCGATTAGCGCAGAGTGCAATCTGAAAGCATTGCAATGTGAAAGTTGCCACTTCGGAACCTAGTCTGCCCAGCGATCGCTCCGCAAGCTCCAAAGGATCGCTCCGTAAGCTCCAAAGGATCGCTCTACAGACTCTCAAAACAGGAGGTTGCTGAGTGAGAGCAGTAATGTGCGATCTGAACTATCAAAGCGGCTAATCTTGAAAGCGAGGCGTCATGCAGTAGGGACAATCAAGCCATTCTTGATTGAGTTCTGCACTACAGCACCGACAGGTCAGTGAGGTCTTCCGTTTAGCTCTCAGTTCAGCTTCTAAACCTGTATCCGTAAAGGTCACCCGTTCAATTTCCTCTAGTGTGGATAGTCCTTCACGAACTAGATTCATGCTGTAGGCAAGCAAGGTCTGCATTCCTTCTTCGACTGCTGCCTCCTTGATTTGCTCGGTGGGCGCTCCTTGGTTGATCAGGGTTTGTAAGCGTTCGGTTACTCGCATCACTTCATAGACGCCTAACCGTCCTTTGTATCCGACTCCAGCGCATTTCTCGCAAAGCTGATTCCTCGCGCGTGCTTCCTGAATTTCGTGGGCGTGCAGCGTATTGGCTTTGTAGAGGGTTAACTGACTATCGCGAGAACTGGTTAAGCCAAATCGAGACAGTTCTTCTGAACTAGGAGTGTAGGACACGCGGCATTGATCGCAGACGCGGCGCACAAGACGCTGAGCGACAACACCCACCAAAGCACCCGAAACCATGAAGGGTTCAACCCCCATTTCGTCAAGACGCGCGATCGCACCCGCCGCATCGTTCGTGTGTAAGGTGGTTAACACTAGGTGTCCGGTTAATGCCGCTTCGATCGCCGTTTTCGCCGTTTCCTTGTCGCGCGTCTCACCAACTAGAATCACGTCCGGATCTTGTCGCAGGAAAGCTCTCAAGATCGCCGCGAAATCCATTCCCTTCTCCCGAATCACCTGCACCTGAGTCAGACCGGGCAAGGAATACTCAATCGGATCTTCGGCAGTGCTGATATTGACGCCGGGATCGTTGCGTTCTGCTAAGGCTGAGTAGAGCGTCGTTGTTTTACCAGACCCCGTCGGACCTGTAACCAGAATCAGCCCGAAGGGACGCTTCACCATATCTTGAACGGTTTCGAGAGAGGCGCGATCGGTGATCAGCTTATCAAGACCTAGTTGAGTTGAGGAATTATCGAGAATTCGGAGAACGACTTTCTCGCCATAGCGACTCGGCAAAGTATTTACCCGAAAATCGACCTTGCGACCGTCGTAGATGCGCCGAATCCGGCCGTCTTGCGGCACTCGGCGTTCTGCGATGTCAAGTTGCGAGATGATTTTGAAGCGGGCAATGACAGCAGGAATAATTTTCTTGGGAAAGGGATCAAACGCTTCTCGCAACACACCATCTTTGCGAAAGCGAATGCGGAGAAATTCTTCTTGTGGCTCGACGTGAATATCAGAAACGCCCATCTGAAGGGCTTTGATCAGAACTTTATTGACCAACGCGATAATGGGAGCCGCGTCCGCATCGGCAGAGGCGTCTAAGTCAACCTCGTTATCGCTATCGTCTGCTTCTCCGAGCGCTTCTAACCCCTCTAAATCCGATTTGACATCGACTCTCGACTGCTCTTCTAGCTGGCGATCGCGGGCGATGCGATCGTCGAGATAGCTCGACATCAGCCGTTGATAGTCTTCTAGAGTGATGACCAGTCGCTGCAACCCCAAGCCTTTTGGACGCAAAATTCGATTCAACTCGTCTTGGGCTGCAAGATTGTCTGGATCAACCATTGCCACCAATAAGAAAGGCGGCTGAGAATCCCCTTGCGCTAGAGGAACCAAGTTGTAGCGACGGCACAGTTCGATCGGAATAAGGTTATCAATCAGTTGACCAACTTGATTCTCAGAAACTTGATTAATCTCCGGATCGAGCGACTCTACCCCATAGAGGATTTTGAGTTCAAACAGTTGTTGCTTCTTATACTGCCGCAGCAAATCTGGAGGAAGCTGCTGTCCAGTTAATGCCTCTAAAACGGCTGTAAGTGGTCTTCCTGACTTCCGGCTATCAATGAGCGCTTGGTGCATTTGCTCATTGTTGACATATCCAGATTGAATCAGTTGATTTCCAAAGTGAGAAAAATTGTTTTGAACGACAAGCGCTCGTCGCTGAGAAGAGAAGTTAGTCATAGCTGATGAACGAAGGATGTCCTCGTAGGTGAATATTCCCTAAAAGGTTTGAAAAGACTCGTTTACCAGCAGAATTGAATTCACCAGAACTTTAAGAAGGCTCTCCGTAGTACGGTCTAGTCATCGGTAACATCTCTGAAACGCCATATGGCACTGTCCTTTGCAAAGCAACCTGACTTCGAGTTGCACTAGGTCAAAATGTTGCCAGCAGGATATGATGCTTAACGGCTTGATTCAGACGGTAGCGACTTGAGACAATTCGCTAGGATAAGTAGAAGAATTAGCCAAAGCTGGCGTTGTTTACAGGGGATTAGCGCAACAATGATCGAGGAAGAAAAGCAAGTAGACTCCACTCAACCCTCTCCAGAAGCGTCTGGACTAGATGAGGGTCAAGCAACCACGGTTGAGACGACCACAGAATCCGCAGATGCTTCTGCTGGGACGCAGCCTGAAAGCACGTCTCAAGAAACCGTTGCTTCCGCCGAAACGGATGATACCGATTATGAAGCCGCGTTTATGGAACTTCGCTCGAACTATGCGGCTAAAGAGCGAGAGATAGAAGCTCTCAAGGTGCAGTCTGAAGACCGCAATAGCCAATATATGAGAATTGCGGCGGATTTCGAGAATTTTCGGAGACGCACTCAGAAAGAGAAAGAAGATCTGGAACAGCAGATTAAGTGCAACACCGTGAATGAGTTGCTGCCGGTCGTAGATAACTTTGAGCGAGCGCGATCGCACATTAAACCCCAAACTGACGCAGAAATGGGCATTCACAAGAGCTACCAAGGCGTTTACAAAGACATGGTTGACCGCCTCAAAAAAATTGGCGTCGCTCCCATGCGAGCAGAAGGCAAGGAGTTTGACCCGAACCTGCATGAAGCCGTGATGCGAGAACCGACCAACGAATATGCAGAAGGCACGGTGGTGGAAGAACTCGTGCGGGGATACATGCTCGGCGATCGCGTGTTGCGCCATGCGATGGTCAAAGTCGCCGCTCCTACAGAAGAGACGTCAGCGGCTGAGCCAGAACTTGATGCCTAAATGACTGCTCCGCTCTGCGGGGCTACGAGAAGATGCGGCGATTCTATGTGATTTCACGCAAGAAGGTAGGGAGTATAACGAACACTGGCGGTGAAAACGTTATGAAAAATCTGAATAGGGGAACCTTCGGATTAAGCAATTAGTTTACGGAGCTTACTTACGTATAGCTAATTTGCTGATGTTTACGTTACATCGTATTGCAGTTCACCCGCGTATCTTCTATCGCCGCAAGCTATGGGAAAAGTCATTGGTATCGACTTAGGCACGACCAACAGTTGTGTTGCTGTTCTGGAGGGCGGTCAACCCGTTATTATTGCCAACTCTGAAGGGGGACGGACAACTCCCAGTATTGTAGGGTTTGGTAAAGCGGGCGAGCGACTTGTTGGTCAGCTTGCCAAGCGTCAAGCTGTCACCAATGCAGAGAATACTGTTTTTAGTATCAAACGCTTTATTGGACGGCGTTGGGAAGATACCGAGATCGAGCGATCGCGGGTTCCCTACAACTGTGTCAGGGGCAAAGACGATACCGTTGATGTTCAGATTCGAGGACGCCACTACACGCCTCAAGAAATTTCAGCGATGGTCCTGCAAAAGCTGAAGCAGGACGCTGAAAACTATTTGGGCGAACCTGTGACGCAAGCGGTAATCACCGTTCCAGCCTACTTTAGCGATGCTCAGCGTCAAGCCACTAAAGATGCTGGAACGATCGCTGGATTAGAAGTCCTGCGGATCATCAACGAACCCACAGCCGCTGCCTTAGCCTATGGATTAGAGAAGCAAGATCAAGATCAATGCGTTCTGGTGTTCGACTTGGGAGGAGGAACGTTTGATGTTTCTATCCTTCAGTTGGGAGACGGTGTTTTTGAAGTCAAAGCAACGTCCGGGAATAACCATTTGGGCGGCGACGACTTTGATGCCTGTCTCGTGCAGTGGATGAGTGACGCTTTCAAGCAGCAGGAAGGCGTTGATTTAGCCAGCGACAAAATGGCCCTACAACGGCTGCGAGAGGCAGCAGAGAAAGCCAAAATTGAACTATCTGGAACGCTCAGTACCACCATTAATCTGCCGTTTATCACAGCAGATGAGACCGGACCCAAACACTTAGAAGCAGAGTTGACTCGCGCCAAATTTGAAGAGTTGGTGGGCAAGTTGATTCAGGCAACGCTCGACCCGATGGAGCAGGCCCTGAAAGACGCCGCTCTAACAACCGAAGATATCGATCGCATCATTTTGGTCGGCGGTTCGACTCGAATTCCAGGCGTTCAAGACGCGCTGCGAACCTTTTTTAATGGCAGAACGCCCGATCGCTCTGTCAATCCAGATGAAGCGGTAGCATTAGGTGCTGCCATTCAAGCGGGTGTGTTGGGGGGAGAAGTCAAAGACTTGCTGCTGCTAGATGTAACGCCCCTCTCACTCGGAATCGAGACCTTGGGAGAGGTGTTTACCCGAATCATGGATCGCAATACCACGATTCCAACCAGCAAAACTCAGGTGTTCTCAACCGCAACGGATGGGCAAACGTCGGTTGAAATTCATGCCTTGCAGGGTGAGCGGGCAATGGCAAGAGATAATAAGAGTCTTGGCAAGTTTCAGTTAACCGGAATTCCGCCTGCGCCAAGGGGGATACCGCAAATTGAAGTGTCGTTTGAGATCGATGCGAACGGAATTCTCAAAGTCTCGGCGCGAGACAAGGGAACCGGACGTGCTCAAGGCATTGAGATTAGTAACACGGGCGGTTTAAGCACCAGTGAGATTGAGCGGATGCGTCAAGAGTCTGAGCTTTATGCCGATGAAGACGAACGGCGCAAGCGGCTAGTCGAACTGAAGAACCAGGCAGATACGCTGTTCTACAGTTACGAGACCACAATGCGCGACAACTCCGAATTCATCAACAATGAGCTTAAAGTGCAGGCAAACGAAAAAGTTGCAGGACTTAAAGCCGCGATCGCCGATCCAAAAATCAGCATTGAGGACATGAAAGAACGTCTCGATGCCCTTCAGCAGACTCTGTTTACGATCGGATCGGCCGTGTATCAGGGTGTCGGGTCTGATGGCGCAACCGCCACTTCAAAATCACAAGCCGCGTTTGATGACGAAACTCTATCTGCAGAATCTGCCCATCTCGACTTTGAAGAAGATGCAACCGTGACCGCAGATTATGAGGCAGTTGATTAAATGAGAATGTTAGGGTATTAGATATAGGGTTGTTTGGGAAAGTTTACTGAGCCTTCAACCCCAAACTCCCGACCCTTTAGCCCCCTTACCCCCACTTAGCAGCAGTCTATGGCTCGTGACTTTTACGAAATTCTCGGCGTTTCGCGAGATGCAGATAAAGAAGACCTCAAGCAAGCTTACCGTCGCTTAGCTCGTAAGTATCACCCCGATGTCAATAAAGAAGAGGGTGCAGAGGATCGGTTTAAAGAAATTAATCGCGCCTATGAAGTGCTGTCTGAACCCGAAACTCGCGCTCAGTACGATCGCTTTGGCGAAGCAGGCATTGGTGCGGGTGCGGGCTTCCAAGACTTCGGAGATATGGGCGGCTTTGCCGATATCTTTGAAAGTTTCTTTAGCGGCTTTTCGGGCGGCGCACCCGGCACTCAAACTCGGCGGCGCGGTGGCCCCGTGCGCGGGGATGATCTGAGGCTCGATCTGAAGCTTGATTTTCGAGAAGCCGTGTTTGGGGGCGAAAAAGAAATTCGGATTAGTCACTTAGAGACCTGTGCTACGTGTAGTGGAAGCGGGGCAAAACCGGGAACTCGTCCTCGCACCTGTTCGACCTGTACAGGTTCAGGTCAGGTTCGCCGCGCTACCCGCACCCCGTTTGGCAGTTTTACTCAAGTTTCAGTCTGTCCCACCTGTAACGGGACGGGACAAGTGATTGAAGATAAGTGCGAAGTGTGTGGCGGCAACGGACAACGCCAAGAAACGAAGAAACTGAAGATCTCAATCCCAGCGGGGGTTGATAATGGAACTCGGCTTCGGGTTTCGGGCGAAGGCGATGCGGGACAACGGAGTGGTCCTCCAGGGGATTTGTATGTTTATCTGTTCATCAACGATGATCCTGAGTTTCGTCGGGAGGGAATCAACGTTCTGTCGGATGTGAAAATCAGTTATTTGCAAGCCATCCTTGGATCTCGCATCGAGGTGAACACGGTAGACGGGGCAGAAGAACTGACGATCCCGGCGGGAACGCAGCCAAATACGGTTTTAACGTTAGAGAATAAAGGCGTTCCTAAGTTGGGCAATCCGGTCAGTCGCGGCAATCATCTGATTACTGTGTCGGTTGATATCCCAACCAAAGTAGGGACGGAAGAGCGGGAATTGCTTGAGAAATTGGCAAAGATTCGCGGCGATCGCATCGGTAAAGGCGGGGTTGAAGGCTTTATTGGAAAGATATTCGGCGGATGAGTACTTCAAATTCAACTCCTGACGCGCAAATGGATTTGCGAGGCACCCCTTGCCCGATCAATTTTGTGCGAACCAAGCTCAAGCTAGAACAGATGGCCTCCGGCTCACTGCTAGAAGTGTGGCTCGATCCGGGAGAACCGATCGAGCAAGTTCCTGACAGTTTGGCGATGGAAGGCTATCAGATTGAGAGCATTGACGATCGCAAAGAGTTCTTTGCGATCAAAGTGCGTTGCTAAGCCTCACCCCTGGTCAATCTATGAGTTTTGAGGCAGAAGACGTTAGTAAGGTTCTTGCCGAGGATCAACACCCGCTCTCAGAGCCGTTTGAGGGAACCGTTCTAGCTGTTCAAGCGAATTACTATTGGGTGCGGCTGGCGAGCGATCAGGCAGCCCCTAGTTCGATGCTGTTATGTACTCGACGAACGCGCTTGAAGAAGATCGGACAGCGCGTAATCGTGGGCGATCGCGTTTATGTCGAAGAACCCGATTGGGCAGGAGGACGGGGAGCCATTTCGCAGGTCGCGTCGAGGCAATCGGAATTAGATCGCCCTCCAATCGCGAATGTTGACCAAATTCTGCTCGTGTTTGCGCTTGCCGAACCCACAATCGAACCCTATCAACTCAGTCGATTTTTGGTAAAAGCAGAATCGACTGGGCTAGAGGTGTGTCTCTGCCTCAGCAAAAGCGATCTGGCAGCCGTGAGTGAGCAAGAGCAGTGGCGCGATCGCTTATCGAGTTGGGGCTATGAAGCGACCTTCATTAGCGTCCGCAAAGGGATAGGAGTGACAGAATTAGCTCAGCGCTTGAGCCAGAAGATTACCGTTGCCTCCGGTCCGTCGGGCGTTGGCAAGTCTAGTTTGATTAATCAGCTGATTCCTGACGTTGATTTACGAGTGAATGCGGTTTCTGGAAAACTGGCCCGGGGTCGCCACACAACTCGACACGTTGAATTGTTTGAACTGCCCATGGGCGGTTTCCTTGCCGACACCCCCGGATTTAATCAACCAGATCTGTTTGTTGCGCCACAAGATCTGGCGGGTTACTTTCCGGAAATCAGGCACAAATTGGCCGAGGCGACCTGTCAGTTTAACGATTGCTGGCATCGCGACGAGCCGGGATGCGTCGTGCGCGGAGAGTGGGAGCGCTATGAACATTACTTAGACTTTTTAGATGACGCGATCGCTTATCAAACTAACCTAAACCAACAGAGCGATCGAGATGAGGTGCTGAAGCTTAAGACTAAACGCAAGGGAACGCAGTATGAAGCGCGATTAGACCCCAAAAAGTATCGTCAGGAGTCGCGGCGATCGCAACAACAGTCTCTTCAGAAACTAACCGATGATATGCAAAGCCTGATGGAAAATGAAGACAACGAAGACTGAATTTGTCCTAAATCAGCTAAAGCACTCTAGGGTCAAGAGGGTAGGAAAAATTCAAGAGGACATAGAAAATGGGATATTCTACAACATCCCATTCTGCTTTTATTTATTTGCTGAAGGAGTAGTCGGTTGCTCGGCGGTACGCGGATATTGCACGTCCACAAAGCCTAATTCAAGCAGCTGTTGGTAGGATTTCTTGCCCAAATCGCGCGTTGGTTGCTGACTTCGGATGATTTGAACGAGTAGCGGAACTGCTAATTCCGGTTGATTCATGGCACGATGCACTAATGCCAATTGGTACGTCGCCTGATCCCGCATTTGAGCCGTTTCTAGCGCTTTCTTGCGCTGGCTATCTGCCACCCGAATATCAATTCCAGAAAAGCTAGTGGCGAGTTCTTGGTAGAAGTTAGACAACTGATTGTAGACTTGACGAGCATCTTGCAGTTTCTTCATCGCTAACGGGTAGTTTTGGGCAGAAACTGCTCGCTCGGCATCGCTCATCAGGCGTTGTCCGCCCTGCAAGCTTAAAAGAGTGTTTGTTTGCGACAGAGGACGTGAACCACTAGGGTCATTGGGATCGATCGGTTGTGCCTGATTCGCACCCGACGGCAGTTTCGGCGTTTGGGCGCTAACCGATTGAGTTAGCACCAGACTCAGGATTGAAAGTGCAATCAAGCCTGAAGTACGAAGGTGACGAACAGTTCCAGAATCAATCATGAAAACTAGACCGTATTTCAGTAGTGGGTAATTAAACTTCAGGTATCTTATCACTAGCTAAAACACTTCTGAAATTGAATCGTTAATCTTACCAAATTAAAGAGCTAATTCTTTCTTCAAACCCAAATTCAAAGTTTTGATGTCAGCACTATTGAAGTATCACGCATCTACCGCGTATTCGTAGATCATTCTCTAACTTCCATCATCAGACAGCCTTCGCTCTTAGCTAGTTTCAATTCTCAATCGCGCTTTCGGGAACAAATAGAATGTTGTGGCTGTCATTAATAAGCACCAACAAACCTATTCATCATACAGTCTTGGATTTTCAATGCATTGCTAGAAGATCGAGCAGTTTTTGCTGAGCAAGATTTTGATTTAGCATTCTAAGAACTTTGCGATCGCTGTTAATTATTTGGATTGTGATCGCAACGATCGCAAGATAGCTTTTTTGTTAGGTTGAAATTTAGTTTTGTGCGGTCTCTCTTTCGAGCGCTTCCTCAACCGCTTGAAAGGGATTTATTCAACCGTTAGTTAAAAACCGTGAAGGAGAGATGGCTGTTGAAAATCAAACACTCTTGTGCAGACTAAACTGGTGGGGAGCGTGTACGTAGGACGCTGAGCCATAGACCGCTATCTAGAGAATTGCTATGACCAATCAGCCGACGCCAGAAAATGGAGCAGGAAATGCCAAGATTTCAGCAGAAAATCGAGGTAGCATCCTTCAGCGAGGAGGCGAAGAACTATTACTCGAAAAAGTGGACGATCGCTTTGCCGTAAATGCGACCTCGAAGGAAGCCGCTTGGGATTTGGCAAACCATTTTCCGGCAGAACGAAAGGTGGGAATGGCTCCGCCCAAATTGACAGAATTCATGGTCGATCCGGCGCAATCAGATCAGGTGATGCAAGAGATTCGTGCTTTGGATCAGGTGAATTATGCAAGCCATATTTATCAATTTAAAGATAATCCCGGCTCTCAGGTGTATCTGACTAATCAGATTACAATTCAGTTTGCGCCTCAAGTCAACGCCGACACGATCGCGGCGATCTCACAAGAATTTGGTTTAGAGCAAGTCAAACCAATTTCTAGTATTCCGAATACTTTTGTCTTTCAACTCACCGCTAGCGCCACCGAAAATCCGGTCAAGATCGCCAATCGCCTAATTACTCGGCAAGGTATTCTCACGGTCGAGCCGAACATTATTGTGCGTCAGCAATCGCACTACCGCCCCCAAGACTCCCTGTATTCAAAGCAATGGTATCTCAATCACAGCGGCGGCTCTGATTTGGCATCCGGGTCTCATGTGTTTGCAGAACAAGCCTGGGAAATGACGCGGGGCAGTCGCGCGATCGCGGTGGCAATTATGGATGATGGCGTTGATCTCAATCATCCCGATTTCCAAGGACTCGGTAAAATTGTTGCGCCGCGAGACTTTAAGGGAAAAGATTTTCTCCCCACTCCTGATGAAACAAATGAAGACCACGGTACGGCTTGCGCAGGCGTTGCCGTGGCAGAAGAAAACGGCTATGGCGTCGTTGGGGCGGCTCCTGAGTGCGCCTTGATGCCGATTCGCACAACTGGTTTTTTAGATGATGAGACGATCGAGGAATTGTTCGGTTGGGCAGCCGATCGAGGCGCATCGGTGATTTCGTGTAGTTGGGGTCCGAGCGCGGTTTACTATCCGCCGTCTCTGAGACAAAAAGCGGCCATTACTCGTGCTGCCACCGCCGGACGAGACGGAAAAGGCTGCGTGATCGTTTTCGCGGCTGGTAACGCCAACCGTCCGACCAATGGGACGGTGAATGAATCCGGTTGGCAGAACAACGCGATTAGCGGAGCCACAAAGTGGTTGGGCGGCTTTACGGCACATCCTGACGTGATTGCTGTTTCTGCTTGCACCAGTTTGAACAAGAAAGCGGCATACAGCAACTGGGGCGCGGAGATTTCGGTCTGTGCACCCAGCAATAACGCGCCTCCAGGGTTAGGATTACCGAATTTAGGGTACGTTTACACGCCGCCGCAAATTCGGGTTCCACTGCGGGGATTAGGCGTGTTTACAGCCGACCGCGTTGAGGATAGAGGCTACGATCGCACGAACTTTACCTCTGGTTTTGGCGGAACGTCCAGTGCCTGTCCGCTCGTGGCGGGAGTCGCGGCGTTAGTGCTTTCTGCCAATCCAGAGTTAACCGCGCAGGAGGTTCGACAAATCTTGCAGCAAACAGCAGATAAAATCATTGATACGGATGCTGATCCACAGTTAGGGTTACGCAAAGGAACATACGAATCCAATGGTCGCTGTGATTGGTTTGGGTATGGTAAGGTTAACGCTGCAAAAGCCGTTCAAGCGGCAGTGCAACGGCGATCGCCACTATCGTCAACTCGCTCGGTTTCAGCCCAAGTTTTAACTCCAACTGCCATTCCCGATAGTAATGCTAGCGGGTTGATTAGCGTTCTTCAAATCAATGATTCGGCAACCATCCGTGACATTCAAATCAGTGTAGGAATTGATCACACCTACCTTGGAGATATTGAAGTCAGCTTAATCTCTCCAGTAGGAACGGTCATCTTGTTGCAAGGTCGGACATTGGGACGAAGAACTCAACTGCAAGCGGTCTATACTGTGCAGACGACACCGACGCTGAGACGATTGTTAGGACAAAGCGCTGGCGGGCGCTGGCAGTTGCGAGTTGTCGATGTGATCGCGAACGATACCGGAACCCTCAATTTTTGGAAACTGACCTTGGGCGTGTGAGCTAATTCTATCAACCCGCTCGATCAAGAGTGAACAGCGATCGTTTGCTTGGAACAAACCGCACCGTGGTGCACCGGAACTTCGATCACAAACTCTGTACCCTGTCCTAGTGTAGAGTTGCAGTACAGCTTACCTTGGTGGCGTTCGTTGACAATTTGATAGCTAATCGAGAGTCCTAAGCCTGTTCCTTTTCCGATGGATTTTGTTGTAAAAAACGGGTCAAACAGTTTTGCTTTAACCGATTCAGGAATGCCAGATCCAGTGTCTGCAATCGAGATTCTGATCCACTCTGCATCGAGGCGAGTCGTTCGGATTGTAATTTGAGGTGACGCAGGTTGCTCAGTTTTGAGAGCAGCGTCTTCTAGCGCATCGATCGCATTTGCCAAGAGATTCATAAAGACCTGATTGAGTTGTCCCGGATAGCACTCAATCTTTGGCAGTTCGCCATACTCTTTTAGGACTTCAATGGTGGGATGGTTATCTTTAGATTTGAGCCGATGCTGAAGAATGAGTAGCGTACTATCAATTCCTTCATGGACATCTGCTTGTTTGTATTCTGCTTCATCTAGCCGCGAGAAATTCCGTAGACTGAGAACAATCTCACGAATCCGCTGCGTACCAATTTCCATCGACTGGAGAACCTTACTGAAATCCTCAGTCAGAAACTCTAGGTCAATTTCCTCAATTTTGGCGCGAATGACCGTTGGCGGAGCGGAAACATGGTGTTGGTACAGTTCGACGAGATTCAGTAAGTCCCCGGCGTACTGGCGAACATAACTGAGATTGCCGTGAATAAATCCAACCGGATTGTTGATTTCATGGGCAATCCCAGCGACCATTTGCCCTAATCCTGACATTTTTTCAGTTTGAATCAGTTGCGCTTGCATTTGACTCAATTCTCGCAGTGTTGTTTCGAGTTGTTCTGCTTGATGTTTCAGTTGAATTTCTGAGAATTGCAGCGCTTCGGTATTGTGCTGAATTTGTCCTGCCATGCGGTCGAATGCACCAGAAATCTGCGCCAATTCGTCTGAGCCTTGCAGTTTAACTCGCGTGGTCAACTTCCCTTGGGCAAGACGATTGCTGCCTAAGACCAGTCGCCTTGCCCGTCGCGTGACGATCTGATCAAACAAAAATCCGACGAGAATGCATAACAAGATCAGCACGCCAATGGTCTGCACCGACTGTTGTTGAGCATCTACGATCGCACGCTGTTCCAATTTCGTCAGATCGTAGTCTATTAGAAGTACGCCAATGTTGTCTGAGCGGAGTTGCCCTGGTTTGGGTGGCAGCAGCACTGGATAGATTGCCGTAATGCCCATGCGATGGCGGTTGAGAGCAACTTTTCCCGCTCGCTGCTGGCGCACTTGGGCGACGACAGAAGCGGTGTCTGCTAAAGGTGTATCTTGTAGTAATCGGTTGCGTAGTTCATAACGATTAGAATTTTGAACTCGATCAAATTCATCACACAACACGATTAGTTTAAGATGAACATCTCCAGTGAGACGACTAATGAGCAAAGAAGCCCCCTCGGACCGCTCCTCTTTAACCTCTGCTCTACGGTAAACATACTCTAGGAGTTGAGCCGTTGCAGTGGCAGTTTGTTTTGCCCGTTGGGTTAAGTAGTCTTCTGCCCGCTCATGAGAGATTGAAACTTGGCGATACAAAGAGAACCCTCCTGCAATACATCCCACAAGTAAGAGCGTTACCGGAATCGTTAACCGCAGAGGCAGGGGAAATGCTTTCATAAAAATTGATCAATCATTCAATTTAGTCGAGATGTTGTGCTAATTTGATCCCTTCGTTCTGCTTCGTGGAGAGCGTAATAAAAACAGAATGATGGAAGATCATAAATTATTTAGGATTGCGCGTGGCTCCGCGCAGCGCGGAGCCACGCGTGAGGCAGAAGTTCCATTAACTTTCCTTTACTAGCTGATCGCTGATCAGCTGATCAATGGGCGCAACCTTTTTTAGCAGCTTGTTTTTCAGCATGACTTGACCTAAACGTTTCGTATTTTCGATCAAAGAAGGTTCGGTCTTGTTTAGCAGCTTGATGTTGGTTTGGCGATCGGGAATGGTCAGTAATTTGAGTGACTCTATGAATTGCTCAGGCGTAATTTGTTCGCGTTGCGCCATTTTGCGGGCGGCGTCTTGAGGCTGTTGCTGCTGATAGTCTAGGGCGCGAAACCAACCCTCAATCAACGCTTTCATGGTGCGTTCACGATTGGCAAGGACATCTTTGCGGGTGACTAAGACATCAATAATTTCACCTGGAATTTGAGAACTATCGAATAGGACTTTGGCTCCCGTTTTGATCAGATTTGATCGCACAGGCTCGAAGGTAATCACCGCGTCGACTACGTTTTGCTTGTAAGCCTGTTCGTGTTCGGAAACGCCTAAGCTTGAAATCTTTAGAGTGTCGAGCGAAAGCCCTAACTTATCGAGCGATCGCGCCAACATGTATCCGCCTAACGCGCTAGATTCAACTCCAACTTTCTTGCCTTTGAGGTCGTTTGGGGTTTGAATCTCTGGTTTTGCTAAGAAAACATCCCCGCCGTTAGAGAAGTCGGTCACGAGGACAACTTGAATGTCTGGGTTTGTCTCGGCTAAAGATAACACTTCATCCATCGTGAAGGCTGCTACGTCGAGGTCACCATTGCGGAGCGCTTGACTGATTTCTGTTGAAGATGGATAGTCGTGTAGTTCGATCGGTTGCCCTTGGTAGTAACCAAGCTCTCTGGCTAAGAATAAAGGCTCAAAACCAGGCCATACGTTTGCTCCGACGCGAATGGGAGTTTCAGGTTGTTGAGCGCAACTAATCAAAATCGACAACAGACAGGCGATCAGTGCTAATGGCGTAAACGTTGAGGGGCGAGCAATCCAGTTTGCGAGTCCGAAGCGATGACGTTTCATAACGACCTGAAACCAAGGTACTGTGACAGAGTGCCCGGAGTGTTCCAAGGAATTCACATAAGCGTTCTTCTAGGAAGGATTTGCTCACTTCTTGGCGTCAAAACCTCGACTTCAAAATCTTGACTTCAAAACCTCTGACATCACGTTAGATCGTGCCTTCTGTTATTCTCAGAGTGCTTGATGATTAGGGAGATAGATATGCAGGATGAATCACTCAACGCTACTCGCACCGAGACGGATAGCATGGGCGCGATCGCAGTTCCATCGCGGGCTTATTGGGGCGCACAAACGCAGCGATCGCTGCTCTATTTTGCGATTGGTCAGGACACAATGCCGACCGAATTGATTCGCGCCTTTGGCATCCTTAAAAAAGCAGCAGCCACAGTGAATCAAGCCCTTGGAAAATTACCCTCAGATAAAGCAACGGTGTTGATTCAAGCGGCAGATGAAGTGATCGCAGGTAAATTAGACGATCAGTTTCCGTTAAGCGTATGGCAGACGGGAAGCGGAACTCAAACCAATATGAACGCCAATGAGGTAATTTCTAATCGAGCTATCGCGATCGCGGGTGGTGTGATAGGCAGTAAAGAACCGATTCATCCAAATGATCACGTCAATATGTCTCAATCATCTAACGACACGTTTCCAACGGCGATGCATATTGCATCTGTTGAAGTGATTCATCACCGACTGATTCCGATGATCAAGAAACTGCGCGATGCGTTACATCAGAAATCAACTGAGTTTGAAACGATGATTAAAATTGGTCGGACTCATTTGATGGATGCTGTTCCATTAACGTTAGGACAAGAATTTTCGGGCTACGTCGCTCAACTCGATCAAGCATTAGACCGAATTGAAGCAAGTCTGTCAGGATTGTACCAACTAGCGATCGGGGGGACAGCCGTGGGAACTGGACTCAATACTCATCCGGAATTTGCAGAACGAACGGCGGCTGAAATTTCAACTCTAACAGGATTACCGTTTGTCAGCGCTCCCAATAAGTTTGCAGCGCTGGCAGCACACGATGCGATCGTGGCAACAAGTGGGGCGATCAAAACCCTCGCCTGCGCTTTAATGAAGATTGCCAATGATTTGCGCTGGATGGGTTCGGGGCCACGCTGTGGCTTGGGCGAACTGGTTTTGCCCGCTAACGAACCCGGATCCTCGATCATGCCGGGCAAAGTGAACCCAACTCAGTGCGAAGCGATGACAATGGTCTGTGTGCAAGTGTTGGGAAATGATACCGCGATCGCAATTGCTGGCACTCAAGGAAACTTTGAACTAAACGTATTTAAACCTGTTCTCATCCATAACCTTTTACATTCTGTTCGCATTCTTTCTGATGCTTGTTCTTCGTTTACCGATCATATGATCGTTGGCATTGAACCGAATCGCGAGCAGATTCAACATTTTCTTGAAAATTCACTGATGTTAGTGACGGCATTAAATCCCCACATTGGCTACGATCGCGCCGCTCAAGTTGCCAAGAAAGCTCACCGGGAAGGAACTACATTAAAAGCAGCGTGCATCGCGCTCGGCTTTCTCAGTGCAGAAGAATTTGATGCGATCGTGCGTCCAGAAAACATGATTAGCCCATAGGATGAACATCTTCTCCCATTAAAAAAGCCCCTCTCCAAGTGATTGCAAGAGGGGCAGATCAGCACTAATTTAGCAAACCTAATTTATGTCTTACGCGATCGCGAACAGGTTTCGCACCGCGTACTTGGAATTGTACTGATCACTGGTCATCAGCCGAATCATTCCAGCAACTTCTGCACGAGTGGCAGGCAGCTTTGGATTGAGCGCTTCTAAGTTAGGGTAATTGAGAATCCAGCCTCGTTGGGTTGCCCGTGCGATTCCGGGTCTCGCGTAATCACTAATTTTAGCCGCGTCAATGTATTTATTGAGCAGGGCAAGATTTGGTGTGCCAATGCCCGTGTTACGAGACGCTAACGACGTGATCGCGTCTTGGCGAGAAATCGATTCATTCGGCTTAAACGTGCCGTTGGGAAACCCCGATAAGTAACCCGCTTGATGCGCTTGGCGAATTGCCTTAAACGCCCAGTGACTTGCCGGAACGTCTGAGAACACAATGGCGGGACGTGTAGGAGCAGGATTAAATACGCGAACAATCAAAGCGCTAAATTCTGCTCTTGTCATAAACTTGTCGGGGTGGAAGAGGTTGTTGCCGTCTCCGCTTACTTTTCCGTCTTGAGCCAAGGAATCGATCAACGCAACTGCCCAGTGACCTTTGATATCTGAAAACATGTAAATACTCCTTGATGGAATGCGGTGTTCTGCAAGAGATAGAACGGAGTTAGATTAGATGAAACCGTTATGCGATAACCGTTCTGCCGTTCTATCCTGTGTTGTTATAGGATTCAGGGTTATGCGTCGCCGTTCCAGATTTTCGGGATTACCCATGTGGGTGATATTGATGCAGCAATATTAAAAAAGCGATTCCTCAGAGATTGACACTCCAAGGAATCGCTTCTTTTTATTTACTCGCGCTTACTTTTGCAAACGGCTCGGTGCTTGATAGTAAATCTTTGATCCGGTATCTGAAATGAAATGGCACGCCCCATAGGAGCGGAAGAAACTCTTCCAAATCGGCTCATTTGACTTACGATAGTACGCTCCCAAAACAGGTTTGATCGCTTTGGTTGCTGTCTTGAGATGGTAGTGAGGCATGTTTGAGAAAATGTGATGAGCTACATGAGTGCCAATGTTATGGTGAATGGAATTGAACACGCCATAGTCTCGATCGATGGTAGACAATGCACCTTTTAGGAAATACCAATCATCACCGCGATACCAAGGAATATCCTCTTCTGTGTGATGGAGAAATGTCACTAAGTCCAACCAAACGACAAATCCGATGTAACCCATCAGATAATATTTCACGAAAAACAACAGCCCATACTGCGCCGTCAGAACTCCCAGAAAGCCAATCATCATACTCCAGCAAACCGTGCTGGTGATCACTTCGTTGCGTTCAGACGGCTTAAAGAGCGGACTGGTCGGCATAAAATGCGATCCCTTCTTACCGGACGAACGACGAAATAGATAAATCGGATACGCCAGGAGCGGTAGGTGAAAGCGGAACAACTTCTCATACCAAGGCATCTGCTCGTATTTGGATTGGACGATGGGATACCAGCTTTCATCGGTTTCAATATTGCCTGTGTTGGCGTGATGCGTTCGATGGCTAATGCGCCAACCGTGATAGGGCACAAGAATGGGCGTATGAGACAGATGCCCAATCAGATTGTTTAACCACTTGTGCTTTGAGAATGAACCGTGTCCGCAATCATGTCCTACGACAAAAAGCGCCCAAAACATCGTGCCTTGAGCGAACCAGAAAATTGGAAAAAACCAGCCAGTATTGAGATAAGCGGCGGCTGCATACAGTGCAGCGATGATGCCAATATCAAGAAAGAAATAAGACAGCGATCGCGCGGTAGAAGGTTCAAAACAAACGTTTGGAATAGCGGCTCGAACGTCTTTCAGTGTGAATGGTAGATCCTGAACTCGTGAATGGGAGCCTACACCAGATGAAACAGATGGAACAGGTTGAACTTGCACTTATTTTCTTGTTCTTGTCAGATTAACAAAACGTAACTTGGACATTCTACCTTTAGGAGGTGGTATCTATCACAATGCACGTTCTAGAAATCTACGCAAGTGGCGCGATCGCAAAAAGCGTGACGAAGCCGATCTTTAACTCTGGCAAAGCTTTCATCAGAAGCTGAAGCAATATTTGCCTGGAGGCATGAGAAGCAAGCGCTCTTTGTTGCACTGTTCTCTACGTGTGAACTTGGATGCGATCGCGTAGATTCTTTGTTCTCATGATGAGATGTTAAGTTCCCATCGCGTGATCCTTTGTTCCCATGATGGGATGAAAGTAACGATCGCATGATCCTTCGTTCCCATCCCGTGATCTTCGTTTCCACCTTGGGATCTTAGGTACGATCGCATGATCCTTCGTTCCCATCCCGTGATCTTTCGTTCCCACCTTGGGATCTTAGGTACGATCGCGTGATCCTTCGTTCCCATCCCATGATCTTCGTTCCCATCCCGTGATCCTTCGTTCCCACCTTGGGATGTAAGTAACGAGCGCGTGTTTCTGAGTTCCCATTTGTTGCTAAACAGCAGTTGCTTTTATACCGACGGTAGTGTTTGCCTGCATCCATTTAGTTCATCCTTAGTCATTTCGTCACGCAAATACAAGGAGACTTCATGCAACAGATCCCTCGCGACAAAGCCTTGGATAGCACGCTGGCACTGCTGCTAGATGGCTACCTATTCATTCCCAAAAGGTGTCAACGCTATCAATCGGATATCTTTCAAGCCCGACTCCTGTTCCAGCCATCCATCTGCATGACTGGACAAGAGGCAGCCAAACTGTTTTACGATACCGAGCGGTTCGAGCGAAAAGATGCCAATCCTGAACCCTTGAAGAAGACATTGCTCGGTGAAGGTAGTGTGCAAGGATTAGATGGTGATGCCCATCGACGCCGCAAGCAGATGTTCATGTCGCTGATGACCCGCGAGAGCATTCAGCAGCTAGCCGCTTTAACAACCGAACAATGGCACGCTTACAGCAAAAAATGGGAAACAATGGACAAGGTTGTACTCCTCTATGAGGTGCGGGAAATCCTATGCCGCGCTGTGTGCCAGTGGACTGGCGTTCCGCTTGAGGAGGGAGAAGTCAAACAACGGACAAACGAACTGGCGGCATTGTTTGAGGGAGGAGGATCTGCCGGGTTACGGCACTTGCGGGGAAGGATCGCTCGTCAGCAAACCGAAAAATGGATCGAAGATATCATCGAAAACGTGCGTAGCCAGGCTCTAGAAGTCGCTGAAGGGAGTCCGGTTCACGCGATCGCGTGGCACAGAGACCTAAACGAAGAACTGCTAAATAAGCGGACAGCCGCCATAGAGCTGATTAACCTGCTGCGACCGACCGTTGCGATCGGGCAATTTGTGGTTTTCTCGGCACTGGCGCTGCATGACTATCCAGACTGTCAGCAGACGCTTCAGCAGGGCGACGACAAGGATATTGAGCGATTTGTGCAAGAGGTTCGTCGGTTCTATCCCTTCTTCCCGCTGATCGCCGCGCGTGTGCGGCAGGACTTCGACTGGAATGGCTACCACTTCCCTAAAAAGACAAGAGTGTTTCTAGACCTGTATGGCACGAACCACGATGCCCGGTTGTGGGAGAACCCGAATGAATTTCAGCCAGAACGGTTCCGCGATTGGGATGGAAGCCCCTTTAATTTCATTCCCCAAGGGGGAGGCGATTACCAAGTGGGGCATCGCTGCGCGGGTGAATGGATCACGATAGAACTGATGAAAGCCTCGGTAAAGTTCTTGACTCAATCGATACAGTATGATGTGCCCGAACAGGATTTGCGCATCAGTCTATCGCGAATACCCGCCATTCCAAACAGTCGTTTTGTCATTCGCAACGTCCGACGAACAGACTGATACTGCGCTTTGACGGCAGCGATGACCCGCAGGAGAACTTGCTTGGCAAACCACAGAACTCCCGCGCTTAAATTAAATGCCAACGGCTGATAAGATTCGCTCAGGAATTGATTTAATTGATGAGTGCCTTAAAATCACTCATCAAGTCCTAGCGTTCTCTACGAGATCACCCATGTTTATCGACTACATCACATTGATGCTGATCAATTTGGCAGCCGGACTTTCTCTTCTGTCGGCTTACGTGTATCGAGGACTAGATGAGCCCATTCAAAAACGATGGGTTCCCGGATTTGGCGTGGTCGGTGCGATCGCGTTGGTTACGGGCTTGCACATGGTTTTTACCTGGGCAGTTCCGGGCAGTTACAACATCGCATTTGGAGAAACGTCTGTCCTGTTTGGAATTCTGTTTGTAGGGACAGCGTGGGCATTAGCGGTGGGTTGGGAGTTAATCACGCTTGCCGCCTATGGATTTTTTGCAGGCTTAGCAGCAACGATAATTGGTGTTCGCATCATCAACTTAGGACTAACCCAAACGCCTCTTGTTACAGGTGTCGCGTTTATTTTGACAGGGTTAGGAGGCATTTTTGCGGCTCCAACGCTGCATTGGAAATCAACGCGATCGCTTAGAACCGTTGGAGCGATCGTTTTAGGTCTAGCGGCGCTTATCTTTACCGTCATTGCCCTCAGAGCCTACTGGTCACACCTAGAAGGATTCTCGAACTGGAAGCCATTACCGATGCGAGGAGTCACTCCGTCAACAGGATCGCCGTAGGCTTAATTCGCCATCCGCGACTCTGGAAAAGTTTTGAAATCAACGCCAACTTTTTGAGCATCAACGGTGCCTTGAGCATCAATGGTGAAGGTTTGAAGCGGGCTACTCCCCCAGTGCTACTAAACAAGCGCTGCTAAAGATGGGATTTGCTCGTGTGCGTCAACTCAAATCCCTAAACTACTACAATGTATCTGTCTTAACTTTTCATCCCTCATCCGTCCTCCCTCATCCCTTCTTCTCTAGGAGCCTCCTTTCATGAACGTCTTTGGCATCGGCTTACCAGAAATGGTGCTAATCATGGTCGTCGCCCTGCTGGTGTTTGGCCCCAAAAAACTACCAGAAATTGGCAAAAGCATGGGAAAAGCCATTCGGAGCTTTCAGGATGCGTCTAAAGAATTTGAGTCAGAATTTCAGCGAGAAGCAGATCAATTAAAGAGATCTACTCCCCAAACGATGGAGGCGACTCTAGAAACTCCTGAGAAACCTAGTCTTTCACCAGCTAACGCAACGAGTGAAGAGGTGGTTGAAGAGGCTGTGACCAATACCACCGAGAAAGAAGGCTAGTTTGACCTGACGTATGAGCGACGATACGCCCTCTAAGCTAGTCATTCCGCAACTCATTGTAGGACTGGGCAACCCAGGAACGAAATATGAGCAGACCCGGCATAACGTCGGGTTTATGGCGATCGCGAAACTCGCGAAAGTTTGGCAAATCAACCTGTCCGAAAATAAGAAGTTTCAAGGCTTATTTGGTGAAGGCATGGGTCCGACGGGAAAAATTCGCCTACTCCAGCCGACCACCTATATGAATAATTCGGGACAGGCAATTCGCGCCGTGATCGATTGGTATAAACTGCCGAGCGAGTCGGTGATGGTGGTTTACGACGACATGGATTTGCCCGTCGGCAAACTGCGGCTGCGACTGTCTGGTTCAGCAGGCGGGCAAAACGGCATGAAATCTGCGATCGCGCACCTCGGCACGCAGACCTTTCCCCGGTTGCGAATCGGCATTGGTAGCCCTAAATCTACTCCGGGTGACAACGCTGTTTCTCATGTCCTCGGCACTTTTGCCCCATCCGAAAAACCGATCATCGAAGACGTTTTAGACTTAACTGTGAGCGCGATCGAAGTCAGCCTCAAGCAGGGGGTTGAAAAAGCGATGAGTCTTTACAACAATCGTAGTGTCGAATAAAAACCTAAATTCAAGCACTTCTAGATTTAAGTATTGTGTCTAAGCGCCTTCCTGAAACGACTGCTCATGTCCGCATCTTTCGCCAGTCCTGGCAACAGGGCGAAATTGAGGGCGAAGTGATCGCTAATCAGTATGAATGGCAATTTCGCTGGCTGTTTCGCTGCGGTCAGTTGGTCATTCATCCATCGCTAGGGCGGGCCTTAATTAAGGAACCGTTGGGGCGATTTTTAGAAGCAAAGGACTATCAATTGGAACCGGGCGGGGATTATTCGTTTACAATCCGGGCAGACTTGTAAACGAATAATCCCTGCTCTTTAACTGGCACACTCAAGATATTAAAACTGAGGCCCTTTCCCTGAAAGGATTCCAGAAATTGTTGGTTCACTTGAACTAAAGAATAGCAATTCTCAATTGAATCGCTATGAAGCTGATTGCTTCGTCGTTAATAGTCAATGTGCCAGTGGAAAGGGCGGAATGTCGGATACAAAACTCTAGGTTCTATTCTATTTGCAGTCCTTAGGATCCTTGCAAAAATAACTTTCTTTGGGAGAGGGATGTTTCGCATCCCTCTCCCAAAGAAAGTTATAGGTCTTAATTCTGTAACTATTGCGCTCAATCGCAAGATCACAAGTTTTTGTAAATAGAGAGAAACGTGAAGCTTAGAAAGACTTCTGCTCTCGATTCCATGTCATGACCAAACAGCGTTACACTTAATGTATTAGATACACTTTTGAGAAATCAAAATTTTATTTGACACCGTATCCTGAATTTTATTGATAGTGCTGCGCAACGCTATTGGGTGCGAAGGCTTTGTTATGTGATTC
>JAHHHO010000026.1 GCA_019359315.1 Myxacorys californica WJT36-NPBG1
CCGGGTTGATAGCGTAAAAGCTCAAGCAGTTTGTCCCAGGGGCGTCGCTTAGAAGCGTTGGCGTTGACATTGCGGTTTAGGTTTAGCGTATTCAGCCCAACTTCACACAATTATCAACACAACCTAGTAAAGTGTTTGTCAGTCCTGTTCACGATAGATTCACCACGAATAAATTTATGAGAGACCTCGATACAGACAAGGCGACACACTTGCTTAATTTGATCATGGAAGCAGAATTGGCGGGTGTTGTGCGTTACACCCATTATTCGCTGATGGTGACTGGACCAAATCGAATTCCGATCGTGCAGTTTCTCAAAGACCAAGCCAGTGAGTCGCTGATTCACGCTCAGCAAGCAGGCGAGATCTTAACTGGATTAAACGGGCATCCGAGTCTCAAAATTGCTCCCGTTGAGGAAACTCATAAGCACTCAATCTATGACATTTTGCTAGAGAGCCTGAATCACGAAGCCTCTGCCTTAACTTTGTATAAACAACTCTTAGAAGTGGTAGAAGATGCCAGTATTTATCTTGAAGAATTTGCCCGGGGTATGATCGGGCAAGAAGAATTGCATGGGATGGAATTACGAAAGATGCTACGCGACTTTCAACCTAACGCAAGCTAGTTGTGTTATCCAATGCGAGCGCCAACGCCACCAAGTTCGATCC
Source organism: Myxacorys californica WJT36-NPBG1 (assembly GCA_019359315.1). GTDB lineage: Bacteria > Cyanobacteriota > Cyanobacteriia > Leptolyngbyales > Leptolyngbyaceae > Myxacorys > Myxacorys californica. The sequence continues at coordinate 667 of JAHHHO010000026.1, forward strand.
CTAGCACACCCAAAACAGCACTACCTAGCCAATAAAACTAACGCTAGGTAGGAGCTTTGCGATCGCATTAGAAGTGAAACATCTAATGCGTAAGTAGAAAACGTTGTGTATGACCCGAGAAACCCAACCGCAAAAAATAAGCGAAGTTCGGGTGAAGCGATTGACTTCAGTAACGGCCATGTGATGAACAATCCTATGGCAAACGAGCCTGTGACATTAATTAAAATGTTCTGAATCGGAATCACTGCTAAACCAACGAATAGAGAAAAGTGTTAAATAATATCGAGTTAATGCGCCCGGAATTGCTCCTAAACTAATTGCTAGTGGTGCACACAGTCCAGGATTAATTAATGCGAGCCATGCAACGGGTCCATCCACGATCGTGACTAGCTGCTGGATTAAATTTACGAGCATTCTCGACGTTTATAGAAAATCGTCTTAATTATTCTCAACGTCATGGCAGCAGAATGCAATGTTATTTAAGTCAGCAGATTCAGTAGAAATTCTGAAAGAACTTCTACTGAATCTGCTTAATCTCAATAACCTATCAAACCTAAACCTGATTATTGGAGGAAGCGATCGACAGAACTTCTGAGCGATCGCTTGTCACACCCTCTCACTGTTATAGTGATTCAATTCAAAGTTGTATGATGTCAGTTAGACTAACACTCAACTGCACTTGCAACTCTGGAGACAACTGGAGCTTCTACGAACACATCAGAAGAGCGAGAAGGTGCTCCATAGCGGGATGTCAACTGATCTGCAAACGACTGAACATAGACATTGTGGTTGTGCTGTTGCATCACAAAATCATAGCCCTTCTGAGCAAGAGCTTCAGCTTTTTCAGGCTGATTTAGTAGATCTGTGATTGCCTGTTTCATCCCATCTACATCTCCAGGATTGACACCAATAATGTATCCGCTGTCAATAACTTCTTCAACCAGTCCGGGCGTCCGTGTCATGATCACAGGTCTCCGACACGCCATTGCTTCAAACAATGTGGTTAAGCCTGCTTGGTAGTTATGATCCAGTAGACTGATGACTACAACATCAGAGTCGCGATACAACTGACGCAGTTCATGCCAGTCGTGGTAGCGACAGACCATGTTGCTTGGCAACACTTTCGGCATATTGCGCAAAGACGCTTTTGCATCAGGAGACACGGCTGATGCTCGGACATCTATATCTAAATTGGCAACTGCCGCTGCCAACGTGTGATAGTCTCGGCTTTCTAGCCCACCGCTGCCAATAAGAGGACGTTTTTTAGGCGCTGACGGCGCTGCTGGCGTAAAAAAGCGAATATCGGTGTGCTGCTCTCGGAACAGAGAAACTCGATCAGACGGTAACTGCAAATACTGTTGCAGAAACTCTGCTTTAAAGACGGTATTGGTCATGAACAGATCAATCCGCTGCTTCAGACCAAATAGTTTCATCGCTAATTTCGCTCTTGGTCGGTCAGGATTGTGCATGAAGACCACGAGTTTGGGCGCGTTTTGAGGATTGCAAAGGGCAGCGATCGCAAATCCAACAGTTTCTCCAATGCAGAACACTACGTCTTCACTGCCTAATTGAGCTACGAGCCGTCGTGCCAATGCCCAATCTTGAGGACGCCCAACTAATTTTGAATACGCTTTATCGAGCAGTGAAATCGCGTCTTGACCGGGCAAGTGAATCGTTGCATTAAGAAGCTTTCCAGCATCAGTCATGCAGTGCCGTGGACGCTGGTCAGCATCTGCTTCCTGAGCAATTTTGTCGAGGTCAAACGGATGGTTTAAAACGAGATGATAACGCACCGGATTCTCCTTTAAATGAGGATGGAATGAGATGTCTTACAAAGTCTGACTAGTCTGAGGTGAAGTGCTTCACACGAAGTCAGTACCCTAAGCTCCTGAAGCTGCTCTACGAATAGACTTGAAATTGCCTTCTGGGTACAGTGTAGTGTAAATACTGAGGACAATATTATATGTATCATCTATCACTTCATCTAGCTAAATGAAAATTTTACAGAAATCCCTGCAGAGATAAAGTTTTCGCGAATCTGAAACCAGATGTCTCCGTATAAGAGATGCAACACGTCATATGCTTCAGACAAAGCTACGCCCTAGCAGCCTGACAGATTGAGCTACTAGGGCGTAGAGAAAATTGACGAGACTTTAAGTTCTAAAGAATGACATCAATGGGGGTTCCAAACCCTAAGATTTTTCTACCGACTAGCAGAATGGCAAGAAGCACTGCAAACATCGCCGTCGCTATAACATCTTGGGTTATGCAGGACAGCTTTTCTTTTTTAAGCGCAAAGAGATTCACGACATAAAGCGGAAAATCACTGAAAGCAATTACTGCAATCGCTCCTAGCGTCTGGTAAAGCGAGAATGCTATAGGTAATCCACCGACAATCGTAATAAATCGTGCCAAGTTGCTTTGAGCAGAATACATTGGTTTTCCAATTGCTAGTAGCGCTGGACTCGTGCTGTAAAACAAGACTGAAAACCAGATTCCACAGGCTAAAACCGGCAGCATCCAAGTGGCTTGCTGATACTGATCCCAATGCTGATTACGACCCCTATACAGTGCAACAATCAGCCAATCCCCAAAACAAACAAGCAATGCTAGAAAGCCAGCTAGCCCAATTAATATGAGCCAACGTTTGCGTACAATTTTGTGACGCAGTTCATGACGAGGCAAATCGAGCTGATTTGCGATCGCTGGAAAAATCACTCGACTACTCAACTGTCGAATGACTTCTCGCGGGATACTGGCCAGTGTGTTTGCGATCGTATAAATTCCTAACTGCTGGAACGAGAGCAACTTTGCCAAGAGTAACCGATCGGACTGGTCTGCGACAAACATGAAGGCAGACGCGACCGCCATCCATTTGCCAAACGATCGCAGTTCCGCCAGACATTCTCGATCCCACGCTAAACGATTGGAGTAGCCCGGAATTAATAAATGGCTTCCTACTAAATTCAACACTGCACCAGATAAAGTTCCGAGCGCCAAGGAGTAAACTGAAGGACTAACCCAGCACAGCCCAATCAAAATTGAGAACGCCAGCACCTGAAGCACCAATTCATAAATGGTTAGCCTACCCAAGTCTAAGCGACGTTGCAACGTATGAATTGCCGTTGAGGAACATCCATCAAGTACTGAAGAGAAGCAGACCAAAGGAATCAGGATAAACAGCCGATCATCTCCGTAGAATTTTGTAATGGGGTACGTTAACAGCAGGCTGATCAACCAGATTTGAACCCCGCGAATGATCTGAAGTGTCCAAGCTGTATTCAGAAAGATTGGATCTTCTCCTCGCTTATTGTTAACAATGCTTTGAGAAATTCCAAAATCTGAGAACAGTTCAATTCCCATGCGTAGCGTGACTACAAATGCCATCAATCCGAAAAATTCGGGCACTAGTAAGCGCGTGAGAATCAAATTGTTGACCAGCCGCAGCGCTTGCCCTGATCCATAGCCAAGAATGGTCCAGATTGCACCCCGAACGGCGAGCTTTTTGAGAGAGGCAGCCATGATTAATTTGCGTTCCTTAAATTCGGAGCAGTTTGAGCAGCGAGGTAACCCCAAACATAAGCTGTGGGGGAAATTGACTGCATCACAGTGAATTCAGTTGCCATTGGGAACAGGAACACATCAAAGTAGGATTCAACGGTAGGCCAAGTGTTGGGAGCAGGAAAAATGGAAGGTTTAAGCAGTTCAATTGTCCAAAAATCGCCGTATCGAACCGGATCATAGGGGCCATAAACTGTTATTCCCGGTGGAGGAGCTTGTCCCAACATGCGCTGATCAATGACTAGCGGATTTTGGGGGCTACGGTGTCCAAGGCCTGTTGTGTAAGTCATATTATCGGGATTCGCTCCCAACGAAAACTGACTTGCCAAAACACTTCCTTTAAGGTATTTGGGATTGTTGGTGAGATAATGGGCACGCACCATTGCAACGGCTTTAGGAGCGCCGAGTCCAGCTCCCCACCCAATCGGTTCGTAGGGATGCTGTTTTGACCACTTGAATGCTGTCGTATCAGTCAAAGCGGTCACCGCATCTGCTTCTCGGATCAGCGCATTAAACGCATTCTGTTGAACGGTGCGATCGGTTTGATTTTGAGACAACCGAGCATACAAAAATGCAGCATCTCGCTGATTATGCTTATCCCACTCATTCGTTTCTTGCTTTGCATCTTTAAACACAGTCGTTTGTAGAAAAACTTGATGCCATTTAGAGTCTCCTGTCAATCGATATAGCTCTAGAGCCGCTATGTTTCGGGCATCGCGAACTTGCCAACGACCCGCATCTGCAGACTGCCGATCTGCATACTGAACGGCTCGGACTGCGCTCAATTGGTAGTCTTGAGCGCGTTTAGCATCTTTGAACTTAAACCAATGGGCCGCCCGGGCGGCCACACTCGCATAGAGGTAGCTTGACCAAGCATCGGGCGCATAGGCAAGCACTGTTGTCGATTCTTGCCAACTCGCTTCTCCAGTCTTTGGATCAATCTCAGATTGAATTCCCCCCCGAATCCCGCCATCAGAAGTTTGCAACCGCTTATAGAAATCAATATTCCATAAAGCTTCATCTACAACATCTGGAATTGAATTTTTGGATTCAGGAAGATTGAGATTGACCTGACTAAAATAGGTGGGCGCAAGTTCCTGCATTTCCAGCAGCGATCGCGAGACGTCAACATGCTGAATTCGGCGATCCCAATCACCAGCATCAAAGTAGCCCCCCCACGCATTTGGAAGTTTCTCATTTATTTTGCTTTTGGCAATCACCTTTGAGAAATCATCGGCTCCGATTCCTTGATCGACACTTGCAAGAGACTTGGTAGTCGCGTAGACTGTCGTGCCATCTTTGGGATGAAACGGACGAGGACGCTTCACACTTGTATGGGGCGGACCTAGCTCAATTCCACTACGCTGATGATACAGTCCTCGTGCAGACACATAAAACGCTTGCTGCCAAACAGTTTGATCAATCTGAAAAGATAGGGAACAGCCAACTGTGTCAACACAAGCTCGATAACGCCCAGGAGCCTGCAACGACGTGAAATCCAGAAGATGGACATCGGTAAGGGTGTGATTGCGATTCTCTGGATCTTCGGGTTGATTGCTTGCTCTAGAGAGCTTCGTTTTACCTGTGTACACTGATCGGTTTGTCGCTTCATCAATCACCGAAAAGTTGAGTCCTTGTGGATATGTAGCTTTTCCGCCACTGCCCATCCAAGTTGATAGAAAAGCAACCTTTGCTGAGTCATTTGGATGAAAGCCCAATTGTGAAACATGAACTGCCTCACTGCGAGTGGCATTAGGTTCGTACTTGAATGACAACCGCTCAACATTTCCACCAGAAAAATTGAGTTGATAGGTTTTGCCAGGTTTAAGCGCAGAGGGAAGCTTGAGATAGACCGTATGTGCGACTGGAAAATCAAATTTCCACGCACCCGTTCGCGCCATGTTGGTTGGCTTGCTTTTTCTAAAAACAGCCGTAGGAGTTATGCCCGATGAATAACTCGAATCGCTTGAAGACGTAATTTTATAGCTCGTTTGCTGATCTGCCCACTGAGGATCTAGCCGCGCACCGACAACCTGATCAAATGTACGTAGAATATTGCGCTGCGGGCCCACAAGAGAACCAATTTCTTGTCCCCTTCGGCTCACCCAGTCATCTCCAACCGGACGAGGTTGTTTCACCTGATCGCCAAACTGCTTCTGGTACGGGACTTGCTTGCCCAGAACTACTTGCCCTGAGTTGATTTGGAGTGCCAGAATATCTGGTTTCACTAAATAGGCTTGAGAAACTTTAATCTGCGGACGATCGCCTGCCACTACGTCTGCTGAACAGCCAGCTAGCAGAACAGCAAAACTAATTGAAATTAATCGTTGCAACCCATTCATGGCGTTTAGCTTAGCGCAAATCATTTTTCAACACTCTGCAACAACTGCTTCGATGCATCCGTAGTCTTTTAAGAAGAATTACTATAGTTCACCTGGTTAAGTGAAGTAGCTTCGACTATTTTAGAATTTGCGCCAACTACGAGATGCACCTAAGAAGCGCTGCTAGCCTATCAAAAAAGCGCATTATTCTAGAAAAAACCAGATCAAAGTTCATCAATTTGTTACTTAGTCTTTAAAGTCTTTTAATCTCAAACATGATTCTGCGACTTATGATTGCCTTAAGTTTCAGCCATAGTTGCCCTAACGGATACATTTCCTTCGTTGGGCAGGTCAAGCTACTGTCCCTTAAGGAAGAAGTTTCAAAATTCTAGTTTTTACAATGGCAGTACTTTCCCGGAGCAGCCGAAAAGTTTGTTCTACATTTTTCAGCATATGCGTATAGCTTACTTAGAACTAGCGTATTTTTGAATCCAAATCTTCTTCAAATCCTGACACTTAGTTAGGTAGCTAAGTTACGCAAAACCTTTCCGTTTTGCTCATTTCCAACTGACTCAGTGTGCATTGCCTTACTCCTACATTTGAGAGCGTTTTTGACGATGAGCAAAAAGATTTTTATAGTTTCCCCCGTAAGTTTACGCAAGGTAAACGGGCAGTTAGGATTAGATGAACAAACGTGTGAAAAACTAGTTCGATGGACTGAAAGCTTTGAGCAAGTTGTTTTTGCATGTACTGTGTTGCCACAGCAAGTCACACCATCAAGCTCTGAGACTTGGAGAGCGATTGATGACTTGCCCTGCCGAGATCGCATTGAATTTGTACTTTTGCCCTACGCTTACCGCATTCAAGACTTCATCCGAACCTATCGCAAAACCCGACAGCTTCTTAGAGCCAAGATTCGCGAGTCTCAGTATCTTTGTTTCTCACCTTGCGTTTTAGTAGGCGATTGGTCAGGCATCGCCTGTCTAGAAGCGATGAAGCTAAATCGACCCTACGCCGTTTCGACAGATCGCGTCGAGTACCAAGTAATTTGGAGAACCCTGAATAGCTATCCACTAAAGCATCGCATCAAAGAACTTTTGCTGCTGCCTCTCATGCAGCCCTACCTAAAATTCTTGATTCAACGCAGCCGCTTGGGGCTGTTTCAGGGACAAGAATGCTATGAAGTATTTTCTCAATTCTGCAACAATGCTCACTGCGTCTATGATGTTCATACCCGAAAGGAAGACCAAATTAGCCGCGATAGGCTGAGCAATAAAATTGATCAGCTCGTTCAGGGACAACCTCTTAAGATTGGATATGTCGGGCGAGCATCAGAGATGAAGGGCGGGCTGGACTGGATACGAGTCATTTACCGTCTTTATGAAGCGGGTGTGAAGGTCAACGCAACTTGGTTAGGTGATGGGGAGTTGTTACCCCAGATGAAACAGCTTGCAGCGGATCTTGGGATTCGAGATTGCATTCACTTTGAGGGATTTGTAGGAGATCGCCAGAAAATTCTAAAAATCTTACGCCAACAGCATCTTTTTCTCTTTTGTCACAAAACTCCAGAATCGCCGCGCTGTCTCATCGAAGCATTAGTTTCGGGATGCCCAATCGTCGGATACGACAGTTCTTATCCTAGGGGACTGGTTGCAGCACAGGGTGGAGGACTGTTTTCCCCCATAAACGACGAAGTTACGTTAACTAGACACATTATTCAGCTCAATGTCGATCGATCAAGGTTGTGCCTTCTAGTGCAAGAAGCGGCGCGAACAGGACAACGATTTGATGAAGAAACTGTGTTCCATCATCGAAGTGGCTTGATCAAGAAACATCTCCCTGCTAAACCTGACTCAGTAATATCCATCGCTCCTTACTCCTGCTAGATAAAACTTTCAGTAATATCTCATCAGTAATGTTTCAGATGAATGATAGGCACGTGGAGCAGGGAGTAAAGCATCAAAACCGCCTACTCTAGATAGCAGAACTTTCAACGCTGGGAGTTCTTTTGTGAAACCACAGAATTTGTGCCGTGAAAAAGCTACTTGGATTTGCCGAAACCTGCTTTGTCGTTCTAGGATTCACCTTTTTTACAGGGGGTTTTGCCCTTGGCGGAACCGAAGATGGGACAGCGGGTTTAATTCCGATTGCTATCATAACCGGAATTCGATATTTCATCTGGCTCGTGTCTAGCTTGTTGGTTATAGTGCATTGGAGAAAAGCGCTCTTCACTGCCAGCCGAGACTGGATTCTTTGGCTTGTGTTAGCACTCACTCTTGTTTCTTTTGCTTGGTCAGATTTACCAGAGTGGGTCTTCTGGAATGAGCGGGAAGTCTTACAAATGATTTCCTTTGGGCTGTACTTTGCGACTCGCTTTACCTTACGTGAGCAAGTACGGCTCCTTGCCCTATCGCTGGTAGTAGGTGGATTGGCAAGTGCGCTCTTTGCGATCGGGCTGCCTTCTGCAGGAAAACACGGTGCAGACCATCCCGGAGCATGGAAAGGAATTTATGACTACAAAAACACCTTCGGTAGCATGATGGTGTTGGGAGTAATTACCCTCTTTCTGATGCCCATTGAACGCCCAGTTGAAAGAGTCCTTAAGTGGCTTGGCTTGGCGTTCTGCACCGCGATGATTCTTCTAACTACGTCTAAGACTGCTCTTATTCTCCTGCTAGTAATAGTCGGAATGTTAGCGTTCTACCGAAGATTCCGTTGGCAAGGCAAGCTTTCCGTCGTCCTATTGGACTTGGGCGTTCTCCTGATGGGGTGCGTGGTAACTGCCCTGTTGAGTAGCTGGATGGACATCGTCAAAGGGCTAGGAAGAGACCCGACTTTAAGCGGACGAACCTTCATTTGGCAGGTTGTTGGACTGCACTTCTGGGAAAAACCCTGGTTTGGATTTGGACGCGGTGCGTTCTGGGCACCCGAAAGCCGATTTCCAAGAACAGCAGCGCTCTTCTTTGGGGACCAATATATTCCTCCCCATGCTCACAATGGCTTTATAGATACAGCGTTAGATATTGGATTAATTGGACTTGCGCTGTTTCTTATCTGCTTTGTAGCAGCCTACCTTTGCGCTTTGCGGCGGGCTTACGCCGCAAAGCATTCTGAGGAGCTGTTCCCCTTGGCATTTCTCACGTTCTTAGCACTCAATAATATGACCGAGAGTTATTTACTCCGGCTAAGCAACGTTTACCTGGTGTTATTTATCGCAACCACATTAACGCTCAGGCGCAGATGGCAAGTCGATGAAGAGGAAGACCTTGAAAAGAATTTGCGTTTACCAGAATACGGAAATCTGCAGGTAAGAGAAGACTAAACGAAAGAAGCTGGATCTCCTTCGATCCAGCTTCTTTCATTTCTATTTTCAGGATTTCTATGTCCAGTAATAGGGAGACTTGGTTAGGGATGCGGAATACCTGTCGAACGGTTAACAGTTCATTCCACTTCAACAGGTTTTCAATACACTCAATAGAATGGCAACAGTTCTGTAGAACCTAAACCTGCATTTCTAATTCTTCTGATCTAGATGGGAGCGAGCCAGGCTCGGGGCGAACCGCTTCCACTTTTCCTTGAACTGCATAGATCAGAATTTGATGGAGTCGGGCAACTTCAAGATGAATGTTGAATTCTTGCTCCACTTTTTCGCGTCCTGCCTTGCCAAATCGCGATCGCGCTTCTGTATCCGTCATTAATGCTTCAATGCGATCGCCTAGGGATTCAGTATCGCCTGGCGGCACAAGATATCCACTCACCCCGTCCTCAACGAGTTCTCCAACTCCTGCAATTCGAGTCGCAATGACGGGCACTCCAGCAGCCATCGCCTCCATTAGCACGACGGGAACACCTTCCGCAAAACTCGACATCACAAAAATATCTGTCTGCTGCATGTGCTGCCGAACCTCCGATTGAGATTGGTAGCCCACAAATCTCACGTGTTCGCTCAGCCCCAACTCCTGCGTCATTTGCTCTAATTGAACGCGATCGGGACCATCTCCTACAACTGTTAGCGCCAAATCAGCGTGAGCAGATTTTAATTTCGCCAAGCTTTCCAGCAAGATCGGCAGGCCCTTGACAACAGCAAGGCGTCCTACGTACAGTAATCTTTTTCCGGTTCCGATGTGAGAGACGACCTCAAACAGCGCCGGATCAATGCCGCAATGAACGATGTGCATCCGATTCCATTTTTCAGCCGGAGCGAAAATCATGCCTTGACTCCGGCAATAGTGGCTAATGCAGCATACGAACAGTGATCGCTTAATTTTCTCATCAAGCCGCCACTGATACGGCTCGAAAAAGATATATGGGCCGTGCAACGTAAAGCTGTAGGTAAAGGCTCCAAGTTCTGCCGCCAACAGGGCAACAGTGCCGCTAGATGTCGCTAAATGGTTGTGGAGATGTTGAATGTGCTGAACTCGGATTTGATCTGCGAGGATGCCTGCTTCTAAAAAGTAGAACAGTTGATACAGCAACCCTTTCAAGCCCGGCTGTTGAGTAGACCAAGCAAGTTTAAGCGAACGTAGGTACCGCCTTGGTGAACTCAAAAATAGCTTGAGATGAGAGCCGACTAATTTTGGAAGCTTAGGTGGCAAAAGATAAAAGGTGCGATCGCGCTCTGCTTTTTGCTCGTCTCCCACCATGTGTTCATCACCAGGACGCCGCACGGCAAAGGTGAACACCTCAACGCCTAATTTCCGCAGTCCGGCAACTTCTCGCTGAATGAAAGTATCCGTTGCTCTAGGGTATTCACCCGTTAGATAGGCAATCCGCATGGTTATTTTGTGAAGGTTGAGAAGGCATCAAAACTAGACAGGCACAGGGCTATCTTGAGGAGTTACTGTGAGTAGATCGAGATTACTATTACTTCGCTCAAATGCTTCATCTAGTGAATACTTTGGCGTCCATTCTAGAACAGCTTTAGCGTGTGCATTCGTATATTGCAATGGTTTAAATCGAGCCTGAAGCTTTGCCGGAACAAAGATTCCAGGAAATTTTGCCTTTCCTTTTAGAAAAATTCGATTGTAGTACAACAACACCCAAGTAAAGGAGTTCATCAGTGTCCAGTTCACTGGAATCAGCTTGGCTGGAACGGTCATTTGCTTCAAGAGTTTTTTTGCAAAATCCCGCTGAGTTGGAAGATTATCGTCAACGACATTGAGGATTTGTGCGATCGCAGCATCCTTCTCCACAGCTAAAACAATGGCTTCCGCACAGTTCTCAACGTAAGTCATGGGCATAGTTGCCCGCGCTCCAATACGCAGCCACAGCGTATCTGTTAATTCCGCACCAAGACAGGCGTTCCACAGGTAGTCCCGCCCATAAACCATACCTGGACGAATGACCGTTACCGAAGCGTTGTGCGTTTTCTCAAAATCTCGAACAAGCTGTTCTTGAAGCAACTTCGTCTGAGCATACTCATCTCGCTCCAAAGGGTGAGACTCAATCGGAGCGTTCTCGGTAACAAGAGTACCGTTCGGCATACTTACATAGTCATAAACTGAGAATGTGCTAATTGCTACCAGACGAAGTACATTTCTCTCTATCATGGCATCTAGCAAATTTTCTGTTGCCATTACCGTTCCGGCAAATTGGGTATAAAAATCTCCAGCCTTTGCCGCAGCTAAGTGAATAACAGCATCTACGCCTTGAACAGCATCTGCTAGCCCATCTCGACGACGGAGATCGACGCGAGCAAATTCAACAGCTGGATGATCATGCCAGGAGTAGCGGGTTACATCACCCGACGGACGGACTACCGCACGAACTTGGTGACCGCGTCGCAATGCTTCGACAACCACGTATTGACCCAAAAATCCTGATGCGCCTGTAACTAATAGCTTCATACCCGATTGTCCTCTGCCAATAACGCTTCCACTAATCGACTGGTTCGATCCATATCTTCAAACGTAATTGGAGGCGGATTACCACTCTGCAAAGCCGCATACGTTATATCGAGAAGGCGTTGCAGTCCTTCATAGGGAGTTCGTTGCATAATCTTGCGGCTGAAATTACCAATACTTGCCTTTACCAGATCAGAACCATTGATGTAATGATTCACTAATGGAGAAAGTTGCTTTCCAGCTTTACGGGGGACAACACAGCGCAAGTAAGGTTGAAATAAGTCAGTTTGAGCATAGCCCCTCGATCCCCGCACAATCACATCAAAACATTCAGGCAGAGTATGAGCGCTAAAACGAATTCGAGCATGTTTTGCACCTCCGACTAGAACAGCATCGAGATCATCATACTTAAACAGGGTGCCGCCCCCATGATTACTCCACGCAGCGCTAATCCGATCGAACTCTACCGGTAGAAACCTTAGCGTCAGATAAACCAGGTGAGTAATTACATCATGAATAACCCCCGCCGGAAGCTTGTGAACCGGATTTGGAATATTTTCATCCGCAAATGCCCCGCCGCTTCGGATGTTCAACGCCATCCGAACTTCGACTTCCTGAACGTCACCCAGCGTTCCATCTGCCACTAGTTTCTCAATCGCCAGAATTGGCTCGTTGTAGCGGTAGTTGTGATCTTCGATTAAGTAGCGATCGCAGGACTGGGCGATCGCCCACAACTCTTTAAATTCCTCATAGGTCGGAGTGATCGGTTTCTCACAAATGACATGTGCCCCTGCCTCAAGGCAATCTTTCGCAATCCATTTGTGAGTATGTGGCGGCGTCAGAATGTGTACAACATCAGGCTTTACCTCGTTCAGCATCTGACGATAATCGGCAAACGTTGCCTGTGCCTGATAACGCTGTGCCGCATACTGGGCCGATACCTTCGAGAGATCACAGACCGCCACTAGCTGGGATCGTTCTGATGTATTAAGAAAGCTCAAGTGTTCTTTGGAGATTACTCCTGTTCCAATCACTGCCGCCTTTAATGCTGTCGCCATGAAAGCTCCTTCACCATCTAACAGTAGACCACTACAGTCAGCGCCAATTGTACAAACTCTAAAGAAACTCATCGAGAGTTCTTTAGTCAAAAACAGCACTACTAGGCAATTCGTGTATTTTTAAGTTGCTTCTACCTTATATTCAATCAAAGTGGCTTGCTGACCACGCTGCTTTGTTATCCAGTATTTCAGTTGTCCAATTACCTCTGGCAATTTCCCAAGAACACAGAACCCAGCATACAGCCACGCGTGTTTAGGCAAGTCTCCTTGCTGAAGCCGATACTGATAAATCTTTAAAGTCAAAAGTGGATAGCCAAGCAATAGTATTAAGCTTAGCCCTGCTGTCAACCAAGCAAGCCCAATGGAGAGGAGCGGCAACCCCAGAACCCAAAGCCAACGTTTACGATTCTCACGCACCATGTAGTATTCAGGAGGCGCACCATGTAGATCTGACCAGGCTGCCATTGCCCAGCCACCGCGCATCGAGCGCCGCCACCATTGCTGAAATCGCTCCATCGCCGCATCGTGCAGGGTCATTTCTGCATCAATGCGCTGAATACGCCAACCACTTTGACGTAGGCGAACGCACATTTCTGGTTCTTCACCTGCAATCAGCCGTTCATTGTACCCTTCAACTGCCTGAATTGCGCTTACTCTCATGAGAGCATCGCCACCGCAAGCTTGAGCTTCTCCAACGGGTGTATCCCATTCCATGTCTGCAAGACGGTTGTAAATTGTGGCATCAGGAAACCGCTCTCGTCTACGGCCACACGCGATCGCTAAACTTTCATCGGATTCAAGAGCGGCAAAAGCTAGATCAAGCCAACCTTTTACCAACTCACAATCACCATCAATAAACTGAACATATTTCAAATCGCTGAAATGCTCCACTAGGTAGTTAAAGCCTACATTTCGCCCTCGCGCCATTGTAAATGGAACAGACATATCTAAGTTAATGACATGGACACCAATTGACTGTGCAAAATTCACACTGTCATCTGTAGAACCTGAATCAACATAAACAATAGGGACACCTTCAGGAAGCTCAACTTGTAACGATTGCAGACAGCGAACCAAACGCTTACCTTCGTTCCGACCGATCGCGACAACGCCAATATTCCTCATAGTCCTGATGCCAAAGAGTTATATTTATTCTCTTTAGAATTTGGAGAAAATTAACTTGTTTGTCAATGTACCTACGGTAGGAAGATCGTTTTAGCTAGGGCTATTTAGGACAAGTGGCTTTGTTGTCTGCAATCTACTAGATTATGTGGGATTAACTCACTGCAACCTGAGTTTGCTCTACAGCGGTTTGAGAATCGAACCTCTCAAGAACAGGAACTTTGTATTCAATGATGGTCGCAGGTTGACCTTGCCAACGAGTGAACCAGTATTTGAGCTGCCCAATCGCTTGCGGAACCTTGGACAGGACGCAGAAAAATGCATACAGACGAGCATGATCTGAACTGTCCCCTTGTGCCCGACGATACTGGTACACACGCAACATCAGGTATGGGTATCCAAGCAGAAGAGCAAAGCTCAAGCCATAGGTTAGCCAAGCCAAGCTAATCGCTGCGATCGGAACAGTGATTCCCCACAGCCAACCACTAAAATTTTCTCGTGTCATATACCGTTCCGCTGTTTGACCGTACATAGCAGCCCCCTCTGCAACTGCCCATCCGCCACGAATTGAGCGTCTCCACCATTGAGTGAAGCGAGTCATCGCCATATCGTGAATTGCCATATCCGCAGCAATTCGGCGAATTTTCCAACCTCGCTGACGCAGGCGGATACACATCTCTGGTTCTTCACCACAAATCAACGCGGTATTGTATCCATCAACTTCTGTAAGAGCACTCATACGCATCATGGCGATTCCACCACAAGCATTAGCTTCTCCAACAGGCGTATTCCACTCCATGTCAGCCAGTTGATTGTAGGGAGACGCTGCCGGAAACCGTTCATGCAGCCGACCACACACTACCGCAAGATTTTCATGTTGACTTAGAACTTGACTTGCTGCACTGAGCCAGCCCTCCATCAGTTCACAATCGCCATCTATAAATTGTATGTACTCAATAGCATTGAAGTTTTGCTTGAGAAAGTTGAATCCTGTGTTTCGTCCCCGCGCCATGGTAAAGGGAACTGACATATCCAAGCTAACAGTGTGTATACCCAGTGAGTTCGCAAACGCTACGCTTCCATCAGTAGAACCAGAGTCAACGTAAACAACAGGTGTATTTTCTGAGACTTGACTGACGATCGACCTCAAACAGCGAACCAAACGAGCGCCTTCATTGCGCCCAATCACGACGATTCCGATATTGCTCATGATCAGTGCAGAGTATTGTGCCTAAAGAGTGTGAAAAATCACCGTAAGACGAGTTAAAAAGATGACCCTTCTCAAATAGAAAAACTCAGGTTGGTAGACCTTTACTGCTTTTGAGAACGCACCAGCTTCAGCAGCATCCTTGTAAGAAGGGCATCAAAACATACACACAATCAAGCATTTTCAGCAGCCGTAAGGCTACGCATGAGCGGAAAAGTTGCAGATTAATTCACAATAAGAAGCACTGTATAAAGTTTTGCTTTAATATTGCTGACAAGGATCAATTGTTCTTGACAAGAATAAATCTGTGTCTCAAGCGGCACACGTCTCACCAAAAATTTAGCGTAGCTACTCGATTACAAAATTGCCTCTATTTTATTTTTCGATAGAAAATTAATTTCATTATTTAATTAAGATGAACAAGAAAAATCTACAGTTTACTTCAGCACTGAGACAGGATCGCTGCAGCTTTTGTTGAAGGCTGCCTGTGGAGAAGGTTAAGTATCGTATTCATCCCGTCTTGCGTGAAATTACACAGAAATCACAAAAGTCAAGTTTATAAGTTGAAGTTCTTCTGTAGTTGCACTGTATAGAATTTCAGCAAATTCCTCATGGTTTAGGTAAAGATTCAGTGAAGTAACTAGGGGCTTCAGTTGACTTAACTCTAATGCCCCCCTTAAATTAAATTACATACGGAGCGGTCCTGATACAGAAAGAGACTAGGGGTTTCCTCTAATTCTTTGGAGCGTAGCACCTGAAGCAGTTTTTGAACTATAAGCGTTCTTCCGAAAGTGCTTGGTATTTCTGACCTAGTATCTGATGTAAGCCGCTGTAGAGAAGTTTGGGTAGTGGCAATGCAACAAGTTCATCTCTTGAATATCAACGTTCATAATATCGCGATGATCGAGTTGCTAGATAAATTACGGCTCGGTGGGACAGTTTTCACTCCAAACGTAGATCATTTGGTCAAGCTTCAGCACAATCAAGAGTTTTATCAAGCCTACCAAGGCGCTGACTACATGGTATGCGACAGTAAAGTTCTGATGTATGCAGCAAGGTTTTTGAAAACGCCCATTCAGGAAAAAATATCTGGTTCAGATCTGTTTCCGGCCTTCTACACCTACTACAAGCATGAGCAGAGTGTGAAGATTTTCTTACTCGGTTCTGCTCCTGGCATTGCAGAGCGAGCAAGGCAAAAAATTAATGCGAAAGTAGGTCGCGATATTGTTGTAGCGGCTCATTCGCCCTCATTTGGTTTTGAGACAAATGAGGAGGAATGCCAAAAGATTGTTCGGTTAATTAACGATTCTGGAGCGACTGTTTTGGCGATCGGGGTAGGTGCACCAAAGCAGGAACTTTGGCTTATGCGATATCGAGATCAACTTCATAATATCAAAACATTTCTGGCGATTGGAGCAACGATTGATTTTGAAGCGGGAAACGTCAAGCGGTCTCCTAAGTGGATGAGCGAAGTTGGCTTAGAGTGGCTTTATCGAGTTGTTTGTGAGCCGCGCCGACTGTGGAAGCGCTATCTCATTCATGATCTTCCTTTTTTCTGGTTAATCTTGCAGCAGCGACTCAGTCTATATCGCAATCCTTGGGCCTCTGAGCATTCCTCTCGGCCTCAAGAACCGCGATCGCTGGCAAGGCGATTAGGACATCAAACAAAAAGATTCCTTAAACGTCCCTATGATGCTCTATGTAGATCCTTCAAGATCGTGGCATAGTTGGAGTCAGAACATTGCCTGTTTAGAGACACCACTGGAACGTCTCCATGTAAGCAGTATCTATCTTTCTATTCACTTGGACGATGACCTTCTAACAATCTTCAGATTTCCACTTCTCAATCTCGTGTAGCCCGTTCTAATGCACCCCCCGTTCCTGAGATCCCTAACTTATAGGTGAGCGATACATTATGGAGACTAAGCGCTATTCCGAAGAGCTAGATATTCAAAACTACTGGCTGGTTTTAAAACGCCGTTGGTTAGTTACTTCTAGCGTTCTTGCAGCAACCATTGGGCTAGTGGCGTTGGCAACCTCAATGCAGAGACCCAGCTATCAAGCGAGTGGACGAGTTCTCGTTCAATCCAACCGAACAACCTCTCTAACAGGTGTGGGTGAGAAGATTGGTGCTCTAGAATCCCTCAAACGTGAGGGTAACCCTTTGGACACTCAGGCTGTTGTGGTTCAGTCATATCCAATTCTGCAGCAGGTGATCGATTCGTTGCAGCTAAAGGACAACAAAGGGCGTCCTCTTAATCCAGAGGATCTCAAGCTTAAGGTTGAGCCGGTTGTTGGTACAGATGTTCTCAAGATTGCCTACACTGACAAAGATCCGGAGAGGGCTTCTGCCGTTGTTAACCAGGTAATGAAAGCTTACCTTAACAACAACATTGAGGAAAACCAGCAGGAGGCAGTGGCCGCAGGGCAGTACATTGATAAACAGCTACCAAGGGCTGAGGCAGAGCTAGAGCAAGCTTCAGAGGCTTTACGCCAGTTTAGAACCCGAAATCAGATTGTTGATCTTGATAAAGAGTCATCAGCCGCGGTAACGACAATTAGTACTTTACAGGATGAATTAAATCAGGCTCGGACTCAATTAGCGGATGTTGGAACACAAGAAGCGGCTGTACAGCGCCAGTTTGGAGTCAATGCAGCACAAGCGGTAGACATTGCCTCTCTCAGCCAAAACGCAGGAGTCCAGGAGGTTCTGGCAGAATATCAACGCGTTCAGACCAAGTTAGCTGTTGAAAAGACTCGTTTCCAAGGAAAGCATCCTGCGATCTCGGCTTTAGAAGATCAGGAAGGAAAACTGACAGGGTTGCTGCAAGAACGAGTTGCACAAGCTATGGGAACAGATGCTCCCGTGAATGTAGGCACTTTGCAGATGGGTGACATCAAGCGCAAGTTGGCAGGTGACTTTGTACAACTTCAAGTGCAGCGATTGGGGCTAGAGCGTAAGATTACGACACTTGCAGCCCTAGAATCTGGCTATCGCCAGAGAGCCGTCGCTCTACCAACCCTTGATAAGGGTGAGGGGGATCTGGAGCGCCGCTTAATTCTTGCTCAGAAAGCATATGAAAACCTTTCTAATCGTCTGCAAGAAATTCAAGTGGCTAAGACACAGGAGGTTGGCAACGCTCGGATTATTCAACCTGCAACTGCTCCAACCAAACCAGCTAGTTCCTTGCGTCTTCTATTCTTGGCAGGTGGTGGACTAGTCGGACTGTTGCTAGGCATAGCGGCGGCGTTCTTAGTTGATGCGATCGATCGCTCACTTAAAACGGTCAAAGAAGCCGAAGAGCTTTACGGCTATACCATGCTGGGCTTAATTCCCAAGTTTGAGACGAGCGATACTCCTACAGCAGTTTCTGCCAGCGTTGATGGCGTGTCGCCTAGAGTCATCGCAATGACCTCGCCGCGTTCAATGATTCATGAAGCTTATCAAATGCTTCAAGCGAATTTGAAGTTCATTAGCTTGGACAAGAAAGTTAAAACGATTGTTGTCAGTAGTGCTGTTCCTCGTGAAGGAAAGTCAGAGGTGGCAGCAAATCTTGCAGCAATCATGGCGCAGTCTGGGCGGCGAGTGCTCCTTGTTGATGCTGACATGCGTAATCCAACTCAGCACCATTTGTGGGGATTGGTCAATACGATTGGATTGAGCAATGTGGTTGTTGATCAGAGCGAGTTAAGACATGCGGTGAAGCCCATTACCAGTAATCTTTCCGTTTTGACAGCGGGAGTCATGCCCCCCAACCCCCTTGCTTTGATTGACTCTGAAGCAATGACGGTACTGTTAGAGACCGTAGCGAAAGATTATGACTACATTCTGTTTGACACACCGCCTCTAGCAGGAACAGCTGATGCTGCTGTTCTTGGCAAAATGTCAGATGGAGTGCTAGTCGTTGTCCGTCCAGGCGTTGCAGATTCTTCAAGCGCAACGGCAGCGAAATCTCTTCTAGCACGGTCTGAACCCAATATTCTTGGGCTGGTGGCAAACGGCGTCAATATGAAGCACGAGCCTGATAGCTACTTCTACTACAGCAGTCCTCGTGAGCAGATGTCGGAGAAGGGAGAGGCTCTTCGACTGCCAAAGTCTCTTTCAGCTCGGTAGAAAGCGAACTGCTTAACGGGAGTAGACAGGCTATTGAGCGCTGCACCAAGTCAGCGCTCTCGATTTGCTTGGGTGTAAGTGTTGTGGAAGAGCGAGTAAGGCAGCACGGCTTGAAATGTATAAAGATGACTTAAATCTGAAATTTTGCTCAGGCTAAAGTCTCATGGAATGACAGAATCTACGACCAATATGTTGTTTGCTTTAGATCCAATAGGGGTTTAGAGCTTGAGGTACCAGTCAATGCTGATGAACCAGTTGATAAGTTCGTTCGTTAATTCTATTGCACTAGTTAGCACGCTAAGTTTTTTAGTTCTAAGCAGCTTTCTTCTAATCGAATGTTTTGCTGCTTTCCTACCTATTTCTAGAAGAATTGCTAAAACTCATCACCAGCAGCATCGAATTGCCGTTTTAGTACCTGCTCACAATGAAGAGGTTTGTTTGGGGTTGACCTTGGCAGATTTAGTGCCTCAACTCAAGCCTCGTGATCAAGTGGTTGTGATTGCAGACAATTGTACTGATGCGACCGCAGAAATTGCTTGCAAAGCGGGGGCAACCGTGATTGAGCGTCACAATTTAGCTCAGGTAGGAAAAGGGTATGCTTTAGATTATGGCTTGAGACATCTAGCTGCTGATCCACCAGATGTAGTAGTACTGATAGATGCGGATTGCCGGGTACAACCCGATACAATCGCTCAATTAACACAGGCCGCGATCGCGACAGGTCGCCCTGCACAGGCTACCTATCTAATGGAGAAACCTGCTGTTCCGAGTCCTAAAGATGCAGTGTCAGCCTTCGCCTTTACCGTAAAGAATTTGGTTCGTCCATTAGGACTCTCTCAACTCAAATTGCCGTGTTTGCTCACCGGAACCGGGATGGCATTTCCTTGGGCAGTAATTCGCTCCGTGGATTTGGCAAATGGGCATCTGGTAGAGGACATGAAGTTAAGTTTAGATCTTACGATCACAGGCTATGCCCCTATCTATTGTCCTGAAGCGCTGGTGATCGGCAATCTTCCTCAGCAGGAACGCGCCGCTCGTAGCCAGCGTACTCGGTGGGAGCATGGGCATCTTCAAGCGATTAGGATGTACGTACCATTGCTTCTAAAAGCAGGCATTGAAAAACAGAGACCAGAAGCGTTTGCCCTTGCCTTAGAGTTGTCTATTCCTCCTCTATCGTTGTTTGTGATGGGCTGGCTTGGACTTACAATCGCAGCTTTGGTATGGGGAACTACTTCTGCTCTATGGACGGCAGCAGAACTAATGGCAATCGCAGGCATCTGTTTATTTCTAGCCATTCTGCTAGCTTGGGCAAAATTTGGACGCGCAGATTTACCGTTAAGGCAGCTACTCTCGGTTCCATTTTATATTCTTTGGAAAATTCCTCTATATTTTAGATTCCTAGTGCAACCACAACGGGCCTGGGTTCGTACAGAACGAGATTCAGAGGGGGCTTCAAAGCAGGGAATTGTAGAACTTTTAGATAAGTAAAGCCTTTGAAAAGTGGTGTAGGAACTAAATCGTGCTGGGGCGAGTCGCAACCTTTGGAGCAACCCATCGAGAACAGGAGTGGAGATTCTATACTGAGTTAATGACCTCAATTGAGAAATCAACTCTCAGGGCTGGATGTCTTCAAGAACCAAAGCTGTTGTGATAGGACGGTTATTGTGAAGCGGCAAGTATTAACGTCAAAGATAAGTAAGCTCCCTTTTGTGGCATCTCTTCAGAAATTGGTTGGAGTTGCCGTTCCGCTAGGAACATGCAGTGCGATCGCGCTTGGGCTGAGCGCGCCGGGGTACGCCGCAGAACGACTGAACCTGAAGCTGGGTCCCTTTCAGCAATCGATTCAGGTTACTGATTTAGAAACCTACGCTAAGACAGGAAAAGTTCCTTCTGCACTACAGCTTTATTCTCCATTTTTAACTTCGGATTTCCGCAAAGCGCTGACTAATCGCCTAGAACTTGATCCAAAGTCAGGCAGTCAAGTTGTCGAGGAGTTACTGAAATCGGCTTCTGGCAAACGGATATTGGATTCGATTCGCGAAGCTTCGCCGGGATTGAGTCTAGAAGACCTGCAAGCTGGATTCTGGCTAGCGGCTCGGCAGTTAAATGGACTTGATGCAATCGGAGTCATTAAAGCGATTCCTCAAGGGACAATTACAGTCGATGTCACTCAAGCTTTGGGGGTCGCCTCCAAGCTAAATTTTTCGTACTGGAAAAGCCAAGCCGTGAGTTCGCTGCTAGAGAAGAACCTCACCGCTAGTAATTCGGCGTTTCAATCATCGTTTGATCCGGCGGCTTCCGGTTCAGAATCGGTTCAGCAACAAGACTTCACGTTTGAAGATAGAACGCGAAACCGTCGCCTACCCGTTGATTTATATTGGAGCGCCAACACTCAAGCTCCACTAGTGGTCATCTCACCCGGATTTGAAGCGAATCGAAAGTTTTTAGCTTATTTAGCGCGTCATTTGGCATCTCATGGGTTTACGGTTGCTGCAACCGAGCATCCCTCTAATGTTCAGAACGGGCCGTCTGCATCCTTTGACCCAGAGCGATTGATATCAGCGAAGGAATTTGTGGAGCGTCCAAAGGATATCAGCTTTTTACTAGATGAATTTGTCAAACTCAATCAGTTTGGGGTTCTTCAAGGCAAGCTCAACACGCAGCAAGTTAGCATCATCGGTCATTCGCTTGGAGGCTATGATGCGCTTGCGCTGGCGGGAGCAGAACTACGGTTGGATGAGTTGCGCGAATTTTGTCGCACGAGTGGCGTGCTGCAACGGGTTCCTGCTGACTGGTTGCAATGTGCGGCGAGTCAACTTTCTGAGCGACAGCTTAGTTTGAGGGATCAGCGGATCAAGCAAGCGATCGCGCTCAATCCTGCGATTGGACAAATTTTTGGCAAGTCAGGACTCCAGCAAGTGGCAACGCCAACCATGATCCTTACCAGTACCGACGATGCCCTCGCACCTGCCTTCAGTCAGCAGCTTCAACCCTTCTTGCAGCTTCCAACGCCTAAGTATCTCATCACATCGATTGGAGCAACTCATCTTAGCGTGAGCGATCCAATTTATTTTGGGAAGGTGAGGACTCAAGGAACGATTGTAAAGGAGCGTCAAGGTCAAGATGTTGAACCCCTGCGCCGTCTATTGCAAGGAACTAGCCTAGCATTTGTCAGACAACTTACGCCTGATGCTAAAAGTTATAAACCGTTCCTGTCATCTGCTTACGCTCAATCGCTTTCAACCTCAACTCTACCGTTGCGGCTAAACAACGAGTTGCCTGCTAATTTAACTCGTTGGCTCAGTTTGGCGACCCTATTTTAGCGAACTCCATACAAACAAGAGGTGAGGAAGATCAGCTCTCCTCACCTCTTCAATGGATCAAAGTGCGATCGTACTAAACTTAGCCAGCTACACCAGCAGGGAAGCGGACGTCACTTGGAGGCTGTTGACCATCTGGCTGAACGGCTTGCCCTTCAACAAAGGAGCGCAGCATCCACGCCATTTCTTCGTGTTGTTCCATGATGCCAGTAAGGAAGTCTGCGGTTCCCTCATCGTGGAAATCGTCAGAGCACTGATCAATGTGTTGCCGCAAGTTGCGGATAACTTGCTCGTGGTCTTCAACTAGATTCAACACCATTTTCTGAGCAACAGGGACATCTCCACTATGCTCTTTAATAGAGGTGTACTTTAGAAAGTCTTCTGCAGTTCCGATAGGAAAGTTGCCCAAGGCTCGGATACGCTCAGCAACAGCGTCAATTGTTTCGTTCAAGATCGTGTACTGCTCTTCCCAGATTTGATGCAAAGAACGGAATTCGGGCCCAGTAACATCCCAGTGGTACTTCTTCGTCTTAATCAGCAGAAGATTTGCATCTGCTAGATCGCGGTTGAGCAATTCGCAAACGCCTTGGCGTTGCTCATCAGATAGACCAATGTTTAGCTTACGCATTACAATCACATTCTCCAGCGCGGGTTTCTCTACCTACTTCACCAAATTTAGAGTAAAGCAGCATCAATCAAAGGGGAGAAGGATAAGACATCATCTCTTGACTCTTGGATAGATCTAACTTGAAAAGCCTGAAATTTAGAAAGTGGAGTGTTAAGGATCTTAGTTGACAGGACTCACTTTAGCGCGATACAAAAGTCGTTCGCCTTGCTTGTAGCCCGCGTATCTAACGCGCACTAAGTCTCCAGGATTGGCTGTGCCTCCCATCAGCTGATGCTGACGAGAATCATAAGGAAGTTCAGTTCCTACGATCGCTGTAGCTTCGATCTCCCACTGTTGGAGTAGTTGTTCAATTGGGCGCACTAAGGGCAATAGTTTGACGGCTGGGGCTTGAGGGTTTTGTTGAGCAGCATAGGCTGCGGCTGACCATTGCAGAAGCCAAGGTTCTAGCGTTTGGATGCATGATGCTTGAAATTCATTCCAGAGTTCTTGTTTTTGATTCTGAAGCTGAGTTTGCAAGCGTTGATACTCCTGTTGAAGATTGCGTATCTCGGATGAAGTAGCGGACGATGGATGAGCAACATTCATGCTTGGACTGAAGGTGGATAGTAGATCTGCGATCGTAACGTCCAATATTTCTCCCAACTTCATCAGAGTTTCTAGGCGCATTTGCCCAATCTGTCCTGCTCTCAAATGTTTCACCTGCTTTTGGGAGACACTCGCTTGCTGGCTCAATTGCTTAAACGAAGAAATACCCCTCACTTGCATCAATTGCCGGAGTTGAGGGGTATAGTCATAAGTCTTCGATTGATTCATTGAAGCTGACGGAAAAGAGTACTGTTTTCTTTTACCCTGTTCCGCTCACCCTTTTTACTGTTCCAACAAACTTCTCAACATCCACGCTGTCTTTTCATGGATTTGTAGCCGTTGGGTCAGCAAATCTGCGGTTGGTTCATCGCTAGCAGAGTCCGCGATCGGAAATACAGATCTCGCAGTACGAGCAACGGCTTCTTGTCCAGCAACCAGCAGGCGAATCATATCTTCTGCTTTGGGAACACCCGGAGTTTCTTCGATGGAACTTAGTTTTACATACTCGCTGTAGGTTCCGGGAGCGGGAAAGCCAAGAGAGCGGATGCGCTCTGCAATTAAATCGACAGCTAATGCTAACTCTGTGTATTGCGTCTCAAACATGAGGTGCAGAGTTTGAAACATCGGACCTGTGACGTTCCAGTGAAAGTTATGGGTTTTCAGATACAGTGTGTAGGTATCTGCCAACAGGCGGGACAACCCTTCAGCGATTTCCTTGCGCTTCGATTCTTCGATCCCAATATCGATTGTATTCACTTGAGCAACCATTGCTTTCTCCTTATAGCGTGTATCAACCAGTCCTAGAGAATTGCCTTCCCCTTAGACAAAATATCTCAAAGTAGAAAAGTCTTAAACCGGGGATGCGTAAGAAGGGTCGTTTTTTAGGCTAAGTGCCGTTGAAGAACAGATTGAGGGGCACGACGCACACGACACAAAATCGTCTCTTGTCCCAACCGGCTACAGGCCTCATAGCGGTGGCATCCAGAGAAGCCGTAGTACTCACCGTCTACTTCTAGCACGTCGATCGGCTCTTGCAGTCCAACTTCTGCGATCGAGTCCATCAAGGCTGCAACTTTTGCCTGATCATTTTGTCTAAATAGAGGGCGGCGAATTTGCTTGATTGGAATCTCTTGTACTCTCACCATGGCTTCAAGTCTAAGTTGGGTTTGAATTCAGTTTTGTCTCACTTCTAAATCATACTCATTATGAGTACGAGTTGCAACCTATTGTCATAGATTCTAGATGCGTCGAGTTGTTATTTCTGGAGTAAGATCACCTTCACGCGGGTTGCAATTACTGCCAATGCCACTATTGTATTCATGCCTAACTGCCCGGAAAACACCCAGGGATGTAGGAAAGATCTATCAGGCTCTTGCGTCAGGAGGACCCAGTGGTCTCTAACCATCAGACGCACGCTATTGCTGTACGACTTCTCGTTTTCTTTATTTGCCCTTTCTGAAAATAGCGAGGCTTGACTCCCTTGTTTTGGATATCTACCCGCTTTCATCTTTTCTCTAGTATTGCCCTTGCAATCGGCTCTCTCATGGGTGACATCATTCACCCCAAACCAGCAACCGCTCAACAAGACGTACAGCTACAAATTGGCATTGTGCAACGGTTTGGCGAAAAGCAGAAAGATACAATGCAGCTTCAAGCGGCTTCTGGCGATCGCCTAACTCTACGGTTTGAGGTCAACGGCAAGCCCCAAGCACTGACCGCCTCTAATTTAAAGTTAGAAATTGCCAATCAGTCAATTCCTCACCCGGAACTTTACGAGCGAGTTGTGTTTAGCACTCATCGCAGCTTCGAGACGGCAGAAGACCAAGCGCAGCAGTGGAAAGCGCAGGGTATTGAGGTCGAAATGGCACAACCAAATCGATGGGAAGTGTGGGCAAAGCGCAGTACTTACAATACGCCGCTACTTCGGCGACTGTTGGTGCAAAGTCTAGAAGCGAAAGGCGTTAAACAGGTGCGGCTTGACAGCCGAGTACTGACCTCAGTGCCTCGCGTTAGCTGGACGCTCAACGGTCGCCGCTACAGTGCAGATCGGCTGGATATCTCATCTGGTTACGGCAAGGTGTTTGTTGATCGCGATCGCGATGATGTTCCCAAGCGCCTGTATGGAGGAGCATTCCGCATTCAACCTAACGCCTACGGAAATTATTCGCTGGTGAACTTTGTTGGATTAGAAACGTATTTGCGCGGCGTCGTGCCCAATGAGATTGGAGGATGGGCCACTCAATCCGTTCTCGAAGCGCAAGCGATACTTGCCCGAACCTATGTATTGAGAAACTTACGTCGCTTCGTGGCAGATGACTATCAGCTTTGTGCCACCACACAATGTCAAGTTTATTTTGGCTTGGGAACAGCGGCAGATACGACCGATCGCGCGATCGCGGCAACTCGCGGCTTAGTCCTCACCTACCAGAATGAGTTAGTCGATGCGCTCTATTCCTCAACCAGTGGCGGGGTCACGGCCTCGTTTAACGACGTTTGGCGCGGCTGGAATCGGCCTTACTTGACGACCGTTATCGATTCAGCGAATCCCGTGTGGGATCTGAAGACTCGCAGTTTGGCAGATGAAACCAATTTCCGCGCCTTCATTGCCCAAAAGACAGGCTTCAACGAAGATAAAGCGGAGTTGTTTCGGTGGAAATATCCCAGCAGCCTTGAGCAATTGAATCTGGAGCTACACGAGTACCTGAAGAGCGTTCAGCATCCGCTGGCAAATTTTAAGACGATTCGGAATATTCAGGTCACTGAGCGATCGCACGGGGGACGGATTCTCAAAGCATCTATCACAACCGATGCAGGCGTCGTTGAACTTGCAAAAGACGATGTTCTAAATGTCTTCTCCAAACCTGCAAGCACTCTGTTTTACGTCGAACCGATGGTTGATAAAAACCGCGTGCTGAAGGGCTTCACCTTTGTGGGCGGCGGCTTTGGGCATGGAGTCGGTTTGAGCCAGATGGGAACCTACCGTCTAGGGGCAGCAGGCTGGTCGAGTGCAAAAATTCTTAACTTCTATTTTCCTGGCACTCAGTTGCAGCCAATTAATCAATCGATCGCATTGTGGAAGGATCGTTCTTGAAGAGAGACACAAGCTTCACAACTCCAAACCTTCACAATCTCGATAACGGCTCGATAACTGAGGAAGACGGAAACTGCAAAACACTAGGGATAAATGACTACTAGGCGGGATTTGAGCGATTTGATTTCAGTCTCCCTATCCTAAATGCAACAAAACAGAAGCACCAGAGCGGCGCTTCTGCAACCTGCAAAAAACATAGGGGTTTTGAGAATTGCCGCTCCTTAAAATCAGAGCGGCGGCAGTAGCAAGGGGCTACTTCCATCATTGCCAAGCAGAGAGATGAGAAGCGAGAAGCCTCTCTGTTTGGTTAGAAGAATCTAGTACAGTTCTTCTTCCTGATGAGTCAGGATAGTACAGTCGGAAGTTGGGTATGCAACACAGGTCAGCACATACCCTGCTTCGATCTGGTCATCATCTAAGAAGGACTGGTCAGACTGGTCAACTGTACCGGACGTGATCTTACCAGCACAAGTCGAGCAAGCACCCGCGCGGCAGGAGTAGGGCAGGTCAATACCTTGCTCTTCAGCCGCATCAAGAATGTACTCATCTTCGGGCACGTCGATCGTGGTATTTAGCCCTTCGGCTTCGTTAACTAGCGTGACTTTGAAACTAGCCATGCGGTGTGATCCTCTCTATTTGTAGAAACGGCATTGATTGCCTTCTGAAATCGTTGACTTAAGTTTTACCAATACTTGGTTTATACCGTTTGCCAACTTCAATTCTGATACTACGGGAAAATTTAAGAGTTACAACGGTCAATTCGCGCTTTTGTGAATGGGATTCGTAATAAAAACTGCCCATTTAATCTACTTATACTTATAGGACGTGTCGGAAAAGAGAGCTAAGAAGGTAAAAATTGCACAAAAATCATTGAATTAGTTGTTGCCGAAAATGCCTCAACGTCAGACTGCTGCGCTGTTGCAGAGCTTGTTGGACGAATTGGGAAATTAGGGTAGTAACGGGTCGATTAGAAAAGATCAGACTTGTTGGAGATGCAAAACGTTAGCCGTTTTGCAGGATGCAAATTGTCTCCTAGCAAGCTGCAAATTTATCCGTTGCCTCAATCAAAGCACTTAGGATTCCGGCTTCCATCATGGAATGTCCAGCATCAGGAACCACGATAAATTCAGCGTCAGGTAAAGCTTTATGTAAATCCCAGGCAGACGCCATTGGACAGACCACATCGTAGCGACCTTGGATAATGACGATGGGAAGGTGACGGATACGATCGCACCCTTTTAATAACTGGTCATCTACCTCAAAAAAGCCTCGATTGGTAAAGTAGTGACACTCGATTCGCGCAAACGCTTCAGCAAAGGCATCTTCCTCAAAACGGTCTTGTAAATCAGGATCGACCAACAATCGGCTTGTACTTGCCTCCCACACAGACCAAGCTTTCGCGGCACGTTGACGGATTCCTGCATCGTCGCTCGTGAGCCGCTTGTAGTAAGCCGAGACTAAATTCTGTCGTTCTGCTTCAGGAATCGGCGCAAGATATGATTCCCACGCATCAGGAAAAATCCAGCTTGCGCCTTCTTGGTAGAACCAGAGAATTTCTTTACGCCGAAGTAGAAAGATGCCGCGCAAGATTAAGCCCAAGCATCGATCGCTGTGCGTTTGAGCATAGGCCAAGGACAGAGTACTGCCCCAACTGCCGCCGAATACGACCCACTGATCAACGCCGAGATGCGATCGCAGTTTCTCAATATCGCTCACCAAATCCCATGTCGTATTCTCTCGCAGTTCGGCATGGGGCGTACTGTTGCCAGCACCACGCTGATCAAACAAGATAATTCGCCATTGGCTCGGGTCAAAATACTGTCGGTATTCAGGAATCGTTCCACCACCTGGGCCACCATGCAGAAAGACAACCGGTTTTCCGTTCGGATTGCCTGACTGCTCGTAATAGAGGGTGTGAATCTCCGAGACGGGAAGCATCCCAGTTTGATAGGGTGCGATCGCGGGATAAAGCTTACGCATAGCATTAGCGTTGCTGTAAACTGCGAGGATCGAGCGCATCGCGCAAGCCATCGCCTAGAAGATTAAATGCCAATACAGTCAGGATAATCAGCAAAGCGGGGGGCCAAATCAACCACGGTTGCAAAACTAAAATTGATGCATTTGTGGCAAGAGACAGCATGTTGCCCCACGATGGATCAGGCTGCTGAATGCCCAATCCAATTAAGCTCAGAACGGACTCCGCGACGATAAAGCTCGGTATTCTTAGCGTGGCGGAAATAATGACATACGTTGCCGTCTGAGGCAGCACATGGCGCAGAATAATGTACAACGGCTTGCCACCCATTGCCCGTGACGCTTGCACAAATTCTTGCTCTTTAATTGACAGCACCTGACCGCGGATCACGCGTGCCAAGCTAGCCCAACTGATAAAGGAAGTAATCAAGATAATCAGCAGAAATCGCTGAGCGCTGGACAACCCGGGTGGCAGTACGGCGGCTAAAGCAACGAGCAGATAAATGTCAGGAATCGTCATCAGCACTTCGACAAAGCGCATGAGTCCCGCATCTAGCCCGCCACCAAAATAGCCGGAAATCCCGCCTACTAGCATGCCTAGAGGGAACGAGAGCGCAATCCCGACTAAACCAATACTGAGACTAATTCTGCCGCCAAAAAGCAATCGGCTGAACTGATCCCGCGCTTGCTCATCGGTTCCAAGAAGGTTCCATCTAGCAGGGCCGATTGTGCCAAACAGGTGGAGATTGCTAGGAATACCAGGAAGAATCTCTATCTCCTCAAATCTTGGATCAGTGAGAGAAAGTTGCGTTGGCAGCGGCAGGCGCAGTTGAAGAATACGGTACGGATCGCCTTGCACAAAGAGTCGGATTGGCGATGGTTTTGAGCGATCGACAATCAGATTTCGTTCCCCCGTCTCGACGTTGATTGGGCCTTGAATAGTGGGATATGCATGGGGACCAACAAACTCGCCATTCTGATTTGTCCAGTAAATCTCGGTGGGCGGCAAGAGCGCTCCATCGATTTGAGATTCGTAGGGATCATAGGGCGCGACAAATTCAGCCCCAATCACCGCAAGATAGAACACCAGCAGAAGTAGCGCACCACAGCGGGCTAATGGATTTTTCTTGAGCTTTTGCCACCAGTTCATAAGGCGTACGCGATGTGGGGTAGAGAGCGATTAACGTTCTTGACCAACAACCGAAATCTTTTGGTCTTCGTCGTCTGACTCGGTTGATAAGATGGGTTCAAGGATACTATTTTCTACGATTTCCGAGAAGATCGAACCCGATTGAGGCGGCAAACTAGGATTAAGAATGATATCTAGTATGGTTCTTATCACACTGGTTAGGGGAATCGCCAAAATCACGCCGAGCAGTCCGGCGACCCTAGCTCCAAACAGCAGCGACGCCAGAATAATCACGGGGCTTAAGCCCGTAAGATTGCCCAAAATTCGCGGCGCGATGAAATTGTCTTTGATTTGTTGCAGCGCGATCGCTGTCCCCAACACTTGAAGTGCCAACCACCAGTCAATAAACGCGACGACAACACACACCGTCGCAATGCCCAGCGTCGCTCCCACAAAGGGAATAACTTCTAGGACACCAATGAACACGGCAAATACGAGGAAGAACGGCACCCTAAGCCACCAGAACGCAACCGATAGCGTCGTTGCCATAAATAGCCCTAACAGCAGTTGCCCCGAGGCAAATCGCTGTAAGCTATCCCGCAGGGAGGCTGTAAGACTGTCTCGAATCGGGTCAGAGAAGATGCTGGTTAGCCCATTCCAAAGTTTGCCGCCATCGAGTACAAAATAGAACGAAATCACCAGAATCAAAATTAAGTCCAGCACCCAGTTGAACGTACCAACGACTAATCCGATTCCAGTTGATGCGATCGCCTGTACCTGCCCTTGAACCTGAGCTGAAAGCTGCTGTTCTAAAAACGACAGATCAATCCCTAATCGCCGCGAGTCGCTCCAATCTTGGAGGTCGGTTAACTGCTGCTGGCCCGATCCAATCAGGTTGGGTAGATTCGTAATCAGCTGTTGAGCTTGGTGAAGAATGGGCGGCGCGATCGTCAGCCCAGCGACAACCAACGCCACTCCGGCAAGAAGATAGACGATCGCGGCGGCAAGCGGTCTTGGAAGAACTTGCTGCAACCGCACTACAGGGTAGTTCAACACAAACGCGACTAGCCCCGCCGTTACCAGAACGCTGAGTAATTCGCCAAAATAGGTAAGCGCGTTCAGCGTCAACCAACCCGTGACGAGAATCAGCAGCCAGGTAATGAGAAACTGTTGAATTGGAGAGAAAAAACGATCCATAATTAAAGACTGAACGAGGATCGAGAGCCAAATTTGTCTTTACATCCTATCGCTTTTGCGTTCGATGAAATGGTGACGCGTTCTCGAACCCAGTGCTGCTCTCTAGTCGTCCAATGGTTCGTGTTCAACCACAAACACATTCGAGTACAAATTTGCAACAATTTGTTTACCCTGCTGGGTCAACGATAAGTAGTACAGCGCGTCTTTAATGTAGGGATAAACGCCATGCCAGTAGAACTTTGGATAGTTTTTGCGTAAATCTCCCGGATGACGATAGCCTAACGCCCTATTTACGCCTGTCTCTTCAAATTCATAGTAGAGCGCACTGATCTTTTTTAGGTAACGTGGATCGCTGAGTTGCCCAATCAAATCGGACGCCCGAATCAGACCCGGATAGTGGGTGGTGTTCTGATGGTCTTCGGCAGCTGGAACCGGAAACCGAGTCAGTTCAATGTTATATTTCACCACTTCAGCATCGATCAGCTTATGCCCGCCAAAGCGCTCATCCACAAACAGTTTGGCGCGATCAACATGGTAGGGCGTGAGAGCCGCATCCGAAGATCCGGGAGGCAGCGACACCATTTTGCGATCGCGCCCGGTGGCATACATTCCCTTTTGATCTTGACGACATACTCCTTTGACATAGCCAATGTCATGACAGACCAGCGCAATCACAAAGTGCAGCCAATCTTCACATGACACTCCTCCTTCCCGAATATGTCGTCCTCGAAGGATTTCTTGTCCGACCAGCGTTACTAAGATGGAATGCTCTACGTTGTGATAGAGGGCATCGCTGTTAGCAATATTTTCCATTGCCATCGATCCAACCCAGCCAATAATGTCTTCATAATCGGACTTCCAGCCACCGTATGTACGGTGATAGCCTTCTTTGAGTTTGCAGACAAAATCGTCGATTAGAAGCTCGGTTGCGTTAAACATGGGGGCGCTCAAAAGTTGCAATGCAGGCAATTTGACTTATTTTTCCCCAAATTTTCAAAAATTCTTGCTCACAAAGATCCTTGCTCAAAATAGGGAACAGCCCAAGCAGGAGATTGAGTATCTGTAATTCCAAAAGGGGCAGGGCCACAGATTCAGGAAATTCGCGTTTAGGAAGGACAGTGCATGGAAGCGGGACCAGCGATCGCCACTTTGGACGTTTCAGTAAGGGGTTTTCTTAAACCTAGAAGCCCCTTTCCCAGAGAGAGAACATGAACCTATTCTCTTGTCCCCTTTAATTTGTTTTAGAAATAAATCCTTATAGAGTTATTCTCTAATGAGGATTTTTAATTGTGAATTTGCCTTACTTGATATTTTAATTTTAAGAAAGTATTAAGTTTAAGTATGAGACCGCTTTTAAGGCCAATAGAGTTTGATGAGCGGTTGTAAACTCTCTGCTCTGTTCTATCTAAAAGTCGCTATAATACTTGTCACATGCGGGTATAGTTTAGTGGCAAAATGAGACCTTCCCAAGGTTTAGTTGCGGGTTCGATTCCCGCTACCCGCTTCGTCAAACAAGCCTCCTGATAACAGTATCAGGAGGCTTGTTGCATATCCAATAATTGTAGAGAACGTATTCCACAGCGATTACCGACTATGACTGAACGCTCTTAAACGTTCTCAAATGTGATGGTTATGACCGCATCGTTAAAGTCGAGATCGCCACCAGCATACAGATCCTCAATACTAAAGCTAGTACTTCCGGCGGCAGTTGTACCTGCGCCAATAAAGTGATCAAACTGATCTGCGTTTGCAGCGACGAAGTTGGAGTAGATATTGGGATTTTTGCCATTGAGGGCGTCATCTACTGTTGCATCCGCAATCAGATAGGTCGCGTAGACTCCACCTCCCGTCAGATCTGCCGCTACATCTCCCGCTCTCGCGCTAAAGGTAACGCCATCTGCCTGCGATCGCCGGACGATTGCCAAACCATAGCCTGCATCTCCTGGCTTATAGGACGTTCCATCACTCGGATCGATTACTGTTCCAAGCGCGTCTTCGATGCGGTACAAGCCCACCGTATTGTTGTAGTTAGCTGTGATGCTCTGGGTATTGATCAAGCTTCTAACCTGACCCGTGCGATCGCGCAGATCAAGCACTTGGTCTTGGGGTGCAGCAGGCAAATTAATGGGCGGAGTCTCAAATGTCGCTGTCAAAATCGCATCGTTAAAGTCGAGATCGCCGCCGCCAAACAGATCCTCCACCACGATTTTGCCATCTTCGGTTGTGCGCCAATGGTCAAACCCACCGTCCGAGTTAGCTGCCGTGAAGTTGAAGTAAGCGTTTACGTCACCCCCTTGCAGAACGCTCTCGGCAGTATTGTTGGCAACGATATAGGGCGCATAGAGCGCTCCCCCTTGAAGCGCAACCGGGACATTTCCTGCCCTTGGATCAAACGTAATGCCATCACCAGCGGTTTGCGATCGCCGCACGGCTGCCTGACTGTATCCAGCATCCCCAGGCGCATAAGAGGTTCCACTGCTTGGATCGATGACTGTACCTAGAGTATCCTCCACTCGGTAAATACCGACGGTGTTGTTGTAATCTGCAGTAATGGTCGTGGTATTAAAGAGTCCTCGAACGAGTCCCGTTAAAGATCGCAGGTCAAACACTTGGTCTTGAGGAGCGGCAGGAAGGCTTGCGCTTGATGCACCGCTGGGAGGGGTTGGAGGCGGGGTAAGGGGCCTGGGAGTTGTATCTAATACGGTAGTCTGATTTTGAAGAATGTCGGTGGTTAGGCCCGCAGATGACGAGCTAGAAATGGATTCACCCATAACCATGGTGATAACTCCCTGAGAAATGTACA
Source organism: Myxacorys californica WJT36-NPBG1 (assembly GCA_019359315.1). Classification (GTDB taxonomy): domain Bacteria; phylum Cyanobacteriota; class Cyanobacteriia; order Leptolyngbyales; family Leptolyngbyaceae; genus Myxacorys; species Myxacorys californica. The sequence continues at coordinate 34,620 of JAHHHO010000026.1, forward strand.
ACAGTCTTTGTCTTCTACGTGCAATATCAAAGATCGGTCGCTCATTGCACCAGCAGTGCGACCGGATTCACCCTTAATAGATAGTAAATCAAACGAAAGCTAAAATAATTTTGTACAACGTAAAAATACTGAATTAAGAAATAAAAATTGCTACATAAATAATTTCTTCAATACGGAAAACTTCATTAAAGGAAGCGCTAAAAAAACTCAGTATCACAGTGAAAATAAGCAATACACAATAATGAACTGAATCCAAACATCTTTGTTTCATTGAGCACAAAGATAATTAATTATAAAAATTTTTAACTGAATTAATGAATACAGATTAATTCTACATAATGTTCACATTTCACGTATCGCATTTCACTTAGATGAGTGATGTTTACACTAAGGGCAAAGTTGTAATCAATACTCAGTTTTTGCTGCTTAACGAAACGCTTAGAATCATTGTTTTGGTTCTCTTGAGACACACTATGGTGTCACCTTCAGCTATCTAGAAATCTATAATTAATCAATCTAAAACTGTTTAGCGATAAGCAAATCAACTAAAAGATGCCACTATCAGATCAGTCGGTAAGGGCATGAAGTGTCCTTACGACCTGTCGCGCTAATGAACAGAGTTGCTATTAAATCAGCGATCGCTTCAAAATGGCAAACGTATCTAAACTTATACGAGAAGTGAAGCTGAGAAAAATAGCGTTACTGCGATCGCTTAGGAATTACCGTTATTTTTCGGTCGATTTAAGGCTCTACACTTCTCCTGAGCCGCTTCAAACGCTTCGAGATAAGCTTTACCACCCAACATGACATCGCCATAGTACTCATAAGGCATGGAGCCATAGATCGGGAGCGGATCGTCTTCAGGATAATCTTCCTTTGCTTCCTCGATCGCTGCTTTCAACTTCTTGGCAGTTAGCTGTTGTGCCGCAAAATAATAAAGTTCTTCCGGCTTGCGATTTAAGGAAGAAAAACTTGGATCAATAATGCGTGTCGTTTCTGTACCGTTCTGAGACTCGCTAAGTTCTAACCAGCTATGCTCAATGGGTTTATGAGGCGCACCTGCAAACACCAAAAAACCTTGAACATATTGTGCGCCTTCGACTAGCGCAACTGCCTTTGCAGTATTCTCAAAACTGGCTTTCGCTTTGCTTTTGAGACGATTTGCAATCTCAATTGATCGCTCAGCATCCAACAACTTGTCCATTACAGAAAATTATTTTTGGCACTATCCTATCCATTGTAGGGATGAATCCGTAATTCGTAATCAGAATTATCCAATTACGAATTACGAACGAATGAACCATTACGCAGCAAAGTACGAGGCGACGGCTTCCGATCCGCCGATTAATTTGCCATCGATGAACACTTGAGGAACGGTGGTTGCACCTGTCATCGCTTTTAGCGATCGCAAGGTGACGTTCTGACCCAGCACAATTTCTTCGTAATCCAAGCCGTTCTCGCTCAGCGTCTGCTTCGCGTTGGCACAGAACGGACAGCCTACTTTCGTAAACAGCGATACGGTTTTGGGCTTTTCTGCATGAGCGTTGATGTAGTTCAACATCGTGTCTGCATCAGATACTTTGAACGGATCGCCCGGTTCATCGGGTTCGATAAACATCTTTTCAATCGTGCCATCTTTCACCAGCATCGAGTAGCGCCACGATCGCTTACCAAATCCTAGATCCGTCTTGTCAACGAGCATTCCCATGCCTTCGGTAAACTCGCCATTCCCATCGGGAAGTAGCCGAATATGATCAGCGCGCTGATCTTTTGCCCATTCGTTCATCACAAACGTATCATTAACAGAAATGCAAACGATCTCATCAACACCATTGTCCTTAAACACTTTTGCAAGATCGTTGTATCCAGGAACATGAGTTGAAGAACACGTTGGCGTAAATGCTCCAGGCAATGCGAAAACGACTACAGTTTTACCAGCAAAAATATCGTCAGTGGTGATGTTGACCCACTGATTATTTTCACGGGCGCGAAAGGTAACGCTAGGAACTTTTTGCCCTTCTCGATTGGCAAGCATAAATGAGTCTCCTGTTAATTAAACCCTCTAAGCGTATTCGGAACGAGTACGAGTTGTCAACTAAGAACTTTCTAGCGCTTACAAAGCAACTTCTTTGAGCATCGCGTGCTAATTGCACAGACTTCGGCACTCTCTATGACATTCTTTGAAATAGTAAATGCTTCTTGATTAGTCGTCTAACGCTGCAAACGCATACTTATTTTCAGGCCGCTCAACTTTTGTAGCGGCTGTCAGTTTCTGAAGAAATTCTTCTGCTAACGTTGAAAATGCTTTTGCCCCTGCCGTTCCTGGGTTGCTCAGCACAACAGGCGTGAAGGCATCAACTGCCCTTGCAACATTGACATCTACTGGAATGCGTGTCTTGAATAATTTCGCTTCGCTGAAATCTTCATTGAGCCGCTTCATCACTTGCCCATGATAGCGGCTTGAGAACAGGTTGCCAGAGAGCGTAAACGCAATGCCTAAAAGCTCGATCGCTAAGGGTCCTGCTTCTGTCCGATGAAGCTCTCTTAACTTTGAAATCCGGCGTTCTAAAAGCTGGATTCCGATGAGCGACAGCGGCTCTGGGCGAGCTGGAATAAAATAGAAATCGCTGGCTAATAATCCGCTTCGAGTAATGAGGTTATACCCAGGAGCGCAATCTAAAATGATCAGGTCGTAGTCTTTGACGATCGGTTGCAAGAGCTTACGAATCAAATTCTTCTCAAAATCGTTCCACACTTGCTCAAAGTCTGCAACTCCTGTCTGAACGGCAGTCCGGTGCAGCATGTCAGAGACGAGAAACTCATCGTATAGCTCAATATCTCCTGGCAACAAATCTAAGCCTTTGACGTTAGAGATATAGGCACGAATCGCTTCGGGTACAACCGTTGGCAATTCTTTGTCAGATAAAATTGCTCGTTTGACTAAGTTTCTTAAGGTACGTTTGTCACCACGAACTTTAGCGAAATCAGCAGGCGTCATGAGGCTCAGTGTTGCGCTGATTTGAGTATCTAGATCAACAATGAGAACGCGCTTTTGGTGATGCTTGGCAAGGCAAGTAGCAAGATTGACCGTCAGCGTGGTTTTGCCAACACCGCCTTTCATGTTTGCAGTTGCGATGATGTGAGCCATGCGTTGCGCCTCCTGAGTCGTGATGCCTCTCCGAACGAGACTATATCATCTGGCACATCATAATATGAATTTGCAACCCAAGGTGAGAAAGGCATTTGAATTAAATAGCATTTTCTAAAAATAAAAATAGTTATTTTTTAAGGAGAGCTAACTATGTTCAAGCTTTCGCTTTCGACGTCTCGACCAATAGCTACGGATCTTACATACTTAGCTATGACTACCGAGCGATCGCGACTCGCTTTGTGAGTGAACGATAAAGCTTTCTCTACAGAATTAAAGCTTTTCCCAAAACTCATCCCTCTCTTGTAGAACCACTGAACCTTCAACGTCGATCAAGCAAGACAAGTGAGAAAGTAGTGCGCTTGATATCGCTAAATCATTCCTCTGAAGTGGCGCTTTTCGCTGATCTCGGCTCTCGCTCGATGCATCTCTAATACCCTCCTGTGACCGCTATGCCAGTTTCAGCAAATCCTGCTCGATTTAAGTTTTTAGGTTCTATCACTCTCAGTAGCAGTGAGTCAGATGTCGAACACAAAGTCATCATTCCGCTTCTACAAGCTCTCGGCTATCACGATGGGGACTGGAAAACGCAGGTAACGATCGGCAAAGTCAAGCTAGATTTTTTGGTACAGTCGCATCCTTCCACGCTTCATGCTTTGCCGTACTTAGTGATTGAAGCAAAATCTCCTAGAAAAGATCTCTCTCGAAATCTTTGGCAGTTGAAGAGCTACTTGCGGGAAACGGGCGCAGCGTTGGGGTTATTAACGAACGGCTATCAGTTTCACTTGCTCTATCACTATGATGGAGAAATTAGCGCGATCGCTTCATATTCTAAAGAAACGCTGATCGAAAATTTTTCGTTGTTCTACATACTCTGCAGTAAAGAAACTTGCCTAAAATTTGGTGATGCGATTCATCAAAGTCAGCAGCAAGTTCACTCTAATTTTCTAAGTCACATTGCAACTGCTTTTGAGAACCAAGACATGTTTGAACTATTTAAAAGAAGAAATCCTTCTGGCGCAGCAGTTAGCCCAGAGCGTAACTTTAAAGAAACCACACCCGCCAGATCTCCGATCGAGCGAGAGACCGCATCTCCATCTAGCGATCGTGTGCAAAGGAAAGGCATGGTGATCACGGTCTTCAACAACAAGGGTGGCGTTGGTAAAACGACAATGACGATTAACCTTGCTGCCGCTCTAAGCAAGCTAGGTAAACGGGTTCTTTTGATTGACGTTGACGCACAAGCAAATTTGACAATGGGGTTAGGAATTGATCCTCTAGAAGATGTTGAGGATCAGGGCAAAAAAGATATTGTTCATCTATTAACTGAGTCGAGAACTCTTCTACCTAGTACGATCATCTCCAAGACTTGGGGAGATGTTGAATTAGATATTGTTCCCTCTAATATTCGCCTGATTAAGGAAGAAGCTTTTCTGATTCAGGCGGTAGACGGTGAATATGCTCTAAGAAAAAAACTAAGAGATTATCGACACGACTATGACTATATATTTATTGACCCGCCTCCATCTTTCGGCAAATTCAACGAGATTGCTTTGATGGCAGCCTCAGCGATTTTGATTCCGACTCAATTAGCTCCCTATCCAATTCGGGCACTGGAATTTGTGATTGGCAGAGCGATAGAAGTGCAGCGAGATAATCCTCTACCAATATTGGGGATTGCCGTCAGTATGTACGACAAAAAAGTGAAAATTTTACATCGACAAATGGCTGAAAAAATCAAAGAGATTGTAAGGGGTTTTCCTACTTATGGAAATATTGGTTTGTTTCCTGAAGAAACCTGGATACCCCAACTTAAAATTGTGTCTTCTATACCTGAAAAAGGCTATCCGCTTTGCTATGCAGAGTTTGATTCTTCTTTAATCAGAGCAGATAAGGAAGCCGCTCAAGATGCGTTTAATTGCTACTTGAAAATGGCTCAACATTTGGTACTACTAATGGAACAAGGAAACTAATCTATGGATTTTACTAGGCGACAACAACAGATTATTGATAGGTTACGTCCGAAACCTGTTCATCATGGTCAATTGGAAACGATATTGATCGCTGTTCCAAATTTAAGCCCTGAAGATATTTCACCTGAGCGATGGCAAGTTCTCAAAGATAGCCTTGTCCAAGAAGGTAGCAATTTGATTCCTCTAGTTGTGCGTCGCACTGAAGCTTACGCCGATGAAGACTATGAGGTCATTTATGGAGCAGATTGGTGTCTGGTTGCGAGAGAACTAGACATTGCGAGATTATGGGTTTGGGTGTTTGATCTCGATGATGAACAGGCTGCTGTTACTAGGTTAGAGATGGAGTTGTTACTCGGTAATTCGGCAATTTCCACATCGTCGCCTGACGAAATTCAGCAGTTAAGTACTTTGATACAACGATCGGAGCAGTCGCTTGATAGGAAGATACGCCAACAATTTAACAGTTTGTTGCAACACCTAGAGCAGTCATTTGAGGAAAGAATTACTCAGCAGATAGATGTCTTGTTTGAGCGTCTAGAGCAATCACTTGAGCAGAAGATTAGTCACCATTCTGAGACAGTGAATAGCGCGATCGCCGAACTCAAGCAAACTTTTACCGAACAGAGTAGTTCTCGCCGAAAAGTAGCAACATCGAGCGAGAGTCGATATAGCAAAATGAAAGTTGCTGAGCTTCGACAGCTTGCTAAGGAACGTCAGTTAAACCCACCTTCACGCCTACTCAAGCAGGAACTCATCGATTTGCTAGATAACGCTGATCAATCCCTGGTTAGCTAAGCAGAGTGTTAGGCTGAAGGAAGATAGTTTGGGTCATTGACCTGACTATTTTTCAATTCATTCTTTTGATGATGCAATTGGTGACTTCACTTCCTCTCTCTGATGAACAGTTATTATTTACACCTGCGACTCCTCAAGCAGATGCAATTCCGCTTATTTTCGCATTTCCTAATGAATATACCGTTGGCATCACGAGCTTAGGTTTTCAGGTCGTTTGGGCAACGTTGGCATCGCGACCTGATTTAGAAGTCAGCCGATTGTTTACGGATGGTCATGAGCCGCTACCTTCACACCCTGAAATTCTCGGCTTCTCGATGTCGTGGGAACTGGATTACGTCAATATTTTAGGACTGTTAGAATCGTTAAACGTTCCGATTCGGAGCCAAAATCGCACGTCCGCTCATCCCCTCGTGTTTGGTGGCGGCCCTGTTCTCACTGCCAATCCCGAACCTTATGCAGACTTCTTTGACGTATTTCTGCTCGGCGATGGTGAAATTTTGCTCAATGCTTTCATCACTGCGTATCAAGAGGTTCGCCACGCCGATCGCAACACACAGCTCCGACATCTCGCGCAAGTCCCAGGCATCTACGTTCCGAGTTTGTATGAAGTGACGTATGTAAGTTCAGAGGGCGCGATCGCAGCCATCCATCCCATCGACAGCACGATCCCCGCACGAGTCGAAAAGCAAACCTATCGCGGCAATACCTTATCGACCTCTACCGTAGTGACCGAGAGAGCGGCGTGGGAAAACATCTTTATGGTGGAAGTTGTTCGCAGTTGCCCTGAAATGTGTCGCTTCTGCCTCGCCAGCTATCTTACTCTGCCGTTTCGGATTGCCGATGTAGAAGACTCGCTTATGCCCGCGATCGCACGAGGATTAGAAGTCACCAATCGGCTCGGACTCCTCGGAGCTTCGGTGACTCAACATCCAGAATTTGAGACGCTGCTAGACTACCTCAACGCCCCAAAATATGACGACGTACGAATTAGTCTTGCCTCAGTTCGTACCAACACCGTGACGGAGAAATTAGCGAAAACGCTAGTCAAACACGATTCAAAATCGATCACGATCGCAGTGGAAAGCGGCAGCGCTCGCTTACGCCAAATTATCAATAAAAAACTGACTACTGACGAAATTATTCAAGCCGGAATTAACGCAAAGGCAGGCGGTTTGAGCAGCGTCAAATTATATGGAATGGTCGGCATTCCGGGCGAGGAATCTGAAGACCTCGATCACACCGTCAAGATGATGCGAGATCTGAAGAAAGCCGCTCCTGGCTTGCGGCTCACGCTTGGATGTAGCACCTTTGTGCCGAAAGCACATACCCCGTTTCAATGGTTTGGCGTTAACTCAAAAGCCGAAAAACGGCTCCAGTTCTTGCAGAAAAACCTGCGATCGCAAGGCATTGACTTTCGCCCTGAAAGCTACAACTGGTCAGTTATTCAGGCATTATTATCTCGTGGCGATCGTCGCCTTTCTCGCCTGCTCGAACTCACTCGCCACTATGGAGATTCTTTAGGCAGTTATCGTCGCGCCTTTAAAGAATTGCGGGGCCACCTTCCTGACTTAGAGTTTTATGTCCATCAGAATTGGTCACTAGATCAAGTCTTGCCTTGGAGCCATCTGCAAGGTGCATTACCTCCAGCCACCCTAGAAAAACATTTGCAAGGTGCGATCGCGCTGTTTCCTCAGCCTCCGCAGGAACTAGCCGTCGCCCAGCCTGTTGGGTAGACCCGTTAGGCCGATAGATTTAGATAGAGTCAGACTGCCCCATCGATTCCCACCAGCGATTCAACGGAAAATAGACAACGGGTGCCCACAAACTGCTGAGAATGGCTGAACTGAGGGCAACAAACTGATGATACGTCCAGATTTCTAGCAGCGATCGCCCGCCCTCAAAACTAAACTGAATCGCTATTATCGTCTCCGCTACCACCGCCATGCCAAACACAATCAGTGCCACCGAAATAAAGTCCTCCTGTACATAGCGCTGTTTCTGCAGTCGAGCCGTAACAGCACCGACGATCGCTAAACTAATTGCATGAGTGGGAAATGGAGCCGTCATCGCATCTTGTAGCAAACCGAGAACCAGCCCTGCGATCGCGCCCTGCCAGAGCGTACGCTTCACACTCCACGCCACCACCCAAATTAATAACCAATTTGGACTAATGCCAGCTAATTCCATTCCAGGCAATCGAGCTGGCAAAATCAGCAAACACAGAAACACAGAACCAGCCGTAACTCCCCAATTGATAAATGGGCGAGAAGCAGGATACTGCTCGATAAAGTTATCTAACGCCTGGCTCATGGTGCTGTAGGGGAGGGGGTAGAAGACTCTTCTGGGGTAGGAGAAGCAGGCACATCGCTAGGCGCAGGAGCAGGCAACGACTCCGCTTCACCAGGCGACTTCGGATAAACGATCGCCCATTCTAGAGCGCCGATTGGCGCTGACAGTTCGATCACTGCCTCCGGCGCTGGGCTTTTTGCCGTATCAACGGATTCAATACGCCCTACCGGAAGCCCAGACGGAAATCGGCCACTGAGCGAAGAAGTCGTTACTACATCGCCGCGACGTACATCCGGATTCTTCTCATAAAACTCGATCACCGCCCGATTTCCCAAATTTCCCCGCATCGATCCCATCGCTCGACTGCGACTAATCATGACGCCAACGCGACTGGTTGGGTCACTGAGCAACAGCACGCGGCTGGTACGGGCGGTCACACTGGTCACGCGCCCCACAACCCCACCCGGACTCCGAACAACGCTTCCCGTCTCAACCCCATCTTGAGCGCCTCGCCCCAAGCTGATCTGCTGCCACCAATGATCTGCACTCCGCCCAATCACTGGAGCCGTAATGCCTTTCGCTTTAGCAGACTGCGCAAATCCGAGAAGCTCTTCTAGGCGCTGATTTTTACTCTCAAGCTCAATTAATCGCTCCTGGAGCTCTAGCATCTCAGGATTAGAGGATTGGGCTGGAGGAGCAGGTTTTGATAAAAAGGGGCGGGTCAACCATTGATAGGTTTCTAGCACCACCCCTCCGTGGGTTTGCCGAATCAACAATGCCGTTCCTATAGCAACACTTGTCAAAGTGGCTTGGATGCCATACCGATCCCACCAACGGCGCAGTGCAAACATGCGAATTTCTCGTTCTTTGGCTGGTTAACGTTCACAAAAGTATAGCTCCGAATTGTCAGAGCCTTAGCACAATTTCCTCAGTTCCAGCATGGAGATCGGGAAAGTGTAGCAGATTTTTATCGGGGTGGACGAGTGCTGAACACTCGCTCTAGCTGCTTAAAGTTTTCTAGGACGCGACCTGTACCCAAAACGACGCAGCTTAACGGATCAGCCGCGACGTGAACCACGATTCCAGTTTCGTGACTAATGAGGGTATCAATGCCTTTGAGCAATGCGCCGCCCCCCGCCAGCATGATACCGCGATCGATGATGTCTGCCGCTAATTCGGGAGGCGTCCGCTCTAGCGTCCGCTTCACCGCATCGATAATCACAGATAGCGGCTCTGACATACTTTCGCGAATCTCGGGACTTTTGATTGTGACGGTTCGAGGTAGGCCAGACAGGAGGTGCAAGCCTCGCACTTCCATCAGAGAATCGTCATCAAACGTACCAGGGTAAGCTGATCCAACTTGAATTTTGATTTCTTCTGCCGTCCGTTCCCCAATCACCAGGTTGTGGACTTTCTTCATGTATTGAACGATCGCATCGGTCAGTTCATCTCCGGCGACGCGAACCGATTCACTCAGAACCGTGCCTTGCAAACTGAGAACGGCAACTTCAGTCGTGCCGCCACCGATATCGATAATCATGTTTCCAGTCGGTTCTGCGACTGGAAGCCCTGCCCCGATCGCGGCGGCCACAGGTTCATCAATCAAATACACCTCGCGAGCACCGGCCTGAGACGCGGCTTCCATGACCGCTCGCCGCTCCACTCCAGTAACACCGCTCGGAATTCCAATCACGATGCGGGGCGAGACGAGGGCTTTGCCTTCATTCACTCGCTGGATAAAATGCTTCAGCATTAGTTCAGCTGTATCAAAATCTGCGATAACACCATCCCGCAAAGGGCGCAGAGCGATAACGTTGCCAGGAGTTCGTCCTAGCATTCTTTTCGCGTCTTCTCCAACTGCCAACGGAATTCTGTCATTAGCGTCCATCGCCACTACGGAGGGTTCTTGCAAGACGATGCCTTTACCGGATACGTAGACTAGTGTATTTGCAGTACCGAGATCGATACCCATGTCCCGTGATAGGGAAAAGCGGGAGAAGCCACTGAAAAGACCCACTAGTTTCTATGCCTCTTAAAAATGCTACGGATTTGCTCGGACGAAAGTGCAGCTTTTAGCACTGGCGCTAGTCGATGTGGATTTTATTACAGTTTAGGGGCATAGTCCAGTCAATGGTGAGAATTGTTGAAGCACTCAGTCAAAAAGGCGACGGGAAAGGCTGAGTAGAAGGCAGAATCATTTTGTGTTCTTTGATTACTAATTGGGCATTAAGCGATAGGACGATCGCAGGTTAAGCAGGTTAATAAGTAGGTTAGTTAAGTACAAATCTCACGGCAGTAGTGTAACCTTAGATGCTTCTCTTCAATTCATCAGGTAGGGATTGATTAAATTAAAATAGAAGCAGACAGACAAAGTACTAGTGAACTACTATGAGCTTAAACGTCGTGACATTGGTGGGACGGGTTGGCGGCGATCCGGACGTAAAGTATTTTGAGTCGGGCAGTGTCAAATGTCGGCTGACGTTGGCCGTGAACCGTCAGACGCGCAACAGCGACCAGCCCGATTGGTTTAATCTGGAATTGTGGGGCAAGCAGGCGGACGTAGCCGCAAACTATGTTCGTAAAGGCAGTTTGATTGGCGTCAAGGGATCACTGAAGTTTGATTCGTGGGTCGATCGCAATACAGGGGCAAACCGAACCTCTCCGATCGTCGTGGTCGATCGGCTGCAATTGCTTGGATCAAAGCGTGACTCTGAAGGCGGTGGCTCGGATGCTGCCTCGTATGAAGAGGACTTTTAATTCAGCCGCGATCGCGCCAAAGTTTAGCGCGATCGCACGACTATGAAGCGAACGGGATTTGACGTACATCAAATCCCAAATCCGAGCTTCAGTCATTGAACTAGTAATTGAACTGCAATGTCACTGATCCTTCGACTCGCTGTTCACCCCCAACAACGGGTGTAGAGGCATCTGCCGCGCTGAGCTTCGCAAACCGTTCTGCTTGCACCGGAATGGGGGGAGGCGGCGATGCCGCATTAATTTGAACGCTGACGATCTCTTTTTTCGTCAGATTAAGGGCGCTGAAAACGGCGTCTGCTTGGGATTGGGCGTCTTGTGTTGCTTTACGGAGCGCTTGTTTTTGGGCCGCCGCGATCGCATCGTCTGCTGCCACAAAACTTACGCCATCAATGCGGCTCGCGCCTGCTTTCACGGCGTCATCTAGCAAGGTTCCGGCAGTTTCGGTCGGCACTCGGAAACTGACAATATTGGACGCCGAATAACCCGTCAGCTTTTGAGTATTATTGGCATAGCTGTAGACTGGACTGAGATTAATTCCAGTGGTTTCGAGTTTATCGACTCTGCGAGATCGCAGCAGCGTCACCACTGCATTCGAGCGCCGCGCAGCTTCTTGCTGAACCTCATTGGCAGTTTTACCTTGAGCCTCAACTCCTAGCCGAACCTGAGCCAACGTGGTTTGGATATCCTCAAATCCTTTTCCTGTAACGGTTAGGGTTTTCATTGCTTTTTCTTGCGCGATCGCAGGATTGACCAGTGCAGGACTCAGTATTGTAAGTCCCACCATTCCAAGCGCGAACGGTACAGCCTTAAAACGATTCCACCGGGTCGATTGTGTCAGATTTCTCTGTGTCAAATTTCTCTGTGTCAGACTCATCATCTTTTGGACTCCTCACAGGGATTGGATAGGATTGGATGATATTACTGTGGCACTGAATCCGTTTGATCGTGTCCTTGGTTACACTTTTCGCAACTTTGGATGTTTGCCGTAATCCAGTAATCCAAAAATGATTCAGAAGATTTGACAGATACCGTATGATACAAACCTGTTACTCTCAGGGGAGATAATCATGCAACGACTTCGCTCTGGATTGCGCTCTGGATTGCTTGTAGGTTGCCTTAGCACAATGATGTGGAGTTTGGCAGAGCCAATCGCGACCTTCACCTCACCGTCTCCCGCCGCCGCACAGTTATTCAACAGCCCTCTCGATCAACTTCCGGTAGAACAACGAGTTGCGCTCAGAAAGGGTCAACCGTTGGTGACAGGCGAAAAGGGTCGGTACATGGCGAGAGTGCTGATTCCAACCTCGTCGGACATTGCTTGGTCCGTTTTAACCGATTACGGCAACCTATCAAAATTCATGCCAAACGTGGCATCGAGCAAAATTTTATCGGTCAATGGAAATCAGAAAGTCGTAGAGCAGATCGATGCTCGTCAGGTGTTTCTGCTCAGTATAAAATCTCGAATTCGGTCGGCAATCACCGAGCAAGCAAAGAGCCGAATTGATTTTCGGCAAGTCGATGGCGATCTGCAAAGTCTACAAGGCTATTGGAAAATTGAGCCGATCGCACCCTATGCTGGGGCGAAGCCGACTCAAGTTTTGATTACTCAAGTCATCGAAGCGCAACCCAACTCCGCAACGCCAAAAGGCATTTTCTACAGTCTCTTTAAGGAATCTCTAGGCGAATCGATGAGCGCGATCGGGAAAGAAGCAGTGCGCAGAGGTCGCTCATAGACCCTATTTCATAATTTCATAAATGTCTTCATCAGCGTCGTTGAGGAGTCCCCCAAATCGGTAATTGATTCACCTGCTGTAGCGTTAGTTCAACGTGAGTCATTTGACTATTTGACACGGGTGCAAGTCCGAAGTAGCCTTGCTCGCCATCATGCTCGTGAGGACCGATCGTTCGCACGTTATAGCGTCCTTGCCACTTTGCCTGATTGAAGGGTGATCCCACAGTAATTCCCCAACGCGAGGGAAATATCCAGGCGCTAAGGTCTTCAATCCAATCTTGACTGCCTTGCAAATGATGAATCTGGTCAGGCGATTCAAATCCAACCTTTCCTCCAAAGTCTCCGCCGACCGACACGACAACCAGTTGAGGGTTGAGCCACTGCTTGAGATAAGACGCGGCACCCAACGCGACTTGGGCACCGCCGCTCGTACCAACTAGAATGACCTTGAGCGGTTGATCCGACTTTGGGGGAATGGGATGGGCGGCATTCATCCGATCGACAACCGCGATCGCAATACCTTGGTTATACACTTGACCGTAGCGCTCGTCAGCAGAAATCGCAAACCGCCACAAATTGCGGATCTTAATCAACACATCCGCATTTTTGAGCCATCCATCTGCTTGTTCGATCGCCGTCCAGACAGGAGCCAAAGTACGTTGTCCTCCTAGACTGGTGTTGCTGGCAGAATAGGGAAACACATCAGGCACAGCGACACAATTGGGGTGTTGCCGCGTCAGTTGATTCAGAAAAAACTCTTCGCCAGCGGTGAGTTGGTTTGCAGAGTAATCACCCACCCCTGGAAGATAAACAATATAACAATCAATCTTTGCTGCTGATGAAGGTTTGAGCAGCGTGCGTCCATTGGCTTGCCGTTTCGTTTCTCGCAGCCCAAGCGGCTCAGTGCTTTGGCTAAGCCACCAAGTCAGCGTTCCAACCGGGGCAAGGACGCCCCACACCAGTAGAATTCCTCCTCCCATTAGTAGAAGTCTGAGCGTACCGCCTTGTAACCATTGAAGTGAACGGGTCAGCCATCGCATATTCCATGATCCTTGGAAAGAATCGATTCTTACGTAAAAAGAAACACAAAGACACTGCGTACCATCATACAATCAGGCTTGCAGACTCAGTTCCATCGTTCAGAAGGCAGCAAGTTCCATGAGTCAATTGTCAAAACCCAGTTTATGGACGACATTGCGCTATGCACTAGCGCTCAATGGCAATTTCTACGAGAATGCTCGGAACACACCTAGAAACCGTCGAATTGCGTTGACGATTGTGTTGATGGCAGCATTCTCACATCTATTAGGTAGTACAGCAATTTTATTAATCAATCGCGCTACACTTCCTGTGCTGCTGTTAGCACTATTGCTCGATGGGTTAAGCGTTGTTTGTGGCTATTTTTTTTGGACATTCGCCGTGTGGAAAGTTGGGCAATGGCTCAAGCCCATTGATCCTACCTATCGAGAGCTACTGAGCCCGATTGGATTCGCGTATGCCCCGCAAGTCTTAAACTTTCTTACCTTAGTTCCATTATTAGGACGACCGATTGAGTTAATTCTGTCAATCTGGAGTTTGTTAGCAGTGATTGTGGCCGTGAGACAGGGACTCGACATTGGAACTCGCCGAGCAGCGCTTATTAGTGTGGTTGGATGGTTGCCGCTGCAAACAGCAATTGGCTTTGTGCAGGTATTGGAGCAGAAACTCGTTCAATCCTAACTTGCTCCCCGATCGACTAAATAGCGATCGGGTCATTTGAAAGCTCCTGTTCAAAAAATATACAACCTACGCAGAGTTTCGCGGGTATCCTGAAAGCGCTGTGTCTAAAAGTACCTTATGCAAGCGTTTCCAGATCCGGCGTCTGATGCCTCTGTTTTGGAGACAGGACTTACGGCAGTTAAACAAGAGGACTATCAGGGCGCGATCGCAGCCCTAGAGCAGTACTTAACCTCTACTGTTGAAAAAGATACTCCCAATAGCATCAAAGCTCAGATGGGATTGATCGTGGCATATTCGCGCCAGGATCGGATCGGGGATGCGATCGCGCTCTGTCAACCTCTCCACAACAGCCAAAATCGCAAGGTGCAAGATTGGGCAACTCGGATGCTAACCGAGTTGAGCAGCCAAGCTAAGCCGATCGAAACAGGATTCACTCTCCTAGAGGCTGTGCCCAAAGCCCCCCGACGCACTTTTGAACTGTCCTCTAACCATTCTCCCCAACGCCAATCTTCCCAACGCAGCCCCAAGATGACTGCGGCTCAAACTGAGACTCTTTCTTCAAGCACTCTTTCTTCAAGCAAGATACCCCTAACCCTCAAAACGCTTCCCTCTTCTAGTCCTTCATCACATTCCACGCCCCACAACACTCATCTTTGGCGCAACGCTGGGCGCTCCCAACGCTGGCAACCGTTAACTAAACTAAGCCCTGCTCGGCTGCAATGGGCAGAAATGGGTACGATCGCAGCCTTACTCTTGCTCATCTGCGGTTTATTTGCTTCAACTAGCGCCGTTCAAGTCCTGTGGCTGCGCTTTGCAACGAAGCATCTCAAGTGGTCAGCCTTTATTCCTCCAATCTCGACGCCATTTTGGTTCATTGTTCTGGCATTAGTGGGACTTTTCATCGCGTCGCCGTGGATTCTGGATGCTCTTCTCAAGTATTTGTACGGAATGCGATCGCTCTCGACGGCCTCTCTCGCCAAATACAGCGCTGAAACTCATCGATTGCTTCCTCGCTTTTCTCAACAGCACCATATTTCGCTACCCACCTTAGGACTCTTGCCAACGGAAGCACCTTTAGCGTTTACCTATGGTTCTCATCCCAAAATGGCACGAATTGTGGTCAGCCAAGGCTTGCTAGACCAGTTAGAAGACGATGAGATCGCGGCAGTCTACGCGGGTGAGCTTGCCCATATTGCCAACTGGAGTTTTGCTCTCATGTCGCTTGTTGCGGTTGTGATCCAGCTTCCCTACGTGCTGTACTGGCAAGCAGCAAGGCTTAGCGATTGGATGCAGCAGCGTGCCCGCCTTGGGCAGAAAGAGAATCAGTGGATTGCTCTGCTATTAAAGGGTGGAGCGACGGTCATTGCGATCGCGTCCACAACCAGCTACGGCATTTTTCGTCTGTTACGTTGGTCAGGGCTATGGCTTGCTAAAGCGCGAATTCGATATAGCGATCGCGCCGCCTGTAATCTCACTGGCAACCCAAACGGGCTAGCGCGAGCCGTCTTGAAAATTGCGATCGCAACCACTCAAACCATTCAACAGCACAGGCAAACAGATTATCTACTTGAAGGATTTGAATTATTGTCGCCCATCGGCTACCGCAATGCGCTACACATCGGCAGTGTGACGGATCAAACCGCATTGAAACCGCGGCTGCTCTGGGATCAAATCAATCCCGATCGACACTGGTTAGCTCTTAATAATTCGCATTCACTCATGGGTGAGCGCTGCCAGCAGTTAATGCATTACGCCAACTACTGGCAGCTAGAACCGGAAGTAGAGCTAGAACCCTCTCCTGAGCTAATAAGAAGCAAAATTTGGCTGCAAGGTGCGCCGCTTTGGGGAGTTGGAATTGGAGGTGCGATCGCGCTTTTGCTCTGGCTAACTGCTCATCTTGCGTATCGCTTAGGGCATCAACAGCTCAACTGGTTAGCCACCGACTACAGGCTGTTTTTCAGTTTTACGCTCATGGGCTTTGGTATTGGCACAATTCTGCGCTTCAACTCATTTTTTCCAGACCTCCACTCTGTCGAAGGATCTGCTCAGGCATCAGAACAAACCGCCCTTTTGCCACTGATCATCCAACCTGACGCGGCTCCGGTCGATAGTCATCCGATTCGGCTAACCGGAACCTTACTGGGACGAACCGGAGTTGGAAATGCGTTAGCACAAGATTTACTCTTGCAAACCTCAGACGGGTTGATTTCACTGCATTATCTGTCTCAACTGGGTGCAATTGGAAATTTGCTGCCACAACCGACTCGTCCTCAAGATCTGATTCAGCGATCGGTTGTAGTTACAGGTTGGTTTCGCCGAGGCGCAACACCTTGGGTTGATGTAGCCACGATTAGATCTGAAAAAAAGGGCAGATCTGAAAGGGGACAGAGTTGTCGGAGCGGTCATCAAAGTTGGTCTGCCCTTCTCGCGGCGATCGCAACCTTAATCGGCGTTCTTCTCATCCTATAGGGGCATCTTCATGAACAATAGTTGCGATTGTGCAGCTAAAAATATAACATTTCTTTACAGAAGTCTGATACTCCGGGCATGGCTCAGTTCAGTAGTGTCCTTAGCGATTGAGTTCGCGGATACAGTCTTGATCTCAAGACTTCGGTATCAGAATCTCCTCCCAACACAGCAAATTTACCAGTCGCTTTTTCTGCGGCTGGTTTTTATTGACAGATAACGGTAAGTGATCGCTTTAATACAACTTCTTTGTAACCTAGTTGTTTTGTAGCCCATTGAGAGATTTATTTTGAGTAGGAACTCTAAATCCGAATGGTATTCTATGCTCTTGGGCGGAAATCCGTTTTCAAATCTGTTTTGCAGTAAGTCCGCGTGATACCTTTAGAAGTGGCATGAATATCCTGGGGACGCGATCTGTATGGGAATGCAGAACCGCAATCCTCCAGTAGTGACCAAACACTCAGATAGTCCCGCTTTACATTTACCTATTTCCGGTTTCTAGATGAAGCGACGTGAGATAGTGACTAAGCGGCTTTATTCAAATCGACTATGTGTGCTGTTGCGGTTGGCGAGAGGAGGAAGTTCGTGATAACGAGGTCTACCTAGTCTATCCTCAGCCAATAGCAAGGAAGTGTTATTATCCAACGCGGCTCATTGGGTCGGCGCAGTGTATTAGGATCAAGGTCTGGAGGTGTTGCGTATGTCAGTTCGGTTATATGTGGGCAATTTGCCCGAAGATCTCACTAAACAAGAATTAGAAACGGTATTTGCAGATGCGGGTGAAGGCGTAACAGCAAAAATCATCACAGATCGCAAAACTGGTAAATGTCGCGGATTCGGGTTTGTCACTGTTAAAAGTGATGAGCAAGCCGATGAAGTCATTGAGAAATACAATGGCACCACGATCAAGGAGAACGCGATCAAGATTGAAAAGGCGTTGCCTCGTGCCAAAGGTGAAGCTGAAGGCGCTCCTGCTGAAGGAGCAGCGCCTGCCAGCAGTACAGCATCTGGCGGTAAGCGCAAAAGCAACAACACGGCTAATGCAAATGCCAATAACAATAAGTCCCGCCGTAGCGGTGCGCCTGAGTCAGACTCCGTACAGCCCGATCCTCGTTGGGCACAAGATCTTGAGAAGCTAAAGCAGCTTTTAGCCGCCCAAACCAGCAATTCTTAACGAGCAATGTCTTACCCTAATGGCTAAGAGTTGTTGACTTCATTGCCAGGTTTCAAGCGACTACTTTAAGCGCTTATTTTGAAACACCTACTAACCTTGAGGGTGAATTTTTCATTCCGAGGTTAGTGGGTGTTTATTGCATCGGTTAAAATATTTGCGGAAACTGCTGAAGTGCAGAGCCTGCTAAGAGGGGCATTCTGAAGCCTGCTAGTCTATATCAACGCAGGCGATGAATCGGCTCAGTCAGGAAGCATTTAACATTCTTCAAATCGAGATTCAGACTCACATGAGTCGGGATTTAGCATGGCAAGTTCAGCGAGAAATTGTGCTTCGACGCTTAGAGAAGTTGACGCTTCAAGAGGGCACTCCCCTTGGTCATGCCGACCTTCGAGATGCGATCGTTGATCTACTCCCTGACTTTAAAGAGAAAGCTATTCGAGCTGCCGCGATCGCGAATCGCCCGCCTTCGTCCCGTTGGACAGGAATAAAGCTTGGCATTCCGTTCAAAGTCCGATTAGCGCTGATGGCGTTAGGCACGACGATCGGTGGAGTCTTGATCGCCAATCTGCCGATTCCAGCCATTCGGTTTCCGGTGGCTCAAGCGGCTCCTTTTCTGCTGACACCGAGCTATGTCAGTATGGACCATCACTATCGTCGGGCGATCACACTGGTAGAGCAAGCCGATCAGTTGGTCAATCAATCCACCGCGTTTGAGGATTTGGAGTTGGGCAGCACCAAAGTAAAGGACGCTCAACAACATTTAGATGCCTTGCCAGTCTGGTTTTTGGGGCAGTATCCAACGGCATACTGTCAGTGGTCTAACTGTTACTGGCGGTTCACCCAAGATGAGTTTCGAGCAGCTCGCCAAGACGTAGCACGCATGGAGGCAACGCTGTTTCAAGAACACAATGCTCGCACCGAGTTAGTCAAGGCAGAACAGGCATTAGCAGACGCTAAGCAAGCCTTGCAGCAGGCGAAAGGAGCAGAGCGACGTAAAACGATTTCTGAATGGCAAGGGGCGATCGATAGCCTGGAGCAAATTCCATCCCAAACGTTAGCAGGTCGAATGGCTCAAGAAAAGCTGGTCGTTGCGAAGCGCGACTTTGAGCAAACAACCGGAGCAGAAGTTGCACATACGCTTTCGACAAATCTCATTGGAGCGGCAAAGCAATTTGCAACGGCTGCTCAGCATCCAGACCAAAAGCCGCCTCATGATGTGGGTCAACTTCGAGCCATTGAAGACTTATGGGAAGAGGCGATCGCGCCCCTAATTAAAATTTCTGAACGTGATGCCGATTATCCTGAGGCTCAAAAACTATTGGTGACTTACAAAAAAGCGCGGGCGTACGTCAAAATTCAACTTCAAGCGGAGGAAGAATCTACTCGCGCTTATGGTAAAGCTCAGCAGTTAACGCAGCAATTGATGACAAACGCAGAAAATCCGTTCACGATGAATCGCGCTCAAGTTTCTAGCCGATTGCAGACGATCATCCAAGAGCTTGAAAAGGTAAAACAAGGTACAACACCCTACACCGATGCACAAACACTCATAGAATCTGCCAAAAAACGGCTGAATTAGCGGACGACAACCGCCTAAAATGCTATGTAACGAAATGCAATGCGTGAGGTAGCCATGGCAGTTAAGAAAGGCGATATGGTTCGAGTGGTGCGGGAAAAGCTAGAAAACAGTTTAGAAGCGCAAGCGAGCGACCCCCGCTTTCCGTCCTACATTTTTGAGACTCAAGGCGAAGTAATCGAAACCAAAGGCGACTATGCCTTTGTCAAGTTCGGCATCGTTCCGACACCCAATGTTTGGCTCAAATTCGATCAGCTTGAACCGTTTAAAAAATAAGGAGCACTTGCAGCGATCGCATTCTCCCTACGATCGCCTCTTTCTGAACAATCGTTAAATCACTCCAGCGAAAATGCTCACCCTCTATATCAGGACGTTAAACTTGCGTTAGATACCCAAATTCGTAGTTTGTGAAGCCTTCACGCTCCCAAACTACGAACTACGCAGTACAACTTATGGCATCTTGTACACAGGTCCAAGTAACCGTGATTGGTGCAGGCAATGTTGGCAGTTCGCTCGCTCAGCGCATTGCCGAAAAAGATTTAGCGGATGTAGTTTTGCTCGATGTGGTGAGCGGGCGTCCTCAAGGACTAGCGTTAGATTTGATCGAAGCGCGAGGCATCGAACGACACAATCGAAAAATCAGTGGAACGATAGATTACACAGACACTGCCAATTCAAGCGTAGTGGTAATTACCGCTGGATTGCCGCGTAAGCCCGGTCTCAGTCGCGATGACTTGCTGCTCACCAATGCCAAGATTGTGCGAGACACGGTGAGAGGTGCGATCGCGCACTCTCCCGACGCTGTGTTTGTGATCGTCACGAATCCCCTAGACGTGATGACCTATCTCGCTTGGAAAACCAGCGGTCTTCCCGCTCATCAAGTCATGGGCATGGCAGGCGTTCTCGATTCTGCTCGATTTCAAACCTTTATCGCAATGGAGCTGAATGTGTCTGCCGCTGATGTCCACGCGACGGTTTTGGGTGGACACGGCGATCTGATGGTTCCTTTACCTCGCTATTCCACCGTTGGCGGCATTCCTATCACAGAACTAATGGATCAAGCGACGCTCGATCGTTTAATCGATCGCACCCGGAATGGTGGGGCAGAAATCGTTGAGTTGATGCAGACCGGAAGCGCCTTTTTTGCACCTGCATCCTCTGCGGCCCTGATGGTAGAAGCCATTCTTCACAATCAATCCCGTCTGCTGCCCGTCGCGGCTTACCTGCAAGGAGAATACGGTCTAAACGATGTCTTCATCGGCGTTCCGTGTCGAATTGGTTGTCAAGGCATTGAAAACATTCTGGAGATGCCGCTTACAGAGTCAGAACGAGAGGCACTGCATCGCTCGGCTCAATCCGTACGGCAGAACGTCGATCGGGCACTGGAATTGTTAGGAAACACCTAAAAACTTTTCTCAGGTCTTCTCCTAAGAAGGAGTTGCGATCAGGCGCAACAAGGCACACTAAAGCTGATCAAGCTATTTTCAATAGTACACCCAACCATGAGAAGACAGTGGATCGGTTGTCTGATTGGTTTATTGGGCATTACAACGGTAAGCTACACCTACTCGCTAGTTGCCGCCACTCCAGAAGAAATGCTGCGTCGCCCGTTTGCCTGTCCTGACCAGCCCAGTGTTGCCGCAAAAAACTTTCAAGTCCTCAGCGTCCGAAAGTGGGAAAAAGGAATCGTTGCGCTTTACCGTGGAGCCTGTCCAACTCAGGAAAAAGGATTTGCCAGTGAGCCGAGAACTGACAAATCAGTTCTCAGTTACCGCGTGGTGAAACGGGCGGGGGCAGAATGGCAAGCGATCGGAAGCGGCAATCATTGGAGTGATGAGTCTCGATCGACTTCAGAGTTGATTGACTACGGCGTTGGCAAAACCTCGGAGAATGGGAATCAATCGTCAGAACGTCGTGCCGCAAACCAGTACGCCGTCTTTTTTGGACAAGTGCTTTCGCCAAAGGTCTCTGCGATCGAGGTGACGTTTAACAATGGCAAGATTCTAAGAGATAGTACTACTGATGGTCTATTTCTACTCGTGTCGTCGGGCGCAACCCAAGTCTGCGATGTGCGCGTTTTAGGGGCTGACAATCAGATTTTGCAGCGAGATGAAATTGACTTTCCAAACTCTGAAGCAGCCCAAAGTGACACTTGTCAACCGATTTCGGGGCGCTTGTAAGCTCATATCAGTCTGCTATTTGCTAGAAGAAACACGCAGCTTAAGTTATCTACTCAAACTTTTCACTATCTACCAATGATTAAACTTTCTATACAAAAAGGCGACCCCCCATAAGTAGAACCCTAACAGTTCTTAAGGAAGCCGCTCTATTTTCAACTAGTCATTCAGAGATTTACTCTTGAATGCGGAACCCGGGACTTGAACCCGGAAGTCCTTGCGAACACTAGAACCTGAATCTAGCGCGTCTACCAATTCCGCCAGTCCCGCTTGAACGCTTTACGCATCAGAATCTCCTACTATGCTTTATGTCAGCCAGTTTGTCAAGGGTTACTCCCCTCAAGTTCTAAAGCAAGCACCTCTCACCTTAGAAAGGGTATTTGATTGCTGCCAACTGATAGTCTGGACATCTGCCAAGTTTCCGGTAGAATCAAAACCAAATTTAAAGTTGTTGTAAGAATGTTGACCCAGGAGGACGGACCCATTACTTCGGCGATTAGCTTATCTCATTCTCATTCTTCATCTGAAGAAGATAGTCCTGTGCTTCAAATTTGGGGTAAAACGCCTCTCAAAGGGCAAGTTACCATTAGTGGCGCGAAGAACTCAGCACTCGTGCTACTAGCAGGGTCTTTGCTTTGCTCCGGGACCTGCCGATTGCGAAATGTTCCTTCTCTTGTAGACGTTTCGCGCATTTGTGAAATTTTGGTGGCGTTGGGTGTGAAAGTCACTCGCCAAGATAATGCCCTCGTCCTCAATGCGGCTGATTTAACTAGCTCCAAGGCTCCTTACGAGTTAGTGAGTCAGTTGCGAGCAAGTTTCTTTGTAACAGGTCCATTGTTGGCGCGTCTAGGAGTGGCACGAGTACCATTACCCGGCGGCTGCTCGATTGGCGATCGCCCTGTCGATCTTCACGTTAAGGGTCTGCAAGCCCTGGGCGCGGAAGTTCAAATTGAGCATGGCATGGTGAATGCCTATGTTCGCGGCGGACGCAAGCGGCTGACGGGCGCACGTATCTATCTCGACTTCCCCAGCGTTGGGGCAACCGAAAATATCATGATGGCGGCGACGCTTGCTGAGGGTGAAACCATCATCGAGAATGCAGCACAGGAGCCAGAAGTCGTTGATTTAGCAAACTTCTGTCGAGCCATGGGCGCACGCATTCGCGGCGATGGCACAAATCGGATTGTGATCGACGGCGTTCCAACGCTCCACGAAGCTGATTATATGGTGGTTCCTGATCGCATCGAAGCAGGCACATTTCTGATTGCTGGAGCGATCACACGATCGGAAATTATGCTCTCACCCGTTGTTCCCGATCATCTAATGGCCGTGATTGCCAAACTGAAGGAAATTGGCATCAGCGTCGTGTCAGACGCTCCAAATCAACTGCGAGTTATCCCCTCTGCTTCCCATACTGGAACCGATATTGAAACGCTTCCCTTCCCTGGGTTTCCCACCGATATGCAAGCCCCGTTTATGTCCTTGCTGACCTTGGCAGAGGGAAATTCAATGGTATCAGAGACACTGTTTGAGAATCGTCTTCAGCATGTGGCAGAACTGAACCGGATGGGAGCTGATATCAAGATGAAGGGCAACATTGCGATCGTTCGAGGGGTTGCAAAACTTTCTGGTGCGCCTGTCTTAGCAACTGATTTGCGGGCTTCGGCAGCACTTGTTGTGGCAGGCTTAGCCGCAGAAGGCATGACGACAATTCAAGGGTTACACCACCTCGATCGCGGCTATGAACATCTTGAAGACAAGCTGCGCGGCTTAGGAGCCAAACTACAACGGGTTCAGGATACTTCCGCTCCAGTCCTTGAGAGTTTAGCAGCACCAACGATCGTATCTTCTGCTCCGATTCAATCCGCAACCTAGTCCTTCGTCAGACTAGGCATGAGGGATCAAGTAGATCCTGATTTTTTCATCATCCTTCATCCCTCGCTTCAAAACTGACAGACTACTAGGCCCAGACTGGTAGACCCAAGCTGGGAGTGTTGCGTTTGCTTGCTCGTGCAAGCCGTAACTCTCCCTTTCTGGTTTCCTTCTCGCTATACTGAGCGGTAAGGTTGTCTACGGTTGAGTATGTCTTTCCCAAAGTCTCTTTTGATTGGTTTAAAGGCGGATCAGTTTCGTCACCCCTTAGATTTAGAGGCAACAAACTCGCTCAAACAGTTGCCTGGATTAGATCTGATTATCCGAAATCTGTTAGGACCTGTAGCGGAACAGTTTTTTTATCTAGAAAATATTGCTTCAAGCATTTTAGTGGGAGAACAACAGCTTCCTTGGCTGCACAAGCTGTTGATCGAAGCCTGTCGGGTGCTGGACTTAGAACCGCCTCAACTGTACGTTCGTCAGCATCCGGTTCCCAATGCCTATACGTTTGCAATGCGGGGTAAGCAACCCTTCATTGTGATGCACACCTCCTTGATCGAGCTGCTGACTCCTGAAGAAATTCAAGCGGTAGTTGCGCATGAACTAGGACATTTGAAATGTGATCACGGCGTTTATCTGACTCTGGCAAACATTCTCGTCTTGGCGGCAGGTCAGTTGCCGGGCGGAACGCTGATCACTCAAGGATTGCAAACTCAGATCATGACGTGGGTAAGATGTGCAGAATTCACCTGCGATCGCGCCGCGCTGCTCGCCACCCAAGATCCAAGAATCATGATGTCGGTGCTGATGAAACTCACAGGAGGCTCGCCCTCGCTTGTGGGCCAACTCAACCTAGACGCTTTTATTAATCAAGCTCGCGCCTACGACGAGGTCAGCAAAACTGAAATCGGAGACATGCTGAAGCAACTGCAAACCGCGCAACTGAGCCATCCGGTTCCGGTGCTGCGGGCAAGAGAAATTGATGATTGGGCGCGATCGCAAAACTATCAAAGCTTGCTTCAAACGCGCTCTATGGGTTATGATAGTAAAGCGCAATCCAAGGGCGGATGGCGAAACTGGTAGACGCACCACACTCAAAATGTGGCACCGAAAGGTATGGGAGTTCGATTCTCCCTCCGCCCATTTCAACTAGAGGAGAGTTATATATGGCTCGACAGCTAAAGCGATGGGAATCTCCCCGCCACGAAGGGCGAAACGATAAAGGTCGCGGCGGTTCTGCCAGGCAACGCCAGCTGAAGAAACGCACTCAGGCACTCCGCCGAAAACTTCAAAACGGCTCCACACCGAATCAACAGGGGAAAGAGAATTTAACTCTTTCCCCTAATTTTTTGGCGGCATGAGAAAAGTATTGTCAGATTCACGTTACAGTGATTCAGTTAACATTCCCAAGATTGTTTGATCGTGGATTATGAAACCGCGTGCCGCTTACTGATCGATCAAAGCGACGATAATCTAAACGCTGATACGTTTCTGGCTCGGTTGCGTCAGGACAAGTCCCCCGTTCCTGGTCAAGTCACTTCGATACTGCTGGCGTTAAAGGTGGTGTCTGAAGGATTGAAGGGACAAACCCACATTGATCGCAACCTTGCGAATGCCTTGTTTCTCCTCTCTAGTGAAGGTAGACGCTTATTTGATGCTGGACTGCGCAGAAGTTTAGACTGTCCGCCATTGTTGAATGAAGACCTCGAACGAATTGCGATCGCTGTTAAAACGATTTTCTCTGGAGTTTGATGCCACGAGCCAAGATAACATTCCCAGTTGAAGTGAAATAAAGAACCGCTCTGATCGCAACTCTACGCGATCGCGATCAGAGGAGTCTTCTAAATGAAGCCATTAGCCTGCATTTAGAGCTGCATTAATAGATAGAGAAGTGCAAACTGTTTTAGCTAGATTATCGCTACACCTCTCATCATCGACCTTGCACAAATCGAATTAGCGCCACCACAATCCAACCCAAGATGGCATACACCACCATTGCAATCAAGACGTTGACATCAAAAATATTAGCGGCATCGCCGGATGTTGGGCTAACAAACAAAGTCGAGAATGGCGCAACAAACGGAGCAGAAAGATCGTAGATCACCTGTGCAAAGGAGTTTCCGCTATTTGCTCCAGTCACGCGCAGCAAAAAGCGCAGTCCAAGCAGAATCTCTAGCAATCCGACTAGTAAACAAACGCCGTTGATGAGCCAAATTAAGGAAGAGTTGCGTCGAGCCAATTCTAACCGACGCTCTTCCTGCCGGAGCCGAAACGCCTCTTCTTCACGCTGAAGCCCTCGCTGACGAGCAAGGTTATCTGGGTCATAGGGGTCGCGGCTCATAAATCGTTCTCCACTTTATAATTTTAGATAGGAATCATCTCTGTAGTTGATGGAGGGATGAGACTTTTTATTACATGCTATACGGATATCCGAAAAAGGATCTCTTTGCCAATTGACCCATAGGAGGAGGCAAAGACGTGCTGCTCTATCTTTCGGTAGAGCGCTCGCTAAAGGGAAGTTGCATTGAAGAATACTTTGTAGTACTTCAATGCAAAAAATTCTAAACACAAAAAAGGAGGTCAATTACGACCTCCTGCCAATGCTCAGAGTTAGCAAAATTAAATGGCTTGACTAGCCTATCTTCACAAGCTATGCAAGACCTGTATTTGCTCCAGGTCTACCCGTTGCTAATTCAACCTTGACGATCTTGCCGCCCATTTTCTGAATTCGCTGCTGCTCCCTAAACCAGTTTTCGTAAGGAACCAATTTGGTAAAAAACGTATTCTGCAATTCCCGCTGGGTGCGGATGCGGGTCTGGCTAGGAACGCACGCAGTAACCTTGAACATTCTCATGGATCTTCTTCTCTCCTGAAGTAGGCTAAAACGGGGATGAGGGGTGCTTTACGGCAACACTTTGAAGGGAAGGTTGAGGGATGAACACCACTCAACTGCCCAATAGATGAAAATTAGAAAATTCTGAAAAATAATTGTCGAGATCACACTGCTGAGAGTGACTTAACAAATCTCAAAACAATTACACAATTGTTTGTTTGGTTAAACCAAATTCTTGTTTAAAAGGTTGGAAGTCAAGAGTCAACTTTAAATCGCTAAAACTAAAAATCCTACAAATTAGGTCAATCAGCCTTTGACGATTTAATATTCACTCCGGACTTCCAAACCCTTAGAGAACGCTAATTGCTAACTGCAAGTAGCCTTCATTAGCTCAAGCCAGAGCAGATATAGTCGAAGTAAACGCCCATTTCCTTACCGGCATCAGCACCAACCAAGCCAGAAGTCACTTCTTTCATCGCTTGGATCGACTGAACAGTAGCTGCAATGGGTACACCCAAGGAGTTGTAGGTTTCCTTCAAGCCGTTGAGAACGCGCTCATCGAGAATGGAAGGATCGCCCGCCAACATTGCATAGGTGGAGTAGCGGAGGTAGTAGTCGAGGTCGCGGATGCAAGCTGCATAGCGACGGGTGGTGTACATGTTGCCGCCGGGACGAGTAATGTCCGAGTACAACAAGGACTTCGCAACTGCTTCCTTGACGATCGCGGCAGCGTTAGCGCTAATGCTGGTAGCTGCACGAACGCGCAGTTCGCCCGTTGCAAAGTAGCCCTTAAGCTTTTCGAGAGCGGAAGAATCCAGGTACTTACCCTGAACGTCAGAAGTGTTGATTACAGAAGTAATTGCGTCTTGCATGTCTAAATTCCCGTAAGTCGCGTAATAGTGATCAAAAGAATCCGGTTAACAGCAGTGGCATAGGCCAATTACTGCATTGCACCGATTACATAGTCAAAGTAAGCACCAGCTTCAGACGCGTCTTCACCAGACAAGAGAGAAGCGGCAACGTTCTTCATTGCGCGAACGCCTTCTGCAACAGCAGGAATCGGGGTTCCCAAGGAGTTGTACATTTCCTTGACGCCCACGATACCGATTTCTTCGATCGGGGTTACATCGCCGGAAACGACTCCGTAGGTGACCAAACGCAGATAGTAGTCGAGGTCACGCAAGCAGGTTGCGGTCATTTCTTCGCCATAAGCGTTACCGCCGGGGGAAACCACATCGGGGCGCTTTTGGAACAGTTGGTCGCCAGCTTGCTTAACGATGCGCTCGCGAGAGTCGGTCAAGGTCTGAGCGATGCGTAGGCGTCTTTCACCCGTGGTGACAAAGCCTTTGATCCGATCCAATTCACCGGGGCTGAGATAGCGAGCCTCAGCGTCAGCGTTCACGATTGACTTCGTGACAATACTCATTGATGGATTCCTCCGAAAGAATGTAACCGACTGTGTTTAAACGGGAGTTCCCCAAATGGCTGGTTAAGTCTATTTACTGAGAGCCACCCCTATTTCCTGAGAATCCAGTCAACAGGTTTTGGTCCGGAAATACTTAACATATTGCCTGACACCCCTTCCTGGTGATCTTGGCTATGCAAGCGTTTCAACTTAACTACCTTCCGCAATCATTCTGCGGCATTTTGTTCACCTTCCTCGTCGTTCCGCAACATTTTTTAATGATTTTCCTCAGCATTGAGGTAGAGGGGGATCTTTCTTTGTGGAGAGGTTGTTACACGGTTGAATTCGCTATGGTTTTGGGCTAGTTGAGCTTACGAAGCATTCAAAGCTAGCCGGTTTAAAGTCCGCTCTAGATTTCAAAATAATCTACGACTACTTGAGCGATCGTAGAATTTCCATCTTTAGCAAGCGGCGCTGATTGACGAGGCGGGTTCATCGGTTGAGTTAGAAAATCCCAGTTTCCTTTGAAGAAGTCATCGGGCGTAATGATTTGGTGAGCAGCATAATTTTGAATGCCTTCAAGCAAAATTGGAGCTTCGGCAAATCCTTCACGAGTGAGGCTGATGATCGGCACATCAAAGCGGCAGGCTTCCGAGAAGGTGCTGTAGCCAGGCTTGGAGATGAGACGACCCGACAAGGGCATGAAATCGATCGGACGATAAAAGCGATCGTCAATTTTGATTAAATTTGAAAAGTCTGGAGCCGACAGATCGAAACAGATAAACGTCCAGTCAGGAAAGTGCTGAACATTCTCATAGGGAATGCGATCGAGTCCTAACCCGCCAAACGTCATCAGCACGATGTTTTCTTTCGGCGTTTCTTCTAACCCAAATTTGGATTTTAGTTCAGCTGCATCCACGCGCGGATTAACCCCCGTTAAACCAACATCTTCAACAGAGGGAAAAGCGCTCATCGCTTCGTGGAAGGGCATTCTGAACAAGCGATCGCACTGACTAAAACATTCGCCAATCCAATCCGACATTTCAACAAATTCGCCGCCCCAATCGCGGTAGATGAAGTCCCAGCCAAAGTTGCCCATCATCCATCCTGGGACGCCTGCGGCTTTTGCCATCGGAGCCGCTAAGGGCGGAATGTCGCCTAGGACAAGACCAACGCGGTTTTGTTTAAGAAACGTCACTTCGGACGCAATCAGCGATCGCTGTTGGTCTCGAATTTGTTTTAACCTGGTCAGCGTGGCGGGTTTGTCCATCGTGAGACTATCGCTTTGCACCACGCCAACATCAAACCCGCGAGGACGATGAATGAAGTCGCCGGGAAGGTAAGCTTCGAGAACCGAGCGAGGGGCAGTGGTTGCCAGAATTAGAACCATGTCTGGGGCAAGCCGTTGGATTTCAGCCGCGATCGCGGCGGCACGAGTTGCATGACCGAAACCGTGGTTTGTGATGGCGAGATAGAGAATGGGTTGGGGCATGGAAAAAGATTAGAATGAGGCGGCTGAAATGAGGGTGCGAAATTGTGAAGAGACGTTTCGGCGAAACGTCTGTACGGGGTTGCGTTGATCGATGATTTGTCGCAGTTATTGATTGAGCTGGTACGAGATTAGGTCAATTAGAGCATCTATTTCAGATTCGGTCGTGAAATAGTGAACGCAGGCGCGAATGCAGTTTGGATTGAGAATTGTGCGAACAAAGCAATCTTTTTCTTCTAAAAATTGCACTAAAGATTGGTGCTTTCCACTGTCGATTTGGAAGGAGATTAAGCCTGCTTCAGGAGGAGAAGTTTTGAGACAGGTGACGTTGGGAAGATCGGTTAGCCGTTGCCAAAGATAAGCGCTGCGATCGCAGAGCAATCGATACCGTTCTTCGGCGGGGGCGAATTGGGAATGTAGCGCGATCGCGCTACGCAGTCCGGCATACAGGGGAACTGCAGAGGTGGCAATTTCGTAGCGACGCCCGTCAGATTGATACGATACTGGATCGCCTGCTGCATTGGTAATCACGCTGCGCCAACCGATGAATGTCGGATTCAATTGTGCTTCGGGACGCACATACAACCCACCCACTCCCGCCGGGCCGCACCACCACTTATGTCCAGTAAACGCATAAAAATCTGCTTCTAAGTGGGTTAAATTTAACGGCAAAACGCCGACCGATTGAGCCGCATCGACTAACACCCGAATCTGCTGATCAGCAGAGAATTCATGACACACCTTTACGATTTCAGCCAAGGGTAGAACTTGCCCAGTATTCCATAGGATGTGGCTGAGAACGACTAACCGAGTTTTGGGCGTTAAATGCTGTTGAATGGTTGAGACCGGATCGCCTGAATTCAACGTGTTTAACAGCGGACAAATTGAAACGTCTAGCTCAAATCGGCGCTGGAGTTCGCGGACAGCGGCAATGATGCCTTGATGCTCGCAATCGGTCATCAAAATCTGATCGCCGGGTTGCCAGTCCATGCCCCACAGCGCAATATTGCACCCGACAGATACATCTTCTGTCAACGTAATGGTGTCTGGAGTGGTGCCGAGTTCTTGCGCGATCGCGCTTCTCGTTTGACTCGCCTCTTGGCTCAACCAGCCGTTCACAGCCCCTGAAAACGGCCCTGCCTTTTGAATATAATCTTGAGCGTCGATGATGGCCGTGATCGCGCTTCTTGGCATTGGGCCTTGACCGCCGTAGTTAAAATACGCCTTTTCCCCTAAATAGGGAAAGCGCGATCGCAGGAGTTCTATCTCAGGTGTTGCTGAAGAAACACTTGTCATTCGAGGTTGTGCTTTAAACTAAACAAATCAATACTAATTGTTAGCGATTGAGATTAATCGTCTTCACGCATCTCGCTTCAAGTCTTCGTCTGTTTTAGCTAATTTCTGTTAGTTTATAGGCATGTTTCTAACTGCTGACCTCCTACTGAACTATCAACGATGCAGCCGTCGAGCGTTCCTCGATACCTTTGGAGATGCTCAGCACAAAGATCCTCCAAACGATTATCTGGCAAAGTTAATTCAAGACAGTACCGCGCATCGACGCCAAGTGCTAGAGAGCCAAGCCTATCGGCGACCGAAGTATGCCAGCGGAGATTGGATAGCTGGAGCGCAAGAAACGCTGAAGTTGATGCAAGAAGGGGTGGAGTGCATTTCGCAAGGCGTTCTTACGACAGAGGATGAAGGAATTACACTTGTTAGCATTCCTGACTTGCTGATCAAGCAGCCAGGCTATTCAGTGTTTGGCGATTGGCTGTATGTGCCAACGGATGTGAAGCTGAGCAAACGACCGAAGCAGGAATATCAAATTATTGCGGCGTATCATGTGATGGTGTTGGCTGCAGTTCAGCAAGAGTGGTGTGAAACGGCATGGCTGCAACTGCGAGGACGAGGACTGTTTGAGGTCGATCTGTGGGAAGCGGTTCCCCGAATGCAGGAGATTGTGAATGGTTGTCTTGTCGCTCTGAGGCAAGCGCAAGAGCCAGAA
This sequence comes from Myxacorys californica WJT36-NPBG1, assembly GCA_019359315.1. Taxonomy (GTDB): domain Bacteria; phylum Cyanobacteriota; class Cyanobacteriia; order Leptolyngbyales; family Leptolyngbyaceae; genus Myxacorys; species Myxacorys californica. The sequence continues at coordinate 66,027 of JAHHHO010000026.1, forward strand.
GTATTCATCTCTCGCAGCCGCTGTAGTTTATGTCATTGGTATAGCCATTGTTATGCGATCGCGAAGTCCAATCATCATCTCTCATTGCTGCCTGGGGTGACTCAAAGCCGCTACGCGCAACTCCAAGCTCTCAATCTGACCACCGTTGAAGCCTTGGCTCACACATCACCTACGCTGTTAGAACCCTTGGCAGGATTCGGGCGCGAAACGGCTTATAACCTTGTAAGGCAAGCCCGATCAACGCTCTACAATTCAGCGCTGCTGGACGAGGGTTTAGCCTACGGTTCCGGTCACTTCTACGCTCAATCGATTCCAACGGCTCCGATAGAACTTTACTTTGACATTGAAGCTGAGCCAGGACTGAATCTCGCTTACCTTCACGGCATATTAGTGGTTGACCGAATAAAACAAACTCAAACGTTTCATCCCCTGCTTGCCGAAGCTCCAGACCAAGAACCGATAGTGTGGCAACAATTTTTAGATTTAGTGTGGGCGTATCCTGATGCGCCCATTTTTCATTTTTGCCCCTACGAGACGCAGACGGTTGAGCGGCTTGGCAAACTGTATGAGACACCGGATGAATTGATTCGACCGTTGCTGAGCCGATTTGTGGATTTGCACGATCGCGTGACTCAAACGGTGACGCTTCCAGTCGAGAGCTATGCGCTTAAGCATATTGCTCGCTGGATTGGGTTTGATTGGCGCGATTCGACGGCCAATGGAGCGCAGTCCATCTATTGGTATGCCCAGTGGTTGGAAACGCGCGATCGCAAGTATTTAGATTCGATTTTGATTTACAACGAGGATGACTGTCGCGCCACGTATGTCGTTAAAGAATGGCTGACGGCCTTTCTAGAAAGTGCGATGGGAGCTTCGACGCTTCAAAGAATGGCGGAAGAAGGCGCAGCGTGAGTTGCTGATTGCCGAGTTAATAGCGGCTAAAGTTTCTTGCCGAGAATTACTAAGTTTCGTTCTTCTGCACCAAACCGAGCGACGGTAGGCAGATAACCCCATTGCTGAAAGCCAAACTGCTTGAACAGAGTTACACTCGGGACATTCTCAGCAAAGATGAAGCCGAGCAGTGTTGTGATCTGTAGAGTTGGACTGAGTGCGATCGCATGCTCCAATAAGGCTTTGCCAATGCCTTGACGCCGATAGGGATCGGCAACATAAACGCTCAATTCCACTGTTTCTGCATAGGCGGGTCTGCCATAAAACGAGCCAACGCTGAGCCAACCCGCAATCTGCTCATCAATTTGCATCACCCACAAAGGACGCTGGCGTGACCGATTGCGTAGCCAAGCGAGGCGACTTTCAACAGTGACCGGCTCGACATCGGCAGTGACAATGCGACTAAGAATAGTGCTGTTGTAAATCGAGACGATCGCAGGTAAATCGGCTTCGGTGGCATCTCGAATGGTTCTCATGGGCTGACCTGCTGAGAAATCCACGTTAGGTAGGGCTGCGAGCCAGCCACAATGGGCACTGCAATAATTTCTGGCACTTCGTAGGGATGAATTTGCCTAATCTTGGTTTCTAGTTCCTTGAAGCGACTCAGTTCCGATTTAATCAGTAGCTGCCACTCTTGGTCGTGGTGGACTTCTCCTTGCCACGTGTAAACCGACTGAACAGGAAGAATCGTTGCACATGCGGCGAGTTTTGCTCCAATTAGGGTTTCAGCAATCATCTCTGCTTCTTGTTGAGACGGAGCCGTTACCAAAATTACTCCATAGTGTCCGGTTTGGTCTGACATGGGCAATTACAATAAAACCTAACGTTCTTCTGTAGTGTACAAAGCTGAGCGCGACGAATGCGATCGTTATGATGACTAGAAAAATTGTCCTGACTTTAGTGTGGATTGGATTTGTGGGCTATGCGTTCTTTCTGGCACCACCGAATCAGCCTGATACGTTTGATTTGATCAAAGATATGTCTACCGGGAAGATTGAGGGCATCAATCCATTGATTGTGGCGTTGTTCAACATCATGGGTGTGCTGCCCCTGGCTTACAGTTGTCTAACGTTTCTGGACGGACGAGGACAAAAGATTCCGGCTTGGCTGTTCACTAGCGTCTCGTTTGGCGTCGGAGCCTTTGCACTGCTTCCTTATCTAATTTTTCGCCAACCGAATCCGACATTTCAGGGTGAAAAGAACTGGTTTTTGAGAATTTTAGATTCACGCATTACCGGAGCATTCGTTGCGATCGCGGCGATCGGGCTGCTCTTCTACGGCATTAGTCAAGGCAACTGGACTGATTTTGCGGAGCAGTGGCGGACGAGCCGGTTTATCAATGTCATGAGTCTGGACTTCTGTACCTTGGTTCTGTTGTTTCCAGTGTTGCTAAAAGATGACATGGCACGACGGGGAATTAAAGATCCGAAAGTCTTTTGGGTGGTGACATTAGTTCCGTTGCTCGGCACTCTCGCCTATTTAGCGCTGCGCCCTCCTACGATCGAGCAATCTCGCGCTCAGTCGCTTGAAACGACAAAGGTTGCCGCGTGAATGGACTGGCAAGCACCCCCGGATGAACTGACGCTAGAGCCGAATGACGTTCACATTTGGCAAGCCCGATTAGACGTTCCGCCCGCTCAGGTAAAGGTATTCGCGCAAACGCTGTCAGCCGATGAACACAAAAGGGCAAGGCGGTTCAAATTTGAGGTGCATCGTGATCGCTTCATTGCGGGACGCGGAATTCTGCGATTGCTCCTGTCCCGTTACCTCGGTTGTTCGCCGGACGGGTTGACGTTCGGCTACGCACTACATGGCAAACCGATGCTATTGAGTGTTCAGCGATCGCAATTCGATTCGCAGCCATCACAATTCGATTCGCAGCCATCACAATTCGATTCGCAGCCATTACAACTCGATTGTCAGCCATCACAATTCGATTCGCAGCCATCACAACTCGATTGTCAGCCATCACAATTCGATTCGCAGCCATCACAATTCGATTCGCAGCCGTCACATCTCGATTGTCAGTCATTACAATTTAATGTGGCGCACTCGCAGGACTTCGCACTGTATGCATTTAGCCGCGATCGCCTTGTCGGAATCGATGTTGAACAAATCCGACCCGTTGACAACCTAGAATCTCTCACTCGTCGCTTCTTCTTACCGAGCGAGCACGCCGCAATTTGCAGTGCAGATCCTGACGCTCAAGCCCGCTTGTTCTTCCGCTATTGGACGTGCAAAGAATCTTTTCTAAAAGCAACAGGCGATGGACTTGGAAAGCTTGGCGAATTAGAAATCGCCTTGCCAATGGCCCAAGCGGCTCAACTCAAACGATTGCCAGCCGACCAACAGATTCAGGATTGGCATCTTCAGGAATTGGACTTAGGAGAGTTTGTAGGCGCAATTAGCGCAAAGCGCAATTTAGAGAAAACCACTGCTACGTTACCAGGACAATCTTTGAATCTTCGACAGTTTAGCTTCTTCAGTTAGAGATATTAGCTCGGCGTCGCAATTCAACCCAGAAAACCATCCGTTACATCCGCTATCAAATCCGCTGCCACTTCGTTCTAGCCTCCCCCTGACGATTGAATCCGATAGACAGATTCATGGGAGCAATCCTTCATCGGTGTGATGCTGATCCTTAAACCACCATCGAATACTAAACGTATCTACATTATTAAGTTTCTAGATACATGGCAGTCGAATTTAAATTATTTGCACCTCGTAATCAGAAGGTTGCATTAGTTGGTTCATTCTCCGATTGGCAAGAGATTGCAATGCAGAAAGGAGAAGATGGATATTTCCGAACCAACATTGACCTAGAAGACAACGAGTATCAGTATAAATTTCGAGTGCAATCTAACAGCCCAAATTTAAAAGATCAGTGGGTTGAATTGAATGATCCCTACATGACCGAAATGGATCTGCAAACCGAAACGGGTGTTGTTCGCATCAAAGAAGGGAACCGAATATCAGACACGTATGTTTGGCAACACGACAATGCATCACTTCCTTCCAATGAAGAACTGATCATTTATGAAATGCACATCACCGATTTCTGCGGCGAAGGAGTCGATTTAGAAACGCCAAACAAATTTAAGCAAGCGGTTAAAAAACTAGACTATTTGAGTGACTTAGGGACCAATGCGATCGCGCTCATGCCGCTCACGGAATACGCCGGAAACTATCGCTGGGGCTACTCCGTTCGCTACTTCTTTGCCTTAGAAAGTAGCTATGGCAAACCCGAAGACCTGAAGCACTTCGTAGACGAATGCCACGTCCGCAACATCCGCGTCTTCCTAGACGGAATCTACAATCACACTGACGATCACAGCCCGCTCCTAAAAATCGATCGCGACTACTGGTACTATCACGATCGCCACTATCCTGATGACGATGCAAACTACTGGGGCCCTGAATTCAATTACGACAATTACGACGAAACGCGCAACATTCGTCCGACTTGGGAATTTGTTCGAGATGTTGTTCAATTCTGGATTCATGAATATCACCTCGATGGCATTCGCTACGACGCCGTTCGGCAATTGAACAACTACGACTTCTTCCAATGGCTATTTCATCAAATAGAATCGACTGTCAGTCACAAACCGTTCTATCAAATTGCCGAACACATTCCTGACACTGCCGATATCTGTAAACCCAACGGCATGTTTGATGGCTGCTGGCACGAGAGTTTCCGATACTTTTTAAAAGATGCGCTACTCGGAGAATCTGTTGATCGAGACGAATTCAAAAACGCGATCGCGGCTCAACCACAAGGCTACGCGCATACGACTAGCGTGATTAATTATCTTGCCTCCCACGATCGCGAACACATGATCGTTGAATTAGGCGATCAAGGAATTTTTGATCAGGCGGCGAGCGATCGCGTCAAACTTGGTGCAATTCTACAATTCACCTCTCCTGGCATTCCCATGCTATGGATGGGCGACGAATTCGCTCAACCGACCCACAAAGCCGAGCAGACAACCGAACCCAATCCGCTCGATTGGTCACTCCTCGACCACGAGTTCAATCAAGATCTATTGACGTTCTACAAACATCTAATCGCTCTCCGCAAACAGCAATCCTCTCTCCGCACCGAAAACATCGAGTTCTTCCACGAACACCCAGATCACCCGATCCTGGCTTACGTGCGCTGGAATGATTCTGGAGAACGGGTCGTCGTCGTTGCCAACTTCTCCGACCAATCGTTTGATCACTATGAACTGCCTCATTTTCCAGCAGACGGAACTTGGCGGAAGTGGCTCAGTGATGAACAAATCACCGCAAAAGATAAAAAGGTTGTCATTACGCTTCCCAATCACACGGCATTGATTCTATTGCAAACGTAACACTCTATAAAACACTCCTATGCCCCCATCAACCTTTTCGACTCAAAGTCGATCCTCCCGCTCCCTCAACATTCCACGCAATCCATGGCTGCGTCGAATCGGGTTGTGGATTTTGTGGGTCAGCTTTATTGTCTACATCATTCAGTTCGCGCCTCCAATTCAATCAGACACCTTTCAACCCCTGCAAACGCTTCTCTCAGGGCAAATTCCCTTCATTAACCCAGTCCACATCTCCCTGTTCAGCATGATTGGCATTTGGCTGCTGATTTATAGTTGTCTGATCTTTGCAGACGGCAGGATGCAGCGAATTCGAGCCTGGATTTTTATGCTGCTTTCTATCGGCAGTGGCGTTATCGGATTAATTCCCTACTTGGCCTTGCGAGAACCAAACTCCAATTTTTCGGGTCAAAAAGATAGTTGGTTGCGCTTCTGTGATGCCCGAGCGACAGGCGTTCAACTCAGCATCAGCGCGATCGCACTCTTCCTCTTCGCACTGCTCTTTGGCGATTGGAGCGCATTTCTTTACGAATGGCAAACCAACAAATTCATCCACGGTATGAGTTTAGCGTTTTGTCTCTTCGCATTCTTATTTCCCACATTACTTGGAGATGATATGGAACGTCGGGGCTTAAGCGATGCTCGTCTATTTTGGGCGGTCGCTTTAGTGCCGATCGTAGGTCCTCTTTTTTATCTTTGCGTCCGCCCCCCTCTCCCTGATCGCTAGGCCTTTTCCGTCATCTTGCATCTTCTCAATTCCCTGCTCATTCCCCAAACCCCTGTGATACCATTAGAAACTGGCGTATTCATTACTACGATAGGACGACTCATCCCAATGGCACTGCTGCAAGAGCGCAAACAAGAAATTATCTCCGACTACCAAGTCCATGAGACCGACACAGGTTCTGCCGATGTTCAGGTTGCAATGCTAACCGAGCGCATCAACAAACTCAGCCTGCACCTCAGAACCAATAAGAAAGATCACTCCTCCCGCGCCGGATTGCTGAAGCTAATCGGTCGCCGCAAGCGCCTATTAGCATACGTTCAGAAAGAAGACCCTTCAAAGTATCGCGCTCTCATCGGTCGCCTCGGTATTCGCGGTTAGGCTATTTTTTATGTCCTCTAAACCCAAAGAATCTGGAAACAGCGAAGGGCAAAGCCAGGCTCCAAAGGCTCTCTTGCCCTTCGAGCCAACTCGCAAAAAGGATGCTAAGTCCGCTAAAGCTCCTGCAATTAGAGCACGCAACCCCGCAGGAACTGCTTCACCAACAAAGGCAAAGAAAGTAGAACGCTCCGCCCGTCAACGCGAAGAAATGCAAATTCCTGATGTGGTCAGCCGTAGAATGGCAGGGCGCATGGCGTTCTTTTGCGGTGTTCCAACCAGTCTTGGAATGCTCACCTTTGTTGTGAGCTATTTTGTCGTAACGAAGGGGTTATTCAAGCTGCCAAATTCAGCCGTTTTGCTGATTAGCCTTGGATTCTTTGGGTTAGGAGTCGTCGGTCTATCTTACGGGCTCCTTTCCGCCTCTTGGGACGAAGAGCAGCCCGGAAGCTTACTAGGGATCCAAGAGTTTTCAACCAATTTCGGGCGGTTAACAGACGCTTGGAAGTCGGCAAGGAAGCGGAAGACTCAAGATTGAATAGGTCAGCCCTATGAGCTAGGGAGTAGATAGTTAAATTTAAGAAAGTAGCACTGGGGCAGGATTATCTCATCAAAATCCTGCCCCAACTGTCTGTGCAAGATTGCTTTGACAGGACTTACGCAGTGACGCTAGGAGTAGGGTCTGGTCAAGTTGAGTCATTATCGCTACAGTTTCAATAATCCGTGTATCGAACTGCTAGCCCCATGACGTTCACTAAGCTGAACTACTGCCAAT
>JAHHHO010000027.1 GCA_019359315.1 Myxacorys californica WJT36-NPBG1
GGAAACTGCTTGTGGACTGCATAATTTTCGCTTGAAGCATCGTCAGTTAGCAACTGCTTAGGTTGGACAGATGAAAGCCTCTTGTTGTCTGGCTTCGACTACTGCCTATTTCCGATTAAGTCTAATACAGAAGGAACCGCTAAATTGCAGAACGGCGTGGAGGGCTATATCGTTAGAGAACAGTTGCCATCCTGAAATCAGGTTATGAAAAGATATTTAATTGCAGCTGCGATCGCGATCGCAGCTTGCATCATAGCCTTACGTTTCGTACTATTCCCTACGACAGCGCAATCTAACAAGCTGATTATCTCTGCGGCTGCTAGTTTAAAGGATGCCTTAGAAGACATTAAGCCAGTCTATCAACGCAGTAAAACAACCGTTGGTCTAACCTACAACTTTGGGGCATCGGGCACATTGTTACAACAAATTGAACAGGGTGCGCCCGCCGATGTCTTTCTCTCGGCAGCAAAATGTCAAATGGATACACTTGATCAAGCAGGCAAACTGGTAGCTGGAACCCGAAAAGACATTGCCCGAAATCGGCTCGTCTTAATCGTGCCCAGGTCGTCTAGAGGAGTGCAAAGCTTCGATCGCTTGACACAACCCGACATTAAGCGCATTGCGATCGGAGAGCCGCGCAGCGTTCCCGCCGGACAATACGCGGAACAGGTTTTGAGAAAACGAAAGCTCTACAACACTCTCAAACCTAAATTTGTATTCGGTAACAATGTGCGTCAAGTGTTAGCGGCTGTTCAATCTGGGAATGCAGAGGCAGGATTTGTCTACCTTACAGATGCCAAGATCTCAAATCAGGTGAAGATTGCTGTCACCGCAGACGAGGCGGATCATGCTCCAATTGTGTATCCGGTAGCGGTGCTGAGAAGTAGTAAAAACATTGAAGCGGCAAAAGAGTTTGTGCAGTACTTGTCGAGTACCGACGCTAAAACCGTGTTAAGCAAGTACGGATTTGTTGTACCAACATCGTGAGTACCAACCTTGTGACGTGATGCCCCCTGCTCTCTCTCCTCTATGGATCTCGCTTAAAACTGCCCTGCTTGCCACCGGGATTACCTTCTTCTTTGGTGTTGCAGCGGCATATTGGATGCTGAACTACCGAGGCAAGGGAAAGGCACTAATCGAGAGCATCTTTGTCGCTCCCTTGATTTTGCCGCCCACAGTAGTAGGCTTTATTTTGTTGGTTCTATTTGGCAAAAATGGAGCAATCGGACAGTTGCTAAATTCGATTGACTTTAGCGTTGTGTTTACTTGGTATGGTGCTGTTGTGGCAGCGACCGTTGTTTCGTTTCCGTTGATGTATCGCACTGCATTAGGCACGTTTGAACAAATCGATCAAAATCTATTAGCCGTTGCTAAAACATTAGGCGCGTCTGACTGGACTATTTTTCGATCTATTCTATTGCCACTCTCAACTTCAGGGATTTTGGCAGGCATCACGCTTGCGTTTGCTCGTGCGTTGGGAGAGTTTGGTGCAACTCTGATGCTGGCAGGCAATATTCCCGAAGAAACGCAAACGATTCCGATGGCGATTTATTTTGCAGTCGAAGCGGGAGCCACGAATGAAGCATGGTTTTGGGCGATCGCAATCATGGGAATATCGCTCTCTAGCATTGCGGCAGCCAATCTTTGGCAAGATAAACGTAAACCGCAGGCTGTCAAACGCGAGCCGTTCTCTCCAGTCCTTAAGCCTGTCCTGGCTCCGCTCCTTGACGTTGCAGATTCTCCAAATCGCGGGCTAAGCGTGGAGATTGGTAAACAACTTGGCGGATTTCGAGTCGAGATTGCGTTTCATGCCGACGCACCGTTAGGCGTGCTGGGTGCATCTGGGGCTGGAAAAAGTCTGATGCTGCGTTGTATTGCCGGAATTGAAACACCAACTTCTGGGCGGATTGTACTCAACGGACGCGTGCTGTTTGATGCCGATCGTGACATTAATCTAGCGAGCCGCGATCGCCGCATTGGTTTTTTGGTACAAAACTACGCGCTCTTTCCCCACATGACGGTGGCGCAAAACATTGCATTTGGTCTACCAAAAGGGCTGTCTCGCTCTGGTGTGCGGCAGCAGGTTGAGTCGCAGTTAATGGCGGTGCAGCTAGAGGAGATGCACGATCGCTATCCGGCTCAACTCTCTGGCGGACAACAGCAACGTGTCGCCCTTGCGAGAGCATTGGCAAGTCAACCGGAAGCGCTGCTGCTCGACGAACCGTTTTCAGCCCTCGATACGCATCTCCGCAGTCAACTGGAACAGCAGTTGATTGCGCGTCTCGCTAGTTATCCCGGTGCGGTGCTGTTTGTTACGCACAATTTAGAAGAAGCGTATCGTGTCTGTCCAAACTTGCTAGTGATGCATGGAGGACGCGCGATCGCATTCGGGTCTAAGCGGTCGATTTTTGAGCGTCCGGCGACAGTGACAGTGGCTCAACTAACGGGATGTAAAAACTTCTCGACGGCAGTCGCGACGGCAGATAATCACATCCATGCGATCGAGTGGGGCATTAGCTTACAGATTGCCGAGCCTCTACCCGAACAGTTTGCCTATGTTGGCATTCGCGCTCATCAAATTCTCTTTCCTCAAGACGCTCAGCAGCCTAATACGTTTCCCTGCTGGGTTGCGGCGACGAGTGAAACTCCGCATCGCATGACGATTTTTCTAAAGTTCAATGCTCCTCCGACGAGTCCGCAAGACTATCACCTTCAAGCGGAGGTCTTTAAGGAAAAATGGTTTGCGCTGAAGGCACAACCGTTGCCTTGGATGGTCTGTCTCGATTCGCTGCGGCTAATTCTGCTGACAGCAGCATGATTCTAGAACTGTCATCTAAGCACTGTCGATAGATCAAACCGTTTTCTCCACCACTTAGATAATACTCACGATCGCTTGATGCGTTCTAGATGAAGCAGGAGTCGGAGTCAGGGACATGCGATCGTAACTTAATAACAAGGAGTGGGAACGAAGAAACGAAGGCGGGAACGAAGAAACGAAGGCGGGAACGAAGAAACGTGCGATCGTAACTTAATAACAAGGAGTGGAAACGAAGAAACGAAGGTGGGAACGAAGAAACGAAGGTGGGAACGAAGAAACGTGCGATGTAACTCAATAACGAAGGCGGGAACGAAGAAACGAAGGCGGGAACGAAGAAACGTGCGATCGCAACTCAATAACGAAGGGTGAGAACTCTAGCGTTAGACCAATTCGAGAGAGCGCTAATTCGGGTTCTGGTAGCAGGTATAGTAATCTTGCCCGCAAATATAGAGCGTTAGATGTTGTAGAAGCAGTTTCCAGTAGCGTAAATTATGCCGAAGTTAGCATCTTTTAGTATTGGTCTTGACTATTCGCAGATGTGCATCTACGACCCAAGCCTCGAATTTCCTGGCAATGACTGGGATGATCAGCATGTGGATCAAGGATTTACCTGGCGACCGTTCAGCGTGTCTTTTAGGACAATCGGTTCGGACGATGACTGTGATATCGAGATTTGGGACGCCTCTGAAATCAGTATTCAGCCAAATGCCGTTCGCGCAATTGTCGTCCCTTTTTCAGTTCCGATGTCAGGTAGCATCGTGATCACGGGCGGAACCAGTGTTGTACCTGAACATGAACTGAAACTACCGTCAGATGAGTATGCGCTTGTGTTTGAGTATGGCTTGAGAGAGGAGTACTGGCAGAATCCTGAGTACCAGGAACCTGATGCTTTATTCATCCCAACGTGGTCCCGTCTGACTTTTATTCCAGATCGGTCTGTAGAGCCACGAATTTTACGAGCAGATTCGGATTTGTCTCCATCCTATCCCTTGCTGATGGAAGCTCGACCAGCATGAGATCTGAGTTACCACTCTGTGTCACGCGATCGTGCCAAAGCACTATAGCTCTGCGTAGGCACTAACCCAACAATCTATTCTTCAGTCACATTTTCTCAACAAAAGGGCAGGATGATGAATAGCTGAATAGGTTGTTGCCAAGATGCTTGGTAGACAGCAGTAGGCTGAAACGAAACCCTTCTAAAGCTAAGCGCTGAAACTTAGGCGGAAAGCCTCTGCGAAGTAATTCTTTCCGTTTAAAGCGAGCTAGCAACCCCCAAATTACTTCTCTATCAAAAGGCGGATTTGTCCTGCATCGCGTCTTTGTGTAGCAATCTCTACCGATCTAACAAATCAGATTGAATAGTCTGTCGAAGAAGAACGCTGTCTTATCTGATATCGCGATTAGCGCAGTGCGCAACTCCGAAGGAAACGCTGCTCTTAGGTTAAAGCAATCTTAAAAACAGCAGTTAACACAAAAATTAGCAGTTAACACTATGACAGAGACATCAGAAGTACAAACTGCCAGTGCAGTCGGCTCTCACATTGAGGCGGAAGCCGTTAACATCAACACCTCTCCATCTGAGAATGTGCCTGCTAAAACGCTAAATAAGTTTGAAAGAATCAAAGCTGAGAAAGATGGTCTAGTCCTAAAGCAGGAGCTAGATTACTTTGCAGAAATCGGTTGGGAAGCCCTCGATGAAGCCGATCGCGACTTTCGCCTGCGCGTTTTAGGCTTGTTCCATCGCAGCGTTACGCCGGGTCGGTTTATGCTGCGAATGCGAACCGCGAATGGCATTCTTCCGAGCAGTCATCTGCGCGTGTTAGCCGAGATCGTGCAGCGCTACGGCGACGATGGCAACGCCGACATTACCACTCGTCAAAATATTCAACTGCGGGGAGTCCGCATTGAAGACGCGGCTGATATCTTCCGCCGATTTGAGCAGGCAGGGATGACCAGTGTGCAAACGGGAGTTGATAACGTACGGAACGTCACCGGATCACCCGTGGCAGGGCTAGAAGCTGACGAGTTGATTGATACTCGTGGGTTAACGCGTGCGGTGCAGGACATGATCACCAATATGGGAGCAGGCAACCCAACATTCACAAATCTGCCGCGTAAATTTAACATTGCGATCGCGGGCTGTCGCGATAATTCTGTCCACGCAGAAACCAACGACCTCGCCTTCATTCCCGCCTACAAAGAGGGCGCGATCGGTTTTAATGTCATTGTTGGCGGCATGTTCTCGCCCAAGCGTTACGTAGAAGCCATTCCGCTTGATGCTTGGGTATTGCCAGAAGCAGTTGTTCCCCTATGTGAAGCGGTGCTATTGCTCTATCGCAATCATGGGTTAAGAGCCAATCGCCAGAAGTCGAGATTGATGTATTTGGTCGATGCTTGGGGCATTGAAAAGTTTCGCTCAGAACTCGAAACTCAGTTAGGTCAAAGCCTGCAACCTGCGGCTGAAACAGATGAAATCACCTTAGACAAACGTGATCACATCGGCGTCTACCCGCAAAAGCAACCGGGACTTCACTATGTTGGCCTCCTAATTCCGATCGGTCGCCTCTATGCCCACGAGATGTTTGACCTCGCCCGCATCGCCGATACCTACGGCAGTGGAGAGATTCGCCTGACTGTAGAACAAAACCTGATCATTCCCAACGTTCCCATCAGCCGATTGCAGGCAATGCTCAACGAACCGCTGCTGCAAGAGCGCTTTCCAGCCAATCCTGATAACATGTCGCGCTGGTTAGTGTCTTGCACAGGCAATCAGTTTTGTGGCTTTGCGTTGATCGAAACTAAAAATCGGGCTTTGGCAATGATTAAAGCGCTGGAAGCTGAACTGACCGTATCGCGCCCAATCCGCATTCACTGGACGGGCTGCCCCAACTCGTGCGGACAACCGCAAGTAGCAGATATCGGCATGATGGGGACAAAAGGGCGCAAGAATGGTCAGGTTGTAGAAGCCGTTGATATTTGGATGGGTGGCAAAGTCGGTAAAGAGGCACATCTCGGTCAGCGAGTCATGCAAGGCATTCCATGTGATGACCTTAAACCCGTGCTGCACACTTTGCTGGTCGAACAGTTTGGCGCAGAGCCCAGACAAACCGGCTACTTTGTGCCGCCCGAACTTGCGTCTCCTTAACGGGAGAACCTCACTCTGAAGCCAATGGATCGGTGGTCGAAGTCGAAACAACTCCTGAGGTTGGAGAACGGCGTTGAAGCAGCCAACTGCCAATGATCAGAACGGCGATCGGCAGTCCAATCGAGACAAAGCTCTTGATGCTGCTATTACTTGCGAGTGCATACTGCGCACTGCTTGATAGGCCAAACGCTAAACTGGTTAGCCCAAACAATCGTGCTCTCGGAAGCAAGGCGACAAAGGTGATCAAAATTGAGCTATACCAAGGCATTAGCCAAGGCGTTGCTATTAGCAACAACACTAGCGTGACCCATCCCATTTCCTCTAGTAGCTTCTGGGGTGTGTTATCCCAGTATCGATCGCTGCGCCATAATCGCCACGCATAAAAGCCAATGAAGCTAAGAATGGTGAGTCGCACCAAGCCTAATAAAATAGTTCGCCCTGCTTCGAGTGTTAGCCACTCTGGAGCTACAAAGATACGGGTTATATCCAACAAAAACCGTGCGATCGCAAGCAGAGATGACTGAAACTGCCCTTCTACTCCTGGATTCAGCAAGCTACGCCATGCGGAAACATCAGGCAGGATGGTGAGGGTTAGCACACCCACGATCGCAATGGAGGCTGAGATCATTCTAAACAACTGTTTCCCCTGCCCTCGACGCAGCAGCGCGATCGCCATTAATGGAACCCAAATCAGAGGCAGAGTTTTGGCTAACAGACCCATCCATAGCGCCGTAAACGCTGTCCAGTAGCGCCATTTTGCATAACTAATCGCAAAGGCAATCAGACTGGTTGACACTAACAGATCGACATGGCCCGAACTGACTTGCTCCATCAGTAGCAGAGGATGCAAAAGATACGCGATCGCAACTCGATGTCGCTCCGTGGGCGGCAACCATTTCCAAATCAGAAATCCATTCAAGCTGTGCAATGCTAAACAAATGGCTTTATATACATAAACGGCAATGAGCGGATGCACAGCTACAAACGCTGCCGATACGGTAAATATGGCTTGCGAAACGAGTCCATAGGTTGAAGTCTGCCCCCAATCCACGTAGGGAGATAGCTCCGTTGAAAACGCAGCGGCTCTCACAACAAACGGGTTGACCCGGTTCAGATTCATTAACCCGGAATGTAGGTAAATATAGATATCGTTGCCCAAAGGATAGGCAATAAACGCTAGAACTAGAAACGGCGAAGCAGATTTCAATACATCCCTAAAGCGACCCGTAACCGCTGGCGGCGGATCGTGAAAGTGCTTGCCGAGCCAAATTAAATAGAGAATAGAGATGAAAACGTAGCTCAGACCAATTCCCAGTTGAACGCGGAGGTCTGGAAACGTGGCAAACTTTTTTCCATCTGCCAGAATATAGTAGAACTTATCAATTCCCAAATGCAGAAGCGTTACGCTCAGGTAGGTTGATACCAGCAACGCCAGCGCAAATAGTAGTCTATGCTTATTCACATATTCGGTTCAGATGAACTTTCTTTAAGATACCATTTGGATCAGTTTCTGCGATCTTAACTACAGAACTTTTGACTAGCTCCAATGGCGTAAAGAATTTTGGTGTAAAGGATTTGTGCAGCACAAACGACTAATGGTGACGGTGAGTATTGGAAGTGTCCTGACGATCGCGCTGATCGCAGGTCTCCATGTCGTGCTGCGCAATGCGATCGCGGCTCGATTACCGAGTCAGGTCTGCCTACCCATGTACGCGGCTGAGATCGTGTGTTATGCCCAGCCCGAAACTCTACTGACTCGTAAACAAAGTGCGATCGCGGTTGATCCGGCGGGCGTACTATTAGCCACCGGAGACGGCAACGTTATTCAACGGTGGGATCTCAAAACTCGTCAATTGCTGCCGCCGCTAGTGGGTCACTCTAATTCAATTACGGCCTTGGCCATCAGTCCCGATGGACGAATACTCGCCAGTAGTAGTCTCGATCGCACGATCAAGCTCTGGGATGTGCAAACGAGCCGCTTACTCGGAACGATGCCATCAGGTCGAGCGTCGGTGCTAGTCTTTAGTCCCGATGGACGAACGTTAGCCAGTGGAAGCCGGGTCCAGCGCTGGGCAGATGGAGTAGAAGCTCTGCCCGGAGTGCAGTTTTGGGATGTATCGACTCAGCAGTTCCGGTACAGGTTAGGAGAACGACCTGCCCGCGCGATCGCTTTTAGTCAAGACGGACAACTCTTAGCCACCGGAGACATCAAAACAGAGGTATGGCTTGCTAAAGCAGGAGAACTTCTGCACACGCTTAATTCAGGAGATGTGACAGGATTATCCTTCGGGCAAGCGGGTCAGACGTTGATTACAGGCAGCAGCAAAATCAAAATTTGGAATCTCGCTACTGGAGAACCCGTGCGGGTGATGAAGACGGGAACATCAGATTTAGTGGTTAGCCCCGATGGCCAAATTCTAGCCACAACGGTTGGCGGTACGGTGCAGTTCTGGCAACTGCAAAGCGATCGCTATTTAGGTTTGCTGCGAACCTCGTGGTACAGCAGTTTATTTGTACAATTTGCGCTCGAAGGACACGCGATCGTCGTGGGGAATAGCGAAGGAGTAAAAATCTGGCAAAGCCCTGAGAACTAGAGGCAGAAATTCGTGAAAACGGAAAGGGTGAACAAAAGGAAATATTTTCTCCTTGGCTGCACGTTGCGCGGTGAGCACAGAATTCGAGTTTGTGATTGGGTAATTTCAAGAAATAGAAGTGTTGTGATCCTTCAGATATTTAAGAACACAGGACCAATGACTGGAATCAAAGACC
This sequence comes from Myxacorys californica WJT36-NPBG1, assembly GCA_019359315.1. Lineage (GTDB taxonomy): Bacteria > Cyanobacteriota > Cyanobacteriia > Leptolyngbyales > Leptolyngbyaceae > Myxacorys > Myxacorys californica. The sequence continues at coordinate 8,733 of JAHHHO010000027.1, forward strand.
AAACGTGTGAAATCAAGGATCAAATGATGAAATCACTGAGTCGAACGTTGTGACGCGACACATAAAGCTGTGAGTTGCGGAATCCGCTGCCGTAGTTTTGCAATCTTAATCGTGGATCTTCGCTAACAAATAAGTAGATCGCGCAATTGAAGACGCGATCGCAAGTTTTTAATCGCGCAATCAGTATACTAGAGCAGCAAATTTGTTGCACAAAGCAGAATCGAGCTTAAATTCTATGCATGTCACGAGTGAAAGCGCTATTTACGGTTCTCGTCTCGCAAGATGGGTTGCGGATCCATCCGTTGGGTCTATTGATTGATGCCAAAATACACTTAGAGCTATATTCATATGAGGTAGACCCTTAGCCAGTTTGATGTAGCACCGAACCATAAACTCTAACCTTAAACTCTAACTTTTGAGGTCGGCAAAGTTGACACGCCTGTAAATCCATCTACAAGCATGAAACGCGAATCACTCAAGAAAACCTTAATCAAAGTATTGTTGCCGTTTGGATTGACACTGCTGCTGGTCTTCTCTAAAGATTTTCTATTGCAATACACCGTTCAAAATCCTGGTCCGGCAAACAGTGTCGAAATCGGTGCGACATTTATTCAGATGAATGCTGAAGCGTTAAATTTAGATTGGAAAGCTGCATATAAAGAAATCATTAACGATCTCGGCATCAACCATGTTCGGATTCCTGTGTTTTGGGATCAGATCGAATCCGCACCCGGTATCTTTAACTGGAGCGCAATCGATTGGCAGATGAAGGAAGCTGCTAAAGCCAACGCAAAGGTGCTTTTAGCTGTGGGACACCGCGTTCCCCGCTATCCAGAATGTTATGCGCCCGCATGGACCCAAAACTTTAATGATCAGGAATTTAAGCAATCATTATTGAACATGATAGAAGCAACAGTACTTCACCTAAAAGATCATCCCGCCCTTGAAGCGTGGCAAATCGAGAATGAACCGTTAGCTAAGATTTTAGGCAAGATTTGGGGAGGGCCGACGTGCCGAGAGGTCACTCCATTCGTGACCGAGGAGATTAAATTCGTGCGATCGATTGATCCAACTCACCCAACCGTTGTAACGTTTGCCACAACGCCTTGGATGGCTTCACAACTGCGACAAACCCTCAAGTTTGATAGCGATGTCATTGCCGTTACCCTATTTAACAAACTTTTTTTTAGAAGTCCGGTGTTTAACGGATATGTCGAGATGTTTAAGCTAGGATTTATCTCGCCATTGCGGTTGGCATATCAAAAAGCAGTTGCAGAACATCAGGGAAAACAATTTTGGATTGCAGAACTGCAAGCAGAACCGTGGGGTCCAGATGGTCCTTATCAGTTTGAGCATCCTGAAGATGCATATCTATCTATGAATCCTGAACGCTTAACTGAAACTTGGACATACGCCATGCAAGCTGGGATCTCTAAGCTGTATTTCTGGGGTGCTGAATGGTGGTTAGCTGAGAGAAACAAAGGAAATGCTGCGATGCTGAATGCGGTGAAAAAACTAATGGTCGATCGCAAATAGTCTAATCAATACTGCGGTTCGCGGCGGGCATACTCAGAAAAAACCTCAGCAAACCAATTCATGTCTGCCGTAAAGCATTGAATGCTATACTCAAAGCGCTTTTTACTGTCTTTTTTACTGTCTGATGACTATGACCGATTCACCTCGCGACGTGAATTTAAGATCAGCACTGATCGTCGGAGCGGGTCAAGGCATTGGATTAGAGTTTGTCAAACAGTTTTTAAGCACAAATCGCGCCGATCGCCTCTACGCCACCTATCGAAAGCCGAAATCAGACCTAGTGGAGATCGCAGACCCGCGCCTGCGCTGTTTGCCAATGGATATTACCGATGAAACACAGATTGCCGATGCGATCGCAGAGATTCAAACCGAAACATCTGCGCTGCATTACGTGATCAATTGTGTTGGCATTCTGCACGACTCGATCATGCAACCTGAAAAAAGCTTGCGGCAGATCAATGCAGAGAACTTACTGCGGTATTTTCAAATTAATAGTGTTGGCGGCGTTTTATTAGCAAAACAGGTGCAGCCGTTGCTAAAGCATCGTGATCGCGCACTCTTCGCGACGATTTCTGCCAAGGTAGGCAGCATTGGTGATAACCACTTAGGCGGATGGTACGGCTATCGTGCCTCTAAAGCGGCTTTAAACATGTTGATGCGAACCACTGCGATCGAATACAAGCGAACCTGTCCACGTGCGATCGTCGTCACCCTGCATCCGGGCACAACCGATACTGAATTATCCCGTCCATTTCAGCGCAACGTGCCGCCAGAAAAATTATTTTCCTGCGATCGCACCGTCAAACAACTATTAACCGTTCTCGATGGACTCCAAGAACGCGATAGCGGTGAATTCTTTTCTTGGGATGGCAGTCGGCTACCTTGGTAAAGATGTGAACCTCAAGAATAGTGTGCAAACCCCTCCGATTCACATTCTTCTCTACTGCTGACACTGAAGCGAATCAAACACCCTCTCGGCTTTTTCTCGTGCATCTTGTCCAGTCGTGAGCAAACTAATAATGTATCGATCGGCATTCAGGGTAACAGTGGCACGGTACGTCACACTGATGTTAGACCTAGACGCAACTTGTTTTGCCCGTCCTTCTCCGATCGTCACCAGAACTGTTTCACCACAAAACTCTTTTGGCTCGATGCGTTCTCTTGTGACCTTAAAATCTCCCGCATCTCCCAGAGAAACGGTGTCTAAAAATCGCTCAATTCTGCGTTTTTCGCCCTCTTGAACCCCTTTCATGCGGGCTGCCAGTAGCTGAATATCAGGTTGCTCTGCACTATTGGTAATTAGAGCAACTCTAGCGCCCACAAAGTTTAATCCCAGGACACTTTGAGCGTTGGGGATGTTGTATTTAATAATATTGTTGGCGATCGCGTCTGCTTGCTGTGGACGTTGCGCATTGGCAATAAATTTCATCGTCAGCCCCAGCGTCCCAACTCCTAGCAGCGCGATCGCGCCGATCAACACCGCAATTGATTCCCAAATCGTGACTTTGTACTGAGGAATTTGTGTCATTCCAAACTCACTCCCAAAAAACGATCAAAAAAGCGCGATCGCCAAACCCAACGCACAATAAAACACCACTCTATCGCAGCAAATCCTAAAAAGATGAGATCGGCCGTTTCGAGTGCCGACAATTCAAAGAAAATCCGAACGGGCGGAACGAATAAAATCAGCAAATACACCAAAATAAGTGCCACCGCCACAAACGTATAGCGCCAATCTCCGCTCAGCGGTTCACCACCCACCCACGCGGTCGTTGGAGGTTTGAGAAATGGAATTAAAAGCAGTTCACAGAATACCAAAATGGTCACCAACGCCGTGCGCGGCAGCGTAAAGTCAAGTTCGGTCAGGGTGACGTTGAGCGGCAAATCGAGCGCTGCACTGACGAGATAAAACAGATAAATTGTCAGTGCAACCAATGTAATAGACAACGTTGCAGGCAACACAAAATGAAGCAACGAGCGAACCAGGCTTCGTTTTGGCTTTTCTCCAGGCTGCGCCCAAACCGGAATAAATAACGTCGGGATGCCAACGCCAATCAATGTAATAATCGCGCTGTGTTTATTCATGAGCGGAAAACTATCCGCGACGATCGCGGTTGCGAAAATTAGCAGCGTCACGCAAGACAATCGCACCATAAATAACTTCAGTGCGTCTAACACGCCGTTGCGAATGCGCTGTCCTTCCAAAAATGTATGCGGCAATGCTTCAAACGAATCTTTCAGCAGCACAATGTCAGCAATTCCCCGTGTCGCTTTGCTGCCGCTTTCCATCGCAATGCCTAAGTTGGCTTGTTTTAGGGAAAGCACATCATTCACCCCGTCTCCGGTCATTGCCACATAATGTCCCGCATCTCGCAAACTCCTCACGAGTTTGGCTTTTTGCTGAGGCGTAATGCGTCCAAACACATTGTACTGACGGGCCGCTTGAGTAAATTGCGCATTGTCTAACTCTGCCAGTTGCGTTCCTGAAATGAGTCTAATTTCATCGCTAAATCCGGCTTGTTTTGCCAATGCCGCTACTGTATGCGGATTGTCTCCTGAAATAATCTTGATCGTGATTCCCGCTTTGACAAATCCTTGCAGCGTTTCCTGAACAGACGGACGCAACTGATCGCTAAAACTCAATACAGCCAAAGGCGTTAGCGCAGCGGGTAAAAATGGAGTCTCGGTTTGAAGCAAGTCTGGACTATAAGCAAACAATACCACTCGCAAGCCCTGTTGCGTGAGTTGCTCAGTCAGTTGTTCAATGTAGTCTGACACAGACGGACTGAGCGTAAAGCATTTTGTCAGCACTTCTGATGCGCCGAGAAAATACGTTCCAGGAATGTCACGAAAAGAAATAGCGCTCCATTTGCGCTCCGATGAAAATGGAACCTCCGATCGCAGCGATCGCGCATAGCCAGAACAACTGAGCAAAATCGCCTCGCTGGTGCGATTTCCAGCTTGTGTACTCGCGGCGTAATCTCCCAGCAGGGTTCGCAATTCTGATTCAGAGCGCTCGATCGGATAAATTGCGCTTAATTCAATCTGATTGGTGGTCAGCGTTCCAGTTTTATCCAAACACAGCACATCGACATTACTCAGCGACTCGATCGCATTCGTTTGTTGAATCAAAACGTTTTCGCCTAACATTCTCACCGCACCCGTCGCATACGCTAACGTGATTGCAATCAGCAATCCTGCGGGGACGAGTCCAGCAATCACCGCCGCACGCTGCACCACTTCATTAAATGGCTGCGATCGACTAATAAATCCAATCCCGACTAACAGCCAAAGAAACAATGCAACCAGCAACAACACTCGAATGATTAAATTAATTTCTTGCTGCAATGGCGTATAGATTTGCCGAAATTCTCTTGCGCCCACCACAAGCTGATAAGCCACCGTTTCAGTTCCCACTTTTTGCGCTTCATAATGAGCGCGTCCACTCGCACAAAAACTGCCCGAATAGACCGGATCGCCCGACCGTTTGAGAATCAGATCCGATTCGCCGGTCAGCAACGATTCATCGACTTCGATCTGTCCGTCGCAAACAATCTGACCATCAACCAAAATTTGATCTCCTGGGTTCACCTGCAAAATATCGCCTAAAACAATTTCGTTCGGGTCAGAGATGAGCGCTTCACCATTGCGAATAATCGTCGCTTGAGGGCGAGAGAGCAACGCGATTTCGTCTAGCTTGCGTTTTGCCCAAATTTCCTGAACAATGCCAATAATGACGCCGCTAAAGATCACAACCGCTACGAAAACGGCATCACTTGGGCGTTTCAGCACAATAAAAACGCCGCTGATTACAAAGAAAACGGCATTCACAAAGGTAAATAGATTCTCACGAAAAATGCGCCAGTAGGAACGACTTGTCGGCAACGTCACCTGATTGGTGTTGCCCGCAAGCTTTTGTGCGTTGACTTCGCGATCGCTAAGTCCCTGTACCTGTGTCATGAGAAGAGTTTAAGCCCGATTATATTACGCATAATGCAGTGCAGATCAACGGTAAGCATTTGGTTGCCAAATTCTATGCAGCTCTACAGGATTTAGATTTACAGTAATTTAGTTTTACAGTAGGACTTGCGATCGCAGAATGGAGTTCCATGTTTCGTAGAAGTGATAGCCGTTGCTGTGTTGATTGTTGAGAAACATGTTTGAAATGCAACACCGAAAACCATTTATGTAGTAAGATGCGAAACTGATTTGTAAACGTTGAGCAATCAACTTAAATTCTTTTGCAAACCATTATATTTCAAGTCCGAAATCTCAGAATTCTAAGTGTAACTGGGTGTTTCTTGATAATTGCTTGGTAAAGAGAAAAGACAACTTGTATTTTATGCCGCGATCGTTTGAGGACAAGCTGAATGTTTAGGTCTAGCCGTAAAACTTATAGTTATAGGTCTAGCCGTTCGTTGTACCAAAAGAAAAAGCCCTTACCCCGCAAGTGGATTTTGCTCTCAATTCCACTCGCGTTGATTGGGTTAGAGTTGCTGGTGCGGCTGATTGTTGGAGTTTCCGGAAAAACAGGTGAGCTATCGGCGTTTCAAGGCGAACCGCTGAACGTCACCGCGTATCGATTAAAGTATCTCGATCGCGCGGGCAAAACGTTCGACGGACTTCCCAACCAAGGACAACTGACGGTGAAGCAAAGTCCGGTGATGGGCTATCGGTTGGTGGGCAACCAAGAAAGTCAAGACTGGAAAATTAATGAACAAGGATTTCGTCAGGATCAAGCGATCGCGCTCGATAAACCGAAAGGCGAAGTCCGAATTTTTGTGCTGGGCGGCTCCACCGCTTTTGGGCAACTCAGTTCTAGCAATCAAGCGACGTTTACCCAAAAACTAGAAGCGCGTCTAAATCAGCAAGTGGCGGCTCAAAAAGCCAATCCTGGTAAATTTCGTCCGACTGTTCTCCCTTATTTTGCCGATGAGTTAGACAAAGCCCTAGCGCTCCCGCCTCAAATTCGGGAAAATCGCTACACCGTGATCAACGCGGCTGTACCGGGCTATATTTCTGGCAACGAACTGTCGAAACTGGCGTTTGATGTGTTGCCCTATCAGCCCGATCTCATTGTCGTTCTTAATGGCTACGCTGATTTGCTCGTGCCAAGCACTCAAGAAGGCAGCGATATTCCGGGTACAGAAAGTTTGTTAGAGAGCGCTCCTCGTCATCTATTCGTCGGATTAACGCAGCAGGTCAAAAATTTATTCTCGCAACTGTTTCTCGTTAAAGCCTTTCAATATTGGGTGCTACAGCCTCAAACTTCGCTCAAACAAGTTATTCCTCCAAGCGAGGGAGATGCGTCGTTGATACAACGGATGCCTACCGAGGCCGATGAACTCAACCGCCGAGCAGAGCGCTATCGCCAAAATATGGGTCAACTGGCGCGGCTCACGAGTGCCTCAAAAGTTCCGTTAATTGTGGCACTGCAGCCCGAAGTGACCAGTCGAGGTGCGAATACGCCCCGCGAGAAAGAGATTTTGGAGCAACTCGGTTCGCAGTATCCGCAACAGGTGAAAGCTGGATATTCAGAATTGCAGCGATCGCTCGATCAAGTCAAAAAAGAAGTGCCGCAGGTTACTACGTTTAATTTCTACAACGCTTACGCTGACTTTAAAGGCGAGGCGTTTCAAGACGCGATTCACCTGACGGATGATGCCAACACGGCCCTGGCAAACCGCTTATTTGACGCAATTTCAAAACAACTTCAGCTTCAACCCAAACCCTATGGCGGGACACAGCCCCCCGGCTCGTGAATATAACTTCTGATAGAAGGATTCTCTTAAAGCGATCCCCTAAGATGGCTGCGGTTGCGGTTTGCGTAATTGCATCGCGATCGCATTATGTTCATGGAGGAATTTCTATATGAAAGGTTTACTATCATCATTGCGCCAAAGCTTATTGCGCGGCCTGGTTGTTGCATTTGTGGGATTGCTAAGCTGGGTTGGCATGAGCGCGATCGCAACTGACGCGATCGCAGCGCCGAGCGTTAAGGATGTGAGCGGACAGCAAGAAGTGATTAGCCCGGATAGCCAAAAGTACGGCTCCCGCGAAGAGGCATATGACAAAGCTGTGCAAGCGATCAAAGATCCGAAAGGTGCAGAGAAAGAATATGAGAAAGACTTAAAGATCTTTAAGAAAGAGACCCCAAACGCAGACAAGGTTATCGAGAATACAGCGAAGGCAGTGAAGCAAGCTACAGGCAAAGAATAACAGCCTGTTGAGCCGAGCGTGATCCTCGCGGTGGCGCTGCTTCAAGCGAGTGAACACAGCGAATAATCACAGTGATGATAAGCCCTGTCTTGGCATGAGCAGGGCTTGTTTTTGTAAATCAGTGGATCTGACAAAGAGACGAAGCCGACCTGCATAGCGTTATGCAAAAACGTTATGCAAAGAGAGATAAATTCTGCTTACTCTTTCCTCCCTCATCCCTCGTTTTTAGCCTCTTTGCCCGTGTTCCTGTAGGGCTTGGCACTACAATGTATAAGAAATTTCGCACCCCTTGATTTATGACAGCCAATCCGTTGTGGTACAAAAACGCCATTATTTATGAATTATCGGTTCGAGCATTTGCCGATAGCAATGGAGACGGAATCGGCGATTTTGTCGGATTAACCCAAAAGCTTGATTATTTAGAAGAATTGGGCGTGACTGCCCTTTGGCTGCTGCCATTTTTCCCATCACCGCTTCGAGATGATGGCTATGACATTGCCCATTACACCAGCGTCAATCCGATTTATGGAACGCTCGACGACTTCAAAGCGTTTCTAAAAGCGGCTCACGATCGCGGCATTCGGGTCATTATTGAATTAATTATCAATCACACCTCCGATCAGCACCCCTGGTTTGATCGGGCGCGGCGTGCCCCAGAAGGTAGCTCGGAACGGAATTTTTATGTCTGGAGCGACACGGCTGAGAAATATTCAGACACGCGAATTATCTTTCAAGATTTTGAAACGTCGAATTGGTCATGGGATGGGATTGCCAAGGCATTTTATTGGCATCGCTTTTACCATCATCAGCCTGATCTCAATTACGACAATCCCGACGTTCGAGAAGCGGTATTTGAGATTTTAGATTTTTGGATGGATTTGGGAGTCGATGGGTTACGGCTGGACGCCGTGCCGTACCTCTATGAGCGAGAGGGCACGAACTGCGAGAACTTGCCCGAAACGCACGATTACCTGAAAGCCCTGCGATCGCACATCGATTCAAAATACCCCGACCGAATGCTGCTCGCAGAAGCCAATCAGTGGGCAGAAGATGCGGTGAAATATTTTGGCGATGGCGATGAGTGCCACATGAATTTTCACTTTCCGCTCATGCCCCGATTGTTTATGTCGGTGCGAATGGAAGATAGTCTCCCGATTATCGACATTCTTCAACACACGCCGCCGATTCCTGAGAACTGCCAGTGGGCGATCTTTTTACGCAACCACGACGAATTGACCCTAGAAATGGTCACGGACGAAGATCGCGATTATATGTATAACGTCTATGCTCAAGATCCGATGATGCGAGTGAATGTCGGCATCCGGCGGCGTTTAGCTCCGTTGTTGAGTAACGATCGGCGTCAGGTTGAGTTGCTCAATAGCTTGCTGTTCTCCTTGCCCGGAACGCCTGTGATTTACTACGGTGATGAAATTGGTATGGGCGACAACGTGTATCTAGGCGATCGCAATGGCGTCAGAACCCCAATGCAGTGGACGAGCGATCGCAATGCTGGATTTAGCCGCGCCGCGTCTCAGAAGCTGTATTTCCCAGTGATTGTCGATGCAGAATATCATTACGTCACGACCAACGTTGAAGTGCAGAGCGCAAATCAATACTCGCTCTTGTCGTGGATGAAGCAGATTATTGACCTTCGCAAACAGTACTCTGTCTTCGGAAGCGGCGACTTTAAGTTTTTGCCCTCTTCTAATCACAAAGTTTTATCGTTTATTCGCGCGGATCAGGAGAGCAGAATTTTAGTTGTTGCAAATCTTTCTGCGGCGGCACAGGCAGCAACATTTGATCTGTCACTGTTCACAGACTACACGTTGACTGAAATGTTTGGGGAGACTGAGTTTCCCCCGATCACGGATGACCCTTATCGGCTCAATCTTTCCCCATATGGGTTTTATTGGTTTGTTATGAAACCGATGTAACGACGCACCATCCGCAATCTGCCTATCGCTTGCGCTCTTGTAATTTGCGATAGACAGCGCCCAGATCCACACGGTGATACGCGATCGCAACGAGGGTGTGATAGAACAAATCCGCAACTTCTCCCGCGATCGCATCTGCGTCATCATCCTTACAGGCCATTACCACTTCTGCCGCTTCTTCGCCAATTTTTTTGAGAATCTTGTTGTCGCCGCCGTCGAGCAGTTTGCGGGTGTAAGAGCCTTCGCTCGGAGTATCTCTGCGATCGCAGATGATCGAAAACACTTGTGACAAGGTATCGGCAGGCGGCGGCGTCACCCCGCTATTAATTTGATGAAAACAACTGCGTTCTCCGGTGTGGCAGGCAATATCACCGCTCTGTTCAACAGTGACGAGCAGCGCATCGCTATCGCAGTCATAGCGGATCGCTTTGACCTTTTGGATATGTCCAGACGTTGCGCCTTTGTGCCAAAATTCTTGCCGCGATCGACTCCAGAACCACGTTTCACCCGTTTCCAAGGTTTTCTGAAGCGAGTCTTGATTCATCCAGGCCATCATTAACACGGTGCCGTCGAGATAGTCTTGCACGATCGCAGGCACTAAGCCACGATCGTCATATTTAATCGTTTCAACGGGAATCGATTGCGCGGAGATCAGTTCAGAAGACATAACATTCAAAAAACCTAATGTTCAAAAAATCTAACACTGGGCGGCTGCATTGATTATTCTAAGGGGAAATGCTCAGCTAAATAGCGTTTGGCGGTATCGCGATCGTGGATATCCCCATCCAAGGTTGCCATTAATAAGCGCTCCAATATTTCTTTAAACTGCCGACCTTGTTTGTAACCCAGTTGCTTGAGGTCATTGCCATCCAACGGCGCTTTTACCCGTGACCAACAGGTGAGATATTTCCAAATTAATTGCCTGTGCGATCCTTCGGAGCTTGGCGAAGCCAATCGCGGCACTCGTACCGCTACAAGCATTAACAGAGGCACATCATAGGGCTTAAGCAGTTGCACCACTTGGCTAGGCCGATTGGCTTTAGGTAGTGCTTCTGTCAGTTGCGCTTGCACCTGGCAGAGGTCGGTGAGACGCTCGATGCTGTCATGAGGCAGCTGGAGCGTTTGAGCCACAAATCCGCGTTCTTCAGGGGCTAATCGCGCTAGGAGAACTTCGAGCAGCAGTTGCCAGTGAATATATATCTGCTGCGGATCAAATCGACGGAGCCAGCGACCGACCAGCCGCAACTGCCACCACAATTCGTCATCGAGTTCTAACGTGGGGTGAATGCAGCTTAACGCTCCTAGCTCTGACAGTTTCTTGAGAGCGGGCTTCCAGTAAGGCGCTTGCAAGATGTGCTTCAGTTCGGCTTTGAGGCGAGTTTGCAGAGCAGGCGCAATGACTCGTTCGGATTGGTTCGATTGAAATTGCGTGTAAATGCCACTGGCGATCGCATAGCGAATGAATCCTTCAGTTTGCGTCTCGATCTCAAATCCAAGCCGCACAGCAAATCGCACGGCTCTAAAGATTCGGGTCGGGTCTTCAATAAAACTATTCGTGTGTAGCACACGAATGTGCTTTTTCTGCAAATCCAACACGCCTCCGAAAAAATCGAGCAATTCATTCGCGCGAGGATGGGTTAACCGCAGGGCCAATGCGTTGATCGTGAAATCCCGACGATAGAGATCTTGACGAACCGAACTTGCCTCAACTTCTGGATTGGCGGCAGGATAGGGATAGAACTCCGTCCGAGCAGTGGCAATGTCGATCCAAAGCGAATCCAAGGTGGGATCGTTGTGCCACAGCAGCGCTGCCGTTTGAAATTTTCCGTGAATCTCTAATCGCGCTTGAGGATAGAGAGCTTGCAGCGACCGCGCTAATTCTACTCCCGCGCCGACATCGGCAGACTGGTGAAAGCCATCGACAACGAGATCAATGTCATTCAGCATCACAGGCTGATCTGGCTCGGCAAGCAACAGATCGCGGACACCGCCGCCGACGAGATACAGATGCCATCCGCGCTGTTGGGCTTGCTCAGATGCGATCGCCAGAATTTTCTGCAAAGGTGGAGTCAATCGGGCGAGATCGAGTCGCGCCGTGTGTGAGTGTGCAGAGGAGCGCCCAGTCGATGGGTCAGAGGGTTTGGATCGGCTCCCCGCTTCGTGCAATTGCCGCAAAACATCGGTTCGAGTCACAATTCCAACGAGTTGCTCCTGCTCCAAGACGGGAAGCCGACCGATATCGTAAGTGACCATTAACGATTCGATCTCGGGAAGCAGGGTTTCGGGTGCGATCGTTTTCAAATTCGTCGTCATATAGCCCTTGACGGGCGCATGAGAGAATCCGTGATGCAACGCAATATCTAAATCGCGACGGGAAATCATACCCACTAGACGATCAGCATCCACAACCGATAAACCAGAATGTCCGTACCTCAGTAAAATTCGCTGGGCTTCACCAATGGTCGTTTCTGGTCGAATGGTTCTCACCGGCGAGGACATCAAATCTCGCGCTGTCGGTGGCTGGGGAATCTGATCTCTAAATTGAGCCAAAATCTGATCGAGAAGCGGCTGCGGATCTTCTTCTCGGCGCGTTAATGCTGCTGCTTTGGGATGTCCGCCTCCCCCAAGTGGGCTAAGAACGGCATTGAGATCCGTTCCTGCAATGTGCGATCGCGCAATCACCGCCAGCACATTTCCACCGTCTCGGCACGCCGCCCCCCGACAATAGTGATGCGCCAAAAACAGGGCGTCCATATCGGTCAGTTCCATAATTCGGGAGGCAAGGCTTGAGAGTCCTGGTACATAGTCCTCTGTTTGAAGCACGACCCAGGCCATCGTTTGCCCGCGAATGGTTTCGGACTGCAACTGCTCTAGCGCCAGACCCAAAAGCTCTTGCAGTTGAGGTGAAAGACCGGGATCGACGTATTCTGCGATCGCGCTTAGACTTGCGTCTTGAGTCATGAGCCACGCTAACGCCGCTGCATCCCTAGCCGTCGTGTGATCGTAGGTCAGCGAGCCAGTATCGGTGTGAATGCCGAGTGCCATCACCGTCGCTTCGCTGGGTGTGAGTGAAATCGATTGAGCTTGCAAAATCTCTGCAATCAGCGTGGTAATTGCTCCAACTGAATCAAAATGAACTTCTGTTGCGGGAATATCACTATCAGCGCTTTTGTGATGGTCGTAGATAATAATGTCAATGTTTGGCAGATCAATCCACTTTGCAGTAGCGCCGATGCGATCGCGGCTTTGGGCATCGACGATCGCAATCGATCGAATTAAATCTGGATTCACCGATCGCGGCTCGATCAAGGGATATTCGTCGCGGTGGAGCGCTAAAAAGTCACGCACAGCAGGATGGGCACCTCCTGAAAGGACAATCCGCGATCCCGGACGCAAGCGACTGACCCCAACGGCAGCACCTAGGGTATCAAAATCTGCTGTGGTGTGACATAGAATCAAGTCCATCATTTCTGATAAGTTACTTAGTGATAGTGAAAACGCAGTTTCAATAACTGCCATAACTGGATTTAATTTGCTGTTTAGGGAGAAGGAAATGTCGATCGTATTTCAAATTGCATTAACTGCGCTGGTTCTCTTCTCGTTTGTCATGGTGATTGGCGTTCCTGTTGCCTACGCTTCACCAAGCAACTGGGATCAATCGAAGCGCTTGATTCTGCTGGGGTCAGGCATCTGGTTTCTTTTGGTGATTACCGTCGGGGTTCTAAACTACCTCGTGGTGTAAGTTTGCGTGTGCATTGCAATTCGCTTCGTGAAGCTCGGAAGGATCGTGGGGAAGAAATCTTAATATTTCAACCCCACCCCTCTCTGTTTTCCGTCCTGCTAAGATAAGTTTTTCTAAACTTTCTTTGCTAAATGTTAAGGTCTAAATCAGCAAACCGGATCAATCCTACCAAAGCCGACGGATCTCGCTAGGTTTGAGGGGACATTCTGAGGCAGGTTCTCACCCCCAAAGGCAGAAAATCTGTTTAAGCTATCGGTGTGCATCACGTTGGTACTTAAATTAAACAATGGCTATTTTTGAAGGAACATTTGCTCAAACGGATGGGTTACGGTTTGCGATCGTGGTGGGTCGCTTTAATGATTTGGTGACGGGAAAGCTCTTAGAGGGCTGTCAAGACTGCCTCAAACGGCACGGAATTGATATCAACCCTCAAGGAACCCAAACCGACTATGCCTGGGTTCCCGGCGCGTTTGAATTGCCTCTAGTCGCGCGTCAGCTTGCCATGTCCGGTCGGTATGATGCCGTTATTTGTTTGGGCGCGGTGATCAAAGGACAAACGCCTCACTTTGATTATGTCTCAGCTGAAGTGTCTAAAGGCATTGCAGCGGCTGGATTTCAAACGGGCGTTCCTGTCGTCTTTGGCGTATTGACGACAGACACCATGCAGCAAGCTTTAGAACGAGCAGGCATCAAGAGCAATTTGGGCTGGGAATACGGCATGAGCGCTTTAGAAATGGCGAGTCTGATGCGTCAGGTCAAAGGTGCAGTGCCAACTCCCTACGCTGATCCGGACTACAGCAATCCGGACTACAGTAATCCAGACTATGCCAATTCAGCCGCTGCCAACCCCGCTATTTCCTCCGCCGGGCATCACACCCTTCCTGCTTCGACGGTACATGCTTCAGATGCCTCTAGTTAGCCTCTTTCGTAGCTGCAAATGCTGGGAATCCATACGGTTTTGCAAGCGCTACGGCAGGCGATCGGGTTGTAGAAAGGCGTCTCAAAAGGGCGTCTTTTTGAATCTTGTTTGGAACTTCAGAGCAACCCAAGCTCCAAAGGATCGCAGAATCTTTCTCACCCAAACATTCTCGTCCACTCTATGCTATAAACTACAGTAATCTTGTCGAGAAACCGGAGATTAGCTTGAGGGATGAAAAGCAGTTCAGAGTCGTTGTGGACGTTGATCGCTATTTCGCCTGCTGATAAATTTCTCATCCTAGTCATTTCTCTCTCTTCATCCTTCATCCCTTAAGAGGTCGCCGTGGCCATCACAGTTCAAGACGTTTCTAAGCAGTTTGGCAGTTTTCAAGCCCTTGATCAGGTCTCGCTAGAAATCAAAAGCGGTTCTCTAGTGGCGCTATTAGGTCCGTCTGGGTCGGGCAAATCGACATTATTGAGACTGATTGCGGGTTTAGAGATGCCAGATTCTGGAAAGATTTGGCTGACAGGAGAAGACGCCACCGATCGCAGTGTACAAGAGCGCAATATTGGATTTGTGTTTCAGCATTACGCGCTGTTTAAGCATTTGACCGTGCGTAAAAACATCGCCTTCGGGCTAGAGATTCGCAAAGCGCCAACCAGCAAAGTGAAGAAGAAAGTTGAAGAACTGCTGGAGCTAGTGCAATTGAGTGGACTTGGCGATCGCTACCCGTCTCAACTCTCTGGAGGACAGCGCCAACGAGTTGCCCTAGCGCGAGCCTTGGCGGTGGAGCCTCAAGTTCTCTTGCTCGACGAACCGTTTGGTGCGCTCGATGCCAAGGTGCGTAAAGATTTGCGGGCATGGCTGCGGCGGCTGCACGATGAAGTTCACGTAACGACCGTGTTTGTCACCCACGACCAAGAGGAGGCGATGGAAGTCTCAGATGAACTAGTGGTGATGAACAAAGGCAAAGTCGAGCAAATTGGAACGCCTGCCAATATTTACGATCATCCCGCCAGCGCTTTTGTCATGAGCTTTATCGGGCCTGTTAACGTGCTGCCCAGTTCGTCGCATATTTTTCAGAACAACGGGTTTGACTCTGCCCATCCAGAGATGTTCTTGCGTCCTCAAGATGTGCTGATCGAAACCTCTCCCAATGGCAGCACGGTTGCTGCTAGAGTCACTCGTCTGATTCATCTAGGCTGGGAGATCCAGGCAGAATTATCTCTCGATGATGGTCAGATTGTCACGGCGCATTTGACCCGCGATCGCTTCGATCAGTTGAACTTAGCGCCTCAACAACGGGTATACGTCAAACCCAAAGATGCAAAGTCTTTCCCGCTCTACTACTCGATTTAAGCGACTACTCGATTGACGTGAGTTGTCCTTGTCTACATCCGGCGATCGCAACGCCGGTATGAGTAGAATGATTGAGTCTAGAAAATATTGCCTCCTCTGCTATGGTGACGCTCTCGCCCGAACTTAAAGCCCGTCTCTCCCAGCCTCTCAAGATAGGACACGTTGAGGTGAACAGCCGAGTGCTGCAATCGCCCCTTTCTGGAGTGACAGATTTAGTGTTTCGGCGGTTGGTGCGCCGCTACGCGCCCGAGTCGATGATGTATACCGAAATGGTGAACGCAACTGGATTGCATTACGTCAAGCAGCTTCCAATCATTATGGAAGTCGATCCGAATGAGCGTCCCATTAGCATTCAGCTATTTGATTGCCGTCCTGATTTTTTGGCAGAAGCCGCCCAGAAAGCGGTCGCCGAAGGAGCCGATACGGTCGATATCAACATGGGTTGTCCGGTCAATAAAATTACTAAGAACGGCGGCGGCTCCTCATTACTAAGGCAACCCGAATTAGCCGCAGAAATTGTGCGATCGGTGGTTGAAGCCGTTGAAGTTCCGGTGACCGTCAAAACGCGCATCGGCTGGACAGAAAAAGAAATCAACATTCTTGACTTTGCTCGCCGCATGGAGGATGCAGGCGCGAAAATGATCACCGTGCATGGGCGGACTCGCGCCCAAGGTTATAACGGCTCTGCCAAGTGGGAATGGATCGCCAAAGTCAAAGAAGTTCTCTCAATTCCGGTCATTGGTAACGGTGACATCTTCTCAGTCGAGTCGGCGGTGCGATGTCTAGAGCTAACCGGAGCGGATGGCATCATGTGTTCACGGGGCACGCTGGGCTATCCGTTTTTGGTGGGCGAGATTGATCACTTTCTCAAAACAGGAGAGGAAAAACCTCCCCTCACGCCAGTTGAGCGGCTAGAGTGCGCCCGTGAGCATTTGCAAATGCTATGGGAATATAAGGGCGATCGCGGCGTCCGGCAAGCTCGCAAACACATGACGTGGTATTCCAAAGGCTTTATGGGCGCGGCAGATTTGCGCGGACAGTTGAGCGTAATTGAGAATGTTCATCAAGGGTTGGACTTGATTGATACCGCGATTACTCGTCTCAATCAATCTGGGTGGCAAGTTGAAGCAGAACCCGAACTCGTAGCGTTATAAAACGATAAATGCAATGTGTTGTATAGCACTTTCGTTATGTCGGATCTTCTGTCACGCTTGTGTGAATTTGTAGTGAATCTATCAGGATCAAGCAGTTGCTTTAAGCTCAGTCATACTGATTTAGCATTGTAATAAATCGCGATCGCTGTGTCTGTACTCTTGAACTGACTGTGAAGCTATTAACTCTTTAGCGATGAGGAACGAGATATTATGCCGTTTACACTCATTCAAGGTACGTTTGAGCCAACGAGTGGAATACCCGATGGAGATTCAGTCCGTTTCAAGGCAGATGACGACACACTATTCGACAAGTTAGGTGGAAGAGCCGAATTCAAGAGCGAAGGGCAAGTGCAGCTACGCTACGAAGGCATTGATGCGCTTGAAAAAGCGGCGAAAAAAACTTTTTCTTCAAACGCAACCAAACGGAATATCGACCTACTTGGAGGAGAGAAAGCCGGACGGCCAGGATACATCCTTTCTGGCAATGTTGATGGCAATGGACGCCCGGTTTGCTTTGTCTTCGTTGGCAAACCTCCAAAATGGGACAATTCTGACCGAGGAGAGGAGCTAAACGCAGATATGCTGCGGGAAAGCATTAACTACAAGCTTCTGCAAGAAGGACATGTTTACCCCATGTTTTACGAGACTCTTTATAAAGAATTGCGCGATGTGATGGTCGCGGCAACGGAGAAGGCACGGGCAGAGAAGGCAGGAATTTGGAAGGCGGATCGCTCCGATCAAGGCGTTGAGATTGACATTCCTCCTAATTTGGCAGAATTACCACCCATTTTTCCGAAGTTGTGGCGGCGGCTGGAATCGTTTTATCAACGTCCTTCTAACCGCGACAAAACATTGAAGCAGTTTGTGGCGGCGCTATCACGAGGTAAAGACCGACTCTTTACGATTCCAGATCAACGCTCAATCAAGCTTTCCACGGCGCTGAAAGTGGATGGAAATAAGCTGACGATGCTATATAAACCAGAGGAGATGGTATTTGAATCGGATGTTCGGATTGAGCGGGTGCTTGCAAGTATGACGACATCCATCTTTTAGAAGCACTGGTCGTAGGACTGAGGGCATTGTCAAGCGATCGACAATGCCCCACAATCCCGATTCATCCAGCCCAACTTGCAGAAAATCATCTTTAGACCTCTTCATATTAGATTTCAAACAGCTTGAAACAATCGATTCCTAGTCATTCATAGCAAAGCTGATAGTGTTCTTTAATCCTAGCTAATCAGGTCAAGCGATTCAATCTGTCAATCCTCGTTAATCTGCAAGAAACCTATTGTTTTGAACCTTATAAACGGGAGACTAGGGCTTCTAAATATCTCGCGTTTTTTGCTTATTTGCGCCCTATCTGATAGATTTTCTTGTCCAATCCTACAGCTCAACAATTGCTCGAACCCAAGGTGATTAAATCCGATTCTCACTACTCAACTCTCTGTGATGACGGCACGATTACTGCCTAAAATTGCCCAGATATTGGCCTATCCAAAATCTCCTCAAAGTACGACCAATGAAAATGACAACGGAGTTAGTAGTAGTAGGTCTGGAAGCTGACAATCAACGCTGAAATCATTAAAATTTGGCGATAGAACTATTATTTCACCACTACCAGCATGACTAAGACATCTATTACTGATGCCAAAAGAAGGGTTTCAAAGCATTATTTTGCCCTCGGAATACTGATAGCAACTTTGTTCACTTTGTGCTTTACAGCTAGGCTAGTCCCAAGCCCCACAAGCGACAGGGCAGTTTTTGTTTCTGTAGCTGAGTATCTACTTTTAGCAAATCATCTCTACATAGATGTTTACGACAATAAAGATCCGTTGTTTTTTTACGCTGTGTCAATGCAGCGAGTGCTTGGAGGGATAGGTGAATACCTATTTGAGTTGCTAATGGTAGTTATAGCAACAGTATCCGCATACGACATCTCGTGCATTATTGAGTGCACTGACACGATGCGTAAAAGAATTTTGCTGATTGCAGTACCTTTGCTTGTAACGGGGGCTTTCTGGCTTCCAGGATATACTACCCTGCCTGGTATAGCGCTCAGCTTATTGGCATGCTCTTTCTTTCTTAGAAAAAAGATGCTACTTGCCGGTGGATGCATAGGATTGGTGGCCTTCACGAAATTAATCGCGTTTCCTCTGCCGGCTGTCTTCTGCCTTACCTATGAGCTTATTCTATGGGATAAACAAGTTAGCCGCGAAAATCTCAAGCGCTTAATTACAGGATTCACGTCTGTTTCTGCGCTAATCATCGTAATACTTCTCACCAGGCAAGAATTACTTGGCTATCTGCAAACTCAGCAAAATAACTTCTTCTATTCTCAAGGTCTGCTAACAGACAACAGCTCCTTGGTCAACTCTTTTGCTTCACATCTTCGCACGATGTTTTTAAGCTCCCGGAAGTCACGGCTTTTACTATTTTCGTTAATCGCAAGCATGGGTTTCACTGGATACATAGCAATTCAATCCACGATTGAAAAGAAGATTAAGGCTTTTTTGATTGGTACACTCGCAACATGCCTCATTTCAATAGTCATATTAGGGTTGACAGGCATATGGGAGCATCACCTGTCGCTGATATACTTCTCGCAAACTCTTCTGCTTATCTGCATAGCAATAAGCATAAATTCAAAGAGGATCTTTGCTGGTTCATTATTCGGAATTGTAATATTAGTTTCAGCTATCCTGCTTAGTGGGACACTACGTGTTACTAGCCATTATGCTGACAACCCAATGCAAATAATCCCAAGGATTGCATCCTTGGCTCAACCCTCAGTTGAATTGAAGGCGTTTAGATCTATATACCCAAACGGAACAGGATTTGCGAGCCTTGGTCAGAACACCAATGTAATGCCCTATGGAGCAGCCAATGACAAACTTATGTGCCCGGACTTTCATCAGTATCCTTGGTACTCTCCTGAAAAGCTTAGGCATATTCTTGACTGTGCCAAAACGGCACCGACACTTGTTGTTGATAGGAAATTTGTGCGTTTGGAGGAAGCACCTAACTTTTGGCCAAGGGAGTCTCAAAAACAAATTCTGCTAAAGAATTGGAATGATTTTGTGACGGAAGGGGAAAATATAATTCAAACCCAGTACTCATGCAAGAATCTAGAGAGCATAAGAATCTGTAGCAGAGAACGACCAATATCTTAATAGTGGCTAAGTGACAGAACCTTCGTTTGCATGACAACAACACGAAGCTGCTTGGCTATATGTGTGTCTTGAAAGTAGTCCTTTCATCAAGAGATCATTTTTCATCAAGCCGTTTTTGCAATTTCTTGATCGCCTGATACATTTCAGACAATCGACTGTAAAGGATGGACGATTTCAGAAAAACTTTGTGATCTACCGCAGGATAGCCCGATACGGTTCGACCCGCCGGAACGTCTTGTGTGACACCTGCTTTTGCAGATACGATCGCGCCGTCCCCAATGGTGATTTCATTCCCTACCCCCACCTGTCCCGCCAGAATCACACGGTTGCCGATTGTGGTTCCGCCAGCGAGTCCGACATGAGCCGCAAAGGCGCATCCATGACCAATCTGACAGCCGTGACCAATCTGCACTAAGTTATCAATTTTAGTATTGCGACCGACGCGGGTTTCACCCACGGCAGGGCGATCGATGTTTGAATTTGCCCCAACTTCAACCCCATCTTCTAACACGGTGTAACCCGATTGCTCCATCTTGAGCCAGCCCTCGCGAGTAGGCACAAACCCAAACCCTTCAGAACCAATCACCGCACCGCAGTGAATCATACAGTCTGCACCGATTTGAGTCCGTTCTTGAATGGAACAGTTTGCATGTAATACTGTGCGATCGCCGATTTGCGACTCTGGATAAATCACTACATTGGGATGAATGATCACATCATTGCCCAGCTTAACGCTGGCGCCAATTACAACATGAGCGCCAATCGCAACGTTTTGACCAAGCTGGGCGGATGGATCAATGACGGCGGTAGGATGGACGCTGCGAGCAGGTTTGAAGGGTTGATAGAACAGCGCGATCGCTTGGGCAAAGGCCAGTCTTGGATTGCCAACTTCAACCCAAGCAATCCCTCGTTCTGTCGCGTTCGTCTGGAGGGTTGGATTCGCAGGCAAAATTAACGCACTCGCTCCAGTCGTTGCAACTTTAGCCGCATATTTTCCGACTTCAGCATAGCTCAATTGGTGGAGTATTGCTTTGTCGATCGCGGCAACTCCAGCGATATCTGGATCGTTGTCATTTATGCTGAGACTACTATTCGTAGCTGCGTTGCCCAATTTATGAACGAGGTCGCTAAATTTCATTCAACCCTCTCTAATCTCCAAGAATGCAGCACACTCGACATGCGCGGTTTGTGGAAAGAAATCTGCTGGTTGAACTCTCATGAGCTGATATTGTGCATCAGCACATAAGAGTTTTAAATCTCGCGCTAAGGTCGCTGGATTACAACTGACGTAAACGATCCGCTTAGGTTTCGTATCTCGCAGCGTCTCGATGATAGAAGCATCACATCCCTTTCTCGGTGGGTCGAGGAGAACAATGTCTGGATCGACATCTAAAGTAGAAAAAACTCGTTCAACCGGGCCAATGTGAAACTTAACGTTTTCGATGTGATTAAGACGAGCGTTTGCTTTGGCTTGGTCGATTGCTTCTGGCTGGATTTCAAGCCCAACAGCGTACTTGACTTTTCGCGCGATCGGCAGCGTCAACGTCCCTACTCCGCAGTACAAATCCGCTACGATCTCTGTTCCCTGCAAGTTCAACTCATCGACAATCACTTGAAACAAGGCTTCTGCCGATTCGGTGTGAACTTGGAAGAACGTGTCAGCCCGAATCTGAAAGGTTAAATCTGAAAATTTTTCTTCTAAGTAAGATCGTCCCGCGATGATGTGAGTGTCTGATCCAAAAATGGCGTTGGTGCGATCGCGGTTGACATTGAGTGAGACGCCGACCAAATCGGGATAGCGCTCTAACCATTGCTGCGCTTGCTCTTCGAGTCCGGCTAGGTTCGTATCGGTTGCCACCAAAATTAGCAGCATTTCTCCGGTTCGACGCCCAATCCGCAACCCGAGATGACGCAACTTGCCGCGATGCAGTTTCTCGTCATAGATGCCCCAGCCGCGATCGTAGAGGTCTTGCTTGACCTCTGCCAACAGCGGATTCAATCGCTGATCCTGAATTGGGCATTGATTCAAGTTAACAATCTGATGCGTTCCTTTCTGGTAGTAGCCCGCCTGAAGTTGACCCGATTGAGATCGCGATAGGGGATACGTCACCTTGTTGCGATATCCCAACGATTCAGCCTGCAACACTTCACCGACTGGAGGCTGACTAAATCCGCCAATTCGCTCTAGTGCCTGAATGATTTGATTGCGCTTGGCCACGCGCTGATAGTCGTAGTCTACGTGCTGCCACTGACAGCCGCCGCATTTGTCCGCCACGATGCAACTCGGACGAATCCGATGCGGAGACGCTTCGATAATGTCGTGCAGCTTGCCTTGAGCGTATTGCGGCTTCACGCGCAGCAACCGCACCACTACGCGATCGCCGGTCACGGTGTCAGGCACAAACACCACACGCTCGCCAGAGCGCCCTACTCCATCCCCACTGTCGCTCAGATCGGTGATGGTTATTTCAACCAATTCTCCTTGTCGCCACCGATCTGCTGGGGACTCGGCGGGATGGAATTCTAAATTTTGAGTCACAGGAGATCCCGTTGAATAAAATGAACAGATTCCATTGTCGCTTGTCTATTCGCACTATGGCTGAGTTAGAGTCTATTCTGAAATTTATTGAGACGATCGAGATTGAGACGAGCGAGCAAGCCAATCCCGATCAATCGACGCATGAAATTGCGAATCGGTTGTGCGGCTACACGAAACCAGACTACACCACGCGAGGATGGGCAATGGCGACAGGCTATCCGCAATCTTTCATCGATGGAACGCTGAATCAGACTGTTGTTTTAGTGGGTGAACTGACGGATTTTGGGCATTTCATTGCGTCATTCTGATTGAACTCTTCGATCCACTCAAGCAACGCCTGCCCTCCTACAGCACAACTCGGCGGGTGCTGCTGAGGTTAAATTATCAAACGTACTCAGCAGCCCTGGCGCGGTTTTTTGGGCTTGAGCTGCCAGTCAAACGGCTCCTTTGCTCGCGTAAAACTGCTTTCAGCTACCTAGAGACAAGAACAGAGACAACTGCCTAAAATAAAACTGCCCACAACCAAATTAAGGTGTGGGCATAGGGACAGTTAAACGCTTGCGTCCATTATGGAATACTCCCTTTGCTGCTCCGTTATTGGCAGGACGGTTATTAGAGTGTCCATCCTGAGTTCAACATCTAATTTTCAGACGGCAGACTGGGGAATACCAGTGTGGGCTGGAGTCCTGAATTACGTTGCGATAAACCTTCAAGATTAGGTTCAAGAAGGCTTAGTTTGCTTCTAGGGAAACCCCTAAATGTATCTTTTACAGCAGCTTTCGGGCTGCTTTTTTACAGTTTAATTTCAGAATCAGACGAGAAATCTGCGATCGTAATCAAATTAGCCAGTAAACTAGTGCGTGCGTAACGGCTGATCTTTTACTGATTCTACTGGCAAAATTTCTCTAACCTATGCAGTTCCTCTCCCCCCTCTACGGTGTTTTTCTACTGTGTGTCATTGGAATTTTTTGGTCAGTCCGACAACCGTGGTTACGCTCGTGGCTGCTTTTTCTAAGCAGTTTAATTTTTTATTCATCGCTGCAAGCACAATTTATTCCCCTGCTATTAGTCGCGACGCTGATCAATTTTGTGTTGGGGCGAGCGCTCGGAGCGCCAGCAAACTGGAGAAACGATGATTGGCAGTTTGCTCAAGCCGATTGGAATAAAAAACGCTTCAAACTGTTGTGGATCGGAATTTTTCTCAACATTTTGCTGCTGTTGGGGTTTAAGTATGTGCCGTTCATTTTGGGAACGATCGCGCCCTTTTGGGACGGAGATGCCCTGCAACAAAGTGCCAACTGGACAGACATTCACCTGATTGCGCCCCTAGGCTTAAGCTTTTTCACGTTTGAATGTATTGCCTATTTAGTCGATGTGTATCGCGGCGCACCGGCAGCTCAAAATTTTTTGAGCTTTTCAGCCTATAAGCTCTTCTTTGCCAAGCTGATCTCAGGACCGATCGTACGCTATCACCCCTTTAACAGCCAGTTAGAAACGGTTAAATCGCTTCAAGTTGCACAGGTCACAGAAGGACTGTGGCTCATTGCGTCGGGTGCGGTCAAAAAAGGATTGATTGCCGATCGCTTAAATGTATTGGTGAATCTCAGTTTTGATAACGTTCAACGCGCAGGCAGTGCAGATTTGTGGTTGGTGACTTTCGCTTACGGGCTCCAGCTTTACCTGGACTTTAGCGGTTATGTAGATGTTGCACGGGGCAGCGCTCTACTGCTGGGCATCGAGTTACCAGAAAATTTCGATTTTCCTTACCTCACCACTAGCATTGCAGACTTTTGGCGACGCTGGCACATGACGCTCGGAGAATGGTTACGAAATTACCTCTACTTTCCGCTTGGAGGGTCGCGCCAAGGCTTGATCCGGACGTGTATCAACCTTGTCCTTGTGATGCTGATTGCGGGAATTTGGCACGGCGCAGCTTGGGGGTTTGTCGTGTGGGGGGGGTTGCATGGATTGGCGCTGGCAGTGCATCGTCTCACAGAAGCAGTGTCGAAGTGGAGCGGTTGGTTAGAGCGATTTTGGCAAAGTTTACCTGGGATTTTGCTGGCTTGGGTGCTGACTCAAACGATGGTGTTTGGCTCGTGGATCTTTTTCCGGTTGCCCAATGTGCAGGAAGCCTGGTTTGTTGTACAGCGCTTGTGGGGACAGACCGCCGATATTCAATTTGCTCAGAAAGTATATGGAGAGGCAATCGGGCTAACGTTTCCGCAAATTGCGATCGCGCTGGGTGCGATCGCGCTGGGTATGCTAATTGCGTACATCTTCCAACGGGGTCTCAAAGTTCAGTTGACTTGGCACCTCAAGCTGCTACTGATTCCGGTTTGCCTATATGCGGTTTGGCAACTTGCGCCTGAAGGCGGCTCCAGATACATCTACTTTGATTTCTGATGCCGATCTTTGCAAAAATTTCCCGGATCGATTTCCTTTCTTCCTGCATCATGGAAGAAACACGTTGTAAGCAATTCTTATGGCACACCAACACGCCCCCGATCCGGTTTCTGCTACCTCGCCCCCTGACGCAGAACTGATGCGCATTCGAGCTTGGGGAACAGTGACTCTTTTAGAAGAGGGGAAGCGTTATCGGATTAATCGCATTGAGATCGAGCCGGGACATCACATTAGCACTCAGATGCACTATCACCGCAGCGAGCACTGGGTCGTCGTCGCTGGAACGGCAAAGGTCATTTGCAATGAAGAGGAAAAGATTCTGACACAGAAGCAGTCTACCTACGTGCCAATGGGAACGCCCCACCGAGTCGAGAATCCTGGTGTGATTCCGCTTGTGATGATCGAAGTTCAGAACGGGGAGTATTTGGGCGAAGATGACATTGTGCGGTTTGAGAAAGATCCAGATGCCCATCGAGATGAGAATTCTTAACGTGTTGGGCATACTGAGCTATCTCGTAACGTCAGCCGTGGCATGATCTCTTGAATCAGTAACTCAGTTACGAGCTTCCTAAGCTTCTCAGTCTATTTAAGCGGCGATACCTACCTGTATGATGCAGCTTCCGATTCCGGCACATTACGATCGCACGAAAGTCGGCACCTTTTGGCGTGTTCCTTACCAGCAACGGGCGATCGACGCTGAGCAGTGGGCAAAGCAGCATCAGATTCAGCCTGCGTCATCGGATGATCGGCGGGTGTGTTTGCTAGCGATCGATGTGCAAAATACGTTTTGCATTCCTGATTTTGAGTTGTTTGTGGCCGGGCAGTCAGGCAAGGGAGCGGTAGAGGATAGCGATCGCTTGTGTCAATTCATTTATCGCAACCTCGGAGTCATTACAGAAATTGCTCCGACTATGGACACCCACACGGCGATGCAAATTTTTCATCCGATCTTTTGGATCAATGAGGCAGGAGAACATCCTACGCCAACTGCCACAATGATTACCCTAGACGATGTTGAGAATGGAGTTTGGAAGGTCAATCCTGCGATCACGTACAGTCTAAAGCGCGGCAATTATGAGGCACTGCAAGATCACGCGCTGCACTATACAAAGCAACTGACGCAAGATGGAAAATATCCGCTGACGGTGTGGCCATATCACTCAGTGTTGGGCGGCATTGGACACGCGTTAGTTTCCGCCTTTGAGGAAGCAGCATTCTTTCACTGCATCGCCCGCAGCAGCCAGACGAACTTTGAGATTAAAGGTAATAATCCTCTTACAGAAAACTACTCTGCGCTTAGTCCAGAAGTTCTTTCTAGTATTGATGGACAGCTTATCGCCGAGAAGAATAGCCATCTCATCCAATCACTGTTTGATTTTGATGCAGTAATCATTGCGGGACAAGCAAAGAGCCACTGCGTCGCGTGGACGATCGATGATTTGCTCACCGAAATTAAGGCGAAAGATCCTAGTCTTGCTCAAAAGGTTTATTTATTGGAAGATTGCACTTCTCCGGTCGTGGTTCCGGGTGTCATAGATTTTAGTGAGCAAGCTGACGCTGCATTTGAGCGATTTGCAGCGGCGGGGATGCATCTCGTCAAATCAACGGCTCCAATTGGGGATTGGCTGAAGGGTTAGCTGAGACGCGCATCTATTGCAGTGAACTAGATTTCAACAGAAATTGAGACGACTTTCAACTTAGCGCGAGCGTTTGGAGCTTAGCGGAGCCAATCGCTGGCACTGAGGGCAGAAATGCGCCGATCGTCCCGCTAATTTCAATCGTTCAATAGGCGTCTCACAGGTTCGGCAGCCGTCGCCGTCGCGTCCGTAAACCCAAGCAACGCCACCATAATTGCCATTCACCCCTGACACGTCTCGAAAATCGCTAAATGATGTGCCTCTAGCCGCAATGCTATCCTTGAGGACACGAATTACATTCTCTCGAAGAAGTTTAATCTTTGATGGGGTCAGCGTGGCACACAGGGTTTCAGGATGGATGCCACTCAGAAAAAGCGCTTCATCCGCGTAGATGTTTCCGACTCCAGCAACGAGGGTTTGATCGAGAAGTGCATTTTTAATCGGACGCTTGCGATCGCGCAGCCATTGAGCAAAGTATTCCTCCGAAAACTCGTCTGAGAAGGGTTCAGGTCCCAAGTTTTGCAATCCAGTAATGATAGATTTGGGAGTGTGATCGCTGGGGACAAACCACATTTGCCCGAAGGTGCGCTGATCGACAAACCGCAATTCTTGCCCGCTTGGAAAGAATAATCGGACACGAGTATGTTTATGCAGTGGCTCGTTCTGGCTCAACCACAGCAATTGTCCCGTCATCCGAAGATGAACGCCAAGCCAACTTGCAGGCGATGAAGAGAGTTCGGCAAGCAAGTATTTTCCGTAACGATGCCATCCAACAATCGATAAGCCCTGCAATTGGGCAACAAATTCTAAAGAAGAGCTGGGAGCAGCGATCGTGCGATCGAGCAACACATCGCCGCCCTGAATGGTTTGATCGAGAGTGACTTGATTTAGGCCGAGGCGAACCGTTTCAACTTCGGGAAGTTCTGGCACGAGGAAAAGAATTTAGCTGAACACCCTCACGCTATCACGAGTTCAAACCTGTGTGGAATTGGGAGAGCTAATCCGTAGATTGAGAGAGCCTAAAGCTTGCTAGTTCTAGTCTTAGCGTGGGTACGTTACGAAGCAGTAGTAAGTTAAGGCTTCTTGCATGAAACCGGGTCTGCACAGAGGGCAACTGACCGTATGGAAAGATGAGCAAGGATTTGGGTTCATCCAACCAGCCGATGGTAGCCAGGATGTCTTTCTTCATATCACTGCATTGAAAGATAGAACCCGTCGTCCGCAGGCAGGCGATGTAATTTACTATTACCCAACCTTCAACCAGAACAACGAAGTTCGTGCAGACAACGCTTTTATTTTAGGCGCAAGAGCTAAATCTGTCTCCGCTTCAACAATTAGATCCACATCTAGAAACACCGTACTTAAGCATCTAGTTCTAGTGTTGGAAACATTGCTTCTATCGGCGTTGCCAATGTGGGGAGCAATCCAGTTTGCATTAGCAACTGCTAATCCCATTCCGCTTATTCTCTATCCCGCAATGAGTTTATGGACTTTTGCACTGTACAAGGATGACAAGTCCCGTGCGAAGCGAAACGGATGGAGAATTTCAGAGAACAGATTGCATCTGCACGAACTAGCAGGTGGATGGCTAGGAGCATTCGTGGCTCAGCGCACGATTCGTCACAAGAATAAAAAGAGGTCTTATCAAGCAGTGTTTTGGGGAATTGTTACACTCCACTTGCTGCTTTGGTTGGGCTGGCTTCTCCTTAAGTAAAACGCAGCATTTTTCTGCTTGCGTAGTTAAAGGGCCTGAGCAACAGAGGTTTAAGCAACAGCGACTTGAGATAACTCCACTTTAATGAGGCTGGAAGTTGCACAAAATCGAGCAGAATTCTTGTTTGAATCCTACTCGATGAATGCAACAGTGTTAGTTTTCGGAGTAAACAGTTAATTTGCAGGAGATTAGTCTTTTTTCTTCTGCGTTTCTGGTTTAGCCTCAACTTTCCCAGGTTTCGCCGCCGCTGATGCTGACGCCGGAGCCTTTCCTGCTTTAGCCTTTGGAGGCTCGACTTCAACTAATTCATTCATGGCATAGTTGTTGGTGTTTACACCACTCGCATTGCCGCTGTAGCCAGTATAGTTAACGCGATCGAAGCGGACAATCACCGGATATTTGATGCCACTTTGATCAATAGAAGCAACCGTTCCAACGTCTTGGAACCAGTAGGACTCTTTACGCAAAATGCGGACTTTAGAACCACGTTGAACCATGAGTGTCTTCCTTTTGTTATCAAACACCAACCAGCTAGGCGACAACTTCCGCTAAGAACCCGTCACCTGACCTCGCTTGATGAATAATTTTCCCCAATTTACTACGGTTGGTGAACGGTTCAGCAGTTAGGAGGATGGGTTGAAACAATCTGAAACAATCGGATGAAGGGAGAAAGAGTGAAAAGCAAGGCGACTCAACTCAGTTTAGGGTGAACCACTAGTAGGTTCTGCCGCGCCAACGGGTGGGAGTTTGGCTAGAGGAAAGGAAAATTCGGAGAACAGCGAGCGGATCGGCGAGAGGAGAAAACCAGAAGAGCCAGCGAGCGGTCGCCTGTGAGAGATCATACGAGGGTGCGATCGCCCAATTTAAGGCAATCCGAATCGCGACTAAAAACCCATTTACACCAAGCGAGATTAAAGCCGGAAGCGTCGTATTTCCGTTTGCCACAAGAAGGCCAGAAATTAACAGCATGAATAACGGTAATCCCTGCACTGCCGTCAATAGCCATAGATCCCCCCACACCTGACCCTTAGTAGCTGCATCTTTGAGGTCGAGCGATCGCCCCCATTCATCCCACGTTTCTTTCATGCCGTCGTACATGCGGACTTTTAGCACCTTGGCTCCGTCGAGAAAGCCGACTTTAGCCCCACGTGCGGCAGCATGGCGGACTAGAGTCACATCGTCACAGAACGAGCTTCGAGCGCTGGTATAGCCATCCAACTGAACGAGCAGCGATCGCCGACAGAGGCAACATTGTCCGTTCGCCATTTTCCGCTCTGGCGGATTGTCTTGATCTCCAGCCGGACCAAAGCGATATACCAAGGTCATGAGCAGCGCGGGCTGTAACCAAATCTCGCCTGGGTAGTTGAGAATGAAGCGCGGTGAGAGCGTGATCAGATCGTAATCTTCTGCGATCGCGGTTTCCAACAAACTGCACACGAGTCCCGGATGCGGGATCGTATCGGCATCAATGCCTAGAATCCATTCGCTGTGGGGAGAGCTTGCCAGAAAGCCAGAATGTAGCGCCCACGGACGCCCAACCCAGCCGGAGGGCAACGGATCATCTGTCATGAGCCGAAAGCGAGGATCGCTCTGTTGTGCCTCTTGTACCAGCGCTGGAGTGCCATCGGTCGAACGACTATCGACAACCGTTATTTCTCGCACCTCATAAGTTTGGCGCGTTAATCCCTCAAGACAGGGAGAAATGCGTTTCGCCTCATTCAGCGTTGGAACCACGACACTTACTTGTCCAAACAGTCCGGGTCGAGGCGATTGAGGCTCAAGCGGCGGATGACGAGTCGGGCCTTTAAGTAGTCGGGACAGCAAAATCGCGATCGCCGGGAGCTGAATGATCAACAGCCCGACGAGAACGGCATCTTCACCCGAAAACGCGAAAGCCTGGGAATGGATCAAACCCAGGCTGTAGAAACCTACCCGAAAAAATGTGGTCGTCAATCCGATACCCCTTTGTCCCTCTAATGGTTCTCAACTGATTCTCAGCACAACTGGTTCTAAATACGGCCATTTTTCTAGATAGAGACCTTGTGAGAACGGCTCTATCTAGAAAAACCGATGGCTCAGCCTTACTTTTGAGCAATTCCAACCGTAACGGGTGGCACATCGCCGCGATTGGTAGTCGCAAGCGGCGTTTGTAAGAGGCTTTCCACCGCCTCTGCGGAGCTAGATCGAGCCATTGCCCAAAGCGCGATCGCAGGTACAACACCCAAGCTCACACTGAGCGCTGTCGGAATCCAAAAGCGAGAATCGAGCTGAGCAACAGTGATAATTGCTCCAAACGCAAAATTGAGCAGGTAGACCGCCAGCGGAACCGTCAACTGAGCGCGGCTGAGGTTAAGGGAAACCTTGCCCCAAAACAGAGAAGCAACCGCCATAAACAGCGCTCCGGTGCCAAACCAGCCCGATAGATTGCGGTACGGCATTCCAAAAAACGCCCCCACTTCTTTAAATTCCCAGAACGGATAAGGGGTTTGGCTCATTGCCGGATCAAGTACGAAATCCCAAGCCGTCAGCATCACCGAACCCAGGGCGATCGCCCCTGCAATCGTCGCCCACCGAGGAAACTTCAATTGCTCTAACCCAGCCCGTGCCAACACATAGCAACACATGCCGACATAAAACCAAGACAGCGGAATCGTAAATGGCACAAGCTCCGCAATTTTGTATCCCAATCCACTGAGGTAGCCATACGCCCCAAAGGGAAATCCCGTACTCGTCCCCAACAGCTCGCTGCCTAGCGACAAAATCACCGTGGGTAGCATGAACGTCAGCCAATGCCTGACACCAAAGGTTCGATATGCGTAAATGCTGACGGTAATTGCGCCCAAAAGAATATAAGCCACCCCACCATTTGCCATGCTCCAGCCAAACGCCGACTGACCAATAGTAGGAAGCGCTCCAATAAAGTCAGGATTGGGCAACACCAGCAGCAGCCCTGCTAATCCAAACGCTAGCGATAAGCTATGACCG
Organism: Myxacorys californica WJT36-NPBG1; assembly: GCA_019359315.1. Taxonomy (GTDB): domain Bacteria; phylum Cyanobacteriota; class Cyanobacteriia; order Leptolyngbyales; family Leptolyngbyaceae; genus Myxacorys; species Myxacorys californica. Next base: position 40,044 of record JAHHHO010000027.1, read on the forward strand.
ATGAGACAACCGCGCTCAACAGTAACTAGATGCTTCATACGGGATTCCTCTGAAAATGTGGCATTGAACCATGCCTGCTATACAGTTTACAAATCTTTAACGATTTTCTCGCGATCGCTCAGCATTTTTCTAGATTTCTAGAAGGCTATTGAAGCAGAAATAATTTTTCCTTCCTAAGCTGTAATTTGCAATAGAGCCACTAAGCAAACGGTCAATCCAGTTTAAATACCTCTATAGTCACTAGAAATAATTTGTAATTTGGTTGTCCTTGGAGACGCGATCGCGTCTGCTACGCCTCTTTTGGGGCAATCAAAATACATTCCCACCTCATGAAAAGGAATTACAGATTCCGAAATTAGGTTAGAATCCCTCAATCTCCTCACAACAGGTGCAACTGGACTTAAATGAATCAACTGAACAATGCGTTCACCCTCTTCCTCAGCTTGTTGGTTGAGGCGATTCCATTTTTGTTACTGGGGGTGTTATTTTCTGGATTGCTACAGTTTTTTGTCGATGAACGGCGGCTGTTAGCCCTCTTGCCTAAAAATCCTTTACTCGGATCTTTAGTTGGAAGTTGTATTGGGTTTTTGTTCCCCGTTTGTGAATGTGGAAATGTACCCGTAGCAAGACGGCTTCTAATGCAGGGTGCGCCACTTCCGGTGGCAATCGGATTTTTACTTGCGGCTCCAACGATCAACCCCATCGTTTTTTGGGCAACGTGGACGGCGTTTCGCGGTCAGCCAGAAATCGTTTTGTATCGCATCGGGTTTTCGCTCCTGATCGCGACGATCATTGGCTGGGTATTTGGTACACAAAAGGATGTTCGTCCGTTATTGCAGCCTGCGTTGGCGTCGGTTCTGTCCTACCGTTCTCAAGCATCAGCCGACTACAGTAGTGGCACGCCTCCTCTCCTGCAATCGGGCACTTATTTCTTAGGGCAGTCAGCAAGACCACTGATTACTGACCCATCAGAGTTACAGGCGGCAATGGTGGCGACGGCAACAAAACCCAATGGCTATCGACTTCGGCTTTTACTAGACAACACGATTCAAGAGATGCGGGAGTTAGGCGGCGTTCTCATTCTAGGTAGCGCGATCGCGGCCGTCATTCAGGTGTTTGTGCCGCGAGAATTGATTCTTGGCTTGGGTCAAAGCCCAGTGACCTCGATTCTGGCCATGATGCTGTTAGCAGGTGTCGTTTCGATCTGCTCGACGGTCGATTCATTCTTCGCGCTCTCCTTTGCTTCCACGTTTACGAGCGGCTCTCTGGTTGCGTTTCTGGTGTTTGGCCCGATGATCGACCTCAAAGGGGTTGGGCTGATGCTGTCGATCTTCAAACCCAGAGCGATCCTCTACCTCTTTTTGCTTGCTGCCCAATTGACGTTCTTGTTGACGCTCGCTTTAAACCTGTATATCAGTTAACCGTTCATGGCTCGACTCTCCTTTCGATCCCTTCTTCCGTGGCTTGATGTGATGGCGATCGCAGCTTGGGGCATCGCCTTGCTAAAGTTTTGGCTCACCGGCCAGCTTTTTCTACTGATTCACCCAAATTATGGCTGGCTGACTATTGGGGCTGCCGTTGCGCTGTTGCTGGTCAGTGCCTTGAGAGCGTTTTTTATTTGGAAAGCGAGTCGGCGTCCCGGACGGCAAATGCCGCCGATGCAGCACCTGAGTCTGTTTCCGCCGGGGTGGGGCAGTATCTTGATGCTCATCATGGCGATCGCGGGGCTAGTGTTTACACCCCAAGCCTTTGCCAGCCAAACGGCTCTCGATCGCGGCGTGGCAGACAGCATTCCTTACACACGAGTCAAACCTCAAGCGTTCCGGGGCACTATCCGCTCTGAAGACAAGAATTTGATTGATTGGATCCGATCGCTCCAGGTGTATCCCGAACCTGACGCTTACGCTGGACAAAAAGCGAAGATACAAGGATTCGTGGTGTACTCGCCAAAATTATCAGAGCAGTATTTTCTGCTGACTCGGTTTGCAATTACCTGCTGTGCGGCGGACGCCTATCCCGTCAGTTTGCCTGTGAAGCTGACAACCGGAGATCGCAAAGCGTATGCGGCGGATACTTGGCTAGAAGTGGAAGGTCAAATGATCACCGAGACGCTGGACGGGAAACGGCAACTCACGCTGCAAGCCAATTCTCTTAAGCCGGTGCCCCAACCGAAGAATCCTTACAATTATTGATATCAGAACTTATGCGTGGCAAGGGATCTCCGCCTAAGTCCCCATTGGAATGGAATCAGCGACTGACAATTCCAGACCACTGAACCTTCTTCAGTTTCTCGCGACGGTACGAAAAGAAATTTGTCGGATCTTGATAGGTGCAGTGAGGCGCGATCGCAATTTGTTCTGGCATCAGTCCTAACTGTTCTAGCTGCATCCGGTTGACCTGTCGAACATCCAATCGCGATCGTTCGGGCGTTGCGTCAGGCAGAATGGGCGAATTGGGTAATTGACGTAATTGGTCTATTTTTTCGGCGTCAGGCAGGTCGGTTTGCAACGCCGCGATCGTCGAACCAACCTCGATGGCTACGGTATGAGACACCTGATAGACCTCACCCGAAATTGCCGGACCTAAAGCCACACGGAGATCCTGTAGATCGCTACCTTGATCGCGCAGGCGGGCGATCGCAGCCGGGATAACTTTCAGCGCTGTTCCCCGCCATCCCGCATGAACCGCAGACACTTGACCCGTCTTACCATCGGCGATCAAAGCAGGCGTACAGTCCGCGCTACAGACCCACACCGCTTGATTTGCCCGTTCAGAAATCAATCCATCTGCCTGAGAGAACTCCTTGCGATCGTCAGGATTTGGAATTTCAGACGGGGCAAGGACAATATCACCATGAATTTGTTGGGTCCGGTAAGGCTGAGCATCAGCGCTCAGGATCTCCGTTAGTTCAAATGGCGATCGCGGTGCAAACTGTTGGGTAAAAAATCCATGCGGCCACGGGTCAAGCAGACTACAGGTAAGGTAGGGAAGATCGTTCCAGATTTGCCAGTGCCAAGCGTGCATAAGGATGAAGAGGTAAAGAGAAGCAAGATTTTTATGGTAACGTTACTCGGTTTTGGTAAAGTGACGAAGCTGTGTACTTAATTCAGCAGATGCATTGCTCGAAGAATTGTAAAAGCTTTGTGAAGCGCTCCGGCTCGACTCAGTGAAACCACGAATAAAATTTTAGTTGTCTGAAGCGGCTTAACGATCGCGTCCTGAAAATGCGTTAAACCTGAGTGAGATCATTCTCAAAGCTCGAATTTAGCTTGACTGGATCACGAAAGCCATTTTGATCCAATGTTGGTGTTGGCAATCTCCGGGAACAACCAACACCTTTGGTCAAGTCACTGGAAATGCTCACAGCAATTGCTAGCGCCATATCAGGCTACTAGCACTGGCAGCACCCCAGCGTCAGGTTCGGACTAGTAAGGTGGCGAGTTAATCTGGCGTCTCAGCAAAAAGCTGTCGATGAAATCTTCATAAAACTCGGTACGATAGGGCAGAGATATGGTTAATTAGTGTAAATACTTCCGAAATTCCTCGGAATCAATTTCTTTGTGAGCGGCACTTTAATGAATTGACATGGTGTCGGATTGATAGTGCCAGAGCGTTTGTCGAGACATTTTATAAATACCATCAGCATATTGTGCGTGAGGAGACTCAAAGATGACCCAGCAATCCAATTCAACCGCTAAAGCGATGTGCAGTCGTAAAAATTTGATCAAACGCCTTGGTTGTCTTAGCAGCCTCAGTGTCTTTAGCAGTGGAGTTGCCCTTGCTCAAGTTCCCTCGCCGTCAGTCTCTATTACTCCATCCTCTATTGCGCCCGCTGCTGCCCCCACAGCCACGCTGCCAGCAGAGCCACCCGCGATTACCGTTGTGCGAAACGAAGAAGCCGCCCCCGAATCTCCAATCGTAGTTAAGGTTAAGCCTAATCCCGCTGCCGCGATTGCGCCTCTCGAACAGGCGGTTCCAGAACCGTCTCCGCCTTTAGCTTCTGAAAGAGTCTCCGCTCCGATCAGCGCAGAGCGCACTGGGGAAACCGCGCCTAGTCGTGCAAATACGGCTTCCGACCTAATTGGTCAGCCACCTGCCTCCTCAGAAGACTATGAAGCGCCTGACGCGGTTGTGTTCTCAGAGCGAATCTCTGGGTGTGAGTTTTCGGTACAGAAGGGACAAGTCGGCAGTTGTGGAGCAGCTTCTAAAGCGCCTATAGCGGTCAAACCATCAGGCATTTCTAAAGCAATCTCGAATGTGATTTCAGGCGTGGTTCGTCCCAAATTTGCTGAAGTCTCTGCTGAGGCGGAGGCTGTCAGCGCTGCGCCTGTACAGGTCGGTCCAGTCAGTTTGTCGTCGAGCGGCATTGGCTGGAATGGCGGTTCTGTCGGCAGTGCTTACAGCACCGTCCAGTCCTACTACAATCGCACGGTTCGACCCCTCGGGATGCCAGGAAACGGGAACGTGAGCCTGCTCTTTCCGCTCTCGATTCCGACGGCTATTACCTCATTCTTTGGCTGGCGGATTCACCCTATTACCGGAGCACAACGCATTCATACCGGAACCGATCTAGGCGCACCGATGGGAACTCCTGTGTTGGCGGCCTTAGCGGGTCGGGTGATTATGACGGGCTTGATGGGCGGCTATGGCGTCGCGATCGGGATCGAACACACCGATGGAAGACAACAAACCCTCTACGCTCACTTATCAGAAGTGTTTGTTAAACCTGGTGATATTGTTCAGCAAGGAGCCGCGATCGGGCGAGTAGGCAGCACTGGAAACTCGACTGGACCTCACCTGCACTTTGAATTGCGTCAACAAATGCAAGATGGTACTTGGGTGGCAGAAGATGCTGGATTTGCTCTAGAGCAGTCTGTAGCGAGATTGGCAAAATCGCTACAGGTCAGTCAAAGTCAGCTTCCTCAAAAAACAGCCGCTAATTAACCTGCAAGAAGCGATCAGTCTTCTAGAGTTCGCTTTGTGAACTTTCGGAACGGCGGAGAGGTTTCTCGTGGCAGCGGATAGCGAATGTAGCAGATTAAAAATTATAGTGATGCCTAATCTGCATTCGTTCATCCGCTCCCAAATCCGCTGCCATCACCTCGATAAGTTCTGACAGGCCTCAATTACATGTAGCCATGCTCGGCTAGAAACGTCGGGGAAATCCGATCGGGAATTGTATCGGATAACGACCGTCCTGATCCCAAAAACTTCTCAACGTACTTGCCGAGAATATCACCCTCTAAATTGACCCAGCCTTCGGGTTTGAGGTGGCATAGGTTGGTTTCAGCATAGGTATGAGGAATTACCGCTACCGTAAACCACGAGCCATTGGGGGCACAATCTGCGATCGTCAGACTAATGCCATTCACAGAAATACTTCCCTTCGGAAGAATATATCGTGCTACAGAGGCACTCTGAGTGGCAAACGTCATCTCCCAAGATGTCGCTGTCTGAACTGCCGATTGAAATATCCCTACCCCATCGACATGTCCGGTTACAAAATGTCCGCCGAGTTTGCTGCCCACTCGTAGCGACGTTTCTAAATTGACTTGCTTTGTCCCGTCGTCAGTCTGACCCAACGTAGTCCGACGAACCGTTTCTGGAGACACATCAGCAATAAAGCCGTTGGATTTAATCTCCGTCACGGTTAAGCAAATGCCATCGATAGCAACACTATCTCCGATCTCTAAGTCCTGCATTAGAGAAGCGGAAGGGTCAGGACAAGCAATTTCAACTTGCTCAGTATTAAGTAAGGTCAGTGTTCCAACGGTTTGAATAAGTCCGGTAAACATGGGGCTAAAGAGGTAGTGAGACTGGAAGGGAACTTACTTTACGCTACACCCTGCCTTCCAGGTATATTTTTCTTTTCTGATCAAGATTTACGTATTGACAGATAACTTGAGGTAATTTTGGAAGAGCTTAGTGTTATATACCTGTTGCTTAACTTCGATGCCATGTTATAAAGACGCAATTAAGCGCGTTTCTACAGGGAGTGATGGGATCTTACCCAGTAGTCAAAATACGCCTTTTGTCCCCATGGGAGGTCTAGTAATATCCTCGTCATCGCTGATTTTAATTTTTAGGTGTTCGGTGAAATATAGAAGTGTCCTGTATTTTGTCAAATTTTGGGCTTGATCATTTAGGATCAAGGAAGACAGGGCATACTTGTAGCTCACCCCCTCAGATTTTTCTACTCTACAGGGTGAGGAGTCTTTAATGACTTCCTGTCCCGACATCGCAGTATCCCCTTGCCTGAGGAGTTCAGAGGCTATACCGATGATTGAAATGAAGGTCGCTGGAATTGCGTTAGACGCTGCTACTCGAAGCCCGATCGTTCTATTAAAGGATTCAATCGACCGACGAGCGCTTCCTATTTATATCGGACAAGATCAGGCGAAAGCAATTATCAGCGTCTTAGAAAACCAGACTCCTCCACGACCCCTAACTCACGATCTTTTTGTGAATTTGATGGAAGCGTGGGATATGGTGCTAGAGAAAGTTATTATCCATTCCTTACAAGATAATACGTTCTATGCAGTGTTGGTTGTGATGCAGGGCGACGCACGGCGTGAAATTGACTCGCGCCCAAGCGATGCGATCGCAATTGCTCTTCGCACCAACAGCCCAATATGGGTGATGGAAGAAGTGATCGCGGATGCCTCAATTCCAGTAGATCGCGATGCGGATGAAGCTGAACGCCGTGCTTTCCGAGACTTTATCTCCAATCTCAGTCCTGATGATCTGATTCAGAAAGGACGATTTAGTAGCGGGGAAGCTCAGTAAATCAAGCCTCGTGCTTCGGCAGTCGGCTACCAGAAGAAAAGCTTGATTGTAAAGATCTCTAATTTTTTCGAGAAATCAGGGATTCTGATACGCCGTTTTTTGGGTTCACGTAGTTAGAACACCGTGCACTACCGTCGCTTCGGCAAAACGAACTTACCTTACTCTGTCTTCTCATTAGGAACGATGCGCTTAGCGTCGGAAGAACTCGCGGCCCAAACAGTGCAGCGTGCGATCGCGATCGGCATCACTCACTTTGAAACAGCGAGGGGCTATGGACAGAGCGAAGCGTTTTTGGGAGCGGCACTTCGAGGATTAGCGCAAGGTACAAGGCCGACACGCGAGCAGCTTTACCTAACAACCAAGATTCCGCCAACGCCGGATGCTGATGCAATGGAGCGATCGATCGACGAGTCATTGCAGCGCTTGGGAGTAGACTATCTCGATAGTTTAGGTATTCACGGCTTGAACACGTGGGAGCATTTTGACTGGGTGACGGCGAAAGACGGGTGTATGCGGGGGGTTCAAAACGCACAGGCAGACGGACGAGTGCGTCACGTTGGATTTTCAACCCACGGATTTTTGGAGGTAATTTTAGCTGCGATCGACACTGATCTGTTTCAGTTTGTCAATTTGCATTACTCACTCTTCTTTAGGAGAAATGAAGCCGCGATCGCCCGCGCTTCTGAAAAAGATATGGGCGTATTTATTATCTCTCCCGCCGATAAAGCAGGACTGCTCCACACGCCGCCGCAAACCCTGATTGACCTCTGTCAGCCCTTTTCTGCGTTGGAGCTAAATTATCGATTTCTCCTGAGCGATCCACGTATCACTACGCTGAGCGTTGGAGCCGCCACGCCCAGAGAGCTAGATGCCGTTCTCACAGTTCGAGATGAGAATCTAACCTTAGAAGAATTAAGAGTTATTGATCGCCTCAAAGAGCACCAGAAAGCAGTGTTGCAAAGCGATTTGTGTAGTCAGTGCTATGCGTGTTTGCCCTGTCCTGAAAGCATTCATATTCCAGAGGTATTACGGTTACGGAATCTAGCAGTGGGCTATGACATGACGGCATTTGGAGAATATCGCTATCGCATGTTTGAGAATGCCGGACACTGGTTTCCCGGAAGCAAAGCTAATCGGTGTAGCGATTGTGGCGATTGTTTACCTCGCTGCCCCCAAGCGCTCGATATTCCGACCTTGCTGCGCGATACGCACGATCGCTTAAAGGGCAAAGCAGGACGCCGACTTTGGCAAGATTAGCAGCGGCAGAATTAGTAGCGTCGTCCTCTCCAAAACACGCCCAAAACGACGCCGACCAGCACGGTATAGTCTAATGCTGGTAGCAAAGGAGCGGGCAGACCTAGCACTGACTTTAAAAACAAACACAGCAGCAAACACGGAACGAGCGCCCAGAGAATAGAGTTTGTCACAATAATTTGACGAAACCAGCGCTTTAAGACCACCACTCCTAGCGCTCCTACCCCGACCGCCGCCCCCAACCGGATCAGGATTTCTAAGGGAGAGTTGAGCAGTTGCAGGGCAACCGTGTGAACCACAGGCACAAGAAAACTGAGAGATAGGAGCAGATCAACCGCGATCGCAAAGATAGTGGTCACTACAGAGGCCTGAAGTAGCAGAATCCACGGCAAATATTTAAGCGGGCGAAGCGGATTTAGCATGGTCTTAAGCGGCAGCTTTCTGAGTGTGCATTAGCCTTGTCGTCCTCATTATTGTATCTGAGCAAACTATCCCTCTTTCATCACTCTCGCTGAAGTGAACTCTGAAACCTAGCTCCAGTGCGAGTTTCCTATTTTGACGGCTCGAAGATGACAAAAGAGCAAAACGCAGGTGCAGCAAAGCTTTCAGCTTTTGCTCCTACCAAAGTGATGAAAGAGGGCTATGCTGCCTAATCGTTAGAGACGTTTTAAGAAATAGCACTTACCATAAGAGACAAGCTACCGAGGCAAGCTATCTCAAACGATAGATGCTGGTTCCTCTAGGTCTATAATTTGATGAAAAGAACTTGACAAAACGTAACAATCCTTAGAGTCAGATTGGAATGCAAGAGAAATCCCCCGTGTCGCAGGCAGAAAGAAGCTTTAGTAGTAATGCTCAGCCTGCGTCTCTAAGCAGTGGTAAGGCTGGCATGGTGCTGCAATCGGCAGACGGAACGATTCAAGCTTGCGATGTAGCAGCAGAGCAATTGTTGGGGTACTCATCTGAGCAAATTATTGGCCAGATTTCGTTGCATGCCTTAGGACGAACGATTTGCCCAGATGGTTCACCTTTTGCGATCGATCAGCTTGGCATGATTGCTGGGCGCAACTTCAACGGAACCGCTGCCCCCCGTCAACCTGGTCAGAATGCCGTGATCGGATTCTACCGTGCAGACGGGACGTTGGTGTGGCTACAGCTAGACTCCAATCCTCTCTTCCAAAACAATGCCACCACTCCCTATGCCGTGGTAACGACGCTGCGAGCCATCACGCCAGCCCGTTTAGACGGCTCCTCTAAGGGGGGATCAAATTTAGATCGACCGCAGGCGGAAGCTGACCTTGACCGGGTTGAAGCGAAACTCGATCGCCTCAATCAGGTACTCAATCACAATATGACTTCGCTCGCGGTTCAGTTAGGGCAGGCGCAACGGCTGTCTCACCAACGACTTGCAGAAATTGAAGCAATCTATGCGACGGCTCCGATTGGGTTGTATTTTGTCGATACAGATTTTCGCTATGTTCGGGTAAATGAGCTTCTGGCTGAGATCAATGGAACACCTGCATCCGAGCATATCGGGCGGACGTTTCGGGAGGTTTTGCCCGAACTTGCCGATTCGATCGAACCCCTATTTCGGCACGTGATTGAAACGGGCGAACCGATCTTAGATTTAGAAGTTGTAGGCACTAATTGCGCTCAGCCCGGAGTAGAGCGAGTTTGGCTGTCGAGCTACTATCCGTTTGTAGAAGATGGACGGGTGCTAGGCATCAATGGCGTAGTGCAAGAAATTACTGATCGCAAGCGCGTCGAGCAAGCGCTGCAAGACACCGAAACCCGATTAACTCGGTTTGTCGATTCTGACCTGATTGGCATTTCATTTGGAGATATTTACGGTGGTGTTAAATACGCCAACGATGAGTTTTTGCGGATTATCGGTTACTCCCGTCAAGAATTTGAGTCAGGACAAGTGAAATGGACAGACATTACTCCGTCCGAATGGTTGCAAGTTGATCAGCAATCGATCGCAGAAGCTCAAGCGCACAAAGCCTGTACGCCTCACGAAAAAGAATACATTCGTAAAGACGGTAGCCGAGTTTGGGTGCTGATAGGCTTCACCCTAATTGGCGAAGCGCAAGAAGAGTACGTCGCTTTCGTTCTTGACATCAGCGATCGCAAGCGGAGCGAAGAAGCATTGCGACAGAGCGAGCAGAACTTCCGGGCACTCGCCGATTCGATGCCAAACATGTTCTGGACGGCTCGACCGGATGGTTGGCTTGAATACTACAACCAACGCTGGTTTGACTATACGGGCCTGACCCTAGAGCAAAGCCAGGGCTGGGGCTGGGAGCCTGTGCTACATCCCGATGATCTGCCACGCTGTATTGACCTGTGTAACGAATCGATTCGTACTGGCAAAGACTATCAGATTGAGTACCGCTTTCGTCGTGCTAGTGACGGGCAGTATCGCTGGTTCCTAGGACGCGCCTTCCCACTGCGAGACGAGAACGGGCAGATTATTCGATGGTATGGGTCTTGTACGGATATTCACGATCAAAAATGTGCAGTGGAAGAGCGCGATCGCTACGCCGAACAAAGCCTGCGTGCCTTGGCTCAGGAACAGACTATTCGTCAAGAAGCCGAACGCGCCAACCAACTCAAAGATGAATTTCTTGCAGTGTTATCTCACGAACTGAGGACGCCGCTCAATCCAATTCTAGGCTGGGCAAAGCTATTGCAAAGCGGGCGGCTCAGCCCAGAAAAAACGCAGGATGCCGTCACCACGATCGAGCGCAACGCCAAGCTGCAGTCTCAACTGGTGGAAGATTTGCTGGATATGTCCCGCATTATGCGCGGCAAACTGACCTTAAATCAGTTCCCCATCAATTTAGGCTTCGTAATTTCGGCTGCCCTCGAAACGATTCGGCTCGCCGCAGATGCAAAAGCGATTCGACTGAATGTGACGCTTGATCCAAATGTTCGATCCATTTTAGGAGATGCGGGTCGATTGCAGCAGGTGTTTTGGAACCTTTTGTCTAATGCCATCAAATTTACGCCAGAGCGAGGACAAATAGACGTAACCCTAACGGAAGTGGGTAACCAAGCGCGAGTTCAGGTGAAAGATACAGGCGTCGGCATTGACGCGGAGTTTCTACCACATGTGTTTGAGTACTTTCGGCAAGAAGACGGCTCAACCACGCGCAAATTTGGCGGATTAGGACTAGGGCTTGCGATCGCGCGGCAACTCGTTGAACTGCACAGCGGCAGAATTTGGGCAGAAAGCCTAGGAGACAACCAAGGCGCAACCTTCACTGTCGAGATTCCGCTGCTAAAAACCGAAAAGACTGAGCCGACTCGTGAAGCGGCGGAGTCCTCGCGGCGACCATCACCCCTCGCTGGTCTTCACGCTTTAGTCGTGGATGATGATTTTGATGCGCGAGATATCGTCGCGTTTTTGCTACAAGATGCAGGCGCGATCGTTCAAGTTGCCGACTCCGCATCAGAAGCTCTGAGCATTCTAGAACGTTTCAATCCTGACATTCTGCTCAGTGATATTGCCATGCCCGAAGAGGATGGATACGGCCTGATCGAGACGATTCGGGCCACTGGAAGGACGCTGCCTGCGATCGCGCTGACAGCATATGCGAGTGAAGTGGATCAAGAACGCGCGATCGCAGCAGGATTTCAGCACCACATTTCAAAACCGATCGATCCTGATCAAGTGGTTGCCATCGTGCTTGACCTTGTGCGAGATTCGATGTGAGGTCAGAGGGATGCAGGATGAATCGAGACGCTAAGCCAATCCGATCTATTTCAGCGCTGGTACAGAAAGTGTTGGGAACGAGCGTCTTACTGCTTGTGACGGGAATCACTCAGAGTGCAGTTTCATCCGAAGGGTTGAACGCAGCGGTTGCCCCTTCGTTGAAATCCGCTTTAGTTCCGTCAAGCGAGCCATTTGTCTTCGCTCAAATGCGAGATGGTTCCTGTTCATCTTCTGTCAAAGGCACGACGGAATCCTCAATGTCAGAATCTGGACTCACCATTCCTAGCTTTTGGTGGCTAAGAGACGAAATTTCCGCCCAAGCCCAATTTGGCCGGAGACTAATCGATCGCTGGTTAGCATGTCCTGGAACGAACGGACAATCAAATCGCGTCGATTTTTTGGTCAATCAGCAAGTGTGGAGTTTGCTCGACTATTTAGAACGCTATCAGTTTGTACATCGCCTCGGAACCGTTGCAGGGGACTACCGCCACAATGTCCGCGTGTTCAATCGCCAAGGCACACTCTTAGCTGCCTACACCTGCGCGTTCAACACCGATGTCGCCAAGACAGAGGAAACCATATACACATTAAAGTCAGACAAACCAAAGTCAGACAAACCAAAGTCAGACAAATTAAAGTCACAAGCTTCTCTAGCGTGTAGTTTAGCGCTCGATTCTACAGGCAAATTCGGTATTCGGGGACGCACTAGCCCTGACGGACTTTTGCCCAGAGAGAACGGTAGTGTTCGACCGTAGCCTGAGAGAGCGGTTCAAGAAACTCGCTGCGATCGAGCAACGTTTTAGGATCGGGAAATAGAAGCGGGTCACGCTGCAACGCTTCAGGCAAAGAGTCTGGCTTAAGCGCTGTCAGAATCGGGGATGCCGCTTGACTTAGGAGGGAAAGCTGCGGAGCAATCTGAGGTTGCCAACAAAAATCAATCCATTGAGACAGGGTTGGATTTTGGGTAGTCACAGTCGCCGGACGAACCCACACATCCGCCCAAAGAGACGTTCCTGAAGCCGGAAAGACTGCTTTGATACCGGGGGAGCGCCGTCTAGAGGACAAAACCTCCGAAGACCAGCCCACCGCGACCCATGTATCATCTAGCATCAACGGCTGTAGATAGGTTTCAGAACTATAGAACTTGGCTTGCCGATGCAAGGCTTTTAACTCGGATTCTAAATTCTCAACCTTGCTCAGATCCGGTGTGTTGTAGGACTTACCAAGTTTTTTGAGTGTCAGCCCGATCGTTTCTCGGGGCTGATCGAGCAGCGAAATGCGTCCCCTCAACTCTTCTCGCCACAAATCGGCCCAATCTGTGGGCGGCTTCAGGTTTTTTTCCTTGAAAATGTCGGCCCGGTAAGCAATCACAGTACTGCCCCACCGATAGGGTGCACCCCAAACCTGACCATTTGCAGCAGGGCGACCTTGATTATCGCGAGTCACGATCGCACGCCATTTTTCTGGTAGTTGCCTCCACTGCTCCCACACCGATACATCCAGGGGTTGAATCAATCCCTGTTGAATTGCCGTAGTCAGCCAATAATCTCCTAACGTTGCTAAATCGGGAGCAGCGACATCCCGATTACCAATGAAAGGAATCCAGCTCGGAAGAGAAGACGGAGCGGGCGGATTGACCTGTTGCTTCCACTCTTGCAGCAGGGCAAACAAGTCTCCTAGCTGATCTTCTGGCTTAAAATCGATCGCCGCTTGATTAAACTGTTTATGAAATTGGCTTACCACTTGGGCTGGAACCGAATCTCGCAGCGATCGCACCCGCAACGCATTCGGTGCTGGGCTGCATCCCGATAACGAAACCCCAAGGGCAGCGGTTCCTACTAAAAAACTCCGTCGATCCATGCCTCACATCCAAGCTCTTGTTCTATTTCTATTTTCGCTCAACGCCAAAGCCGATCAGCGTAATCTCTGAGGGCACTTGTCCCGGCTCTGGACGGTTGTACGTCACAATCGTTCGCAGGCGGACATCAGGAGAAATGAGACGCATTTGATCGACCGCGATCGATCGCTTGTAGGGCGTTGTCATTTCCAAGGTTTGGCGCATCGGCTGATAGGTGAACCGACCCGCGATCGCGCCGGGTTCAGAATAGCCTTGATCGCGCAGATAGAATCCTTGAATGGTGTCTCCATCCGCAACGTGAGATACAACTGGCAGTATCAGAGCCTCTGTTGGCGCAGAATGGGTGACATACTGATCAGGGACAAACAGGGCTTTGAGGCTCATCGCAACCCGTTCGCCTGTTTCAGACAGCGTATCGAACGCGATCGCAAACCCTGGACACGTACCTCCCATTTCGATCTGAGCGGGATCAATCTGAAAGTTTTCCGATGGCGTAAGAATGCGCTGTGCTTCGGTGTCAGTTAAGCGATCGACATGAAACTCGGTAAACGATCGCTCGATTTCGCCACTAGGCATGGAGTGATATGTTCTTTCGGTTTTCCAGACGCCAGAACAAGCATCAAAAAATTCTTGAAAACTGAGCATTACTTTTCCTATCGAGCCGTATCTACGAGTGTGACAGAAGCAGTGAATTTAGCAAATTTTAGTTTGGGATAGGGCTTCGGATCGCTCGCCAGCGCCCTCAATCTTGGATCGCTCGCCAGCGATCGCGATCAATCCCATATATCACTGCATCACTTCCCATAACCTCCGTTGTGCCTTCAACGGTTTCCCCAAGCTTCTCGGCAACCCGTCTAGAAGCAAGATTTGCCGGACGAATCAAACTGATGATGTGTGGTTGCTTTAATACTTCAAATCCGTATTGAATCGCAGCTTTAGCGCCTTCCGTTGCGTAACCTTGTCCCCAAAACGCGCGGTGCATCATCCAGCCAAGTTCAAAGCCAATCCAGCCTTCTGGGTTCAAAAAGCCCACTCGACCCACCATCCTTTTTGTGTGCCGCTCTTCGACTGCCCACATTCCATAACCTCGCAATTGCCAATGTCCTAGCATCATTGCCATGCCTTGCCATGCTTCTTCGCGAGAGCGTGTATTTCCTCTGCCGATGTAGCGCATCACTTCTGGATCAGCGCTCATTTCTGCAAAGACATCTAGATCTGCTTCACAAAATTCACGCAAGATCAGGCGCGGTGTTTCCAATACAGGAATCTGCATTCTCGCTCCCTGTCTGACGTACAACGTTTTGATTCTAAACGAAAAGCTTTCATGTATAGGGAAAGTTTTTGCTTTAAACTTCTGGCTATATTAAGGGGATCAGGTGCGCCATTAATCAAATTGAACTTACTTATTATTGATAGGAATTAAGCTATCTATTAATGGACTCAACTTGAGTTCTTAACATATAGCTTTTATCTCGCTACAGCTTGTCATTAGATCAAGGATGCTAGACACTAAGCCCTGTCTGAACTACCAGTTATTTGGCGCAAATCTAACGAAATAGTTAACTATCAATTTTGCTATTTCGTTTACAATCTGACAAAACAATAAAGCAGCTACTCATTCGTTTGCTTAGCTACATTCTGACAAAAAAACAAAAGGTTAAATGAATCGGAAATTCACTAAGAAAACTGCTTTTTTTGTCTACTATATATTTCAGAAAATGTAGGGGTAACAGGTCAGCAAATGGATACGCTACAAACGCAAATTAACACGCTCGATAGCAAGGTTGACTCTGTTCATCAAGTCGTTGAACAGTTGAGCCTTAGCCTTGCTCAAGTTCTCGCAGAAATGAAAGTAGCTCCAGGTCACCCGATGAGCCGGGCTTCCTTTGGTGGTGGCTCTGGGCGCTATGCCAGCGTTGGTTATCGTCAGATAGATTCGTTGGAACATAAAGACGTACTTTTAGATGATGGACAGGCTGATCCATCCACTCACAGTGGAGACAAAACTCTCTCTCTAGAAGTTCAAGTTCAACGATTAACTGCGCAATTAACGGCTGCCTACAACCGAATTGCTGCCCTTGAGGAGCAGTTATTAGCTCGACGAGTTTACTAGTTAAGAAAGAAGAAAGAGACAATTAAGGCTGATTTTTTCTTTCTTCTAATTTTCTTCGTTGCTCCACTAACTCCTCGATCGCACTTAGTAGTTTTTGCTGGTTCCAGTTTGCATAGAGGTGGGCTGCGATCGCTAATCCGCCCGCTCCCACGCCTTCTTTGACATACCCCTGCTCGTACATCCGGAGTTGAGCAAATCGAGAGGATGCAAAGCTCAGCGGTGTCGCCAGAAGTGGAACAGAACCGATCGCTTGCGCAAGCCCAATCGTATCGCCTGTTGGATCTTCTGCTACCCAGCGCGTCGTTCCGATCGCAACGTTTTCGGGTTGCCAATCGAGAGAAACATGGGTAGTAATCGCGCGAGTCAGCGCGTACACCGAGAGCATTTGAGTGCCGCCTGCCAGCAACACACCACAGGTTCGACTGGCCGCGATCGTCATGCCTGCCACCACAATTTGCATGGGATCGCCAACCGCGGCCGCTAGTGCAAGAGGATGAGTCTCCTCTCTGCTTGCAGCTAAACCCTGTCGCACCAAGTTCAGTTTTTGCGCGTGATTGCAGATTGGATGGCTACTGTTTACCTT
This sequence comes from Myxacorys californica WJT36-NPBG1, assembly GCA_019359315.1. Classification (GTDB taxonomy): domain Bacteria; phylum Cyanobacteriota; class Cyanobacteriia; order Leptolyngbyales; family Leptolyngbyaceae; genus Myxacorys; species Myxacorys californica. The sequence goes on from JAHHHO010000027.1 coordinate 56,356, forward strand.
ATCGATCGCGTCAATTTCTAAGCCTAAAAGCACAGCGAGAGCGGTGGTCGTGCCGCCAACCACGCATTCTCCGATCACCAAGTACCGATCCCAATATTGAGCTGCTAGTTTTTCACCCCATTTCAATCCTTGCTGAAATAAATGCTCGGCTAGATTCCGGCTCATTGCTTGTCCTGTGCTAAGGCAACGAGCGGGTTCTCCATCTAAATCGATCGCAGGAACAGTGGGAGGTTGAGGCAATCCAGCGTTAAAGATCTGAACTGGAATCGAAAGCGCTTCAATAACGGCGCGAGAAATTAGAACTGGAGATGCCCCCGCCGTCAGAGGGGGGAGTGGATAGATTGGATTAGGTTGCACGCCATTGATCAAGAATTCGGCATCTGCGATCGCAGTAAACCGGCGATCGTCTGGAGTTGCGCCTGCCGCAGAAATGCCTGGAATTAATCCGGTTTCGGTAAAGCCCAACACGCAACCAAAGCAAGGCAACTGTCCTGCATATCGCTCCAGCCAACGGCGAGCCTGAGTCGGTTGAGTATAGACCGAAACGAAATCATTCATCGCCATCAATACATTGTCCAGCATCAATCATTGTCAAAGATGACTTGAATCCAGCGAGGTGGGCGCGGAATGGGTGAATTTAATCGGTCAAAAAGATACCAGGCTACTAAATGCACCATCAGAACATAAACGAGGCTGCGGATAACGATAATGAGAAAAACAGCCATTTGGATGACTTCAAGAGAGGGTTGAACCAGCAGCCCTAGTCTCGTAAAAATCCACTCCAAAAGATTGGTGGCTTGTACTGTTCCATAGAGCCACAGGTCTTCGCCCAGCAAGATAGAGCCTAACCACAGCCGAAAGAAATCTCCAAGTACACTAAGCAGTCCGCCCATTGGAACTGAAACCACCCAAGGGGCTCGTCGATACCACAGTACGCCCAGCAAAACACCCAGCAGTCCGAACGGAATCACAAACTGAATGCTGCGGGGAGGCCCGATCAACACCGAAAGCAGCAATCCTGATACTAATGCCCCCATCCAAGCACTACGGTTGCCCCATCGCAAGTACAACAGCGCGATCGGCACTGGAAAAAAGATTTGCAGCACCGGACCCATCGGAAAATAAGAATTGACGAGCCAAATTAGGCTAGAAGCACTGGCTAGAAATGCCGTCTCCACCATCATGATGGGACTCGACGGATCAACATTTCTCACCAGTCGTTTTCTCAGTTCGTCAATATCAGTGGAGTTTGCCTCTACGTCAGGAATCCAGTCTTCATCCAACTCAGAGGGATCAACTCCGCTTGACGGATCGTTGCGCAAATCGCTCATGCAGATCGAGAGAGAGGGGCAGATCTACTCTAGTGCAAATTTTGACTAGTGAATGGAGCAGTTGCGCTAGGCTACGCCGACCCAGAAGCGCCCACAGATTCATCGCTAAGCAAAGACAACCCAATCCGAGCAGAATGTAGGTCGGGGGCATCACAACGCCAACCATAAACCATGTGAGCACATGGAAGACCATGATTCCAGCGAACAGAGCCGCGATCGCAACGCTAATCCAGATCTGTCTTGCTGGACGCTGCAACCCCGTTAACATCAGCGTTGTTATCGTGGTTAACAGGTTTGCAGGAACGAGGAAGGTGCAAATCGCGACACAATGAGCGCGAGAAAACTCAAATAGGAGTGGAAAATCTAGCATTGAGTAATCGGGTTCGTCACAGCTTCAATAGGGTCGATTTTGGCACTTGAGATAGCAAACATTCCTTTTCGTCCATCAATCTTCACAAATAGACATGCAATACTGGTAATCACTCGCAAAGTTGTAAAGAATATTAATGAGAATCATTCAGTCTTTAATCTTGCTAACTATGTTTCCTTATTAGTGACATTTGTGGCGGAAGACTGAATAAAATTTTTATTCATTATTGCAGCAATCAATCTATCTCCAAACCGATTCTCTTAGCTATTGATTTTATTGAGTTTTTTAGTATCTACATCAATTTTTTGTGACAGAGTTGACTTAGCAAGAGCGCTGCGGCAATGACCCAACAATCTACGTAAACATCTACGTACTGTTAGTTCAAATCGTAATCCGTGTACTCTCGATGAAGAGACGATCGCGAGTATCGGAAATTCAGAATGTATGCATCAGTCACGGTTTGAGCGTTCAGCTACAGTTACGATTCGCGCAAAGCGCACTGCTAAGAGAACCGCATGGTATCTAGCCTTGTCAATGGTGATCGCGATGCCCATGTTCATCGTTCATCGGGCGACGGCAACTCAACTCTTCCTCAACTTCACCTATGATGACCCCTGTTATTGGGTCACTTCGTCGGGTCAGCGCGTCGGTTTAGGGCAATTGTGCGGCGGTGATGTGCCTGTTAAGAAAACAGCGCCTCTGCAAAAAGTCAGCAAGCGCAGTAACGATGGTGTGATTCGCGTCCCAATCAAACGTCACATCGCGTCAACACCCGTGATTGAGGTGATGTTAAATGGAGCCTATCCCGTTGACATGATTGTTGATACTGGAGCCAGTGCCTCGCTGATTACTCAAGCGATCGCACAGCACTTAAACATCAAACCGATTAGAACACTGCAAGCAGGTATTGCTAATGGAAGTGTTGTGCAGTTTCCGGTTGCTCGCATTCAATCGATGTCCGTGAATGGCTTGACTATCAACAATTTAGAAGTTGCGATCGCAGACCAAATGGATGTCGGATTGCTAGGGCACGATTTCTTTGGCAAATACGATATCAAGATCAAACGCGATGTCGTAGAGTTTTATCCTCGATAGCTCTCTACATTTGATAACTCTCTACAACCATTGCTCTAAAAGACCAGGAGCCTGCCAAAGCAAGTAAGTAATCAGTCCGCAAGCGGCAGTAATGACGACGGTGAGCGCATAAGCAGCACACATGAGAATGCCATCCGACTCCAGCATGGCGACGACAAGAAGTAAAATTCCTGTCGTTGGAAGCGGATTTGTAAAGGGAATTGGCAAAATCAGCAAAATCGCCAACCAAGTAATGCATAGCCCATTGAATCGCCAGACGTAAGGATTACCAGTCACTCGGCTGAAGCGAGGACGAGTAATCTTCTCTAGGATGCGCATGACTCGACGGATGTTGTGTAAAAGCTGTTTAGCAAAGGCTTGAGGAAATTTGAATTGAGCCACCTTCTTGGGCAACCAAGGCGATCGTCTCCCTAGCGCCATTTGCATTCCTAGCAGCACACATCCTGCACCCGCAAAGCTGGTTAATCCGGGTGGAACTGGAAACAGAAATGGAATCACGAGCAGTGCGATCGCGAGACTGAATCCCCGCTCTGATGTTTGCGCCAAAATTGCAGCCAGCGTCAACGGCTCTTCTGAAATGCGTTTGAGAAGAGCTTCAAGGTCTTGGGAGAATCGCAAGTGCATAGAACAACTCGTAACCTATGGTTGATGAATCAGTTGATGAATTCTAGAGCAAGATCACACAGCAGGCACCGCCTTCTCAGCTAAGTTAACACCTGCTTTAAAGATGGACAACCTTCTCTGATGTTCCTGATCCTTCATAAATTGAAGGACAAACGACATCCCCCTTGTGCAAAGATCTCCGATTTCTCAAAAAAATTGGAGATCCCGATACATAGTCTTTATATTCACGGACACGGACTTGGACATCACTTCAAGACATTCATTGTTAGGACTCATCCAGCAAATGAGTCGGTAAACCATCGATACTGACTTGGTTTTTGGCGTGCCAGTAGTCTTGCAGCCCGTCTTTGCCTTTTCGGATTGCCCAATCAATAATGGTGTCGCGATCGGTGACGAAATCATAGAGAGGAACGCCCGCTCCACAAGAAGTCTGCACTAACTCGACGGCAAGCTTGATGATTTGTCGCGTACCTGGAATCGGTGGAAACAATGAAGCTAGTTCTTGCCAAGCCACATCTCTTGGGTAAATCACCTGACCACGACCATACAGCCGCAAGATGAGGGGAGCGCCTTGAAAGCTGCAAAACATAATTGTCATTCGCCCATTTTCAATCAGATGGGCACTAGATTCGTTACCGCTACCCGTCAAATCAAGGTATGCAACGGCTTGAGGATTGAGAATGCGAAACGTATCGATGCCTTTGGGGGATAGATTGATTCGCCCTTCAGTCGGGGCAGTCGCTGTAAAAAAGAGATGTTGCTGAGCAATAAACTGCTGGAGGGATTCAGTGAGTTCTGGATAGAACTTTGCCATGTCAAAAGGGGGTGAACGTGACCCCTATCCTACCGAAAATGCTGCCGCTTAATCTTAACTAAAGTGGCATTAGCTTAACTAAAGTAGCATTGCTGGATGCTAATCACGCGACGTTAGATTACTTCATCCAGCAAACCCGTTACCTTACCTTAGTATCCGCTTATCTCATAGCCTGCGGCGGTCACAGCTTGCTTAAAGGTTTCTTCAGACGCTTTTGCTTCGATGGTGATTGTTTTTTGGTCTAAGTCAATATCAATATGGGCGTCAGGCTCGTGCGTCAGAATTGTTTGTTTGATGTTTTCTGCGTCATCAGAGCTGTTTAGGGTTGGAACGTGTAGTTTTAATGCCATAGCAATTTCATTAGGTAAAGTTGGTAGCACTTTTGAGTATGGAGGGTGCGCGTTTTATCTTTCGCCTTGCCTAAGATAGATTTTAATTTTCACTAAACCAATGGGTTGAACTTCCGTTTAGCGCTTGGCTTCGTCAAGCCAGTCACCCAAAAGAGAAATGATCAGAAATGCTGAGGCAACGGCGATCGCAGTTAATCGGCTGGGAATTGCTCCAATGTAATAAACGCTAAAGAAAACACTAAGCGCAACAACAACACAACCAGGAAGCTTACTCTTGATGAAAACGTTGGCAATATTATGCAAATCGTTTGCACGTTTCATTTTCTCAATCGGATTCTTACTGAATAGATAGCTTTTTAACCGCTTGAGTTTGATTAAGGTGAATAGCTTGCTGTGAGTTGCCCCGCAGAAGTTTGGCTGCATCGCTAGCGCTCTGTCGAAGTTTGCGATCGCGCCTTCAAATCGCCCGAGCTGTCGTAAGGCTAAGCCGCGGCGATGCCATAGTTTCGAGTCTTTGGGCTGGAGTTTGATGGCGTGATCAAAGCTGGCGATCGCATCGTCACCCCGTCCTAACTTTCGTAAGACTTCGCCGCGATTGGCTAGGAGTTGCGCATTGTCCGGGTTAAGCTGAAGGGCGTGATCGTAGCTTTCAACTGATTCATCGTAACGTTTGAGTCCATACAACACATTGCCTCGGCTGTGCCAGTCGTCCGCTTGCTCTGATTGCTCAAGTAGGGCATCATAACAGCCCAGCGCTTCGTGCTGTCGGTTCAATGCCCATAATAATGTGGCTCGCCGTCGCCACGCTTCGGTTTCATTGGGATTGCATTCAATCGCGTTACTGTAGCTCTCTAGCGCTTTGCGGGGATGAGTTCGGGCAAGCAGTTCGCCTTGATGCAACCAAGCCTCAGAGCAGTTTGGATCGAGTGTGAGGGCCTGATTGAAGGCTGCGATCGCAGCTTTTGAAGAGTCTAAATCTTGAAAAATTTGTCCCCGCAGAATCCATGCCTCGATCAGATCGGGCTGTAATTCAAGGGCGCGATCGACGCTAATGAGTGCCGCTTCAAGTTGCTTGAGTTCAGTTAACGCTTTGCTGCGTCCATGCCATGCGATCGCAGAATCGGGCTGAAGATCTAAGGCGCGATCGTAGGCACTGAGAGCCGCTTCAAACTCCTTAGCTTGGGCAAATTCTTCTCCTTGCCCCAGCGCTGAGCGCAGTAACGCATCGTCTTCTAGCCGAAACTCTTCATTCTCGCGCATGGCATCTAGTAGACTGACTGTTGATTCTGTAAGTTTAAACAATCGATATGAGCGCTGAAACTGATCCCGTTAAATTGATGAAACAGCAGGTTGGATATGCGGCTGCAGAGCGAGTTCAATCTGGTTCTATTGTAGGGTTGGGAACTGGTTCCACAACAGCTTATGCTATTCAAGCGATCGGAGAACGTCTTCAATCGGGTGAACTCAAAGATGTCAAAGGCGTGCCAACGTCGTTTCAAGCGATTGTGCTAGCGCGTCAGTATGGGATTCCCCTCGTGTCGCTCGATGAAATTGAGAAGATTGATGTGGCGATCGATGGAGCAGATGAAGTCGATCCGCAAAAGAATCTGATCAAAGGCGGCGGGGCAGCGCATACTCAAGAAAAGATTGTCGATTGTTTGGCAGATCAGTTTATTGTTGTCGTCGATGGTGGCAAGTTAGTCGATCATCTCGGTTCGACGTTCTTGTTGCCAGTCGAAGTATTGCCGATGGCAGTGACGCCTGTGATGAATGCGATTAAGAAACTCGGCGGTAAGCCAGAGTTGCGAATGGGCGTGAAGAAAGCAGGCCCGGTGGTGACAGATAACGGCAACTTGGTGGTGGATGTGAAGTACGATCGCATCGACAATCCAAAGGAATTGGAGCAAACGTTGAATAACATTCCTGGCGTTTTGGAGAATGGAATCTTTGCCGGAGTTGCAGATGTTGTGCTGATTGGGGAAGTGAAGGACGGTCAGCCGAGCGTTCGAGAAATGTAGCGATTTGGAATTTAGGTTTTGGACTGAATTTATGCAAGTTCAAAACCTAAAGCCTCACGGTAAGGACTTGAGATCGCTGCTTTAGAGGATGATGTTACGATCTCCCTTTCAGAACTGCGATTGGCTCTGTCAAGCCCCGAAGGATCGCATTTCACTGGTCATTTCTGGATTGCACTTAAACCCATCAGAAATAAAGCGGTCTAACGTTCCCCTTCAGCGACTGTGAGCAACCTCGGTTCTGCACCAGCACGTTATAGTTCGCTGCAAGGGGCTTGTTGGGGAGTTTCTCCGAGGATTTCAATTGTTTCCTGTACTGGTATTTCTATATATATTCCTACTTCTTTTTCTCGGATGCAGATTGCCCCCAATTTTGATGACCTTCCGACCAAATCTCCATCACTCGGTCTGAGAATCGTCGAGTTTTCTCCTCTCCTTCTAATTTGAAATAGTCGCCAGCGTCTTGGAGATAAAGAAACTTTTCTGATTGCAATTTTTGTTGAACGTTGCGAGCATTAACCCAAGTCTTTTGAGAGGTGTTTTGGCTTAACAGAGTAGTAGAGAGTGCAGCAAGGGCACTGATGATTGGCACAATCCATTCCCACACACCAAGCTGTTTACTCGCTGCCAAGGTAGAAAGAATAGTTACTACAAACGTTAACAACACACTTGCTTGATTGAGGCGTGTAAATCGTCGTTTGTCCGAGTCAGCTATGTGCTTAAATCGCTGAATGAGACGATCGCATTCTTCTAATGCCTCTGTATGTTTCTGTATCAACGATCTCTGAAAATCATCGGTTGGAGTTTCTCCAATAGCAATTTCCATATCTGCCATATGTCTGCTTTGAGTAATTAATTTTTCTCCAATCTATCCGATTAGCATAAGTACAAACACCGTGGTATTGCTGCCCAACGAAGATAAGCGGCGGCAGATTATCTTGATAACCCCACCAAGATCTTTCGATGTCCGCTTCATCAACTGGTTATGCCGCGATCGCTATGATCGATGCTCCAGAATCTTTCGGATATTGGGAAGAGCTGCTTCAATTGCTTCGGGATGAGCAACCGTTTGCTGCCAACTCTCTCGTTGAGTTAGTCTTTCTGACCAAGCCTTTAAGCGTGGATAGTCCTCTAGAGGTAGGGAAGGGACTAAAGTTCCAGCTACAACTTCTGCAAGTGTAAATTCTTCTTTTACAAAGTAAGTCTGCTGATTGAGCAACTCTTCAAAGAACCGCAAGACGATTGTTACTCGTTGTTGAGCTGCTTCAAGCTTCCAAGGTTCAACTTCCAATCCTACCAGTGGTCGGGTTAGAGGAATCGTAGCAGGTTGAAGTTCAACCACCGTAATCGTTTCAATCATCCGAACAACAGCAATCGCTTCGGGTTCGCTAGGCATTAATGATGGAGTTGGATACTTTGCCTCTAGATAGTCCAAAATTGCCAATGACTCAACGACCCGCAATCCGTTATCTACGATCGCAGGAATTCGCTGAAGCGGATTAATTGCTGTGAAATTGTCGTGAAACTGATCTCCATCTAAGTTCACCAGAATTGGCTCAAAGGGAATTTGCTTTTCCAGCAATACGACCCAGACTCGACGAGCATTGACAGAGATCGGATTGTAATAAAACTTCAGCATAAAAACTCCAACTTGAAAATTACGCTTTCACCAGCCCCCCTGACAATAATATTGACTTGATCATGTTCCTCTCTCAAACAACCTCAAAGCTCCAGTCTTTGAATATCTCAAGCTATCTTAACTGCTCACACTAACACGCAAGCTTCAAGTACCGACCCCACCGAGGGCTGAGCAGCCTAACGTTCCCAGTCAGCGGCTGCTAATAAACTCGAATGCACACAGATAGCCTCTCGGCGGTCGGTGTGCATTGGGCTTGTTATGTGCTGCCCGAAAGCTTAAACATGAACTACTCAGCTTTGTCTAATTGGCAGTTCCTTAAATATCTTGTTGTTTCAACGTATTTGACTCCCCAGCCTTCAAGTGACAATAATGTTGGCTTTAGCAACCTACCTAAATCTGTCAGTGAATACTCAACTTTGGGCGGAATTTCTGGATAAATCTTGCGGCTAATCACACCATCATTTTCCAATTCTCTCAGTTGCCTTGTTAAAATTCGGTGCGATAGTTCAGGAAAGCTACGTTTAAGCTCATTGAATCGCTTTGGTTCATCAAGCAAGTGATAGAGAATCACGCCTTTCCACTTATCTGCAATGACTTCTAGAGCAGCTTCTATGTAGCAACCTCCTGCTCCATCAAACGATGCATGTCTCATTTAACCTCCTCTCAAGCTACTGAACTAGTAACACTTGTGTTACTGGCGCACAAAAATGTGCATTCTTACGCAATTCTAAGCAATTTTGCATAATCAGATTGCAACTTTATACTGAATGAGCAAATGAAGATTTTTGTAACTGGAGCATCTGGTTATATCGGCGGTTCAATCGCTACGGCCTTGGTATCTGCTGGGCATGAAGTGTTCGGCTTGTGCAGGTCAGCCGATAAAGCTGCATTGCTTAAGCAGAGGAGAATTGAACCAGTTCTTGGAACACTGCGGCATGAGCAAATTCTCTTTCAATCTGCTCATGCCGCAGATGCCGTTATCAATGCTGCAGATGCAGACGACCCGTTCGTTGTGGAGGTATTACTTCAAGCACTTGCGGGGTCGGGCAAGAAGCTGATTCATACCAGTGGATCAAGCATTGTTGGTGATCGCGCTGCTGGGGAATATAGCAACCGTATTTTCCATGAGGATATTCCCCGTCCAATTCGTTTTGAGAAAATTGGGCGAGTGGCAATTGATACTCAGTTGATTGAGAGCGTTGTTCGGGAAGTACATTCTGTTGTTATGTGCCCCTGTCTCATTTACGGTGATGGTACAGGTCTACACCCTCAAAGCATACAGATTCCTTCGATGATTGCAGTTGCTAAGAAACACCAGGCCGCTCGATATATTGGCAGAGGAGAAAACATCTGGTCAACAATCCATATTGAGGACGTTGTGAGCGCTTACATGCTTGCACTAGAGAAAGCTCCTGCTGGTTCATTCTTTTTCCTCGAAAATGGTGAATCAAGCTTTAAGGAAATTGCTCAAACCATACAAGATGAACTTGAGTTTGAGGGAGCAGCACAAAGCTGGACAGTAGAGGAAGCCGTTCAGGAATGGGGACAAGAAGGTGCTCATTTTGCTTTTGGCTCAAACAGCCGTATTCGTTCGGAGAAAGCCAGAAGCCTTTTAGGATGGACATCTAGACATTCATCAGTGATTGACTGGCTGAAGAAAACATCAAACTTATAGGTTCTGCAACGAACAGATAACCTGTGGGAATCACTCCACCGAAGACTCACGGCATAACAGTGCTGTTGAGCGGCGACAAACAACGCCAAAATGGAGCGCAAAGGCTTTGCTCGCCGCTCCAATAGAATTGTTACGGTGTTCACTTTGCAGATTAAACTAACGCATCCCCACCATCAACTAATAGAGTAGCTCCTGTGATAAACCCGTTGCCCATGAGAAACAAGACCGCATCAGCAATTTCTTCTGGCTTGCCAATTCGCTTTACAGGAAGTTTCTCAGCAATCGTTTTAACAATCTCTGTACGTTGCTCTCCAAAGATCTTGTCAAGCATTTCAGTATCAATCACACCCGCACAGACAGTATTCACCCGGATTGGAGCTACTTCCACGGCTAAATTCCGAGCAACTGCCTCAATCCCAGCATTAGCGGCTCCAGCAACTGCGAAACCAGCATAGCCACGACGACCTGCCAACCCTGAAATAAAAGTGATGGAGCCATTAGCGCGAATTTGAGAGACACCGTGTTTCACCACATGAAAAGCGCCCCAAATTTTGCTGTCCAAGGTTGGACGCAGTTTCTCCATCGTAGTCTCCGATAAGGGGGCTGTGGAAGCGTCTTGAGCAGAAATAAATAAGTGGTCGAAAGAGCCAATCTCTGCAAAGGCTTGGCTAATCGCTGTCTCATCCATTACATCTGTTGCGATCGCCTTAACATTTTCCCCAATCAAACTTTTGGCTTGCTCTAATTTGGTTGATGAACGTCCCAAAATAATGACACTTGCTCCTTCTGAATGGGCTTGCTTTGCAACAGCCAATCCAATCCCTGAACCGCCTCCGACTACAGCTACAGTCTTATTTGATAACCGCATTTACACCTCTCACAACCTAGCATTGACTACAGGGGCTGACGGTCAGATTGGTTTGGCTGCAATTACTTTACTGATTTACTGACAACCTTGCTGAACCTACGACATCGTATCTCACAGATAGCTTCTCAACAACTGTCCCAACCGACAAAACGGAGCCGTATAACGGCTCAAATCAGCGGCGGCAGACAAGCTTGAACTTAGTACCAGCAGTTCTCAATCGTCTGCTGCATTTGAATTGTTAGCCTGTGTTTTAGGAGCAAGAGTTTGATTATCTCGCATCACCCTGATTAAGAATCGTAGTGCTTCATTTACTGCATCGGCACTAGGAAACATCTCTGCAACATCAGGTTCTAAATGCACAGTGGCTCCACCAAAACTTTTCCTTCCAGAGCCTAACCTTCTAACTCTGAGGCTCTTCAAGTCATACTCTGTCCGAAGATCATCTTCCATCTCTGACTTATCCCTCTTCATAGGCTTCTCGCTCTGTTCGTGCTACTTCTCTTGCACTAATGAAGCGAATTGAATCTTTTCTCTCGGTATAAGACACAATCACCAATTTCCCTTGATTTGAGTGTCCAACGATAAGATAACGCTCCTCGTCCTCAGAATGGTCTGGATCATAGAAGTCAACATTAGAGAGGATCATCAAAAACAGTTTTTGCTTCCTCAAACGAGACTCCATGCTTCGCTAGACTGCTCGCCACCTTTTCGTTATTCCACTCAAACTGCATATTACTGATTGGATCACTGCCCACCTGGACTAATTGGTCGTGTTCTAGACATGGGGACGAGGATCAGGGAGAATAGGACGACTTGAACCCGTTAGATAATTCCTAGATTATGGTGATGGTACTTGAACCCGTACACTGTCCTGCATGCAACAGCACTAAT
>JAHHHO010000028.1 GCA_019359315.1 Myxacorys californica WJT36-NPBG1
CTTTGGGAGGGTCATAGCTATCAATGAACTGCCGCCCACAATCGACACAAATGTAATTCTGTTTCCCTTTCTTCCTTCCATTTTTACGGATGTGGCGGGCCTAGCATTCCGGACATTGCATGAAAAGCAACCTCAATTCATACTCTCATTATGCAACGTCCAAAAAATAATGGGACGAGTGCTATCTCAAACGGCAATGATGCAGAAAATAATGGGAGGGGTGCGAACACTTCGTGGAGCAGAGCGATCGTAGGTAGCAACACTCCGGCAAAAAGTGAGAACGTTCCAATAATAAAGTGGAAATGATGCGAACACTTCGTGGAGCGGAGCGATCGCAACAAGCAACTATCCCGAATTTTGTCGCATATATCTCAATCAAAGCCTAAACCCTTCACAATCTTCTGAAGAACTTGCCGCCACACAACGCATCCTTTCCAATCCAATGGATTTAACTGTGGTAGCTCAAATGCTTGCCCTCGGAAAAACCCCCGACCTTTTCCGATTACAAGAGCAGCAATACACATTCATGTCGGCAGACTATCAGCACCGATGGAATCAAGACTTTCCCCTCAAGAAATTTTCTGAAGCCATCTACCAACTTCAACTCAACGACGAGAAAACCCTTCCTGCCGCAGAGTTTTATTCCGCATTAGTCAGCATGGAAGACGAAAAATATAAGATGGTTGTCAGTCGTCCGTGGAAAGATGCCAAAGGCGAAACCCAACACGAATGGTATTTCCGCCATGACAAGATCGCAGAGTTCTTCATTGTGCAAACTTTCCTTGGTGATGGAGAAACGGTGAAGAATCGCCTTGTCGATCGCATCGGCGATCCCAGATTTCGAGGCGTCTATTTCTTGCTCGCCACCAGACTTCCACTTGATGATGCCAAAGAACTCCGAGAAACCCTGATTCAATACGCGGCTGACACCAAAGATCACACCGTCAGCGACGACTTTGTTCAATTACTCCGCATTCGTCCCAAGTAAGAAGCGATTCACTCAGAACCTTAACCTTTCATACCCGATTTTAGCTACCAAATCGCCTGAAGATTCAACATAAAGCTTGGTAAAACATCCTCACCTGACAGCATTTCTGGCGCATCCAATACTTCGATGTCTTGTCCTAATCGATAAATCTCAACTCGTCGCGTTTCTGGATCGACCAACCAACCCAATTTCACACCACTACTCATATACTCTTGCATTTTTGCTTGAGTCTCTCGCAGCGTATCTGTTGGCAACATCAGTTCTAAGACAAAATCAGGCGAGATCGGTGGAAATTTCTTCTTTTGTTCAGGCGTGAGAGCGTCCCATCGCTCTTTTTTGACCCAAGCCACATCAGGAGAACGATCTCCGCCATTCGGAAGCTTGAAGCCCGTTGACGAATCGAATACAATCCCTAGTTTTGTTTGCTCGTTCCACACAACAAATCGTGCTGTTAAAGTCGCATTGTTGCTTCCGGTTTCTCCACCTGTAGGCGACATAATTAACAGTTCTCCTTTGGCATTGCGTTCAAACTTGGCATCAGGATTGAGCTGACAAAGCTGGTAGAACTGCTCATCCGTCATGTTAAAAACAGGATTGAAGTTGATCGTGTAGGCGTTCATGTCAGCACCTCTGCACTCCGGCGGGCTTGCACTTCAAGATGAATTAGCAACGCATTAATATCAGCAGGATTTACGCCGCCAATTCGAGACGCTTGACCGATCGTGAGTGGTTTCACTTTCGATAGCTTTTCGCGCGCTTCTTTCGACAGCGTATCGATCGCGTTGTAGTTCAAATCAACCGGAAGTTTGCGGTGTTCTTGACGGCTGACTTGCTCAATTTGATGCTGTTGCCGTTGAATATAGCCAGAATATTTAATGTCAATTTCTGCCCCTTCTTTTTCAGCGCGATCGCACTCCAAATTTCCCAAACCGTACCGCTCTAGATCGACATAATGAAATCCTGAACGACGTAAAAGATCGGCTAACGTGATTGATCCTTTGATGATCTGTTGGGTATCGGCGGCGATCACTTTTCCAACATCACTCTGCTCTTTCACCCGCGTCTCATGCAATCGCTCTTTTTCGGCTGCAATGGTTTCTTGTTTGTGCGTAAAGCGTTGCCAACGCCGATCGTCAATCAGTCCAATCTCGCGTCCTAACGGAGTGAGCCGCTGATCGGCATTATCCGATCGCAAAATGAGACGATACTCCGATCGCGAGGTCAGCACTCGATAGGGTTCGCGCAAATCTTTCGTACACAAGTCATCGATCAGGGTTCCGATGTAACTATATTCACGCGGAAACACGATGAGTTCTTGATGACGACAGAATCGAGCCGCATTGATTCCGGCGACTAGTCCTTGGGCAGCGGCTTCTTCGTAACCTGTTGTGCCATTGATTTGCCCAGCGCAAAAGAGACCTTCAATTTTTTTGGTCATCAGGGTTGGATAACACTGAGTTGCTGGAAGGTAATCGTACTCAACCGCATAGGCAGGACGGAGCATCGTACAGTTTTCTAAGCCAGGCAGCGATCGCAGCATTTTTAACTGAATCGATTCGGGCAAGCCTGTTGAGAAGCCTTGAATATAAAGCTCTGGCGTGTCGCGTCCTTCAGGTTCAATAAAAATCTGATGGCTTTCTTTATCGGCAAATCGAACAATTTTGTCTTCAATGCTCGGGCAGTAACGCGGCCCTTTTGCATCGACCCAGCCCCCGTAAACGGGAGACAAATGCAAGTTTTCACGAATGATCTGATGCGTTGCGGCGGTAGTGCGCGTCAAATGACAGGGCAGTTGTTCCCGTTCAATCCAGGCGTCTGGATCAAAGCTAAACCAGCGCACATCGTCGTCACCGGGCTGAGGTTCCAGCACATCAAAGTTGACCGAACGGCGATCGACACGGGCAGGCGTTCCGGTTTTGAGGCGTCCGGTTTCAAACCCAAATCGATTTAACGTGTCGGTCAGTCCAACCGCAGCAAATTCTCCGGCGCGTCCTGCGTCCATTGATTTGTTGCCGACCCAAATTTTTCCGCCTAAAAACGTTCCGGTGGTCAAAATGACGGCTTTACACCCGAAGGCAACGCCAAAGTAGGTTTGAACGCCGATCACTTCATCATTTGTGCCCAAAATCAAATCCGTCGCCATGCCTTCTCGAATCGTCAAGTTTTCCTGATTCTCGACGATCGTTTTCATCACGTTGGCATATTCGCGCTTGTCAGTTTGCGCCCGCAATGCCCATACTGCCGGGCCGCGTGAGGCATTGAGAATGCGTTTCTGCAAATACGTCCGATCTGCCACCTTGCCGATCTCGCCCCCGATCGCGTCAGCTTCATGCACCAACTGCGATTTTGCCGGACCGCCCACAGCAGGATTACAAGGCTGCCATGCAATTTTATCAAGGTTAAGCGTCAGCAAAAGAGTACGACAGCCCAGACGAGCGGTTGCTAGAGCCGCTTCACATCCAGAGTGTCCGGCTCCGACTACTACCACATCAAAAGCATCGAGAAAATCTACAGGCGCGTTCATAGAAATAGCATTAGGCGGTGCAGGTCTATTGTAACGGCTAGGCTGATGGCTCAGTCAGGAAAAGCGGTTACCGCAATTAGTGCCACAACTCTGATCACTCGTAAATCCATTGAAAAATTTGCAGATTTAGATTCTCAGCTTGCAGATCTTAATTCCACGATCGCGGATCTCAATTCTGAACATATGGATCTTAATTCCACGATCGCAGATCTTAGTTCTGAACGCGTGGATCTTAATTCCGCGATCGCAGATCTTAATTCTGAATATATGGATCTTGATTCTGCATCTTGCTCGTCGCTACAGCCTCATGTAGCATTACCTGAATCTGCATTATTTAGAAACACCAATGGTCGTACCAGGAACTTGTTCTCCAGGAATCGCGGCGGGCATGGCAGCTCTGCAAATGTTCTACAACAGCTTTACCGGACTGTGGGACACAACCAATTGGTGGAATGCAGCTAACGCCCTTGATGCCACGATCGAATATTCCCGCCTCACCGATTCACTCACTTACCGAAGCAACATTTACAACACGTTTTATCAGAAGCCGAGATATGCAAATTTCATTAATCCGTGGTTTCGAGATGATGATGGTTGGTGGGCGATCGCGTGGATCAAAGCCTACGATTTGACTGGCGAAACGAAATACTTAGACCAAGCAAAAACCATTGTCCACAGCATGGAGACAGGGTGGGATACCAACGTGTGTGGAGGTGGATTGTATTGGCATAAAAAAGAACTCACGTATAAGAATGCAATTACAAACTCATTGTTTCTAGCGGCAGCAGCAAAGTTGCATTTACGCGAACCCAATAATCCTAATTATCTACAGTGGGCGCAGCGATCGTGGCAATGGTTTAAGCAATCGGGAATGATCAACGATCAACAACTCGTCAATGATGGTTTGGATAGCAACTGTCGAAACAATGGTAAAACCGTTTGGACATATAACCAAGGCGTATTGATTGGCGGACTAGTCGATCTTTATCGTGGCACTCAAGATCAGGAATTATTGGAGCAAGCCGTCGCGATCGCAGATGCCAGCATCGCAAACCTAGCTCCTAAAGGGATTCTGCGGGAACCCTGCGAACCAAACGACTGCGGCAATGATGGTCCGCAATTCAAAGGCGTTTTCATGCGAAACTTATCCGCGTTGTATGCGGTTCGTCCTAAAGCAAGCTATCGCGCTTTTATTCTTCGGAATGCCAATTCGATTTGGGCAAATCGGAATGAGCAGCAGCAGTTCGGATTGGATTGGGCAGGTAAAGTTGATAAGCCCGATGCGGCTCGTCAGACTTCTGCCATTGATGCGTTAAATGCCGCGATCGCGCTCACGACTCAAACACCCTATCCTGCAAAAACGGTTGGTCAGAATGCTCAATTTAGCGTTAATGTTGCTTGCTCTGGAAACTACGACCTAACGTTCCGTTACGCATCCACAGACGATGCAGCTCGCTATCTGTATATCAATGGTCGAAACATTATCGATCAACAGCTTTTTCCGACGACTGGCAGTTGGAATCAGTGGCAACAGACGAAAGTTTCTAAAATTTGGCTCAACGCAGGCAACAACACTGTTTCGCTCCTTTTCGATCCACTAAAAGGCAGCAAACATCCGTTAGCGCTAGATGTATTGACGATCGATGTATCCCGCGATCGAATTCGGTGAAACTGACATTACTCCTCTCTGGTGTCTCGCTATCGTCAGAGGTAATCGATTATTTCTCCGACATTACGCTCCACAAACCTGATTCCCCATAGAGAGCAGAATTATTAGCGGGTGAGTTAGCGATCTGGGCGCTAAAAATAACAGGAATTGAGCTAACAACAAACGCAGTTGCAGCTATGAAAGCTATTTTTAGTCCGTTGTGTAGAACATCAGGACGAAGAGTGGGAACATGATTATGAGATTTCATTAGATTAAGTCTCCACAACAAGATTAACCGCGCTCCTTCAGTATATCGATTTTGTAGCTTTGGCTACAGAAATATCTCTCAACATTGTTCTCAAACCTTAACTGCCCTGGTCAGAAATCACACCTGGAGTAAACGATCGCTGAATTCTCAAGCCGTTTCGACAATTCTTTAGAGCTTGGCGGAACCAATCTTGAATCACAAGATGCAGCTATTGCATTTGAGCAATACTTTTCATGCATTGCTTCCATAGTTTTGTAATGAGTTACACAGAGCGACCTTGCTCCCACAGGTAATCTTCCCTGTAAAGCAAACGGTCTGCTTTTAAAACTTGGCTGCTTGTAGTGTTTAGGAATCATCATTTGAGCGTTGGTAACCTCGCAGTCTTAAGCAAAATGTTTTCAACCAAGCTACCCAGTAGGTGCTTCAAGTGTTATTGAGAATTTTTAGTTGCTGTTAAATACGCCCCGATGTTTTGATGATTTTCGCCGCGATCGCATACCCGTGATTCAAAGGGTTATATGTCCTAGTTCTTGGAGTTAACGTTATGGCTGGAATATGGTCGTTTAGCGGCAGGTATCGCATTCTGCACTTTACTTGGTTTGCCTTTTTTCTTACCTTTGTCGTTTGGTTTAACTTTGCACCGTTAGCAACATTGGCAAAGGCTGAACTGGGGTTGACTGATCCACAGATGCGAACCATCGCAATCTGCAATGTTGCGCTAACGGTTCCAGCACGAATCATCATTGGAATGATTTTGGATCGCTTTGGTCCTCGCATTACCTACTCTTGTCTACTGATTTATGCGGCAATTCCCTGCATCGCCTTTGCCCTCGCTCAGGACTTTGGGCAGATGGTAATCAGCCGTTTGGCGCTCAGCATTGTAGGCTGCGGCTTTGTTATCGGAATTCGGATGGTAGCAGAATGGTTTGGTGAACGAGAGATTGGTTTAGCTGAAGGCATTTACGGCGGCTGGGGAAATTTTGGGTCAGCCGGTGCTGCCTTTACGCTGCCAACGATCGCGGCGGGAACGGCATTCTTGGCGGCTGGACAGGTCAATTGGCGACTTGCGATCGCGCTGACAGGCATCATCTCCGCAATATATGGCGTGATCTATTACTTTAGCGTGACCGATACTCCTCCCGGTAAGGTCTATCAGCGCCCTGCCAGTAGCGCAGGCATGGAAGTCACGACCAAGCGCGACTTTTGGTTTCTCTTGGTGATGAACATTCCCTTAGTTGGAGTGTTAGGCTTGATTGCTTGGCGTTTAACCCAAGCGAAGTTCCTTAGTGAGACTGGGTTTGGAATCACTTGTTTGCTGTTGGTCGGTTTGTATCTGTTTCAGTCCTATAACATTTGGCAAGCAAACAAGCCCTTGATGACCGGACAGCTCCACTACCCGGCGGAAGAGCGATATAAGTTCTCTCAAGTGGCTAACTTAGAATTAGCGTATGTCGCCTGCTTTGGCTCAGAGTTAGCCGTTGTGTCGATGCTGCCAACTTACTTTCAGCGTGGCTTTGGGTTGACGGCGGCAATGGCGGGTGCGATCGCAGGTATGTATGCCTTCATGAATATTGTTGCTCGTCCTGGAGGCGGCTGGATTTCAGATAAAGTAGGGAGCCGTAAATGGACGCTAGCCATTACCATTGGCTGTACAGGACTGGGGTATCTCCTCTTCAGCATGTTTAGTGAAGGGGTTGCGATCGTGGCGGTGGTGCTGATGACAATGGTGGCATCCTTCTTCGTGATGGCGGCAGAAGGGGCGACCTATGCGATCGTGCCGTTAATCCAACCCCGCATTACAGGCCAGATTGCTGGTAACGTTGGCGCGTATGGTAACGTTGGCGCAGTTGTGTACCTGACGATTTACAGTCTTTTGCCTGAAGGCGTGGGCGGCGACAAAATCTTCTTTCAAATGTTGGGTATGGTCGGATTAGTTGTCGGATTTTTAATTGCGTTCACGATGAACGAAGTTAAACGTGGTCACAGCGAAGAAGCCACGACGAGAGTGCCTGTCTATTCGCAGGAGAGCGATCGCTACTAATTGGGTGCTCAATTAGAACAGGGTATCTGGCGGCAACGTCTCTCTATAAACTATGTTGCGCTTGCATCCTGAATCAAAGATTACTTCAAGGAATCCTAAAGTTTGGGCGTAGCTTTGAAGACCTGACAGCTTTATTTCTCTTTTTCGCTGTGCGCCCTTTCTTGCAGATTTGCCGCTTGGCAATTGCGTTGATCTTTCTAACCCTTTACACCAAAGGTCAGGAAGATCAACAAGCTGGCGAGGACGGTGTATCTAAATATCCTCACCAGCTTATTGACCAAATCTCACCGACAGATTCGCTAGGCTTCAGCCGTTTCTTCCTGAGATTCTTCAGAAGTCGGCTCTTCCTGAGAGTCCTCAGCGATCGCTTCCTGAGAGTCCTCAGCGATCGCTTCTTCGGGTTGAGGTTCGGGTGCAGGCTTGGGCTGAACAGGTTTTGGACCTCGCATCAACGCAGGATTCATCGCCTGTCTAGGTTCTTCCTTATCGCCCTTTCTGCCTCTGCCCGATGCCCGATCGGTTCTCCGTCCCCCACGGTCAGACTCTTCAGAAGATTTGGCGTCTGGACTTCGACGAACTGGCTTAGGTGGAGGAGATTTAGGCTCCGAGCTCTGAGGAGCGGAACTGGACTCCGAACTTTGAGGAGCGGAACTGGACTCTGTACTCTGAGGAGCGGCATCAGGGTTGGGTTGAGCCTGCCGCTCAGATTTTTTGATGGGACGTTCTACCATTGCTACGTTCTGTTCTACTCCTTTGGAATCATATCTCGCTTGTGTCCAGACGGAACCGATTTTTGAAAGGTTTTAGAAACTTAGAACGCCGCGATCGCTATCCAAGGTCGCAGGTATGCCCACAGGCAAGGCGGCATTCTCACCATCATGACCAAACGGCAAGTCTGATACGATCGGAATTCCCAAGTCAGACAAGCGATCGCGCAAGACCGCTTCGACTGAAAAGCTAAGGAGGTTTGGTGGGGGATCGCACTGGCTGAAACGTCCGATCGCGATCCCTCGAATCGAATTGAATGCGCCACACGATCGCCACTGCGTCAACATCCGATCAAGGCGGTACGGAAGCTCAGTCACATCTTCGATTGCCAGAATCACATCCGACAAATCGGGTTGCCAAGGCGTGTGCAATAGGTGAGTGGCAACGGTAAGATTTGCAGGCAGCAGAAGCCCCGTGACTCGTCCGCCGCCCCAACCGACCCCTTTTAAAGGTGGAAGAGAACGACCTTCAACGAGATCAAACAATCGCTGCTTTGACCAGTCGGGTTCGGCTGCGATCGTCGTTAGCAACGGGGCATGAACACCTGCCACGCCTTCGCCAGAGTAGGCCCACAGCAGACTAGTGATATCTGAAAATCCGATTAGCCATTTCGGTTCAACGGGTGGAAATGCCCATTTTTCGAGCAGTCTTGCTCCCCCCCAACCGCCTCTCGCGCATAAAATCCCACGACAGTCCGGATCGTTTAATGCCGTTTCAAGCGCCCCGCGTCGAACCTCATCCGTTCCAGCAAGATAGCCAAAGCGATCGTCATATCCCGCTGTAAATTCCACGCGATAGCCGCGATCGCGCCACACCTCTACACCCCGGTTAAAGGCACTCAATTCCCGCAATGCGCCGCTCGGCGCAATCACCCGCAGCAGATCCCCAGGTTGAAGTGGTGTTGGAAGCTGACAAAGTTTCATAATTGGCGATGAATAGGTCAGGAAAAGTTAGCGCCTCACAGATCCTACATCCGCCACATCCGCTACCAAATCCGCTGCCACACCTTACTCTAAGCCTGAGACGAATTCAAGATGTTGGCGAACCAAGTTTCCAAGCGATCGCTCAACGCCTCCAAAGAATATTCGGTCTCAGCCTGGTGACGGCAACTAGTTCGATCGATTTGATCAATTTTTGCGATCGCGCTCACCAACTCATCCACCCGATCCGGCTCAACCAACCAGCCTGTTTTTCCGTCTCGCACAATTTCTGCCGGCCCACCGCGCTGATAGGCAATCACCGGCACACCGCACGCTAATGCTTCGATCGCAACATTGCCAAACGCCTCCACCCAATGCGGCGTCATCAGTAACGCTCGTGATGCTCCTAACGCCTGCTGTAGCTCATGGGTAGACAGAAAGCCCGCATATTCAATCGGCGCGGTCGGATAGTCCGCCAAAATCTTCTGCCAGTAGTTCTGATCTTGAATAACTCCCCAAATCTTGAGCGGAACGCCTACTGCTTGAATCGCGGCTACGGCGTCTTCTAATCCTTTTTCAGGTGCAATTCGCCCGACCCAAGCTAAATAATTTTTGGGAGCAGCGCAGAACTGATAACTCGACAGATCAAAGCCATTCTTAATGTTGAAACACTGAGACGCGAATTGAAAGGTTTCCGCTTGCACCAAGCTATGAACGCCGATCGTTTTAGGAAACCGCTCCGCTACATTGCCAATAATCTGATCCATCGCGTCACTGAGCGAACCCATACTGACCAAATGCGCGATCGCCCGCTCAAAAAATGGTGTCAGATAGAACGGCAGCCAATCGTAAGCAAAGTTAAACAGCAAATCATACTCGTGCTGCACTTGCCGCGCATAGTCCCACATGTTGCCTAGCACAGAGTTTTTCGGCAGCGTGATCAGCTCATCGCGCCCTCCCGTTTGAGCAGTAATTTGCAGTTCTCCAGGAATCTCGATCAGGGGAATTCCGTCTAATACTGAACCTTCGGGCGCAACAACTGTGATGCTGTGTCCTCGTTGAATCAGCGATCGTGCCACGCTTTTCAAGGTTAACTCCACACCACCGCCTAACCCCGATCCAATCGCCCCCACCGGAGTAGATAGTAGTAATACTCTGAGCGGACGAAGATAAGACACGGTAGCAAAACCTATCGCTGGAGAACACGAGACTGTCTCATTATCTCTTCATTCGGCTACGGCAAGCTCTCTGGCCGGCTCACCGAATTCTTTGTTGTAGGCAGCGCTTCTTTTCCCGGTGTCGATCGAATTCGATTGAGCTGACCTAGCGCCCACCGGGCTGTTTCCTGCACATCTTGATCGGGATCGTCAGTGGCCTGATTCAACAAATGGCTGATCTGCGCCACCATGTCATACACCCGCGTCAAATCCCGAATAGCATTCTTCCGTACATCAGCGTTCTCATCCTGTAGCGAAATTGCCAGGGCGCGAGTGAGCGGTTTCAGCGTTCGAGTGCCGATTTCAGACAGGGAAGACAAAATCAAACTCCGTTGCCGAGAATCTGAATCCATCATCAGATCAACAAGTGGTTGAACGGCGCGACTATCGCCTCGCTGTCCAAGCTCCCAAATCACCTTCTGACGTTTTGCTGGATCAGGCACCCGAAGCTCATGAATTAACTCCTCTACAATGTTGATTTTAGATAGGCGAGTTGTTTCTGAAACAGGGGTTTCTGACGCTTTTGAGCCCGACGTTACTGGACGATTGGCAACCACGTTACCCGTCGCATCGACTAATTCTTTTTCTTTAACTAACGACTCTGAGTGGGAAATGTCAGAAGTTGACGTACTACTGGTCATTTGGGACTCGGCTATCGTGCGATTGGCTTTGCCAAATTCCGAATGATCGCTAGGTGCTTCTCCCATAAGCGAATCTTTTGAGGAAGGTGCTTCAGGAAGGAGCAGTTTTTCTTTGGGCGTCTCCTCGATAGAGCCTTCGTGACGCCTCTTTCGAGACAGGACTAACGCCGTTGCACCCACAAGACTCGAAGCGCCAATTCCGCCTAGCAGCCAAGGCGACTTCCACACCGGTTTACTCGAACTTCCTTGATCTGCTTTCGCCAAGAGTGGCGGTGCAATCGGTAGAATTGCCTTTTGATTAGAACTAGATACCTGAGTCGGACGAGCGGTTAAGCTAGTCGCAATTGTGCTATGTCTAGGGACAGCGATACCTAGACACGCAAACGTCAGGATGAAAAGAACACGGCGATAGGAAATCATAGGCTAATCCAAGAAAAGGGCGACTAGCGTACCAAGAAAGCAGCTTTGACAAACTAGCTCAATCCTAACCGCCAGACCCTAGATTGCCCGGGAAAGTTGCTCAACTCGCTACGAGGGATGTTCCGATTCAGACTCAACCTGCGCTAAAGGTACTGGCATAATTTCGCTGGAGTTCTGACTTACAGACGACATCAGTTGCTCTTTCGGACTTGGCTCAGCTAAATCCGGAGAAATTGAGATTTGGAATTTTTCGCTCAAGACATCTCGCTGGTTGATCAAATAAATGCTGATCAGGGTCAAACCCACACCCAACCATTGAATCGGCGTTAACACTTCCGACAGAAACACGTTGCCAAAGAGCAGCGCAAAAACGGGTGTCAGAAACGTGAGAGAGCTTAGACTTGTGAGACTACCGCTAGAGGCGAAATAGAAGAACAAACCGTAGGCGATCGCGCTGCCGAATATCGTAGAGTACGACAGCGACAGCCAGTTTGAGACGGTCAAATTTGACCACTGGGACGTTTCTAGCAGCCCCGACAACGCAAAGAGCGGCACACCGCCCAAGACCATATGCCAACCCGTCGCCGTGACCGGATCGGCATATTTGCAGACATAGCGTACCAAAATTGTTCCAACAGCCATCGATAGGGCAGCCAGCAACATGAGCCACTGTCCGTTATCAAACAGCCCTGCGATCGCATCTGAAAAGGAACCCATATCTGTCATCACGGCTACAAACTGGTTTCCAGCAGACAAAATCCACTCTTCAGGTAGCCCTAACAAACTAATGCCAAGCACGCCAAACGCTAATCCCAACCAGCCCCAAACTCCGATTTTTTCTCCAAACAGCCACAGTGCTAATATCGCCACCGCTAAGGGCTGAGAATCAATCATGACAGAACCGAGCCCGGCTCCCGTTCTCGTGAGTCCTAGCGCCAGAAATCCTTGAAAGAGGGCTCCATCGATCAATCCAAACAGCAAAATCCAGAGCCAAGCTGCCCAGCCTTTCGGCTGCGATCGCCCCATCACTGCCCCAGCTGCTAGTACCAATAGGCCAGCAGGCAACAGCCGGACACCTGCCATAAAGAAAGGAGTCGTGTTTGGCATGACGCCTTTCATGGCGACCATGGCGGTTCCCCACAAAAAGAAGGGCGCAATCAGCAAAACAGAAGCAAAGGGCAGCCGAGATTCAGTAAGTTTGAGATGCATGAGGAGGATACATGAGCATTCTATTTATCTTAATGAAGTTGTGTAGTTCTGTTAAGGAGCGACGGATGTAGCACGGCTCTTGAAAAGCACTCTAGAGGGGGAAAAGGCTAAGATTGAAGAGAAGTTCTCTATTGATTAGAGTTTATTCTTTTTAACACTAGATTCTCCTTAGCTAAACTATGGTTCGTTTTTTCAAGCGTGGTGCGCGTAAGCAGATTGCTCGAATTGAAGTCAAAGGCGCGATCGCAGGGGCAACCCGAAACCGTGTCTTAGAAGATCTCAAAACGGTCGAAGAACGAGGTTTTCCGGCTCTGCTGCTCAGAATTGACAGTCCTGGCGGAACCGTCGTCGATTCCCACGAAATTTACAGTGCGCTCAAGAGATTACAAGAAAAAGTTAAAATCGTCGCGAGTTTTGGCAATCTTTCTGCATCGGGAGGCGTCTACATTAGTATGGGCGCGCCTTACATCATGGCAAATCCGGGTACGATCACAGGTAGCATTGGTGTGATCATTCGGGGCAATAATTTAGAACGCTTGCTCGATCGCGTCGGGGTTTCGTTCAAAGTGATCAAATCGGGGCCTTACAAAGATATCTTGTCCTTCGATCGTCAACTGACTGACACTGAGCAAACTATTCTGCAAGACTTAGTAGATGTCACGTACTCTCAGTTTGTCCACACCGTTGCCGATGCGCGACGCCTAGAGGTTGAGACGGTCAAATCCTTTGCGGACGGTCGTATCTTCAGCGGAGAACAGGCCGTTGCTTTAGGCGTTGTCGATCGCTTAGGAACCGAAGAAGATGCTCGGCGTTGGGTTGCCGAACTTGCCGGACTCGATCCTGAAAAAGCTCGCGTTCACAACTTCGAGGAACGGAAATCCCTAGTCAGTCGCTTCACATCCAATGAGCAGCTTAATCAAGCTATTCGTGCGGTTCCAGCCTTAGCGACCGGAGCCGAATGGCTAGAATTCGAGCTTTCCACAAGTGGGCTTCCCCTCTGGCTCTACCGTCCGTAAATTTTTTCTCATACTTGCTACGCAATTGCTCACACTCTGTCTTGATAAGCTAATGTGGTAGCGTTCCCAACAGCACCAGCAGAATTTTAATTAAGGGGAGGACTTGGCGTGGAGTGGCGTGTTCGAGCGATTCGTGGGGCAACCACCGTTTCAGAAAATACCGTTGAGGCAATTCGAGATGCGGTGACAGAACTCTTAGATGAATTAGAAACTTACAATCAACTTGACCCTAACGAGATTGTCAGCGCCTTCTTCACGGTCACAAAAGATTTGGATGCTACGTTTCCAGCGGCGATCGCCCGCGATCGCCCCAACTGGGAAAACATTCCCCTTATTGATGTTCAGCAGATGCATGTTGAAGGCAGTTTAGAGCGGTGTATTCGATTTTTAATTCACTTCAACACCCCCAATCCAGCCATCAAAATTCATCATCCCTACCTCAGAAAAGCAAAAAATCTGAGGCCAGACTGGTCGCTAGCTCAGATTGGTTCTCCCCATCGGTAAGATTAATTAGTTAGAACAGGGTAGTGTCTTCCACCCTGTTTTTTTATATCCGTTTTCTTATGCTTGAGGCTTGAGGTCAGTGTTACGCTCAGCAAAGTATTTGTTCAAGAACGTGCTAGCAAACGACAACACGACAGGTCCTAGAATGAATGCCCAAAGTCCATGAGCCGTGAATCCAGGAACCAAAGCGGCGGCTAGGGTGAAGCAGATACCGTTGACAACTAGCGAGAACAAACCCAGTGTCAGGAAGTTGATCGGCAGTGTCAGGAGCGTCAGGATTGGCTTGATAAAGGTGTTGATTAGACCAATTACAACACCAGCAATGATTGCTACAGGAAAGCTTTGAATACTAACGCCAGGTAAAAGAATATCGGCAACGAGAAGGCTAAGCGCTGTAGCCAGAAGAGTGAAAAGATATCCAACAAGTTTTGTTCCTTCCATTTTTATCCCTCAGAGTTTCAATAATGCAATTCTTCTGAATACAAGTCTGACGAACCTGCAGAGTAATTAGCCTCTCTACCGAGACAGATTTGTGAAAAAAATTCAGACTCGTTAAAGTCTGAATTAATGAGGTTTATTCAGTGTTAATCAGCGATCGGAGTTTCTTGCAAAACTTCAGAAGCGGCTTGAAACTCTGGTTCTTTTTGAGATTTCGGGTGAAATCGAATCCCTAAGAAGATGTCATACACAAAGCCTAAAAAATCTTCTTTTAGCAGACCAATCGATTGAGGTGAGCCTTTGGCATCTAGCAGCGGCTTGGTTGCGTAGTATGCCTTCTCGTAGTTGTACCAAGGAACCGAGGGCCATAGGTGATGAACTAAATGATAGTTTTGTCCCATGATCAGCCAATTCAGAAGTCGCCCAGGATATACTCTCGCGTTTCTCCAGCGATCGCGCTCCTTAAACGGGCGATGGGGCAAATAATCAAAAAACATTCCTAGTACCATCCCCACGATCGCAAGCGGAATAAACCAGAAATTGAAGACATAGCCCATGAAGCCATACTGATAACTGGTAAATACGATCGCGGCGAGCACGATTCGTGCGATCGCCCATTCTAGAAGCTCATATTTACGCCATAGCTTGCGTCTAAAAAAGAAAATTTCGTGGTACATGAACCTCGCGTTAATGATCCACAAAGGTCCAAACGTAGATACTACATGATCTGGATCGTTGTCTGGATCGTTCACATGAGCATGGTGTTGCATGTGGACGCGGGTAAACACTGGAAAGGAGAAACACAGCATCAAAGCGCTTCCATGTCCCAGCATAGCGTTCACAATTTTATTGCGATGCGCAACTCCATGACAGGCATCATGAATCACACTTCCGACTAGATGTAATGCCAGTACGTCGAGGCAGAAGCACCACCAGTCAACCCAATGCCAACACCAATAGCCAATCACCGAAAGGGTAGCAATTAAGATCGACGAAAAGAAAACAATCAGGGTTGGGTTGACGTCACCGGGCGGACCTAACAACTCTCTCGGAACGGTCAGGGGCTTTGTTGCCTCCGACATGCAGCCTTTCTCCTTTCTAATACTTTGCGTAGTATACGATACGAGAAGTCATGAAGTTAAGTAAACCCCCTTAAGAGTTAAAGCCAAAAGCGGCTTTTTAGGAACGGTTTAGCGATCGCGAGCATTCCTTAGCACAACTAGTTTTTCTGTGGGGAACAAGTTCTCTAAAAATCTGTCTTTAGTGAAATGAGAGTTTAGCCTATTTAGAGTCTACTTTCTCGATTATTTTCTCAGGGCTGGAACAGAACTGTAGAAGGGCAATCGAGAGAACAGTAATATTATCAATTCATCCACAGAATCGAGGTTGAGTACCATGTCGCTACGACAGTTTGGGTTGGGCTTAAAGGCGCGAACAGTAAGAGGAGTGAGTCTTTCGTTGGGAGCCGTAATGCTCATGAGTGGGGCTGCATTTGCCCAAACGACTCCTTCCGATTCGACAACTCCTGGAGATATCATCATCGGTCCGGGTGGCTCTAACACGGGGACGTCTGGGGGGACAACGGCGACACCGCCGCTCAACGGAGTCCGGTTTATGTGTCAGACCAACACGGGTCAACCTACGGTTATGTATTATCCTGATAACCGACCCAACGTCGCCTTTCCTTGGGCGGTTCCGACCGCTATGGGTGGGGGCTGGAGTCCTGAACGTCGTTGTAATGAGATTGCCCGTCGTCTAGAGTCTTACCGTCCTGATGGATTGGTAGAAATGAAGACAGGAGTTGAAAACGGATTGAATACGGTCTGCGTGACGACCGAGCGTTATCCGTCGTGCCGGATTGTCTTGACGGTTCCGGCTGGACAAGACCCAGTCGCAACCCGCGATCGCGTCTTCCAAAATCTCACGGTTGCCGATAGCGGCCAACAAACTCAAGGCGTCTATACCTACGGTGAAAGTGGGAGTAACAACATCCTTGGTAGATTGGGAGACGCTTTAGGGTTGGGTCGCAGGCGGACACAGGTATCGAATGGCAACATTAACCTGAAGCCTTTCTTATCGCCTAAAGATGGCGGTACGGGGGAGATGCTCAGAGGTGGAGTCCAAGTGCGTCAATCGGTTGCGCCGACGAAGAAGCCTAGACTGTTTAAGTAGTGCGTCATGAGGAGCCTGTAAAGCGGCTCCTGTGGAGTTGCGCCCTGCGCTAATGACTCTTCCAAAGTTTGTTCTCACAAGCCAAGAAGCGGTGAAGGTTAACCTTCACCGCTTCTTGATTTATGGTTTCTTGATTAACTGGGGCGCTAGGATTCGAACCTAGGAATGCCGGGACCAAAACCCGGTGCCTTACCACTTGGCGACGCCCCAACGCGTGTTCCTTAGGTATATTAGCAACAAATGGAGGGAATGTGTCAACAACTTTTTTAGTATCTCTCGGCACGGCTTCATAACAAGTCGGGTGACTATCATAGAAAATAACCGCTAAGGTTGGATTAACCAGGTCGCGCTAGGAGAATCGCTTGGAGTGAATGCAGCAGAACAAGCTATCAATCTTAAGACTGCCAGCAAGATTGCTGCGATCGTCAATCTATTCAAGTCGGAGTACCCTGACGCCCGCTCGGATCTCAAACCGTGGGCAAACGACGCTGATACCCGCGAACTCGTTGACCCAGATTCCATTGATTTGAGCTTCAATTTTCCGGGCTGGAGCCGTCGATTTCAGAGCCGATGTATTTTAATTCAAATTCGCTTTCATCAGGACTCAGAGACAAGCGTGCGCCGCGCGATCGGCATTGAAGCCGCCGGGTTTACTCATGAAGGCAAGCAATGGACGCTCTCAACGATCGAGGATTGGAACTTTGCAGGCGATAAGCATCCGACTCCTGAAATTTGCGACAGTTTGAAAGAGTTTTGCCGCAAAATCCTGCTTGTGTTTAACGAAGAGGTTGAGACTCAGGAGGGTTAGGTTTCGTCAGCCCACAGGTGATCGGGTTGCCATAGGTACTGGCGGAGATTGACCTTGCCGTTTTGATTGAATTGAACCCCCTCCGCTTCAAGCAACGATCGTTGGAGATAGTCCTTGCCCTCTCGAAACGGCGACATTGAAATCTCTCCCTTGGCATTGATCACTCGATGCCAAGGAACAGCCATTTCAGGTGCAACGCGAAAGAGGGCATAGCCGACCAAACGCGCTCTCCTTGGCAGTCCGGCAAGCTCGGCAACTTGACCATACGTGGCAACCTGACCGTAGGGGATTTGCTGCACGATCTCGTAAATCCGGTGATAGGCGGACATTAACGGATTTGAATTAGAGGGCTTGAATTAGAGGTAAGTCAAAGTAGGTTGCATTGCCCACATCTCCTGCGATCGCTTCAAACGGTTGATCGGGTTCTCCAAAGCTGCTTAACACAAACGCTGCCCCTGTGAAGTCATGCGAGCGCGTGTAGTCGTTGAGCGTAATTACGGTTTTTAATCCCGCTCCCAAAGACGATTTCAAGCCTTGACCCGAATCCTCGAAGGCTACACATTCTTCTGGCTTCCAGTCCATTTGCTCTAGAACGTACTGGTAGATATCTGAGGCCGGTTTTTTCTTCGGTACGATATCTCCTGCCCCAATAATGTCGAACCAGGAAAGGCTGTCGGGGGACAAGGATGATTCTAGTAAAGCGGTGACGTTGGCGGGTGTGGTTGTCGTTGCGATCGCGAGACGAAGCCCTTGTTCACGTGCGGCTAACAGGAGCCGCTTAACGCCAGGACGCAAGGGAATAACAGCGTCTTTTAACAGCTTTTTATAGTGTTCGGTTTTGTTCGCGTGCAGTGTTGCTACAAAACTTTTCAAATCGCCAGCTGGCGATTTGAACGTTGGCTCATAGGTGTTGACATAATGCTGAATTCGCTCCTTTCCACCCGTAACTTCTAGAAGCTTGCCATAGAGATCGGGTGACCAATTCCAGGCGAGTCCAGCATCCGCAAACGCTTGATTGAACGCAACACGATGCCCATCTCGCTCGGTGTCTGCGAGTGTGCCGTCAACATCGAAAATGAGAGCGCGGAGGTTAGACATAGGAAGGGGTGTAGGAAGAATGTACGTCAAGCAGGTAGGAATGGTTCTACCGTTTTTGTTCTCTCCCTAATCTACCTCTGTCTCACACTCAAAATTTCTTTCTCTAATTTCCTGATTTATCTTCCCTAGCACTGTAGAAAAGGGTAACACTCCGTGTTTTAAGTATCAAAAAAGACTCAGTAGAAATCTAAATTGATCAGGGGCTTGCAGGGATGGAAAACAAAAAGTGGCTAAATTTAACGGAGTATCTTCTTTTAGCAGGGTCCGGAATTAGTTCTGTTGCCTCGATCGCATCTCAGCAACTTGCCGTGACCGCTGCTCCATTTTCGTTCTTATTGCTACTGAGTCTTGCCAATCGGCAGCGGGCAACTCAAGCCGCTCAGAAGAAGAGTGAGGATAGAGTGGTTCAGTTGAATCAAAAGCTTTCTGGGCAAATTAAGATTCTCGGTCAGCACGTTAAAACGTTGCCGACGCTGAGTGACTTTAGCAGCTTTACTCGGTCAGTTTCTCAGCGCAATGACGCCGCGATCGCGCATCTCCAATCCGACATTGCTCAGCGATTAGCTCCCTTTGAAACCAGCGCTTTTAGCCGGATGCCTCAAGAAATGGCGGACTTGCAGCATAAGTACACAAAACTGTCAGACACGCTAACCGCGATGACGGCAACTCTAAATCGGGTTGCTAGTGCTAATCAAGAAGGTGTAGGCATTCCGCCAGAGGTCCGTAAGCTAATTGCGCAACTCAACTCCGATGTTGCTCAGTTGCAAACTAAACTTGCTGAAGTCTCAAGTTCTCAGCAGCAAGGTAGTTCTCAGCAGCAAGGTAATTCCAGAGCTTTGCAAGACGAAATTAACAGCCTTCATCGCCGCCTCAATCGATTACCTCAGCCGTTTGATGCCACGATGCTAAAACAAGACGTTGGTGAACTAACCAAAATTGTGGGTGACTTAGTTCCTCGTCGAGATTTAGCACGGTTAATGGCAGAAGTTGAAAAAATTCGTGGTCAGCAGCAGCAGTTAGAACAGACCGTCCTTCCCATGAAGACTGTAAATACCATTATGCGAAAGCAAATGGATACGCTGTCGTCGTGGGTTCAGTCAAAAGACGCCACCCCGTCAGAGCGTATCGCGACACCTGCTTCTGAGTGTGAACTAGTTTTGGGTCTCAAATCATCTCACAATGCCGGGCAAGATACGTTACTAAACCGCCGAGCCTTGCTAGAGGAAGCGCTTAAAACGGCTCAATCGCGGGTCATTGTAGTGTTTCCCTATCCCGATCGCACGATGTTGGATGCTGACCTCATCACTCAATTTCGAGGATTATTAGATCGTGGTGCTTCGCTGCATGTGGGTTGGGGTCATTTAGGAAATGTACGAGACCGTCAAGCTCGGTGTATTCACAATCCTTCAGACTTCGTTCTGAGAACCCCTCTGGAACCTCACTTCACGAGTGGCAACCCTCACCAGACCGCAAAGAAATTTTTAGCAACGACTTTAAATCAGCTGACTCAACTGAAACGCGAGTACCCAAACCAGTTCCGGTTTAAGGTGCTAGGTACAGATGAAAATTTCTTGGTGTGCGATCGCGCCTATGCCATCTTGGGGGTTCATCCTGTCGCAACGACGAGCGCTGCTTTCCCAGAGGTCACGGTGGGTGTGCGCACCCGCAGTGCTGAAGTAATCGAGGGATTGATTGAGCGCTACGATCACCCAGTGCTTGCTGCCAATGATGAAACGGCGTGTTACAACCGAGCCGTCACCCGTTATGAATTGGGCGATAAACAGGGCGCGATCGCAGGCTTTGTTTCAATAAGTTAAGCTTCTGTTGCGACAAACAAAGGTCTTGTTGATTCAGTGTTGGTGAATGCGATAGCCTCATCCCCAGAGAACTAACCAGCGATAATAAGTTTCGTCACAAAATTGATTAAGCTGTAGAAGGTCAAGAGGATTGGCGCACCTCACAATTTTATTGTGAGTCAGTCATTTTCTACTTGTCACATCCTGCTCTTTATATATCCTATTTCTGTGAAAGTTGTTTTATTTGACTTCGACGGTACGATCGCCAATAGCTTAGAAATTGCCCTCCAAGTTACAAATCGGCTGGCAAAGGAATTTGGCTACCGAACCACTAGCCTAGAAGAATTTAAGCAGTTGAAAAACTTAACCTCTAGAGAGATTTTGAAGCAGGCTAAAATCTCTGTATTTGTGGTTCCATTCCTAGTGCGGCGATTTAACGCAGAGTTTGGGCAGAGCATTCAACACTTGCCCATCTTTCCTGACATTAAAGAAACCCTATTGGAACTGAAACAACAAGGCCACTGGCTCGCCATCGTGTCAACGAATTCAGAAAAAAATATTCGAGCCTTTCTAGAGACTCAAGAGTTATCTGACGTATTTGATCAGGTCGTATCGAGTTCGCGTCCGTTTGGGAAAAGTCGCCTGATTAAAAAAATTCTGCGCCAAAACCAGTTTCTACCCGAAACCGTCTATTACGTAGGAGATGAAACGCGAGATATTGAAGCGGCAAGAAAGAGCCAAGTCAGCGCGATCGCAGTCACATGGGGATTTAACTCTACCGAACTCTTAGCGGCCTACCGCCCTGATTTTCTGCTCCATGCCCCTCAAGAATTACTTCAGATCATCAACCCGCAATTATCCAGAAGGGATAACGTTGAGCAGTTTTTGTGATCGTTGTTACTTCACTTTTTCCGCTCTACCCCAGGCCCAATGCTTACGCTCACTAATCTATAGTTCATCTTAAAATAAGCCCCCAATCCCCAAATGCCTTCCTAAGATAGAGCTAGTGACACTTGTATCTGCGTATGCTATGTCAGTGTCACCCGCCCGTATGTAGGGAGATGAACCTATGGTCGATGCCCATTCAATGCACGATCTTCTAGAACGCGACTCGGCTCTCGATCGCGACTGCACCACACTCTCACGTCACGTCCTCGAACAGCTTCACAGCTTTTCAGCAGACGCTCAAGACCTCAGCGCCATCATGTCGCGCATTGCGCTGGCAGGCAAGCTCATTGCTCGTCGGCTCAGTCGCGCTGGGCTGATGGAAGGCGTCTTGGGATTTACTGGCGATACCAATGTGCAAGGAGAATCTGTCAAGAAGATGGATATCTACGCCAACGAGGTGTTTATTTCGGTCTTCAAACAAAGCGGATTGGTCTGTCGCCTTGCCTCCGAGGAAATGGACGCTCCGTACTACATTCCTGAGAATTGCCCGGTCGGTCGCTACACCCTGCTGTATGACCCGATCGATGGTTCCTCGAATGTCGATATCAATATCAATGTTGGGTCTATCTTCTCCATTCGACAGCAAGAAGGCGAAGACCGAGACGGTACAGCGCAAGATTTGCTTCAGAGTGACGGACGAAAACAGCTTGCCGCAGGCTACATCTTGTATGGTCCCAGTACGATGCTGGTGTACTCAATCGGTCAGGGCGTTCATGCCTTTGTGCTTGATCCCAGCTTGGGCGAGTTCATTTTGGCAGACGAAAATTTGCGGATTCCCGCTCACGGCCCCGTGTATAGCGTGAACGAAGGCAACTTTTGGCAATGGGATGAGCCAATCCGCGATTATATTCGCTATGTGCATCGGCACGAGGGCTACACGGCCCGCTATGGTGGTGCAATGGTGGGAGACTTCCACCGGATCTTGTATCAAGGGGGAGTATTTCTCTACCCTGGTACAACTGAGAAACCGGACGGTAAACTCAGATTGCTATATGAATCGGCTCCTCTTGCGTTCTTGATGGAGCAAGCCGGGGGTTTGGCAACGACCGGGACACAAGAAATTTTAGATGTTGTACCAACCAAGCTACACGCTCGCACGCCGCTAATTATTGGCAGTAAAAAAGACGTGGCGCTGGTTCAATCGTTTATTCAAGACGGGGCGAATAAAAAGCAATCGATG
Source organism: Myxacorys californica WJT36-NPBG1 (assembly GCA_019359315.1). Taxonomy (GTDB): domain Bacteria; phylum Cyanobacteriota; class Cyanobacteriia; order Leptolyngbyales; family Leptolyngbyaceae; genus Myxacorys; species Myxacorys californica. The sequence continues at coordinate 22,605 of JAHHHO010000028.1, forward strand.
GTGTCTCCCCGCTAATCTATCCAGCCGTGTTTGCAGCGGCGTACCCTACACAGGAGCTAATTCTCTATGACAGCTACAAACCATCTCTTAGAAATCCGTGATTACGGTCAAAGTATCTGGATGGATAATTTGAGCCGCGATCTAGTCGAGTCTGGTGAGTTGAAGAAGTTGCTCGAGACGCGCGGCTTGCGGGGGATCACCTCCAACCCCGCGATCTTTGAAAAAGCGATCGCAGGCAACAAAATCTACGATGCCGATATCGAAGCGGCAATCCGGGCAGGCAAGCCTTTGATGGAGATCTACGAGACGCTGGTGTTTGAAGACATCCGTAACGCCTGCGATATCTTCTTGCCGATCTATGAAGAGTCAGAAGGACTCGATGGCTACATCAGCATCGAAGTGCCGCCGACGATCGCGCACGATACCCAAAAAACAATCGAGGAAGCACGTCGCTATCACAAGGAAGTCAATCGCCCCAACCTGATGATCAAGATTCCGGGAACCTCAGCGGGTTTGCCAGCGGTAGAGCAGGTGATCAGCGAGGGGATCAGCGTGAACGTGACGCTGCTGTTCTCGGTGCAAAGCTATGTCAATTGCGCCTGGTCATACATTCGCGGCTTAGAGAAGCGCGTTGAGAAGGGAGAAGACATTAGCAAGATTTCATCGGTGGCGAGTTTCTTTTTGAGCCGGATCGATATCAACATCGATGGCAAAATTGACGAACTATTGGCAAAAGGCACAGATCAACTGACTACCGAAGCCAAGCTGAAAGCGATCAAAGGAAAAGTTGCGATCGCAAACGCCAAAATTGCTTACCAAGAATACAAGAAAATCATCGCTGATCCCCGTTGGCTTGCCCTCAAAGAAAAAGGCGCAAACGTCCAGCGGCTGCTGTGGGCAAGTACCAGTACTAAAAATCCTGAGTACAGCGATGTCATGTATGTCGATGAACTAGTTGGACCCGATACGGTCAACACCTTGCCACCCAGCACGATCGAAGCGTGCGCTGATCACTGCGACGTTGCTCCTCGTATCGAAACGAACATTGACGAAGCCTACAACCTGATTCAAAGCTTGAATGATCCCGACGTGGATATCAACTTAGAGCAGGTGATGGATGAACTTCTCGACGAGGGGATTGCAAAATTCGTTCAACCCTTTGAGTCGCTGATGAAATCGCTGCAAGAAAAAGTCGATCGGCTTGCAGCGGTATAAGTTGGGCTGAGGGGATGAGGTAACATCCCCTACCCTACCCCTCAAGAGCGTCTAGGGCGTTGATGCTTAGCGCTTTCTGTCCCCCCCATTCCCCTTTTCGCCTATGGTCACTTTGCTCGAAAACCCCCTCCGCGTTGGTCTCCAGCAGCAGCGGATGCCAGAGCCAAATATTATTGTGTTCTTTGGAGCCTCTGGCGACTTAACCAAGCGCAAACTGGTTCCAGCCCTCTATCACCTGAAGCGAGAACGCCGCCTGCCGCCCGAACTGACGATCGTTGGGGTCGCTCGTCGCGAGTGGTCGGACGATTATTTTCGTGAACAGATGCGAGAAGGCGTCGAAGAATTTTCGGATGGCGTCGGTTCAGATGCGCTGTGGCAAGATTTTGCCCAAGGCTTGTTCTATTGTCCAGGTGACATCGACAATCCTGAAGGCTATCAAAAGCTCAAGGCGCGGCTCGAAGAACTCGACAAAACGCGAGGCACGCGCGGAAATCGCGTCTTCTATCTTGCGGTCGCTCCCAAATTCTTTCCCGAAGCGATTCGGCAGCTTGGCGCGGCTGGCATGTTAGACGACGCCAACAGAACTCGCCTTGTGATTGAGAAGCCGTTTGGGCGCGATCTAAGTTCGGCACAGGCACTCAACCGCGTGGTCAACCAAGTTTGCCGAGAAGAACAGGTCTATCGGATCGATCACTATTTGGGCAAAGAAACGGTACAAAATTTGCTGGTGTTCCGGTTTGGCAACGCCATTTTTGAGCCGTTGTGGAATCGTCAGTTTATTGATCACGTTCAGATTACCGTTGCTGAAACCGTCGGAGTTGAAGATCGGGCAGGCTATTACGAGTCGTCGGGTGCCCTACGCGACATGGTGCAAAACCATCTGATGCAACTGTTTTGTCTCACAGCCATGGAGCCGCCCAACTCCTTGGATGCTGATAGCGTCCGAACCGAGAAAGTCAAAATCATTCAGGCAACTCACCTTGCTGACACCACTCATTTAGAGCGATCGGCGATTCGAGGGCAATATTCAGCCGGTTGGATGAAAGGAAAGCAAGTTCCGGGCTACCGCTCTGAGCCAGGGGTCAATCCTCGATCCACCGTCCCGACCTATGTAGCGATGAAGTTTATGGTGGACAACTGGCGGTGGCAGGGTGTTCCATTTTATCTGCGAACCGGCAAACGTTTACCGAAAAAAGTGTCTGAAATTGCGATTCAGTTTCGCGATGTGCCGTATCTTATTTTTCAGTCAGCCGCAAAGCAGGCAAACGCCAACGTTCTAACGCTGCGAATGCAGCCTAATGAGGGCATTGGCATGCGCTTTGAAGTCAAAATGCCTGGTGCAGACTTGCGGACGCGCTCGGTGGATATGGACTTCAGCTACGGTTCTTCGTTCGGTGTCACAGGCGGCGAAGCCTACGATCGCTTACTGCTCGACTGCATGGCAGGCGATCAAACGCTGTTCACGCGTGCGGACGAAGTAGAAGCGGCTTGGCGCGTCGTCACTCCTGCACTCGCCGCCTGGGAAGCACCGACTGATCCTTCCATGATCCCGCAGTATGAGGCAGGGACGTGGGAACCGGCAGAAGCTGAACTGTTGATCAATCGCGACGGTCGGCGGTGGCGAAGACTATAAATAGGGATGAGGGGTGAGGGATGAGGGATGAAGCTTGCTGTGTCAGTTACAAGTCATTGTAAATTTACTCTCTAGACTCAGCTTTCGACGCTCTTCATCCTGATCCCTCTTTCCTTCATCCCTCATCCTTCATCCCTCATCCTTTTATTCTTATGGCTCCCCAATCCGCTCCCCTAGTTTCTCTTCAAGCCCCAAAAGATGTTTCGCTCGACCAAGTGGAGACGGAACTTCATCAGATTTGGCAGAGCTATAGTGCCGCCAATGGCGATGGGTCATCGTTGATGGCAATGCGCGCGTCTACCTTTACTTTGGTCATTTATGAGCCAGAAGAAACTCAGCGGCTGCTGGCAATGCTGGGGTTTTATACTGGGCCGATTGACGGTATTGATGGACCCCGAACGGATGCAGCAATTCGAGCAGCCCAAGCAGCCCATTCGCTACCTGTTACTGGAAAGTCGAGTCCTGAATTGATTGAGAAACTGCGATCGGAACTCGCGGTGCGAAATGGCAAGATTCCACTGAGCGGCAGTACAGAAGAGTTGCCGCAGTATGCGCTAGATGCAAGCGGAATGGGCATTGCCGATGCGATCGCGGCGCAAAATCCTTGCCGGATTATTTCGCTGTTTCCCATTGCGGGCGAAGACGAAGGCGTTTCGGCTCAAGTTTCTGCCTACTGCCCAATTCACAAACAGAACAAAAGTTCGCTGATCTGCTGTGAGTACATCATGCTCAAGGGGACAGAAACCGCGCTTGAGCGAGTTAGCGGACTAGTGTCGTCGCTGCTGATTAATGAATTGCCTCGATTGCTCTGGTGGAAAGCGGCTCCATCTCTTGATCAAGAGCTATTTCAGCGACTATCAAAACTTTGCAACCAAATCATTTTTGACTCTAGCCGCTTTACGGCTGATCCAGAAGGCGACTTGCTAAAGCTTAAGGGATTTATGCAAGATGACCTCAAGATTGCCGATTTAAATTGGCGTCGATTAGCCGCTTGGCAAGAACTAACGGCGGAAGCTTTTGATCCTCCAGAGCGGCGGGAGTCGGTGCGAGAAGTCGATCGGGTGGTGATTGACTACGAGAAAGGAAATCCAACTCAAGCGCTAATGTTTTTGGGCTGGCTGGCGAGTCGGTTAGGTTGGGAATTCACAGGTCGCCGCAAAGAAGAGGATATCTATGATCTCCAGTACATCTCGTTCACAAGTTCAGACGGACGCCTAATCGAAGCCGAACTCGCGGGCATTCCGACTGCTGATGCTGGACAAGTCGCTGGCGATTTGGTCAGTTTGAAACTAAACTCGACCAATGAAGCGGCCAACTGTTGTACCGTCCTCTGCTCTGAAACAACAGGCTGTATGCGGATGGAGGCGGCAGGTGGCGCTCAATCTTGCACGATCAACCAGGTGACGCCAATTAATGATCAAAAGGCGGAAACGCTGTTGAGCGAGCAGCTTCAGCGATTTGGTCAGGATGTTTTATACGAAGAGAGCATGGAAGTAACGGCAAAAATCATCTCTCAATGATGCTTGCTTAACCCATCTGGTGATTCATTCGCTCGTGGAGACTTAGAACGTTTCTACGAGCGAATTGTATGGATTAGCCTTTTTGCTGACCTAAATATTGCACGACGCCTCGTGCGATCGCGGTTGCCATCTTTTTTCGATAGTCTGCGGTTGATAACTTCGCCGCATCGTTTCGTCCGGTCACAAATCCAACTTCGACCAATACAGACGGCATTGTGGTGTATCGCAACACATAAAATCTTGCTTGCCGCACCCCTCGATCTTGAACGCCGGTCTCTTGCAAAACGTTCCGGTGAATCGCTTGAGCCAGACTGGAGCCGCTCTGATAATAGTACGTTTCTAGACCATTAATATCAGGGCGGCTCATGCTAATCGCATTGGCGTGAATACTGACAAATGCTGTAGCCCTCATTCGATTGGCAAGGGTCGTTCGCGGTTCTAAGTCGAGATCAATATCGGACGATCGCGCCATGACTGCCTGAATGCCCTGCTGCTGGAGTAGAGCGGCAACCTGCTTGCTGATATCCAGAACAATATCTTTTTCTCTCAACCCACCGATTCCAATTGCACCAGGGTCAGGCCCGCCATGTCCCGGATCGATCACGACGACAGCCTTACTGTTAGGAACGCGAGGAGGGGTAACTGGACTCGGTTTTGCAACGGGCGGAAGCGGGACGGGAGTTTGAGATGGGGGAACGGGTTTTGGTCTTGCGACGGGTGGAAGCGGGACGGGAATTTGAGCCGAATTGGTGGGCGGAATCGGAAATAGGCTACCACTGGGCCGGGTTGGTACAACAACAGAACCGGGAGGCCCAGCCGTTGGAGTTCCAGCAGAACCGGGAATTCCGGCACTCGCTAGTTGCAGCGCAGGTAATTGAACGGACCACTGCTGCGCTGTTGTACCTCGAAATTTTACTTGGCTTGGATCGAGCGTGTATCCCGGCGCAAGTTCAACTACAAGGCGAGTAATGCCGCGATCGAACTGTCCGACTCTCAGCGATCGCACGTTGCCCGTGTAAGATTCTGACACTGCTGGACGCCCCAGAATAACGCCTGGTAAGTCTACCACCAGCCGCGTCGGATTTGCGATCAGTTGTGCTTTTGGTTGAACGCCTTCATCGGTGGTGAAATTTAGCTGATTTTGTGCAGGATTGAATCGCCAAGACTGCAAGCGGGCGGCTTGTGCCGGGGCAGCAAGCAAGAAAAGGGCAAACGGTAAGAGGGCATAGAGACTCCCTTTGATCTTGAGCGCCGTATTTACTTCTGAAGAGCGATTCAATGAATTTTTCATGGATTGTATCGTGTTGATAGACGTTGCAGATTGCAAAGCATTTAGCGTTGATTTAGCGTTGATTTAGCATTGCTAAATTGGTTGTGCATCCTTCAACGCAGATTTAGAAACTCACACACAAAATATTTCCTCACACAATAAACTTGCCGATGCAATTGCTTTGCAATCTCTGAGCGATTGCTGATCTCTAGCAATTTGCACCAAGCGAACTAGCTATGGACGCTGTAGATTTAATGAATTCGTCTCTAAGAATTTGAATTTAGTGACTGATTAAATTCAGTAGTCACTGGCAGCGCTAGTGCCCTTATCCCCAACCCTTCTCCCACGAGAGAGGGGAGGATCTCTCCAGACTCTTGTTCCCTCTCCCGTAGGAGAGGGCTACGGTGAGGGCAAATCTCGGTCTGCATCTAATTCACGATCCTGGGCGAGACGCTTTGTTCAAAGTCATGGTTTAACTTTAGTGACCAAAATTTGATCGAATTCACGTTGTCTTACTCTCCTCCATCGCTCTAGGTATTTCTGGAAATTTTTGATCACGAATTGAATCTATTTGGGATCTAGTTCAGGAAAAGATTCCTTGAGAGGAGTAACGGCTCTCCCGATTAGGGCTGACGCAAGAATAAGCGCGAAGGTTTCAGTAACAAAGCATGAATGTTTTGTTACGGCTTCGCGCTATAAAATTTTGTTTTTAATTTTTTGAATAACTTAAGAGATTTGCCGCTTAGGCTTGTTTGCTCATCCTCTACGATTGGCTTTGCAAAGCGTATGGAGCGCGATTCGTAGAAGGATCGCTTGCCTATCGATCAACATCTTGAATTTGCTCAATGTATGCCAGCGTTTGCTGATAGTTTTCTGGGTTGCCTTGGCGTTGAAATAATTGTGCGGCAGTATTTAAGTCTTGCAACGCAGCAGATTTATTTCCCTTTTGAGCGTAAATTAAGCCTCGGCTGCCATAGGCTTCGGCTAACTGAGTATTGAGGCGAATCGCTTGTGTGTAATCTTGGATCGCGGCAGTCGTATCTCCGCGTTCTGTCTTAGCTCTACCACGATTGTAGAGCGCATCGGTGTAAGTTGGTTTTAGCTTGACCGCTTGATTAATATCTGCGATCGCAGCGTTAATATCTCCCATTTCTGCCCGAAGAATGCCGCGATGATTAAAGGCTTCAGGATAATTTGGTCGGAGGCGAATGGCTTGATTGATATCCTTTAGTCCTCCCGCTAAATCGCCCATTGCCGCTCGCATTTCCCCGCGATGAAAAAAGGCTTTGGCGTGTTTAGGATTCAGTTTGAGAGCTTGGTTGAAGTCAGCAAAGGCACGACGCAGGTCTCCATAATCTGCCCGGGCTAATCCACGAGAAACGTAAGCTTCTGTATTGCGAGAGTTGAGTTGAATCGCTTGGGTGTACGATGCGATCGCGCCCGCGAGATCCCCTCTTTTTACCTGTTCTGCGCCTTGACTCACCCAATTAGACGTTTGAGCAGCCACCTGAACGGGCAAGGCCCGAACCGCTTGAATAGGCATTGCACTCAAAATAGTGGCGGTCAATCCTACAGCAATTGCGTTCGTCGCGGCTCTCATGATGCTGACTCCCCAATGTCTCAGTCCTAGTGGAATCAACGGTGCGATCGACGTTTCCGAAAAACGTTACAAAGCTTTACATACAACCATAGATAGAGGCAGATGATCGCGGTTTTGCTTTAGTTACATCTCCATCTCAGCCCTAGTCTAGATTCAAGAATTTTAGAACAAAGCAAAATAAGAGGTGTTGGGGAATGCAATTGACAAAGCCACGCTTTATTACATTGCATTCCCTCAACATTATAAAAACCACTTTAACGACTAGGCAGCGCTTTTCGGGCAATCAGACTGACAGAGCGTTCCCATTGCTAAACCCATTACTTAAGTCAGCTTCCAAGGCAATTTTTAGACCAATGTCTAGAAAAGGTGTCTAGAAAAGGCAATTCTTAGAACAACATCTAGCGACTGAAGTTTTTCTTCAAGCCATTTCTGTAGTTCTTCAAGTTTGGTCTCTTAAGTCAATTGTCTTCTTCAGTCAAGTAGTTCAATTGTCTTCTTCAGTCAAGCGAAACTTCTTTGACCAAGGAGACTAATAAAACGCCCACATTCAGAGGAGCCACCCTTACTCGCTGAGAGATTTCAACTTGACCTTATTTATAAAGCTTTTTCATGCACGTTATGAATCCCGATCGTTCTCGCCTCCCTAAAACCCTAGAGGCGCTTCAGAAACAAAGCCAAGAACTCTACGACAGCATTCATGCTTCGTCGGGGCAAACGTCCTCGGGCGAAGACGGGTTAAACCGGCTGTTAGAGAAATTTTGGTCAACGTTGGTGCACTCACACACTAGGCAAACCGAATTGCAGCATCAAAATCAGGAGTTGAACGCTGCTCACAAGACTCAAACATCGCAATATGCCTATTACCGTGAGCTATTCGAGTTTGCGCCCGCTAGCTACATCATCACTAATGCTGAGGGCAAAATTCTCGACGCCAATCGTGCGGCAACTCGGTTGCTGAAGGCTGAATCGGATGCATTGCTTGGAAAACCGCTCAGCCACTTCATTGCGAGTGCTGACCAAGGCATATTTGTGTCAAATCTGGCGCAGCTCAAGCAAGGCTCTTCTGACGCGGAGTGGGAGGTAAAGATCCAGCGTGACGACGGTTCAGAATTTTCTACAGCACTTACCGTATCGGTTGTGCGGAGTGAAGACAGCATTCCGGTTAAACTGCACTGGCAACTGCTCGACATTACGCCTTATAAGCAAGCTGAAACTCAAGCTCAAAGCCTGAAAGCTTTTAACCAACAGGTTGCAGAAGTCGATCGGCTCAAGGCGCAGTTTCTAGCGGTGATGTCTCACGAATTGAGAACTCCGATCCACATTGTGAGTGGCTTTTCTCAACTGCTGCTGCGACGATTTCAAGCGCAGCGCGATCCGCAATTGATCGATATGACAGAGCGCATTGTTGGCAGCAGTCATCATCTTCTCTCGCTGGTTGAAGATATTCTTGACCATGCTCAGCTTCAGTCTAAGCGCCTGCAACTGAAGATAGAACCACTCGACTTGACAGACCTAATTACAACGGCGGTAGAAGAGATACGCCCCTTGGCAAGGCGCAAAAATTTAGCGTTGCAGATCGAGTTGCCTCAAGCCGGTCTTCTGGTTGAAAACGACCCAGTTCGATTGAAGCAGGTGATTGCTAATTTACTTTCTAACGCCATTAAATTCACTGATCGCGGCGCAGTAACGCTCTCGGTGCGAGAACTTCCAGAAGACCGCATTGCGATCGCGGTTCAAGATACCGGAATTGGCATTGCTGAGTCTGATAAAAAGGCTATCTTTCAAGGGTTTTGTCAGTTGAGTCAGTCGCTGAGCCGTCAGCATGAAGGAACGGGGTTAGGACTCTCGATTACTCATGCACTCGTGGAATTAATGCAAGGAAAAATCTCCGTTGAGAGCATATTGGGTCAAGGGACAACGTTTTGTGTGCAGCTTCCTCGGGTTGTGACCTCGGCTGAATCCGCTTGAGTCACTGCACTCAAACTAACGTTGATGAACATTGTTGTTGATAAACACTGTTGTTGATGAACATTGTTAATGAACGTCGATCGCAGGCTGGAGTAGCAATGCGATCGCGCCTACAACAACGAAGGACAAGGTGACCCAGAGGAGCATTTTGTTTAACTGCATCGTGTTTTGTTATGGTTTGATAGTGATTATTCCTTGCAAAGGTAAAGCAGTGGCTCAACGGATACAACCGAGCGGTGGCAGATTTTAGGCCACTGAAATTCTGTCTATGGGTAGGTTTAGTTTCGGCGCAGCTAGTGCTTTATAGTCATATCCTCTAATTCTCAAGAGCTAAGACATGTTGTGCTGAAGGTAGAAGCGGTAGGACTGCAATTACGACTACTCTTATCCTTGTCAGCATTAGATAACAAACTAAACAAACCTTTTTAGAAACTTATGCAACTCCAAATCGAGTGTAATAGCTTGAAGCAAGGCTCCCAGGCCTGCTGCGTCTGTAGCCAATTGTTTGAGCTAGGTCAAGCCAAGATCATTTTGTGTGATGAGCAGGGGACAGCCCGTGGAGAAGTATGTCCTTCCTGTGTTCATAACGGCTTTGACTGGATCAAGCAAGAGTTTGAGTCTTCAACCTCTCTGCGTAAGATAGCGTACAACCGCTACCGTCCCACGAAATTGGAAGTCCCAGTTACCGCTTAGACGGTTAGCTTTAGTTCATCTTCATTAATTTTGTTTTGTTAGAAAGTAGTTCGTTCAGATAACAATCTAGTTGGTTCAGATTCTCATATATGCGGCAGATCTTAAGTAAGGGCACGGCACTACCATGCCCTTATTGGTCGTTCAGCGTCAGGAGTATTTTTTAGATTGAATTTGATCACCAACAGGCTAATTGATCGGACTCTTTTCACAGCAAATTTAAATTTTACATAGCGAATCTTACATAGTGAAAGGCGAAGTGAAAGGCGAACTGGTTGAAGCCAATCCGCCTCAATCACTCGATTAGCGACACCCTAGTTAGAAGGGTTAGAAGAGCCTTATGCGCCCACTGCTTCCTTAGCGGCGTATAGCACTTCAGCCGTAATCTCAGGGATGTTGCGATCGCGAGCGAATTTCTCGGTGTTGCGCTTCACCTTGCCGCGCACAAAGCCCGGAATCTTATTCAGTTCAGCCAAACCATCGCGGCTCCAACCCAAGTTAGACTCGGCAGACATCGTTTTCGTAATGCCTTCTTTCGTGTCGTGACCACCAAAGATTTCGAGTAAATGATCTTCCATGCCTAGTGTGAACGAGTTGTAGATCAGATCAACGAGGTGGTTCGTGCCTTCGTAGCCCACAAACGGCTTATAGCCCAAGGGGAAATTCTGAATGTGAATCGGAGCCGCAATCACGCCGCAGGGAATGTTGAGGCGTTTGCCGATATGACGCTCCATCTGAGTGCCAAAAATGGCAGAGGGTTCTAACTGCGCGATTGCATCGGCAATTTCGCCGTTGTCTTCGCTGATCAAAACGCGATCGCAGTATTCGCTCACTTCGTTCGTAAACCACTCGGCGTCATACTTGCAGTACGTTCCAGCCAGCACAACGTGGATGCCCATTTCTCGCGACAGAATCTTAGTCAGTGCGGCAGCGTGAGTATTATCGCCAAATACAACGGCTTTCTTGCCCGTCAAATTCTGGCAGTCGATCGAGCGAGAGAACCAAGCCGCTTGCGACACAAAGCGAGTCTGGTTGTCAATAAAGGGTTCGTAATCTACGCTCGCGCCTTGGGCATTAATGACTTCTTGAATCTTGCGAATGCAGCGAGCCGTCTCTACAATGCCCATCGGCGTAATATCAATGCAAGGCATGCCAAACTCTTGCTCTAGATGCTTCGCTGTCATCATGCCGATTTCGCGGTAGGGCACCAGGTTAAACCAGGCACGAGGCATTTGCTTGAGTTCATTGACTGATGCGCCTTCAGGAATGACCGTGTTTACTTCGATGCCCAAGTCTGCCATCAGCCGCTTGAGCTCGGTGCAGTCGTGAGTGTTGTGAAATCCTAGCGTCGTCATGCCGATGATATTCACCGAAGGCTTTTCGGTCTTGCTCTCTGGCAGTTCACCTTTCTTACGCGCTTTCTCAAGGTAGAACTGGACAATCTGATGCAAACTGCGATCTGCGGCTTGCAGTTCGTTGTAGCGGTAGTGATTGACATCCGCCAATATCACGTCGCCTTGAGAATCGATCTGAGCGCGATCGCAGAAGTTTTTCAGGTCTTCTTGCAAAATGCTGGAGGTGCAAGTCGGCGTCAACACAATCATATCCGGATGCTCTTCTTGGTCTTTGCGGACGATGTTATCGACGACCTTCTCCTGAGATCCCCGTGCTAGGACGTTGCGATCAACCACACTCGTGGTTACAGGCGTATAGTTGCGCTCCCGCTCTAGCATCGATCGCATCACGTTAAAGTAGTCATCTCCTAGGGGAGCGTGCATGATGGCATGAACGTTCTTAAAAGAACTGGCGATGCGAAGTGTGCCAATGTGAGCGGGGCCTGCATACATCCAGTAAGCCAATTTCATATCGTCTGTCTCCCGTGTGCGAAGGATGAAGGATGAAGGATGAGGGATGAGGAATGGAGAAGCTTACTTTTTTCATCCCTCATCTCTCATCTCTATCCTTAGAAACTTTGGGTTTTATTACTTTCAGCATTGTCTCAAACTACGGAAACCTGATGAAGAGTGCAGGGAGTGCGATCGCGCCGTTATCTCTTTGCCTAAAATCGCTTAAACTTCCTCCTGGTATACGTTTGAGTAATTCCTAACTAAACGGACGGCCAGCTTGACTAGCAATGATTCTTAATGTCTACAAATCCTACTATCGACAAAGGGTGTAGAACGTTTCCTAAAGCTCACAAAGCTCTCATTAACAGATGAAGGGGCGTTCCAACGAAACACCCCTCACTTTGAGCTTATTTTGAAGCAGGAATATTTTACTTGTTAGATATTCGGACTGGAGTCGAGCGAGCTAACACTGTCCAGTATTCTCGCCCGCTAGCATAGCCAAGCTCTACCATGTACGTGCGATCGCTTTGGGGAATTGGCACATCACAACTGAGCGCCAAATCGTCTACATCAAATTGCTGAAATCTCTCCGGGGCTTCGTGCTCAAGATTGATGTCGGTCACATCGTACAACCGCAGAACGAGATTTTGATCTACCCGATTGACCGCCGCGCGTTGGCTTCTCGGTACATCCCAGTAGGCATATGCCCATTGAGGATTGCGAGCGGTTAGCACAATGTGTCCTTCAGGTGCAGTAGACATGCCAGCCGGACGGCTCACGCTAGTGCCCACAGCCGATGAATCGTAGCGATCAATTGTGCGATCGCTGCTGTCAACCTCTGAACCGTTTGGTGGAGCAGAGGAATTGCGAGCCGGCTCCCGCTCTAACGCTTCGCGCTCCAACGTTGGGGTTCTCTCCGCGTTCTTACCTGACAGGAATGACCAAGCGGCTGCGGCGGCTCCTGTGGCAGCGGCTGCCCCACCCGTTAATGCTGCATTCCCTGCCTGAGTCGTATCTTCAGCAACGTCCGACGCTTTTTGTTTGAGGCCTTCAAACACGTTGCTGCTTCTGCCCTGAGACGATTCCTTTGGAGTTGCGCGTTGCGCTGATTGCTCTTCGGTTGTCCAGTTCTGGGGTTCAGGCTGCCCGATCGCGGAGTCCCGATCCCCGGCTAAAAACGGTCGATCAGAATCGACAGCACCACCTGCCAAAGTAGTGCCACCAGCGACAGTTGCACCACCAGTTTGAGCGGTGCGACCCAGAAAGGTAGACGAAGCAGGGACATGCACCTGGGCTGACCGAGCAATCGAAATCCATTGACTACTCCTATTGAGGGAGCCTAGCTCGGCTAAATAGTCGCGATCGGGCGTTGCGATCGCCAGCCGTTGCCGATGGGTCAATTCATCACAGTCAAACTGCTGTACGCTATGGGGGCTTTGAGTATCCAGATCAATATCTGTTACGTCATACAGCCGAATCGCTAGGTTGTTTCCGCCTTGTTGCCGTAGCGATTGCATCTGCTCGGGGGCAATGTCCCAGTACGCTTCTACTTCTTGCGGAGACCGGGCTTTTAGCACTACGCGTGACTCTCCACCGCGTCCTGCCATATTGCGATTGCCTGAAGCAGACCACGCAGCCGCTCCTGTACCGGCTGCCACAGCCCCTGCAAATCCTGCCGAGTTGAGCGGTGCGCTATTCGCACTGTCTACAATTGGGTCGCCTATATCTACAATTGGATCGCCTATCAGACCGTCGCTTTCGATTGTCTGATCCGGAGTCGCTACAAAGCCAGCTTGAGAAGAGTCAGCTTGGAAAGAGCTAGCTTGGGAAGGCTCTCTCCCCCACTGCCGCGCTGCCCGATCTTCCCGGATGTTGTCTACTCTGCCTACGCCAAGTTGCTCAGTCGAACGATCGACCTCTGGAGGAGTAAAGCCTTGATCGTGAGTTTCTTCCGGAAATTCATTAGAGCCATAGCCGCCTGTTCTGCTGCCACTGCGCCGACTCTTGCCCAGCAGCCATAGCAGACCTGCACCAGACGCGATCGGGAACAGCCACCACCAGTTCAGCCCATCTGCTCTACCTGTACTGGCGGTTCCGTCACCGCCGAACGAAGGTAAAAAGCCAAACAAGCCGCCACCAGAGCCAGATCCGTTGGCTTTAGAAGGTTTTGCGGCAGAAGGTTTAGCAGCGTTGTAGGTCGTTTGATCGCCTGCTGGACTGGCACTGGTTCCGGCCGCTCCAGTACCTGCTTTAGCCGCGCCTGCACTTGTAGAAACCGGATCAGCGACTCCAGCTTGCGCGATCGCGGTTTGACTGATAGGCGCAGTCGCAAACCCTAGAAACGCTTGAGCGGCAGGACTGGGTTTCGCCGCGTTGTAGACGTAGTAGAGCGGTTGTGAGAAAGGATAACGGGGATCACTGGGCGATACACCCTGCATAGGCAAGGCTTTTGCAGCAGCCTGATTTTTGAGCTGATTCGAGGTAGTATAGCCGATGCCGTTTTTACCGAGTTGTTTGACCAGTGCAGCAGTCGTGTCCACGTTGAGCTTCTTGGCTGTGCTACCTGTTTCAAACTTTCCTTGCTTAAAGACCGGATAGTTTTGGAACGCTTGACGGGTATCACTGCTAGCGGGTCGATCGATAAATTGAACGGGCGCAGACGGACCGCCGACTTCTGACCAATTCTTGATCTCGCCTCGGAACATTTTGGCGAACTGACTGCTGTTGAGGCTCTTGGTAAAGGGATTGTTGGGGCTGACCACGATCGCGATTTTGTCACGACCAATCTGCACGGCGGCGAGTCCTTTCGCTTTTTCTGCTGCGGTTAGAGGACGTCCGATCGCGGCTAGATCGACTTTACCATTGACCAAAGCTTGCAATCCTTGCGGTGTGCCTGCGGAGGCTGCCGTGACTTTTGTGCCTGGATATTGCTTCTCGAAGCGCTGTTCTAGCACTCGGTTGACGGCAGCCATGCTGCTAGAACCATCGATTCGGACGTTGGTTCCTTTAGGAACAGAACCGGGAAGCTTGAATGCGGTTGCTTGTGCCTCAGCTGGAGCCTGTGCCATAGACGTAAGACTGAGGGAAAGCGCAAATCCGACAGCTGACAAAGATTTTGAATGCACCATACTTTTTACCCACGGTAGCAAAAACTTTTTTACAACGATGCAGTCCTGTAAGACAAGTCCAAGCGCATACTAAAGCGAATTAAAATCTTTAGAATTTAGCGAAATCAATCGGGCTTGGCATTGTAAGAGGGGCATGAACCAAACTGAGAAACCCGGTTGGGCATCAATTGGGCATCAATCTTGATTGCCATTACTTTAGGCCAAATTTTAAATTTTAGAAGTATCGTTAAGAGTTTATTAATATGAGAAGATCAGTAACCGTTCATTTGCTGATCATTATTCTGTGATTCAATCTGGAACACAACGCTCGATTTCTAGAAAACAAGACGCCTTCAAAGAGCAGGTGCGATCGCACTTCGATCAGATTGCACCCAAACTGGATCGATGGAGTCGAAGAAATCGCTATTACTATCAGGATTTAGACCGATTGCATCAATTTTTAATTCCGCCTAACAGCCGGGTTTTAGAGATTGGATGTGGAACCGGAAACTTGTTAGCAGCCCTCAACCCAAAACTTGGAATTGGTATCGATTTTTCGCCTTCTATTATCAGTATTGCCAAGGCTAAATATCCCCATTTGCAGTTCTACTGCCTAGACGCTGAAACGCTTAATTCTGAAAGCTTTAAATCAGCGCAGACGTTTGATTTTATTGTTTTATCCGGTGTAATTGGGCATTTGGGCGACATTCAGCAGGTATTACAAAATTTACATCCGTTTTGTCATGCGCGAACTCGAGTAATTCTGACGTTTCATAACTTTCTATGGCAACCGTTACTGCACTTCGCTGAAAAAATTGGGCAACGTCGCCCTCAACCGCCGCAGAGCTGGCTATCGTTTTCTGATGTTCTCAATTTGCTGCAAATTACAGGTTACTTGCCTGTGAGATCGGGGCGTCGGTTCTTAATGCCAAAACCAATTCCTGGCATTAGCTTTCTCTGTAATCGTGTATTAGCTCATTTGCCAATCGTCAACCATTTGTGCCTGACGCAGTACATTGTTGCAAGACCGCAGGTTGTTTTATCCTCACCACCAGATAGCTGTTCAGTAATTATTCCTGCACGAAATGAAGCGGGTAACATTGAGAGCGCGATCGCGCGTTTACCCCACTTGGGCAAACACACCGAAGTCATTTTTGTAGAAGGACATTCTCATGATGAAACGTGGGCAGAAATTCAACGGGTGGTGAGAGAAGGACACCTTCATTTCACCTTAAAAGCCTTTCAGCAAACTGGGAAAGGAAAAGCCGATGCCGTGCGGCTTGGCTTTGCTCAAGCCACGGGCGATGTGCTGATGATTTTAGATGCAGATCTTACGGTTCAGCCTGAAGATCTGCCCCATTTTTTTGACGTGATCGCGTCGGGTCGAGGAGAATTTGCGAATGGGTCGCGACTCGTGTATCCGCGATCGGGCGAAGCGATGCCGTGGCTCAACAACTGGGCAAACAAGTTCTTCAGTCTTGCCTTTTCGTTTCTGCTCGGGCAACCGCTTAAAGATACGCTTTGTGGCACAAAAGTGTTACGCCGCGACGACTACGAAAAAATTGCTGAGGGACGCCGTTATTTTGGCGATTTCGATCCGTTTGGCGATTTCGATTTGCTGTTTGGTGCAACGAAGTTAGGACTACATATTGTCGATGTGCCCGTTCGTTATCAACCCCGAACCTATGGAGAGTCAAACATTGCTCATGTGCGCGAAGGTTTGATTCTGCTGCGGATGTGTGCCTATGCTTCGCAAAAAATCAAGTTCTTCTAATCTCAGCGAAAAGGCGCTCCTCGACTAGAAGAACGCCTAATAATTCTTGGCTTGAAAGTTCGCTAAACAGCAATACGGCTTAGCTTAGACCAACGTTGCTACGATCGTAGGTTTCAGAATTAGCACTGCTGTTATTTGAAACGATATGAGCAGTCTCCGCTGGCATTCCCATCTCAGATGCCTTACGACTCAACATAGTCTGCTCACGGTTACGGATCATGTGACGATGACGAACCATTAGGGCACGGGCTTGATCTTGAACAGACATAGTTGTTTCTCCTCTTTAATTTTTGGTTATGTAAATACTATATCAGATAAATTCTGTAGTTTAAGATACAGAATTTTAACCATGTTATGAGTTCATGACAATCACTTCTGAAGCAATCCTTCACAGCTTGCGGCGCAATTTCTTTGAAGTTGCGCTTTGCGCTAATCGCTTGTTTCGGGTTGCTCTCAAACGGTAAGCTCAAACACACAGCGACTGGAGGACACCTCATGGCAATTACCCAAAATGTAGAAGAGGTTGGAGGACTGACTTGGTTTTACCGAGACGCCGAGCCAGAGCGACAAAATGACCAGCCTCCGGTGCTGTTGCTACATGGCTTAGTGTCTCAGAGCTACAGTTGGCGGCAGGTGTTGCCTGCTTTAGAAGAACAGGGATTTAGAGCGATCGCGCCCGATTGGATTGGCTGCGGCTATTCGAGTATGCCGGATCGTCGTGACTTCGCCTACACGCCTGACACCTATATTGAGGCGTTGAGCCAATTTCTCAAAACGCTTGGACTAGAGCGCATGTCGATTGTGGCTCAAGGCTTTCTAGGCTCAGTTGGCATTCAGTATGCTTTGCGTTATCCAAAGCAAGTTGAGCGGCTGGCAATTTTTAATGCTCCGATCGCTCAGACAGCAAAATTGCCGTGGAAAATTCGACGGATGGGCATTCCCCTAGCTGGGGACATGATGACGCAAGATCCATTACTTGTCGATCGCACCTTAGAAGGCGGTGGCGGATACCAAATTGATGAACAGGATTTAGGGATTTACCGGCGTCCGTGGATTAAAACTTCTGATGCGGGCCGATCGCTATTAAGGATGATTCAAAATTTGCAGCTTAAGGAATCAACAGCCGAAATCGAAGCAGGCTTATCGCACTGGAAACAGCCGCTTCTAATTGGATGGGGAGTGCGCGACCCGTGGTTGTCTATTGAAATGGCAAAAGCTGTTGACCAGGCAGAGTTTGTCGAACTTGATGAAGTAGGGCATTATCCTCAAGAAGATTGGCATGAGAAAGTCAATGAGGTGTTAATTCCCTTTCTACGACGCCAGATCATCTAGAACGTAGATTGAGCATTTTGTCCATATTTAACAACATTAATCTCCTTGAAATACTTAGCTAGAAAACAAAAAAGCAACTCTGTTATTTTCTCTAGTTTTCTAATAATGTGTTCAATCTTCTTATGCAATAAATACTTCTATACGATCCATTTTAAGAAGTAAAAATATAGTATTTATCTATACAATTTTTATCTTAAGCTTGTCACCTTTCCAACACAAAGGATTTAACTAACTATGTCCTAAGAGCAGTTAAGTCTTTATTTGTAATCAGTATGTTGTTAGAGAACAAGCCAAAGATTAATGCACATTAGTAAGCGTTAATTAAACTGGTTTTTGAAGGAGAAAATTTATGATCAGCGAAAATCAGCAACCCACTGCTCAGAGTGATAAATCTCAGTACGATAACATTTCTACCAACCCATCCGCAGAGCAGACATACAGCCGCTCAGCAGATATTAATACAAATGTGGGTTCGCAAACAGTTTCTCAGCCTACTGCTACCAAAGTACAATCTAAATCATCTCAGTCCACGGGTGGTGGAATGAATCCGATATTAACTAGAGCTTTGATCGGAGGACTGATTGGTACTACCGTGGGTGCTTTGGCTGGTAAAAGAGTTTCGCAAGGTTTTAACTATGCTTTCAACGGTGTAGGAAAAGCTCTTGGTACGATCGGTCACGGGTTGGGTGAAACTGCCAAAGGGGTCGGTGAAGCTGCTCAAAGCGTCGGTCAGGGCGTGAGTTACGCTGTCGTTGGTGGAGCTTCGGAAGCAACGCAGAACATTGCTGAAGGAGTACAGCAAGTTGTTTCTGGAAGTACTAATGCAGTTCAGAGTGCAGTCAAAGGCACGAGTCAAGCAATGGAAAGTACAGCAGCCTCTGTGAAAGATACGACTCAAGAAATGCAGAAGTCTGTGATTGATGCAGCAGACTCAATTAAAAGCACAGCTGCTGATACTGACCTGCAAACTAGTCAAAATGTGCAGAATCAAACCGAGGAATCATCTAATTACTGGAATGCTGACTCAGAGCCAGTGGTTGATGAAATGCTTGTAATCATTGCGGAAGACAATCCTGACAATCCTACTGTTTACTAGAAGTAAACGATTTAAACTGTGAAACCGTTTCATTTTCAAGGGTTTCCGAAGGATTGCCTAGAGCAAGGCTGAGATGAAAACTTTCACCTCACAAGATAGCCATAAACATAAAGAAATCCTAGGTTTATGGCTATCTCAAAGGGCAGCGATAGATGCAGTGTAGAACTCAAAGCTGCTTATTTCTGCATCATATTTTTGTCAATCTAAACAAAAAAATATTCAGCTTAATTTTGATACCAAGGAAATGACATCATGAGTAACAACAATTATCTTTTAACTCCCGAAGAAGCAAGTACTGATGAGTCTGCTAATCAATTCGATGACACAACTACTCCAAGCGAGAATGGATTTTCAAAAATTGCGATCGGCATTCTGATTGGGGCAGCGCTGGGCGGAATTGCAGGTGCTTTGACGAATAGAAGTACTGTAAATCGAGTGAACCAGACTGTCAAAAACGCTGGGAATTCAGTCAAAGGAGCAGCAGTTAGTATTAGCGAAGCTGTGAAAGAAGTCGGTAACGCAGTCAACAGTGTTGCTGTAGGTGTGAATGAAACCGTTAGAGACGTTGGAAGTGGTATAACGGGTGCGGCTGACGAAGTTACTGAAACCGTAGAAACGACCGTTAGCGCAGTGAAGGACACAAGTGATGGCATTAATGCAACGATGAAAACTACAGTTGGCGCAGTCCAAAAGACTGTAGCAACGATTCAACAGCCTGACGCTCTTCGCTCCTCTGAACAAGCTGATGCACAAACTAGTGCACAAACTGAACCCACCGAACAGATCGCTACTGCTTCTGATGGAGAAACGCTTTACCGATTAGTTCCTGTTGCTCAGGATACATCTCCTAAGTAAATTCGCCATATATTTCAGAACGCTACTGAGCTGAGGCACACCTGAATTGCACATTGGCTAAGAGAACAATTTGAGTGTGTTTCAAATTGAGGTTTGCAGAAGTTAAGCGATTTGTAATAGTACATCTCTAATACTTGGAAAATAATCATGGTTTCGTTTGCCAATTTCTTTAACAGAGGGAAACCTAAAGACACTCAGCAAGGCTCAGATGCCCCTAAGAAACAGGAATTTACGGGTGTGATGCAAGCAGTTGTTGAAGAGACGATTATGGCAACTGCCTATTGGCTAATTGGGTTAGTGAACAGCAGCTTAGAGAACAAAGCGGCTTCTTCAGCCCAAGTTGAAGAGCAAATCATTGAGAAGCCAATGACTGCTACAGAGGAATTAGTGCCTAAGGTGATTGGTTTAATCGAGCAATTGCACGATCGCACTCAATCCATCATCACTTTAGAGAACCGCCTATGTACGGTGGAAACCTCGCTTAAAGAAGATGCGGCGTTAGGGCAATCAGCTCAAGCACCTAACGAGTTGATCTCAAATTTGGAAAAACGTTTCGTTGAAGTTAAACAGTTAGCAAAGGATCTTGAAGGTTTAACAGAAGCGCTCCAGCAGTCTAATCAAACCACAACAGCGTTGGAGAATCGCATTGCTCACCTAGAGAAATTGTTGAGTGAATATAGTGTGGTTCCCAAACTGCTAAAGCAAAATTGTCAGACGATCGCTACCTTGCAACAGCGTCTTTTGCTCTTGGAGGTTTCTCAAGGCAAGAATCATCATCTCATCGCGAAGTAGCTAATAGACCTGTCGGGGAAGAAGCGAAAATAGGGAACAGAAATGCATTCAAACTCGTGATGTAGAGTTTAGTTCTGAGCGATCGCAAGTTCCTGAAGTTCAGGTTAGGAGTTTATTGACTGATGCGGATCGAGATGCGATCGCTCAAACGGATACCTTTTTCATTGCCAGTACGCATTCTCAACAAGGTGCAGATGTCTCGCACCGAGGCGGTTATCCAGGATTTGTTCAGGTGATTGGCGCGGCTACGCTAATGTTTCCCGATTATGCAGGAAACATTATGTTTCAGACATTGGGTAACTTGAGCATAAACCCGAATGCAGGATTGTTATTGATTGATTTTGAACAAGGACAGACGCTGCAACTGAGTGGCCAAGCAAGGATTCTTTGGGATGCAGAACAATTAAATCGCTGTGCGCCAGCACAGCGATTGATTGAGTTCTCGATCGAGCAAATTCGAGAAACTTAGCAGGCAACTTCGTTTCGCTGGCGCTTTGGGGAGTATTCGATGGCAAATCCGCAATGACGGTTCGCTTGAGCGGCTGCAAATAACCTTGAACTCAGCACCATTATCTCTCGGCAGCCCGCTCCAAGCGAATGTTAGGCTTGTTCGGACTCATTTATAGCAGAATTACTTTCGTCTATTCGTTCGTAAAGCTCACCAAATCTCTCCTCCCAAAGCCGAACAAGAGATGAAATTTTAGGCTCCAAGGCATTGCAATAGCTCTTTAGACTCTCAAATTCGTTTCGGGGACGCAGAACCAATTGAGCGACAAGGCTCAAACATGCGCCCACAACAAGTTTGGCGTTTGGATAACTAAAAGTGACAAATCGCCACTCTATCCCTTGATGTAGCTCTGGATGTAGTATTGGCTCATCAATTTTTCCTGATGGGTGAACAGCCATACCGCGCAACCTCATAATTTCCTTCAGATGATCTCTAACCTGATGAAAGCTGCTTTCACCCATTAAAAATGCTCTACGCATTACTTCAGCAATCTGCATATTTCTAGCTGTTTTATTCTTACTCCAACTTTTGGTAAGTTCTTCTGGAAGAGAGATCTTATCCTTAACAGAAGCATAGAAAGCATCAACAGCAATTGCACCTGACATAATTGCCTGCATTCCAGATTCAAATTCAGATTCCAATGCCTGTGCAACCCTATTATTGTCCGGCGTTTTCCATGCAGCAATAACCTCCTTATTTCGCTCTTCAGCTTCGAGAAGATGCTGAAATGCAAGCTTTAGCCAAACTGGGCATACATCATAGTGGACATGCAACTTGAGATCAGCATTAAGCTCCCCTTTCTCATCTATTTTGATAGTGAAGCCACCAGCAGGTATCCCTACAGTCATACCTTGAGTTATGAAAATACCACCAACCGGACGGCTCCACTGATTGGAAGTATCAAAGCTATCTTCACTCACCATTATTGCCAAATAATTATCAAAGTCTAACGGATTAAAATATCAAAGTCTAACGGATTAAAAGCCTAACGACTCAAATCAGCGGCGGCAGACAAACTCGAACTCAGCGCCAGCAGCTTTCAACCGTCCGCCTGCATTTGAATTGTTAGACCGCGTAAACTCAATGATAAGAATTTATGTCTTCTTCAAGAACGTCTAAATGATAGCTTATCTTTATAAGCAGTTCACGCACTTCCTCAATCGCAGTTTCAACTTCTTCACGATTAGGACGATATGCTTCTTTATGCACCACTTTGTTCCTCAGTTTATCTACTTCACAACCCTTTAAATCAATTAGTAAATCAGCCAAAGTTGAATTTGGTATTTTTTTTAGTTCCTCCTCACTAGGAGGGTTATCACTATATTTTCTTAGGGCACTAATCTTAGAAGTAGAATCAGCAAGACACGATATTTTTGATTCATTAACAACCCAATTTAGAAAAACGTTCTTAAGCTTTCCATATGCAAGTTTTTCAACAGCAGATTGGAGAGAATTAAGCAAACTGTTGACCTGGTCAACATCTCTCTTGGTTTCCTTCCAAAAAGGACGATATACCAGTTCTACTTTTAAGTAATGGTAGAAAAAGACCTCCAAAGCTTGAGTTAGAAGAAGCACACAATTAGAATATCGTTTCTCCTCATATAACGGATAGCAATCAAAGAAAAGAGTAAGATACCTTGATTGAATGCGATCTCTGTTTATACCGAATATCTTTCCGCAGCTTTCATTAAAGCAACGTACTTCTTTGAATGAAATCGGTTGTATTGTTTTGAGATCAGAAACGCGGTTGAAAATGTTCTTGTATCCGCATTCGGGACACACTGCGATAAAGTTTTCGTAATTTGTTTCTATATCTTCTGCATAAAGCATGATCTCAGACATTTAGTGGTGTTTTTAAGGAGAAATCTCAGTAATAGTTTATCAACCACAATCAATAAACTGAGCGGTCTAACTCTTTTTTAGATGGATTTGCTCCCTCCTATTCTGCATAACACCTCCAAATTGGGATCCTAGGCAGAGGTCAATCTGTATAACACCCCAAATCAGCACATTATCTAGACAAAGATCTGCATAACACGCCAAAATAGGTGATTAGGCAGAGGAATATCCGTATAACACTCCAATTTGGAGTGTTATACGGACAGGGATCTACATAACACTCCAAATTGGGTGATTAGGCAGACAACGATCGATATAACATTCCTGTGCAGCATGTTATGGGGAGAAACTGTTCGATAGTAACTCCGCTTTTGAAGCATATTTGAATCCCCTTCAGCAAACTTTTATCATTCAGAGGCGATTAGCGCAAAGCACAACTCCGCAGAAACCGCGCTTTAGCAGAACATGTGGTGTTCCCCTTTGGGGAATTGCTGTTCTTATCCCTCAAAGCGCATCAACCTAATGCATCCTCCATGAGCTTTGGACGTTCGTGTCTGAACTTCCGAAGTTCACGTGTGAGCTATGGAAGCTTGTGCGTCAGCTATGGAAGCTCGTGTGTCAGCTTCAGAAGCTCATGCAATGAGTGTTGGTAGTTCGCGTGTGAGCTATGGAAGCTTGTGTGTCAGCTATGGAAGCTCGTGTGTCAGCTTCAGAAGCTCATGCAATGAGTGTTGGTAGTTCGCGTGTGAGCTATGGAAGCTCGTGTGTCAGCTATGGAAGCTCATTGAAGTAAATTTCGCGATCGCTCTGTGATCCCAACGCCTAATCCGGGAATACTCAACGTACCCCCGCCACGTACAGCAACCTTGCCTTTCACTAAAATTAGGTGCACCATGAAAACAACAAGTAATGGCAATGGTACAAGTCAGGGGAACGGAACTCCCGCTCAATCCACTGCTGCCGCTACATCCTTCTTGTCTGAATCCTTAACATCTGCTGGCTCTGAACCCTTAAGCCAAAGCGATCGCGACACCATTCTGGGTTTAATTACTCAGATGCGCGACCTGTTACCCTTCTTGCAAGACCTCACCGCAGAAGAGCGGAAAAGTCTATTAGGCATGGGCGATAAAAACCGCGTCTTTGCCGGAAAAGTCCTAGAGGTGATCCAGCAAAACGCTGACTTCTTGCCGCGTTCCTTCAATGTCGAGAAATTCCAACAGAATTTGACCACTTTCGATCGTTTGTCTACCACTTTAATGGCACTGAATCAACTCCGGGATCTTGTAGATGCAACCGCGATCGCAATCGGCTCCGAAGCTTATGAAGAGGCACTAGAAGCTTATCGTCATGCCAAAGCCAGCGGTCGAGGCGCAAGTCTGGAAGCGATGATGGCAGACCTAAAGCTGCGATTTGCTCGCAAGCCGAAGAAGGAAAAGCCCGAAGTGACTGAATCAAAAGAATAGAGATTAAAGATCAGGCCTTGTCGAACACAACGGTACTCACTTCTCAACCTATTGTTGTTCAAAAGTAAGTTCCCTTATGGGTAATCGCTACTTTTGTTTGATGAGGCTTAAACACGAACAGACGAAATTTTAGCGATCGTATAGTAGAGAAAGTATTGTCGATTGGCTTTACCAAAATTAGTAAGCTCATCCTTCAAATTCAACATTCTTGCGATTCCAAATCTTGAGGCTTCCTTGCTCGCCGCTCGCTACGATCGTTCTTCCATCAGGGCTAAACGCAACAACACCTTTTCCAGATAATAGTTTTCCAGGCAATGTGTGTAGTGCTTCTCCTACAGTCTGATTGTCCAAACTGTGGGAAAGCTTCCAAACCTGAATCGTTCCATCGTTGCTACTACTAGCTAACAGGCTTCCATCAGGACTTAATGCCAGTGAAGTAACAGATTTTAAGTGCCCGTTGAGGGTTTGATGGAGCCTGCCATCGCGAAGATCCCATAGTTTGATGGTTGAATCTGAACTGCCACTGATCAGCGTCTTTCCATTGGGAGTAATCAGGACAGAATTTATCCATCCCGTATGTCCTGTAAGCACTTGAGGCAATGCCCATCCTTCTAAGTTCCAAATTCGGATGGTGCGATCGGCACTTCCACTAACAAGCCGTTTTCTGCAAGGACTAATGGCAATCGAAAAAACGGTATCTGTATGACCGTTGAGAGTTCGCTTTAAAGTTCCAGTGTCAGTGTGCCACAAACGAATCAGCTTATCGGCACTGCTGCTTGCTACCATTCCATCAGAACCAAAGGCAAGGGAACTCACAAAACCTGAATGGCTAGACGATAGCCCCATACCCGTAAAAATATGGGAGAGCAACTTGGTCGTCAGTTTCCAGCTAGTGACGGTTTGATCTAAGCCACCTGCTACTAACGTTTGACCGTTGGGACTAATGGCAAGAGCCAAAACTGGCTTGGCCAATAGGAATGTGTAAAGTTGTCTGCCTGTGTGCAGATCCCACCAAATAATCGTCCGATCGTCGCTGGCAGTGAATACGGTTTGACCATCGGGACTAAATGCGATCGTATTCACGGCTTCTGAGTGATGGTGGAGGGTATCGACCTCTATCCAACTATCCTTAGCAGCACTGACCTGCTCAGAAGAGGATGAGCTACCAATCGTTAATGTGCGTTTCTGTCGTTGTTGCCTTTGCACTTCTGCTTTCAGTCTTTGCAATTCACCGTCAACATCAAAGTTTCTGAAGCGATGAATGAGGTCATCTTCTGCAAACGTTAACTCTATTAACGCGTCGGTGTAAGCGGATTGATAGAAAAAATCGTCGTTAATTCTGGCTTCCATTCGAGAAAACGCTTGAAATGCAGGTTCAGGGCTACCTCCGTCCAGCATTTTGATTGCGCCATAGATGCCAAGTCCAACTACTCCTCCAACAGCGCTCATCGCTCCGATGCCAAGTCCAATTCCACCAAAGCTACCGACAAGTCCAATTCCGCCAAACGTTGCAGAGAAGCCTGCTCCTCCGAGTGTGCCTACTCCCATCGCCGTCAGCGCCATTGGGTCGGCGTCAACGACGCCTCGATAAGCTCCATATCCGGCTGCACCTGAGATCGCACCCGCTCCCATGAATGCCGTTGATCCGACACCGATCGCAGTTCCACCCCCTGCTATCCCAATGCCACCGATCGCACTCGAAAATCCTGCTCCTGCCAATGCACCTGTAACAACAGATGTTGCACCTTTCTGTGCTGATGTCATGACGCTCCTTTTTCAGGTGATGCTTGACGGCGATCGCAAAAACTACATTTTTAGCTATCCCAATCGAGACCGGGAACTTAAAGAGATACAGGAGTATATTTCCAAGCGTCACCCCCACTTCCGGAAAGATTGCACTCTTAAGGTAATCGCGACTTGTGTAGGAGAAATTTGCTTTTTTAACAAGCTTCTGTTACATTACTTTACATAACTAAAAGAAATGTTACAGGAGGCTTCGATGCTAGTTATTCTTACAGCCCTTTTTGTGGTTGGTTGGGTCGCCGTTGCCCTGCTCGGTTCTTTGACCTACTTTTTGGGTGAGCAGTCTAAGCCGATCCACGAGCGTAACTGGCGGTCTAAGTCGTTTGAGAAGATTTCTGAATCCATTACTGGAAATAAAATTGACTTTAGCGATCGCGTCCCCGCTTTCGTTGTGTCCGACGCTTACTCCAGCAATGGTTTACCCAATGCGTAGACGCTAATTCTAGAAAAGACTATCTCTCTCCTAAAGTTACCCCTCAATTCTCCAGCCAGAATTGAGGGGTTTTGTTGATTGCAATTCCTACAACGTTGCACGCTATGTCGATCGTGCAACGGCTTTGAGGACTTGAAACAATTGCACAGCCCGCTCTGGATCAACTAAATTGACTTCTGGCAGAAGTTGATAGAGCGAAGGACTACCCGCACGAAGGTAGACAAAGCGGTAGCTTATCCCATTCGTTGTCAGTCCCCAAACAGTGTCTTGTCTTTGTAAACTTGTGTGGGCGTAGGTAAGCAACTGAGGCAAACCTGCTAACGCTTCGACCGTGCTGTTTTTAGATTCGATGACCAGCATCCAGAAGAATGGAGCCGCATTTTTAGAGCGATCGGCGGCAAGAATATCTAGGCGTCCTCTAATTTGGACATCCTCATCTTCCACGATGATTTCAGCAATGTCCTGTTCCAACGATAGTTTGATCGGTTGCTGATAAAAGCCTGCTAATCGTAGCAAGGGAGCTAACGCTAATAGCTTGACTTGTCCTTCTGAAACTTTGCCGAGTTTGAGATACTCTCGAAAGTCTTGACAAATTTGAGCCACTTCTCGCTGCTCAAACTCAGATAGAGGCTCCAGTGTGAGAAGCGATGTAAATGATAAGTTCTCAAAGCGTTCTTCAATTCTCAGCAACTGGTGAACTTCTAGCAGCGTTAGATCTTTTGCGTTCAGAATCGTCATGGTTTTAGCGATCGACAGCCTGATTCCCCTGAAATAAATTTTAGGACAAAGCATTAGGCTTGCCCTCTTCCCCTACAATGCTTTACCAGACCACGAAAATTTCGCTTGGAGAACCGCAGTGGATTTATCTCGCATTCCTGCTCAACCAAAACCAAACCTGATCAACGTTTTGATTGAAATTCCCGCAGGGAGTAAGAATAAGTACGAATTTGATAAAGACATGAACGCCTTCGCCCTCGATCGCGTTCTGTATTCATCGGTGCAATATCCCTACGACTACGGCTTTGTGCCGAATACGCTAGCAGATGACGGCGATCCGCTAGATGGCATGGTGATCATGGATCAACCGACGTTTCCAGGATGTATCATTGCAGCGCGTCCGATTGGCATGCTGGAAATGATTGATGGCGGCGATCGCGACGAAAAAATTCTGTGTGTGCCAGACAAAGATCCTCGATACGTCAATGTAAAGTCGCTCAATGACGTTGCCCCTCATCGCTTAGAGGAAATCGCTGAATTCTTCAGAAGCTACAAAAATCTTGAGAAGAAAGTCACTGAAATTTTAGGTTGGCAAGACGTAGATAAAGTCATGCCTCTCGTTGAACAATGCATCAAAGCGGTTAGCTAGACTTCAATTCATAGCAAATCGAAAAGGCTTGGGGCTACTCCCAGGCCTTATTTTTATGTGGAGAAATACGACTATTATTGGTATCGAGCAAACCGAAATGGGTAGCATAAGGGTTAACAACGTCGTGTGTTAGCCGCGTCTCCTCTGGAGTTGCGCTCTGCGCTAATCGCTGGCAATTCATGGCACATTGGCTATTTTGTGTAGGGATAAGGCATTCGGTGCTAATGTCACTCTCCCGAATCCTATTCGTCCATTCAGTAAACGCCTGAAACCAGCCTAGAGTTAGATATGACCCAAATTTCAGACTTTTTGATTCAATTTTGGGGCGTCCGAGGAAGTATTGCTGTCCCCGGTAGCGACACGGTACGTTACGGCGGCAATACCTCCTGTGTCGAAATGCGGGTCGGTGGAAAACGCCTGATTTTCGATGCAGGAACCGGATTGCGGGTTTTGGGTAAGCAATTGCTCAAGCAAATGCCGGTTGAAGCGTACATGTTTTTCTCCCACTCCCATTGGGATCACATTCAAGGCTTTCCATTTTTTGTGCCAGCGTTCATTCCAGGCAATCGCTTCCACATTTATGGTGGCATCGCGCCGACTGGAGCAGGCATGAAGCAACGACTGAGCGATCAGATGCATCATCCTAATTTTCCGGTTCCCATGCAAGTGATGCAGTCGGAGATGAAGTTTACTGATTTGATGCCGGGAGATACTGTTCAATTAGATGACATCGAGATCGAAACAGGCCCGTTGAATCATCCCAACACGGCGATCGGATACCGGGTGACGTGGCAAGGAAAGACCGTTGTCTATGCGACGGATACTGAGCATTATCCCGATCGCATTGATGAAGATGTAGTGCATCTCTCTCGCAACGCGGACGTGTTGATTTACGATGCTTGCTACACCGACGACGAGTACTACGATCCGAAGGCGTCTAAAGAAGGCTGGGGGCACTCGACCTGGCAGCACGCCTTAAAAGTGGTGGAAGCAGCAGGCGTGAAGAAGGTGATCATGTTTCATCACGACCCGAACCACGATGATGATTTTTTAGACGCCGTTGAAGCGGAAGTCCAAACTGCCTATTCCAACAGCATCTTGGCGCGAGAAGGCATGATTGTGCCTGTTGTGTAGAAGATTTTGATGAGGCGAAATCGCGAACTAACGGTGAAGCTTAGCGACGGCAGATGACCTTTGCATCACCACGCAGGTCTTTCACCTGCCCGGTGGCAGGGGCAAAGTGCATCGTTACCCTTCTGCTGGCAAGTTGAGAGGATTTACAGCTTCAGCTAAGAGAAAATGACTTGGCGCAAAAACAACCTAGTGTAGCGTCACAGCTAATTAACATCGATTGACCAAGCTGCTTCATCACGCAGAGAATCGATATCACCCACGCGTCTACCACTCCACGTTCTTCTGACGGTTTTCGATAGGTCGCAGAACCATAGCCATACAATCGCACATTCTTCTCGATTGCCTATAGCTCTAGTAAACGGGCGAGAATTGTTTTAATCTCTTCGTGGTCTTCCGATGGCATAAATAGTTCTAGCTTTCTTTCTAGAACATTTTGAGGCGTGGTCGATCGTCAAACAAGTCTCTCAGCGTTTCATGCTGTTCCCAAGTGACCCCAGAAAGCAGAAACCGTTGCTCTTGAACCTGTGGCTGGGCTGCGATCGCTAGCTCTAAGTTCATAACGCCCTTTAATAACGAGTTGATTCTATTTTATTCCAGGCGTTCAAAAGCTAGAATAGTCTCCGTTCTGTCTGCTAGGACATTCTATTAGCAGTGCATTACAAGGATTATCAATGACTTCCAGCCTGTCGATTGCACCTGAATTTGTCTCGCTAGAGCAAGCACTGAAACATTACTTTGGCTACGACAGCTTTCGTCCTGGTCAGCGCGAAGTCATTGAGCGGGCCTTAGACAATCGCGATCAGCTCGTCGTGATGCCAACAGGCGGCGGCAAGTCTCTGTGTTTTCAGCTTCCCGCATTGCTGAAACCCGGTTTAATGATTGTGGTATCACCGCTGATTGCGCTCATGCAAGATCAGGTCGAACTGTTGCGCGATAACGGCATTGCGGCAACGTTCTTGAACAGTAGCCTGTCGGCAGAAGAGCGGCGATCGCGCGGTCGCGCGGTGATGGAAGGGCGAATCAAACTGCTGTACGTCGCGCCCGAACGGTTGCTCAGCGAGGACTTTACGAACGCCGTTTTGCCGCACATTCGCGATCGCGTGGGCATTTCGTCAATCACGATTGATGAAGCGCATTGTGTATCCGAATGGGGACATGATTTTCGTCCAGAATATCGGCAGTTGTCGTGTCTGCGATCGCAGTATCCAGCGGTTCCAATCATGGCGCTGACCGCAACGGCAACGGAGCGAGTCCGCGAGGACATTATTAAGCAACTCCAGTTACGAGATCCGACGGTTCTCGTTTCCAGTTTTAACCGTCCAAACTTGTATTACGAAGTGCGCCCGAAAGGAAAGACGGCGTATCAAGAATTGGTTAAACAGATCAAAGAAACTCCCGGTGCAGGCATTGTCTACTGCCTCAGTCGTAAAAAAGTCGATGAACTAGCAGCGAAACTAAAGCAAGACGGCATTGCAGCGCTTCCTTACCATGCTGGACTGAATGCAGAAACGCGAACCGAAAATCAGACGCAGTTTATTCGGGATAATGTGCGAGTGATTGTGGCAACGATCGCGTTTGGAATGGGAATTAACAAACCAGACGTTCGCTTTGTCATTCACTACGATTTACCGCGCAACATCGAAGGGTATTATCAAGAATCGGGTCGAGCGGGACGCGATAGCGAACCCTCGCAGTGTACGCTTTTCTTCAGCACGGCTGACATCCGCACCATTGAATTTCTCATTAGTCAAAAGGTGAACCCTGCCACAGGCGAAGCGTTAGAAGAAGAACAAAGAATTGCAACTCAGCAGCTTCGACGAGTGATTAACTACGCTGAAGCAACCGAATGTCGTCGGACGATTCAGCTTTCCTATTTTGGAGAAGAGTTTCCAGGTAACTGCGAAACCTGTGATAACTGCCGCTATCCCAAGCCGCTCGAAGATTGGACGATCGAAGCGCAGAAGTTCTTGTCCTGCGTGGCGCGATTTGCTCAGAAGAACCAGCATTTTGGGATTGGCTATACGATCGATGTATTACGGGGTTCGCGGGCAGAACGCATTCTTAAGAACCAACACGACAAGCTTTCAACCTACGGAATCGGACGCGATCGCACTCTCGAAGAATGGAGAATGTTAGCGCGATCGCTAGTTCATCAGCGTCTCATTGATGAAGCGGCAGACGGTTACTCGGTCTTAATGCTGAATGAATTGAGTTGGGAAATTTTACGGGGTCAACGCAAAGTTCAAATTGCTGTAGACAAAGTTAAACCAACACCAGTAGCAACGCCATCGATATCACTCGACACAAAAGAATCAGAAGAACTATACAACCGCTTACAACACTTGCGGAAGCGCTTAGCTGATGAACAATCGGTTCCACCTTATGTTGTGTTCTCCAATGCAAGTTTGCGGCTCATGGCGCAGCAGCAACCCCAGACTCGCGAACAGTTTCTCAAAATTTCTGGTGTTGGAACGCGCAAGGTCGCACAATACGGTGACGTATTCTTAGCAGAAATTCAAGAGTTTCGCGAAGAGAATGGATTACCCGTTGACGCTGATCCGATTCCAACGCCAAAGATTATTAAATTAGATGCTCCGATTGTTGCACCCGGCGCTCACGAAGCAACCTACACGCAACTGTACACGCTTGAGATGTTTCAGCAAGGCACAAAACCCGCTGATATTGCCGAGCAGCGAAACCTGCGGTTGACTACCGTGATGACTCATTTAGCAGAGCTTCTAGAGATGGGCTATGAGGTCGATCTCGATCGCTTAGTCCCGCGCTATCGCCGCGCAAAGATTCTAGAGGCGATTGGCAGCGTGGGTGACGGATCGCTCACCGATATTCGCGAAGAATTGGGTGAGGGCTATGGCTGGGACGAAATTAAAATCATGCGATCGTGGCATAGAAAAAATTATTCGTAACGAAAAGATTAGGTTAAAGTGGCTCTCAGATTGAAAGCTCTA
This sequence comes from Myxacorys californica WJT36-NPBG1, assembly GCA_019359315.1. Lineage (GTDB taxonomy): Bacteria > Cyanobacteriota > Cyanobacteriia > Leptolyngbyales > Leptolyngbyaceae > Myxacorys > Myxacorys californica. Next base: position 54,816 of record JAHHHO010000028.1, read on the forward strand.
TGGCGTATTTCTGTCGCTTGCACTTTAACGATGACGGACGAATTATGTTGTTGCCTGTTTTGTCTGCGATTAGCATCTTCGGCGCAAACCCTGTCGCACAGGTTGTATCCCCTCCTCTGATCCATCCGATTGCGGAATCCGTTGCGAGCAAGCCTGCCACTGCGCAGATCGCAGTTCCTTTGAAGTTGCGCGAAGCACCAATCGCAAACCTGTTGCCTGACGATGCGATCGGTGTGATTTTGATCGATACCACTGCCGCAAAATGGGAAAGTCTCAGCAGATTTGGCTTCTTTCCAAAAGATTTTTCGTTTCCGAGTGCGCTCTACCCGGCTCCACTGAAAGTAAATTTCTACACCGATGTTCAGCCTTGGCTGGGTGAGCAGGTCGCCTACGTGTATCTTCCGGCGGCTCAGCCTCAACTCACGACTGTGGCGATGGTGAAAGATGCTGCTCAAAATTCTGCTTCCATCGCTCGATTTATCGATCGCGTCAAAGCTTCTCGGGTCAAATCCGTCAAAGAGCGGCAGTACAAAGGCGTCACGATTTTAGAGTGGGAACCTGAAAATCCGCTCGACATTTTAGACAAAGACCTAAAATCATCTCCACTAGAGCCGTCCCAGCCATCGCCGCTCAACGTGCAGTCTGATCTCAAAACACCAATAGAGCTTCTGCCACCTAAATCAAAATTAACGTCAGACGTTCTATCAAATTCTTTGTTTGCTCCTAAAGGGTTCGCGATCGCGGTTCTGCCCAATCACATCATTAGCTCAACCTCGCCCGAAGCCGTCCAGCAGATTATTGACGCTCAAGCTGCCAACAAAGTTTTATCTAATCTGCCTGCGTTTCAGCGCACAATGGCGCGAAAGCAGACGGCGAAGTCTCTCATGGTTGCATACGGGGACTATGAAAAATTCTATTCCGCCATTCTGGCTTACGATTTAGCTCTACTCCAGAAGTTTTCTCCCGGACTTCAGCTTCCCCAACTGTCTAAAGAATCGCTCTCGGGTGGTGTTTACGATGCGATCGATGGTTATGTCTGGGCAGAACCCGACGGACTGCATCTTCAAATGGGATTTAACTTGGTAAAGCCGATGCCAACGGCGGCACAGTTTACTACGCCTAATCAAATTCTCGGGCAGCTTCCACCAACAAACTACATGGTTTCCAACAGCCGAGGGCTGTCTACACTTTGGAAAGCCTTCTCGCTCGTGTTTGAGACGCAACCCACGCTGAAGCCCAAGGTGGAGCAATTTCGGCAGTTTAGCCAAAGCCTGATTGGGCTAGACGATCGCGAGATTTTTTCGTGGATGGATGGAGAATATGCCACATTTGCCTATCCGACTCGTGAAGGGTTCTTGCCTGCATCTGGGCTAAATCTAGATCTCGGAGTCGGATTCATGGTTCAAACCAGCGATCGCAAGGCGGCAGAAACCGCCCTCAATAAGCTCGATCGATTTGTACAAGGAAAATTTGGCAAAACGTTTGTCAATACTCAGCCAGGGTTTACCACTTGGGATTTACCGTCCAGTAAAAAAAGCGTGTTGACGCACGGATGGGTCAAGCCAGATACTTTAGCGCTGTTAGGTGGCGCACCCTTATCTGAAGTAGAGGTCAAACCCAATCGAACCCTACTGCAATCGTCAAATTTTAAGGCTGCGATCGCGCCCCTACCAACCAACAATACTGGCTATTTCTATGTCAACGGGGGTGCATTTCTAACATTGGTGAATAACTCCATTCTGCCGATATTTTTTGGCACAAAGCCAACGCCTTATCTAGACGACCTCAAAGCGACGTTAGGGAGTATTCGCAGCATTAGCGGAACAACGTCGATCAATACAGAACGGGTGCAGTCTGACGGGTTTATGGCACTGGCAACCACGCGCAAAGAGCCAATCTCTAGCCGCGAACTGGTGGAGTTAGGACAACAAAAGCTAGATAAAGGAGACGCCGCAGAGGCAATTCATAACTTTACTCGGGCGCTAAAAGCCGAGCCAGAAAATGCTGACACCTACGTACAGCGAGGAGATGCTTATCAAGCAGAAGCTCAGAAAGAACTTCCTTCCGAGTTGCACAAACTCGCGATCGCAGACTATACCCAAGCGATTCAACTCAATTCAAAAAATGCCGCCGCCTACCGTGGACGGGCGAGAGTTCAAGAGTCGCAGTTTGCCTATGAAGCCGCTTTAGCAGATCTGGATCAAGCCATTCAACTCGAACCTGATGCCTTGGGAGTCTATACTCTGCGTGCAACTTTTCGAGGCATCGTAGAAGATTACAGAGGCGCGATCGCCGATGCGGATCAAGCGATTCGTCAAGATGCATCTGATAACGATGCTTACAACATTCGCTGTTATGCCCGTGCCCGTGAATCAGGCGACTTTAAAGCGGCATTACCAGACTGCGACACGGCGATCAACTTGAATTCAGACTCGGCTGCCAACTACAGCAGTCGTTGTTATGTCAGAGCAGGCTTGAAAGACAAAAAGGCGTTAGAAGACTGCGATCGCGCGTTTGAACTTGAGCCAGACTACGCCTATAACTACGAAGATCGGGGACTTGCCAAGGCGTTACTTGGAGATCAAAAAGGGGCGCTAAAAGACTTGCAGCAGGCGATAGAAATCTACAAAAAACGAGGCGATGCGATTGCTCAGAAACGAGTTGAAAAGGCAATCCAGACGATCGGTAGTTAAGTGTAGATAGTCAGAGACAATCAAAACACATTGTAAGTAAAAGGTAAGTAAAAGCACCTTAATCACATTAAGCAACATCACATTTTCGACTCGTTTCCCGTCTCGACCGTTAGGGTCATATATAGCAGTCAAATTTGAGTCGTGAACTCCTTCAGCCTCCTTGCGGAGCGTTGCGCCGCAGGCGTCCTCTGCCCTTCTCTCGCACGAGAAGGGCAGAGGACAGAACTCTTGCATTTCATGAGTCATATGGGATTGCTATGGTACGAGATTAAACTCAAGTGGGTTGCCCTGCTCAGCCTCATTTAGGTAGTGCAAGGAATGGCTAGTTTATCCATCGGTTAAGCGACAAACCTTGCTGGCAACTGCAACCTCGGTTGTTGGACAAACAGAGACTCATCCTATGGAAGCACGAAAACCTGATCAGGAAGCTGCTAGGCTTGAAGCCCTGAGGCAATACCAAATCTTAGATACGCCCTCAGAACAGGCGTATGATGACTTCACCTTATTGGCCTCGTTCATTTGCGAGGTTCCAATCGCCCTCATTAGTTTAGTGGACGCGGAGCGGCAGTGGTTTAAGTCCAAGGTAGGCTTAGAGGTGAATGAGACCGCTCGGAATATTTCGTTTTGTGGTCACACCATCTTGAGTAACGAAACATTAGTGGTGAATGATGCCCTCTGTGATACACGGTTTGCGGATAATCCTCTCGTCAAATTTGACCCATCGATTCGCTTTTACGCTGGCGCACCGCTGATCGCCCCCGAGGGACACGCTCTTGGTTCTCTCTGTGTCATCGATCGCCAACCGCGAGAGTTGTCAGAGCTACAGAAAGCAGCGCTGGAGGCACTTGCACGGCAGGTCGTCGCCCAACTAGAGTTGCGGCGCGTCTCTGCAAGACTGGCTCAAGCGCTCAACCAAATTAAGCTGATGGAAGGGTTAATTCCTATATGCTCCTATTGCAAAGGCATTCGTGATGACCAAGGCTATTGGTCAACTGTTGAGAAGTTCATTAAGCAGCATTCAGACGTGGAATTTACGCACGGTATTTGCAATGAGTGTCTGAAAAAGCATTTTCCTGAGGTTGCAGAAATCTTGCTAGAAGACTCTAAATGAATGAAGTTTAGGAAATCTCTACCTTAGACCTTAAGCTGTATGAAAGCATAAGGCTGAGAGGGAGTTCTGTCTCCACTACCAATGATGAAGTAGGAAGCTCTGCTCGCGATCGCAGAAGGTCAGCCGCAGGAGCCGCGTAAGGGTACAGCACGGCTATGCCCTTACCAACCCTTTATCTGTAGCGAGTACTTTAAATTGCTATCATTTGCCATATTCGCTACAAAATCTGCTGCCACCAGATGTCAGCAACAGGCAACCTACTTCTCGACCTTCACTCCTTTCCAAAACGCAATATAGCCTTCAATATTCTTAGCGGCATCTTTTGCCGACGGATAGTACCAAGCCGCATCTTTATTAACCTGCCCGTCTACTACCACATCGTAATAACTCGCTGTGCCCTTCCACGGACAAGACGTATGCGTACTACTGTCCTGAAAGTACTCGCTCTTAATCGCATCTGGTGGAAAATACTGATTTCCCTCAACGACCTCGCAGCGATCGCTCTCAGCTAAGACGGCCCCGTTCCAAATTGCTTTCGGCATTGTTCTGTCCCTTTCTAAAACCTATTCAGAAGAAGCCTAACGAATCTCAACCCCTGTCTGCAACTTAAATTATTCTCCTTGCGGCACATAACATGCCCAATCGCTCCAGCGAAACACTTCTGCCGCACCGCATACTACCCGCTCTGCGGGTAGGTTTGAATAGTAGGAGATTGCATTGACGATCGCGATCGTGCTGATCATCACCACAACCAACCCAACCTTATTTAATTGTGTTTCCATACGTGCCCTAACCCTTGTTTATTCCTGGCGCAACTCCAGAAGAATTGCGTGCGCTCATCCTTGGGGGGCATCATTGCAGAGATCGCGGCTTCACTTAAAACGAGAAATGCTGAACTCTTAACGTTAGAACAAGGGGCAAGTTCAGTCTTAAGTTCAATAGACAAATTCAGTGTTTACTCTGACATAGCAGGCGCGGTAACAAAAGAATCTTGTGTAGAATTTACGTAGACTTCAGAATTAAGATCAGATTCCTCTTACAACTTAATAAAATACTCAGTGCTATCACTAAGCTAGAGCGCTCTCAATTCGCTGAATCTCTCAATAAAAATTACATTGCGCATCGTTGCTACAAATTAAAGCCACAATAAATTCTGTCCCTCCGCGCCGTTGTTAGATTTGAGGGCAGAATACCGTTAAATTACCGATTCATTCTCCAGGAGCTTGTGTCATGAGCCGTGCCCCCTATGCCCCTACCAATGTTCCAAGCTTGGAACAGTCTCCCTATTTTCAGGTGCGATCGCTGCCTGAAATGTGGGCGATTGCTGCACAACGGTTTGCCACAGTAACAGCGGTTCACGATCCGCACAGCAAGCCAGAGGTGAAGTTAACTTACGCCCAGCTATACGAGCAGATGCAGCAGTTTGCTGCAGGCTTACAGGCGTTGGGCATTCCGGCAACACAAGAAGAGATTCCGACGCGAATTGCGTTGTTCTCCGACAACTGCCCGCGTTGGCTCGTTGCCGATCAAGGCATTATGCGATCGGGCGCGGCGGATGTGGTACGCGGCGCACAGGCAGACCGGGAAGAACTGCTGTTTATTTTGAAAAATAGTGGCGCGATCGCGCTAGTCGTTCAAGATCTTGAGTTGCTCAAGAAACTTCGTCCGAACCTCGACGATCTGCCGCTGCAATTTGTGATTTTGCTCTCTGACGAATCGGCTGCCGATGATGAACTCAAAACACTGAGTTTTAATGACGTTCTGGATCTCGGTAAAACCTACCCTTTGCAGCCGGTTCAGCAGTCCCGCGATACATTAGCGACGTTAATGTATACGTCCGGAACCGGAGGAATGCCGAAGGGAGTAATGCTGACTCACGGCAACTTTCTGTATCAAGTGGCGGCAGCGGCAACTGTCGTTCAACCTCAAGCCGGAGAGCGGGTTCTCAGCATTCTGCCAATTTGGCACTGCTACGAGCGGGCGTTTGAGTATTTCATTTTTTCTAATGGCTGCACGCAGATTTACACCAATATTCGGTTTGTTAAAAAAGATTTAAAGGACTTCAAACCGTCCTACATGGTTGGTGTGCCTCGCCTATGGGAATCGATTTACGAAGGAATTCAGAAACAGTTTCGTGAGCAACCAGAGAACAAGCAAAAATTAGTCAACTTCTTTTTAAAGAATAGTCAGCGCTACATTGAGGCACGGCGAACTGCAAAAGGATTGAAATTAAACAAGTTGGATGCATCAGGTGCAGACCGTGCCATCGCTGCCCTCAAAGCCGCTCCTCTTAAAGTCATTCACGAATTGGGCGATCGCTTGGTCTATCAAAAAGTCCGCGACGGTCTTGGCGGACAATTGGTATTTGTTGTCAGTGGGGGCGGCTCGATCGCCGAACACCTCGAAGACTTTTTTGAAATTGTGGGAATTGAAATTCTCGGGGGCTATGGTTTAACCGAAACCTCGCCTATCACACATGTACGTCGAACGTGGCGCAATGTTCGCGGAGCAGACGGCGAACCCCTACCCACCACCGAAACCCGGATTGTCGATCCAGAAACCCGCAAAGATCTTCCCGTGGGTCAAAAAGGACTCGTTTTAATTCGGGGGACGCAAGTGATGAAAGGGTACTACAACAACCCAGAGGCGACAGCGAAAGCGATCGATGCAGACGGCTGGTTTGATACAGGCGATCTTGGAATGGTGACACCGTTCAGCGATCTGGTCATTACCGGACGGGCGAAAGATACGATCGTGCTGACCAACGGCGAAAACATCGAGCCGCAGCCGATTGAAGATGCCTGTCTCAGGAGCGCTTACATCGATCAGATCATGTTAGTCGGACAGGATCAGAAAGTTCTGGGCGCTCTGATTGTGCCGAATATGGAAGCATTAGAAAAATGGTCGGCTGACAGCACCGGCCTTAACAGCGTTGACCTCAACAGTGCCGCCGTGCAAGAGCTTTACCGACAAGAATTAACCCGATTGGTTAAAGAACGTCCCGGATATCGAGCCGACGATCGCATTGGTCCTTTCCGCCTTTTATCCGAACCCTTCACTGTTGAAAATAACCTCCTGACTCAAACGCTGAAGATTCGCCGCAATGTTGTGATGGAACGCTACCAAGGTATGATTAACGAGATGTTTTCACCGTAGACTGGGACATCGGAAACCCAATTTCCACGCCCCACGCCCTTACACCTGAACTGCATATGGAAATCTCTAAATCGCATTTGCTGCTCCAGCGTAATGTCAACGTTAAAGCGATCGTCACCCCACGCTGGAAAGACGAAGCCCAACAGCAACTCCAAGCGCAACTCAACCAGTTAGATGGTCAGTTGCAGCAGCTAGACATGCAGCTTCAACAAGTCCTATCGGAAGTTCAACGGCAAGGCATTCAACCGCCTGGACCAGACGCCATTCAGCAGATGGAAGGCATCAAAATGCAGTTCAACCAGCGCAAGAGTGAACTGCTTGAGCAGAAAAATCAAATTTTGCAACAACTCCAGCAGGTGCAGATGTTGGATCTGAATCAGGAAGTGGTTCAAGCTCAGATTGGAAGCGTCTTTCGGATTGAACCGGGAGATAATTTGATCGCAAAAATGGATGTAGAGGTCGTGCTGCGCGACGGCATCGTTGAAGAGATTCGAGGCGACATTTAAACTGTCTTGCCTACACTGCTGCGCACTGTAATCCATCGTTGTTCTGCTCCATCGCCTGCCGCATTTCATAACCTCTGTAATGCACGCCTCTCGCTGCTGCTTCTAGTTGTAGCCTGCGGTTCAAATTCTTGACCCTAATCCGATAGAATTTGATCTGCAAGAGGCGTATCTGTTGTGTGTCCTTCACTACTTCCCGCCGACCTACTTCTAAGCAACTCCCATGATTCACGAGATTTTCATGCCCGCGCTGAGTTCCACCATGACCGAGGGAAAAATTGTTTCTTGGGTCAAGTCTCCGGGCGACAAAGTAGAAAAAGGCGAAACTGTTGTGGTGGTTGAGTCGGATAAAGCCGACATGGATGTGGAATCTTTCTACGACGGCATTTTAGCCGCGATCGTCACTCCTGCTGGAGAAGCGGCTCCGGTCGGGGCTGCGATCGCGCTGCTGGCTGAAACCGAAGCGGAAGTCGAAGCGGCGCAACAGCAGGCATCTGGTGGCGGTGAAAAACCAGCAGCAGAGCATCAGTCGGCAGCCGATCAAGAGCAGGTTGCCGTGGTGGAAACAGCCGTGAGCGCAAATGGCAACGGAAGCAATGGCAGCAGTCCTGTCCGAAGCGATCGGATCGTCGCCTCTCCTCGCGCTCGCAAACTTGCTAAAGAGTTCAAGGTTGACCTGGCAACGCTATCGGGGAGCGGTCCTCATGGGCGGATTGTGGCAGAAGATGTTGAATCAGCAGCAGGCAAAACTCCTACTTCAGTTCCCGCCTCGGCTCCAGTTCCCGCCGTTCCAACCCCAACCGTCGCTGCACCTGTAGCGGCAACGGCTCCCGCTCGTCCTGCACCTGCGCCGATTGCGGTCGCCGTTCAACCGGGTCAAACTCAGCCTATGACCACGCTACAAAATGCCGTGGTTCGCAACATGATGGCGAGTTTAGAGATTCCCACGTTCCACGTTGGCTACACGATCACAACAGACAATTTAGACAAGCTGTATAAGCAACTCAAGTCTAAAGGCGTAACGATGACGGCACTATTGGCAAAAGCCGTTGCTGTGACGTTGCAGAAACATCCTTTGCTATATGCCAGCTATGTTAATCAAGGCACTCATTTCAACGCAAGCATTAACGTTGCGATCGCGGTTGCAATGGATGATGGTGGACTGATCACGCCTGTATTGCAAAATGCCGATCAGCTAGACCTCTATTCGCTCTCTCGTAACTGGAAAGATCTTGTCGATCGCGCTCGCGCCAAGCAACTTCAGCCTGATGAATACAGTTCGGGAACCTTCACCATCTCTAATTTAGGCATGTTTGGAGTCAGTTCCTTTGATGCCATTCTGCCCCCAGGACAAGGTTCAATTCTTGCGATCGGTGGATCGAGTCCGCAAGTTGTGGCGACAAATGACGGTCTACTTGGCGTTCGTCGGCAGATGCAGGTTAACATCACTTGCGATCACCGGATCATTTACGGTGCAAATGCTGCCGCCTTCTTAAAAGATCTCGCGAAACTAATCGAAACCAATCCCGAATCGCTGACGATGTAGTCTGTCAGAGTAATCGGGTCAAATCACTTGAATCAGCCTGAGAGACGCATCGATGCGTCTCTTTTTTTAGCTCTATTTCCCAGGAATCAGACAAATGGCTCATAACTTAAATGTCTTGTCACTACCGTCTTGAAGCCAGTGCAGTAAGATCAAAGCAGTGAATCACTTTATAGGCAGAATTGGGACAAGCTTATGAATTCTGATACGGTTGTGCAACTGCTGCAACGGGGCTTTCGCGTCACCCTTGGGGCAACGGCTTCCCTTGTCGAAATTCTTCAAGATCCTCAAAAACGAGATGCGAATCTTACCAAACTGAGATTAGACCTCGGCGAGTTAACCCAAGAATGGGCAACCAAAGGCGAAGTGACCGAACGCGAAGCCCGCAATTATGTCGATAATTTTATGGCTGAGCGACGGGCGGTGAGTGGTCCAACAACAGTCACGACAACCGCAACCGAAGTACCGCCAACGTCAACCGAGGTGCAATTGGAACTGCAAGAATTAACCGCGCAGCTATCTGCGATTCGGGCAGAGGTAGAACGTTTGAGACAGCAAGAAAATCACTAGTGGCTTAACCGTTGCGCTTCGCGCTAATTGCAGATAAACCTACAGCATGATGAAGTTCATTGGCGTCGATTTGGGCTGGAGTTCAAATCCGAGTGGGTTGTGTTGTTTAGAATTGCACGGCGAGACTCTAGCGTTGGTGGATCTTCGGCGAGAGAAGACGTTTGACGACATCTTCAGGTGGATTGACCAGCAGGTTCCCGATCCAGATGCTGCCATGATCGCGATCGATGCGCCTATCCTCATCCCCAATCAAACCGGGACGAGATTGCCCGATCGTCTCGCTCACCAATTCTTCGGGCGTTATCATGCGGGCTGTTATCCTGCTAATTTGGGTTTGCCGTTTGCCGCTCGGACGGTTGGCTTTGGTTTAAGTTTAGAAGCGCGTCAATTTGTTCATGCGCCTGAGATTACGCCTCAACAGCCAGGGCGCTATCAGATTGAGGTGTTTCCGCATCCAGCGATGATTCATCTGTTTAGGCTGGAGCGAATTATTAAATACAAAAAGGGAACCGTGAGCGATCGCAGAGCCGGGCTGATGAAACTCCGTCAACACCTTTTAGAAGACTTGCCCCAATTAGAACCCAAATTGGATCTCCAAGATTTGCCCGAAATTCCGCTGAAAGGCACGGAGATGAAGGCGCTGGAAGATCAGTTGGATAGTCTTGTCTGTGCTTACGTTGCTGCGCACTGGTGGTACTGGGGCTTAGAGAGAAATTTGGTGTTAGGAGATCGCGAGGAAGGCTATATCGTGGTTCCGGCTCCGCAAAGAACGACCGAGATTTAGAGAACAACGCCTCTAAATCTCGGTTTAATTCAAGACGCGAGTGGCGGCTTGGACTGCAATTGAGATTTGATTAACGGCATTTTGGGAGATAGAAAGAAGCCGACTAAACTGGCAAAAAGAATGGGTGTAAAGGGTGTAAACCCAGTTAGCTTCGTGAGCAGTAATGTTGTGCTGATAGGAGTCCGAGCTGCTTGACTGACAAAACTAAGAAGCTGGAAAGCTAGTGAGGACGGTGAATTCACGATTAAAAGACTGGTTATGCTGTCGCTTAGAAGCCATTGCAGGTTGTGGGTCAGATGCACCAAATAGAAAC
>JAHHHO010000029.1 GCA_019359315.1 Myxacorys californica WJT36-NPBG1
GGTTTTGATGACCATTTGATGCTGACAGCAGCAGGATTATGGAACTTCTACCTGATTGCAGCATAGGAAGAAGAACTTGAAAGGTCATGTTAGCTACCTTTGTTTTTATTTCCCGACAACTCTAATACTTGGCCATTTCTTCCAGATTGGGAAGCCTTGAAAGAGAATCGCTGGTCGGATTGCTGTTAAGTCAGGCACCAGATGAAGCCTCACCAAAACGATTACTAGCCCAAGTGGAAAATGTAGAATTGTTGGCAAATCGATTAGTCATTGAACTGAATTCCAGAGAAAGTAATGCAGACAGGAAGACAAAATCAAAGAGCTAATGACAAACCTTGGTTAGACCACTTTGATTAGCTCACTGATTAGGGAGTAGCTCACTGATTAGGCCACTTTCGTTCAGGGAAAAGGCATCCAACTTGGATGCCTTTTCTGTTGGGGTTTATGCATTGAGGTTTATGCAATCAACTCGTACGCACCACCGCGCTCCAACGCTCGCTGGTAAGCCGGGCGAGCATGAACGCGATCGAGAAAATTCATCAGCTTCGGTCGGCTCACATCTAGATCTGCTCGCGCGGTAGCTGCCTCGATCGGGAAACTCATCTGGATATCGGCGGCGGTAAATTCATTGCCAGCGAACCACATGCTTTTCCCAAGCTCCGCCTCCAGGTAGTCCAGATGCAGCGCAATCTGAGGTTCGATATACGAGCTTTTAGTACGCCTTGAAATTTCTTGAGCGATCGGACGCACAAAAAAGGGCAACGGACGCTTCTCGATTTGATCGAAGATCAGCTTCAATACCAGAGGAGGCATCGCCGAGCCTTCTGCGTAGTGCAGCCAGTAGGTGTACCGCAGCTGCTCTGGAGTACCGGGCATGGGAGCGAGCCTGCCTTCGCCATAGCGATCGACCAAGTACTCGATAATGGCACCAGACTCAGCCAAGGTCAGATCGCCATCGGTGATGACGGGCGACTTGCCGAGGGGATGCACCTCGCGCAGCGACGCTGGCGCAAGCAGGGTTTCCGAGTCGCGATCGTAGCGCTTGACTTCATATGTTAGTCCAAGTTCTTCTAGCAACCAGAGTACGCGTTGGGAGCGAGAGTTATTCAGATGGTGGACGATGATCATCAGACCCTTACTCTTACAGTTATAAGTATGCCCTTGCACTGTAGCGGTTTTCTCCGAACATCTGCTTAGAGGGTTACGGTTTCTCGTATGATTAGAAAATGAGATTCTTTTCAAGATTTTTAGCCGTAACGCTGGCTATCGTTCTCTTACCTGCAATCATGGTTATGGCTCAGTCCGATGCCATTCTCCCTGGAGAAAACCTCGTCGTTGAGGGAATTCCAGCCATTCCGTCGTCTCTGACGGAAACCGTCGAGCGCTACACCCAATTTCGGTTTGCGAGTCTATTGAGTTGGCATCCAACGCGACGAGAGATGCTGATTTCAACTCGTTTTGGCGATGTGCCACAAGTGCATCGGGTCAAGTTTCCGTTGGGCAGCCGTCAACAGATTACGTTTTTCCCGGAACCTGTGTATGGAGCCAGCTTTCAGCCGACCCAAGGAGATTATTTTGTCTTTAGCAAAGATGTAGGGGGTAATGAATTTAATCAAAACTACCGCTATGACGTAGCTTCGGGCAATGTGACGCTGCTCACAGACGGCAAATCTCGCAACAGTGGTGGCGTGTGGTCGAATAAGGGCGATCGCATGGTCTATACCTCGACTCGGCGGAATGGAAAAGATGCAGATTTTTACGTGATCAATCCTCAGGTTGCAAAAGCTTCGGCTGCACCGACCCCGGAGGATCGCTTGTTAGCTCAAGTTGAAAGTGGCGGGTGGGGAGCCGCCGACTGGTCGCCCGATGATCAGAAAATACTGGTTCAAGAGTATATTTCTGCGACAGAAAGCAACCTTTGGATTATTGATGCGGCTTCGGGCGAAAAGAAGCTGATTACTTCAAAAACTGGAAACAGCAAGGTCTCTTATGAAGCAGGAGCCTTTAGCAAAGACGGAAAAGGACTTTATGTGATTACCGATCGCGAGTCTGAATTCCTCCGATTAGCGTATGTTGATCTCGCAACGCAGAAGCATACCTATCTAACCAGTCAGATTCCGTGGGATGTTGAGGAATTTGATCTTTCAGATGATGGAAAGTTACTTGCCTTTGTCACGAATGAAGATGGGGCGAGCGTGCTACACTTGCTTGACACCGCGACAGGCAAGGAGAAAGCACTCCCCAAGCTGCCGATTGGGCAAGTGAGCGGCATCTTATGGCATCCAAACAATCAGGATTTAGGCTTCACGTTGGTAGCGGCGCGATCGACCGCCGATGTCTACTCGCTCAACGTGACCGATAACAAGATTGAACGCTGGACAGAGAGCGAAACCGGAGGACTTAACACGGCAAACTTCTCAGAACCAGAACTTGTTCGCTGGAAAAGTTTTGATGGCAAAACGATTTCTGGGTTTCTCTATCGTCCGCCTGCCAAATTCACAGGTAAGCGTCCTGTAATCATCAATATTCATGGCGGCCCAGAAAGTCAGTTTCGTCCGAGTTTCTTAGGGCGGCTCAACTACTATCTCAATGAGTTAGGGGTTGCGATCGTATTTCCTAACGTTCGAGGTTCTACGGGCTACGGCAAAACGTTTGTCGATCTCGACAATGGATTTCGGCGAGAAGATTCGGTGAAAGATATCGGGGCGCTGCTCGATTGGATTGCGACTCAGCCAACGTTAGACAAAGACCGCATTCTGGTAACAGGCGGAAGTTACGGCGGATATATGTCATTAGCCGTCGCGACTAAGTATAGCGATCGCATTCGTGCTGCGATCGACATCGTAGGAATCTCGAATTTTGTCAGCTTTTTAGAGCGGACAGAAAGCTACCGTCGTGACTTGCGGCGGGTGGAATATGGCGATGAACGCGACCCAAAAATGCGAGAGTTTTTGCAGAAGATCTCGCCGCTCAATAATGCCAGCCAAATCAAGAAGCCGTTATTTGTGGTACATGGGCAGAATGATCCGCGTGTACCACTAAATGAAGCTCAGCAAATTGTGAAAACCGTTCGGAATAATAAGGTTCCGGTTTGGTATCTCATGGCGAAAGATGAGGGACATGGATTTAGCAAGAAGAAAAATGTGGATTTTCAGTTCTATGCAACGGTGATGTACCTCCGAGAAACCTTGCTGAAGTAGGGCAGACGAATGGCCTGTTGGAGCAATCCAGTAGAGCCATCCAGCCAACAGAGCCATCCAGACCCGTCTATTGTCTTAACTGCCGAATCTGACGGGTCTCTTCTAAGCTGCCTTCAAAATCTTCTTCACTTAACCGTCGTACATAGTTGACTTTAATTTCTTCTAGCAGATCTGTTGCAAGCGACTGCAGTTCCAGAATAGATTGCTCGCGCTGCAATTCGGTTGCAAAGGTTTGTCCGAAGTTCTTCACGAGTTTAGCGACTAGTTCTGCGCCGACTTTATCTTCTAATGCCATAACGATCGCGCTGTACACACCTTGGGTGACCTCTGTAACTAGCCGCTCATTGATTTGACGCGGCACGTCACCCACGAGCGGAACGGCTTTGAGGGCTTGATAAGCGGGGGACTGACTCAGAATCATCTCGATATTGTGGCGCATTAGCGCTTCGATATCCGGCCTGATTTTGGGAAGGACGCTGTACACCGTTGTTTGTAACAAGTGAGTCGCTAAATCTTGTATCTCATCGCGCTGGTTCAGGTCGATGTAAGGACGTTTGGCAGATTCCACCAGCCAACGCGACACTTCTCCCCGCGCGATCGCGTCTTTCAGGCGATTGATCACTTGGATCACAACGACTTCTGCAATGTCTTCTGAAATATTGGCAACAAAGCCTTGGCTCGCTTGAACGCGAATCCGGGAGAAGTTAAGAAATCCAGCATGTTCTAGGCGTATTGCGACGGGAATCACGCGCAGAAACCGCCAAAACGGAAGCAGCAGAAAGATATCGTACCATCGCCACAGCATGGCATCGAACCAACCCAAGCTTTTGAATCGGCGGCTGAGGTAAAACGTCCGCGCCAGAAACTCTAACCCAAATAGGGCGATAAATGGCGCATCGATCAACCAAAACCAATCGGTAAACTCGCCATTCTCGCCAATGGTTCGATAATAGTTAGAGGCGATCAAGGGGCGGATGTTCTGATCAAAAAATTTCAGTTCCGAATCGACGCCTTTTTCCGCCAAATAACTTTGGCTCCAGAATATCGCGAAGGCTTGGCGGGACGATTCGTTACGCCGTTGCCCGAAGATGCGATCGCGCATCCGATTTTTGATTTTCTCTAACGTTCCAGATTTATTTGCAACTGCAAACGGATTGCTTTGAATCAGTTCATCACTGCGATCGCGCAGTTCCTGCAAGCGAGTCTGCACTGCTGTAGATTGCAGTCCGCCTTGCTGAAGGTCTTGCTCTAGCCGATTCACCGTTTCTAAATAGGCTTCTGTGTCTCGATGGGGTTCAATTCCTTTCACACGGTCATAGCGCTGCACCAAAAAAGGAAGATGGCGGAACCAGAAATCTCGCCACGGGATATAAGTACTATCAAGTACGACTAAGCCAAGATTGGAAAGAGCCAGGATCGCCATTGCTCTTTCAAACCAAAGATTCTTACGGCGAGAAGGACTGATCGCGATGGGTCGAACACGAGCCATAGGAGCGGAGCACAAAGAGAGTATAGGCTCTAGAGTACAAGGTACTCAGTATCATTTGTCAGATTATTAATCAGATTATTAAGTAGAGAGACAGAATGAATTGCATTCCTCATGCAAAAATCTCCGATTTCTCGAAGAAATCGGAGATTTGGATATACCGTTTTTGGGTTCACGGACTTATAAGTTGTCAGATTACTGAACGTTTACTAAAAAAGCATTCTGTTTAGCATTTTTAGTCGCTTTTTGAGTATCAGATTCACATACTGAACCAGTCACAATGACCAGATTTCCCTTGTTCATGTAGCAGGTGTAATCGGAAAAGGACACCGCAGTTCTTGTAGAATTACGCTCTGCGCTAATCACTTGTGAGAAACTGCTCAATGCACCTGTTAGAAGAGAAGCTAAAACTAGCGTTTTCAACATAGGGTTAGAGAGGAGGTGTACTTCTTCAGAGTTGACCAATCCTCATGAAGTAATGCCGGGGTAGCACCTCCAATTAATAAATTTTTGATGAAGATTATTTAAGAATAGCCGCCTGTTGAATCACACTTTGCGCTCTAAAGAAAGTGCGCTCGCCTAACTGGATGAAGCTCATCTTGACGCGATCGCTCTAGGGCGGGCAAACCGGAAAATCTCTCATCCATAAGAGCCACTGGAGAAAAGTAGAGCGCCCTGAAGAAAACGGCTCTGAGTAGAGATAAATTTTTGTCTCTGTCAAAACTCTAAAGCTGTCCTCTGAAAAAAGGCAGTGTTTATACGTATTCTTCACGCTTTTTTCACAAGTAAGCTAATTTTTTCATGAGTAAGGCAAAAGAAATACGGAATTCATAAGCAGTTTATAAACATCGTAGGAGCATTATTTTCTACGCGATCGCAGACAGTAGGCTAAACCAGATGGACGGGTTCAATTCAACCCAGAAAATGCCACCTCTATTAGCAGCGCTTCATCAAGAGCCTTTATCCTAAAAGAGAAGGCACACACGATCGCGGATAACAATGACAGATCTCCAACCAATACAGGTGCTGGGCGGCGGATTAGCAGGCACAGAAGCCGCTTGGCAAATTGCTCAAGCAGGCGTTCCGGTGATTTTGCACGAAATGCGCCCTCTGACCCAAAGCCCGGCTCATCACAGTGAGCACTTAGCGGAATTAGTGTGCAGTAACTCTTTTGGGGCGCAAGCTACTGATCGGTCTTCGGGTCTACTCCACGAAGAACTGCGGCGGTTGGGGTCGATCGTGATTAGCAAAGCCGACGAGCATCAGGTTCCAGCAGGGGGAGCACTGGCAGTCGATCGGGCAGTGTTTAGCCAAAATTTGACTGAAACCCTTTCTTGCCATCCGCTGATTGAATTGCGTCGAGGGGAAGTAACAGAGATTCCAACCGAAGGTATTGTGGTTCTCACTACAGGACCGCTGACTACGCCTGCCCTAGCAGATGATCTTCAAAGATTTACGGGCATGGAATATATGAGTTTCTTTGATGCGGCAAGTCCAATTATCGTCGGGGAGTCGATTAATTTTGAGACGGCATTTTTAGCCTCTCGCTACGATCGCGGGGAAGCCGCTTATCTCAATTGTCCGCTCGACAAAGACCAGTACCTGCACTTCTGGCAGGAATTGTGCAAGGCAGAACAAGCCGAACTGAAGGACTTTGAGCGAGAAACCGCAAAGTTTTTTGAAGCGTGTTTGCCCATTGAGGAAATGGCGCGGCGGGGTGAAGATACGATGCGCTACGGCCCAATGAAGCCCGTTGGGCTGTTTGACGCTCGTAAAGGCGATTTTCGCGCTCCAGAAAACAAGATTCATCGTCCCTATGCTGTGGTGCAATTGCGGCAAGAAGATAAAGCGGGTCAACTTTGGAACATGGTTGGCTTCCAAACAAATTTGCGCTGGGGCGAACAAAAGCGGGTGTTCAAACTCATTCCTGGATTGGAGAACGCTGAGTTTGTCAGAATGGGTGTCATGCACCGCAACACATTTATCAATTCGCCAGAATTGCTATCGCCGACACTACAGTTTAAGCAGCGGCCAACGCTATTTGCTGCCGGACAGATTAGTGGAACAGAAGGATATACCGCCGCTTCTGCCGGGGGTTGGTTAGCTGGGACGAATGCGGCACGGTTGGCACTAGGGTTACCAACTGTGGAGCTTCCCGCAACGACCATGATGGGCGCATTGTTTGATTTCATCAGTTCTGCGGCTCCAAAAACCTTTCAACCCATGCCCCCGAACTTTGGAATTTTGCCCGCGTTACCGCAGAAGATTCGTAACAAGCAAGAACGGTATGGTCAGTATCGCGATCGCGCTTTTGCCGATCTCTCATCTTGGGCAGCGATGCATCGCATTTCCTACCATCAGATGGCATTGGTCGGGTAGCAAGGTGCTATTAAACGCCTTGTCGTGCCGATGCTAACATAGGGCGATCGCATAACTGCTCCAATGCGTAGGGCTTTCCCACGTTCTTTTGTTGCCGACAAAAACTTTGCCGACAGTAGCTGTTGCCCGCCTTCAATCGAAATCAAATCCAATTTTTGGATGTTCGCACGTTAAGCCGTTTCGGTTCCAGTTCTCAGCATTTGAGATTGTCGAATTGGAATTTCAATCGCAAACTCTGTACCGTGATTGGGCTGAGAAGCACACTTCAAATCGCCATTATGACGTTCAGTAATAATCTGATAACTGATAGACAGCCCTAAACCGGTTCCTTTGCCCACTGGTTTAGTTGTGAAAAAGGGATCAAAAATGCGCGATCGCACTCGGTCAAGTAGGCCTATTCCATTGTCTTTAATCCGAATGCTAATTCGGTTAGTATTTACAACCATGGTACGAATCTGAATCGTAGGAGTGATATTATTTCTTGCTGCGATCGATTCTTCTAAAGCATCGATTCCGTTGCTCAAAATATTCATAATCACTTGGTTTAGCTGAGCTGGATAGCATTCCACAGATGGCAATTCGCCATACTGCTTAATAATTTGAATGGCAGGGCGAGCCGGCGTTGAATTTAAGCGATGCTGCAAGATCAGCAAGGTGCTATCGATTCCATCGTGAATATTGACAAATTTGCATTGAGCCTCATCCAAACGCGAGAAACTGCGTAGCGAAAGGACAATCTGGCAGATTCGTTCAGCTCCACTTTGCATTGAGCGGAGCAGCTTCAGTGAATCTTGTCGAACGAAATCTAGATCAAAATCATCAATGAGATCCTGAATCTCAACGCTAGGATTAGGAACATGCTTTTGATACAGATCAATCAACTCCAGAACAGTTTGGAAATATTCATCAAGGTGACCAAGATTGCCAGAGATGAAGTTAACAGGATTGTTAATCTCATGGGCAATGCCTGCTACTAGTTGCCCTAAACTTGCCATCTTTTCTCCTTGAATCAGGCGAAGTTGCGAGTCTTGTAATTCTGCTAACGCTTGAGTTAATGCAGTTGTTTGTTGTCTTGTTTGCTCCAGTAATTCTGCTTGCTGAAGTGCAATTCCAAGCTGAACACCAATTTGTGTTAATAAATTCTTCTCATCGGTTGCCCAGTGGCGCGGCTCTGACATTTGATAGGCGACCAGCAATCCCCAAAGCGTTTCGCCCTGCAAAATCGGCACAAAAATCTCGTGACGTGAGTATTGTCCCACTTGAGTGTTGGGCAGAAAAATGTCAGCTACCGAGATTTGAGGAGTAGTGGTCGGCGTCCAGCCATCGGCGATCGAATCTGCGACAAATTCGCCGCTCCAGTCCTTATAAAATCGGTAGATGGCGACGCGATCGACCTCCAAAAACTGACGGACTTCTTGAGTTGTTGTTCGAAAGATAAAGTCGAGGTCGAGCGACTGGCGAATTTTGTCAATTGTTTTGAATAGCGATCGTTGTCGTTCGACTGCTTTTTCAATCTGTTTGACATATTCGGCTTGCTGAAGCGCAACGCCAAGCTGCGAGCTAATTTGAGTCAGCAACTGAACCTCATCGCTCTGCCAACGTCGAGGCTCAGAGTTTTGAAAAGCGGCAAGCAAGCCCCACAAGTGCTGATCATGATAGATTCCCGCGATCGCATAGGCACGCGCTTGATAGGTCTTCAACACTTGGCGATAGCAATCGGAGAAGCCTGCTTGGTCAACATCGTGGCACACGCGAACCCGCTCACCTTTTGCAAATCGTCCTCCTTGAGTGTCTTGCAGATGGGAATCAACGATCGGCAGCGTGGCTAACTGCTGCAAGCTACAGTCGCTCACGTTGTCGCGCAAATGAGAAGATGAAGTTAGGGGATGCACTAGCGAATCCCATTCAGGAGCCATCGATTCTGCCACAAACCGTCCGCTCCAATCTGGGTTGAATCGGTAGATCACAACGCGATCTGCATTCAATAACTGCTGCACTTCGTAAACTGCCGTCTGAAAGATCGTCTCTAGATCGAGCGACTGCCGAATTCGATCAATGGATGCTGCGATCGCACGCTGCCGTTCGACCGCTTTTTCTTGAGCTGCCACTTGCGCTAACAGCGCCGATTGCATCTGAACTTGTTTGAAATACTCGGCGTGCTGAAGCGCAACGCCCGTTTGTGTGCCGATCTGCGCCAACCAATCAACTTCCAATTGCTGCCAATCGCGAGGAGACGTATTTTGATAGGCCGCAACCAAGCCCCAGAGACGCTCCCCCACCAGAATCGGCGCAATTGCAAAGGCTTTTGCCTGAAATTGTTCCAACAGTTGTATGTGACAGTCTTTCAGTCCCGCTTGATAGATGTCTGCGATCGCACAGGTTTCGTTGTGACTATATCGACCCCCTCCAGTCTCCTGTAAAAATGTATCTGCTACCATTGGCGAACTGTTGACCAGTGGCTTCCACCCGTCTAAGAGCGACTCTGCTACAAACAAACCACTCCAATCTGGCAAGAATTGATAGATCGCCACCCGCTCGACTTGCAACAGCTTCCGGGCTTCCTCAGTCGCAGTTTGAAAAATGGTGTCTGGATCGAGCGATCGCCGAATCACATCAATTGTTTTTGCCAGTGCTCGTTCGCATTCTGTGGCACTCGCAAGCTGGATAGCTTGGGCTTGCACTTGCGTTAAATACTCGGCCTGAGTAATGGCGGTTCCCAACTGTTGCGCGATCTGTCCGACAAACTCGACTTCTGAATCTTCCCAGTTTCGTGCTTGCTGACAGTCATGAATACATAACAATCCCCACAGCGTTTCCCCTTTCAGTAAGGGAGCTACCACATTCGCCCGGACTTGAAACTGCTCTAGCATCTTGAGATAGCAGTCTTGGTATTGCCCTGCGTGAATGTCTGCGATCGCGTGAATGTGCCCTTGCTGATAAAGCGGTGCTAACTGTTCACCAAAGCAATGATCCTGTATCTTATGGTGCATTGCTGATCCCCACGGCGCAGCAACATCTTCAGATACAAATTCGCCCTCCCAATTTTGTTCTGGGTAGAGCCGAAACACAACAATGCGATCGACCTTCAGCCATTGTCGAACTTCCGTCACCGCTGTTTTGAGAATCGTGTCGAGATCAAGTGATTCTCGGATTCGAGCAATCACGCCAGCTAGCGCTTTCTGCTGGTCTGTCTCAGCTTCGACGGTTGAAGAATGTGGGCTTGAGGTGCTGATTAGGTGAGTCATGTTGTGCATGGCATGGAAAGCTATGTTATGAAGACCGCTCTAGTAGCAAAGAGACGCTACCTTAGCCCTACTCTCTGTGAGGAAAATCTTCACTCAAAATGCCCAACCATTTTTCAGCTCTAACCTGCCCTTGGACTGATTGACAAAGTAAATTCCTAGATGAACTTCTTGTGAACGCGCTTAGAAACTTAAGTTACAAATATAAGCATCAAATCCTACACGGCGGTATCAGCGATCGTTCGTTAAGGATTTCGTACAGCCCTGATCTCACTGACTTCTAAACGAAATTCTCCCGGATGGAATTTAGGGTTGAGTGCCCCGTCATATTCAAATTTGCTGAGCATGAGTTGCAGCGATCGCACTTGGCTCGAATTCACTGGCATTGCATTGGCCATTGTTTTCGCTCGAAACACAGGAATCAATTCTGAAAACGAAACTCGAACGTTGATCCACTCATGCGCCACGGTATCAAACGAGTAAGAGTATCCAATACTGTCCCAACCGTCATCATCGCGCACCAAAAATTTGTAGCGATTGCCGTCGCCCTTGACCCGCAGTTCAATCCCGGTGTAACCGGAAAGATCGATGGCTGGATCAAAGTTACGAGTCCGTACTGAGGCAAACCCGCCCGAGTTATTGGTTGAGACATTGCCTGAAAATACCGCTTTGCCATTACTCCACTGGAACGAGCTATTGCTGACGCCACCCATAACGACATCATCCAGCGCACCCCATGTCTTAGAAATATCAGTTGCAGAATTGCTAAAGTCGAACAGAATCCGTTCGTTACCTTGTCCTGTGAGGTCGGCTTGAGGATTAGGACGGGGTTGTATCATCTTTTGAATCCAACTGACAACAGGAATCGCTTCAAAATAGTCTAGCGTTTGAATGAATCTACCGAGATCCCATTTCTGCGTCATGGCTGCGCTTTGGTAGAGAACATCCTCATTTTAGTAAAACGCTCAATTGGAAACCGGGTGAATGAAGTACGGAAATACGAATCGAGTTTGATATGTTGTAAGCGTGGTATCGCTACTTGGTTCAACTACTTGGAACGGTTCAAGGCTTTAGGAAGATGGCGATCGCAGATCCTTACTCTATTCTTGCTCTATGCCGTGGGAAGGAACTTTATTTGACGACACCATTTATTTGACGACACTATGTTGCAATTTCAGCCACCTGGATTTGGACAAAAAACTATTCAGACATCGCTCGGTGCGATCGCATACTACACTCCGATCGATGCACCTTGGACACCGGATTCCGCCTCGTCTCCGATTGTCTTTCTCCATAGCTTTGGTGGCGGAGCTTCTGCTTACGAATGGTCAAAAGTCTATCCCACATTTGCCAACACGCATCGCGTCATTGCGCCTGATCTGATTGGTTGGGGAAGCTCAGATCATCCAGCCCGAAATTATCGCGTGGACGATTATTTGATCGCGATCGCAGAAATCATTCAGCAGGTCTCCGAAGATCCGGTAACGTTAGTTGCTTCGTCGCTGACAGGGGCGATTGCTGTTCGTCTCGCCATAGAGCGCCCCCAATTAGTTCAGTCGCTCTTTCTTAGCTGTCCGTCCGGATTTGCGGATTTTGGACAAGATGCGGGACGCCGAATTCCGTTGCAAGTCATTGGGTTGCCGTTCCTTGATCGCGCGATCTATACGGTTGGCGCAACAACAGAGTTAGCCGTTCGGAACTTTTTGGAGCAATTTTTGTTTGCGAAGCGCAACCGCATCACCGATGAAATGGTTTCAGCCTATCTAGAATCTGCGCGTCAGCCCAATGCGGAATATTCTGCCTTAGCGTTTTTGCGAGGCGATTTGTATTTTGATTTGTCAATGTACCTGTCTCAACTGACAATTCCGACCGCGATCGTGTGGGGCGAACAGGCGCAGTTTACGTCGGTCGATCTGGGTCGTCGTTTAGCTGCCCTAAATCCTCAAGCGGTTCAGAGCTTTCAGCCTATTCCTAATGCGGGCGTTTTATCTCATCTAGAGCAGCCCGGTGTCATAGCAGGCTTGTTATTGCAATGGTTGCAATTTCACACCCGATGACTTGAGATGCCCTAGTTTAATACTATGTTTTGCTCCAACCTGTTCTTAGGAGGGAGCTTCTGGGATGCGATTGGGATGCGATCGCCAATATAGCGGTTCTTTAGCATTGAAAAAGCGTAGAGATACTGCCATTAGCTATCAAAATTATCAGCGTTTGATCGCGACACTAAGTCCTTTGACCTGGAAATAAAATAACTAGTTTGCTTCCAAGACTCGATTGGATAAAGGTTTTGTGCGATCGAACGTTAGGCTGTAACAAAACTTAATCGGCAGTTATTGAGAATTTATGTAGATTATTTGAAGTAAACTAATTGAGTCTGGCTCTCAATAGGTAAAACACCTGTTCGATCCGAATCAACGTTATTGGATTCCCCAAAACGACAAATCGCCGTAGAGAGAACATGTCTGTCTCTACAGCGACCTGTAACCTAATTAAACGGCTTCACTATCGACCAATGACTAAACTATCGGGCGCAAGGAAGTGGGTAATATGAAATGTACGGTCTTCGGTTGTCAGCAAAATCTTTTCATACAGATAGCGAGTCGCGCGATCGCCCAACGATTCCGCTTGAGCCGCTCGCCGTCTGAGTTCGCCAATGATGGCTTGTTCTGCGCTGAGGTCATGCTCCAACATGACTCGACAGGAATACACATCATCTGACTCAGGCGTGAAGCAGCATAGCTCAGACAGCTTGCTAAAGCTCACGGCGGGGATGCCACCTAACCCATTGAGCCGCTCACCAATCTCGTGAGCATACTCTTGAGCCTCCTCGTAGCTTTCATTAAAAAACTGATGCAGCGAATAGAACTCTGCTCCTTCGACAACAAGATGTTGCTTTTGGTACTGCAAGTACAACGCTTGAAAACTGGCGAATAGAATATTTAATCCTTCGCAAACTGGCTCAGTCGTTGAGCGCTCCAGCAAAACCGGATTGTCTACAATCTGTCCGAAAGGACGAACTAGCATCTGAGCATCAACCATGGGGTTCTCCTGTGAATGTATTTCCTTAACGTGTTTCCTTAAGTGTTCTCTTAACGTGTTCTCCGTTCAGCAGGACTCAGCAGAGGATAGACATAGCATTCAGTAACTCTGTATTCAGTAACTTTGTACCGCTACACGTCTTCATAAACGATTGAGCCATGTTTTCTATTAAAAAGCAAGCGAGAAAAGCGGCTTGCCAAGCCACAGTTGAGAGGAGTTTTTAATACTGAAATTGTAACAATTTCTACTTTGAGATGACGATTGAGTTCCGAATGGTTGTGCTGCCCAATTTAGAGATGAAATGTCCTCACTGTTACTCTGAGCAAACTAGTAAAAATGGTCACCGTCGGGGAAAACAATCTTATCTTTGCAAACACTGCGGACGGCAGTTTGTCGAGTCTTATTCCTCTAGAGGTTACTCTGAAGATGCTAAACAGATCTGCTTGAAAATGTATTGTGATGGGGCTGGGTTGAGAGCGATCGAGCGAGCGACGGGGATCAGCCATAACACGGTGAGCAACTGGGTTAAACAAGCAGGGTTAACTCTCCAAGAACCGCCTGAGGGAGACGACTTAATTGAAAATTTAGGCTCTCGTTCTTCCAATTTTCAAATCAAGAGTAGAGTTTGAAAAATAGCTTAAATCCTTTAGTTCACACGGTTTGAAAAGCTGAACTAACGACACCTTCATACCTAAATTGATAGCAGAACATTCGTCATTACATCGTTTAGCAGCTTCATAAAAACCTGACCAAATAATTTGAATACTATTGCAACTCTTTGTAATCTGTGAGTACCCCCGTGAATTTAGAAAATTCCCCTTACCTATCGAGCGCGATCGTCGAAATTCAGTGTGACGATCGCTGGCAAGTTTACTTTCGCTTGCAAGAATTAGACGTGCAGTGCTGGTGCGCGGCTCATCAACCCTTAACCGTGCGCGTGGATAGCGCGATCGCCCTGATTCACGTCTGGAGCGTGGTGAAGCAAACCGAGGCGCGATCGCAGCTGATCGAATGGTTAGAGGCGTGTTGGTGCGATTAGCGCAATTAGCACATTCAAAAATGTCCCCTAAAGCCGTAGACTGGAGGATGCTATTGAACGTGATTTTGGGCTGAGCGACCTGTGCGAAAAGTTATCATTGCTGGCAATTGGAAGATGTTTAAAACTCAATCGGAGACAATTGAGTTTTTACAGGGTTTTTTGCCCCAACTAGACACCACTCCTGACGATCGAGACATTGTATTGTGCGCTCCGTTCACCGATTTGGGAACGTTGTCTAGAAATTTGCATGGTAGTCGCATTCAAATCGGCGCTCAGAACGTCCATTGGGCCGAATCGGGAGCGTTTACGGGCGAAATTTCTACCGCCATGCTTGTTGAATTGAGCGTCCGCTATGTGATCATTGGGCACAGTGAGCGCCGACAGTTTTTTGGCGAAACTGACGAAACGGTAAACCAGCGTCTCAAGGCGGCGCAAAAAGCGGGTCTCATTCCTATCCTATGTGTGGGCGAAAGTAAGCAGCAGCGAGACGCCGGAGAAACGGAATCGGTGATCTTCCAGCAGTTAGAAAAAGGGTTAGTCGGCATCGATCAGCAGAATTTAGTGATTGCCTATGAACCCATTTGGGCGATCGGCACGGGGGACACTTGTGCATCAGACGAGGCAAATCGCGTGATTGGTCTGATTCGGAAGCAGTTGAGTAACCCAAACATCACGATTCAATATGGTGGCTCGGTTAAGCCTGACAACATTGATGAGATCATGATGCAACCAGAAATTGACGGAGCACTAGTCGGAGGCGCAAGCCTAAACCCGCAAGATTTTGCGAAGCTAGTCAATTATGGCAAGATTTAGTTGAAGGTATGGCAGCGGATTTGGTAACAGATGCAGATGTAGCGATCGCCTCCGGCAACGGTTTGCACAGGACAACAGATAATAGCGAGACGCGTCCTTATCCGAATCGGTAGCCAAATCCTCGAACCGTAATAATGTACTGCGGGCTGCTGGGATCGATTTCTAGCTTTTCGCGCAGCCATCGAATGTGAACATCCACTGTTTTTGAATCGCCCAAATAACTGATTCCCCAGACTCGTTCTAGAAGTTCTTCGCGGGCAAAGACGCGGCGGGGAGTTCGCATAAACAGTTCGAGCAGCGAGAACTCTTTAGGAGAAAGACTAATTTCTTCACCGCGAACTGTGACTCGAAATTCTTGCAGATAGAGAACAACGTCTTGAAACTGAAGCACAGGAGAAGCTTGAGCGCTAGGTTGAGATTGGCGACGCAACAGCGCTCGACAACGGGCAACTAATTCTCGCAACCCAAATGGTTTTGTGAGATAGTCATCCGCCCCAACTTCCAGCCCTACCACGATATCAGTTTCGCTTCCTCTAGCACTCAAAATCAGAATCGGCATTGTGTTCCCCTCTTGCCGTATCAATCGGCACAGATCCAACCCCCCAATGTAAGGAATCATCAGATCCAGGATCAGCAAATCGATTGTGGGGATAGCAGATGCGATTTGCGATTCACTTTGCGAAGTCCTAGAGGAGCGCTGAATTAGTTGAAGAGCCCGACGACCATCTTCGGCAGTCAGGACTTGATAGCCTTCTTGAGTGA
Source organism: Myxacorys californica WJT36-NPBG1 (assembly GCA_019359315.1). Classification (GTDB taxonomy): domain Bacteria; phylum Cyanobacteriota; class Cyanobacteriia; order Leptolyngbyales; family Leptolyngbyaceae; genus Myxacorys; species Myxacorys californica. The sequence goes on from JAHHHO010000029.1 coordinate 15,961, forward strand.
GGGCAAGGGTAATGGATTCAAGAATCAAAGGTTCATCGTCAACGACTAAAATGCAAGCAAGATAGGGAGTTTCGGACGGTTGCATACAGGCGCTCGTAACAGCAATTCTCGCATCTCAGAACTTTAAATTCCAACATCAACCGATGTGCTCTCTGTTGGCATAGAGAAACCTGTTAGAGCTTTCCTATCTTTTCTTCTAGCAGGAAGACAGTAGGATTTGAACGTTCAGGGATTGCTGAGTTGTCGTGCAATACTGCTTATGTATCCTACTGTTCTCAAGCCAGCTTCTTAGGAAATAGGCTTGTGTTAACAAAGGCTGCCAACGTGTTGCACGATGCGTGAACCACCTCTAGAATACGTGTCGCGCCGTTCACTCAGGTTAAGGTTATTTAAAAAATATATTAAGCCTTCGCTTCAACCAAATCGCCCTTCAATATAATCGCGCGTCCGAGAATGGGTTGCAGACCCAAAAATTTTAGCGGTTGAGCCCAGTTCAATTAACCGCCCCACTTGGCTTTCGTCTGTGCTAAAAAAGGCAGTGTAGTCTGAGATGCGAGCCGCTTGCTGCATGTTGTGAGTGACAATGACGATCGTCAACTCCTGCTGTAAGGAGCGAATCAGTTCTTCAATTTTGAGGGTTGCGATCGGGTCGAGAGCAGAACACGGCTCGTCCATCAGCAAGACTCGTGGTTTTACCGCTAACGCCCGCGCGATGCACAATCGCTGCTGCTGCCCGCCCGATAAACTTAATGCCGATTTCTTCAGGCTATCTTTGACCTCATTCCACAAGGCCGCATCGCTTAGCGCTGACTCAACCACATCATCTAAGACAGCGCGAGATGGACGACTAAACACCCGCACACCGTAAGCCACATTATCGTAAATGCTAGTTGGAAATGGGTTGGGCTTTTGAAATACCATTCCGATTTGACGTCTTAATTGATTGAGATTGACTCGCTGGCTGTAAATGTTTTGTCCAAAAAACTGAATCTCGCCCTTGACTCGCATGTTGCTTTCGAGTTCACCAATGCGGTTGAGTGCTTTGATAAAGGTTGATTTACCGCATCCAGACGGCCCGATAATTGCGGTCACTTGTCCTGGGTAAACGTCAAGTGAGACCTCTTCAAGAACTTGGCGATTTCCGTAGTAAACATCCACACTGCGAGCGCAAAGTGCTAGATCCGATTCGGGTGATGTGACGAGACTGGGGGTTGGAGAGTTGGGGGATGGCATGGGAGAGGGAAAATCAGGGATGAAGAATGAAGAGGCAGGTTATGCGATTCGCGCAGAGCGCAACTTCAGAAGAACCACACATGTCGTTAACATATGTCGTTAACGCTTGCGAGTGATCAATCGCGAGAGCAGATTGGTGAGTAGCACCATTCCGAGCAGCACAACCGACGCTGTCCACGCCAACTGAATTTGTTCGGGAAAGGGAGAGCCAGAGTAGTTGTAGATCATGACGGACAGCGACGGAGTTGGATTGAGAATATTTTCGATCCAGCTTTGACTAAAGAGGGCTGTGAATAGCAACGGCGCAGTTTCTCCAGAAACACGAGCAATGGCAAGTAAAACGCCAGTTGTAATACTGGGTAATGCTGATGCTAATACAACCTTGAATGTTGTTTGAATCGAGTTTGCACCCAGCGCAGCAGACGCAAAACGTTGCTGTTGAGGAACAAGCTTTAATGCTTCTTCGGTCGATAGCACTACGATCGGTAACATGATCACTGCCAGTGCAAATGCACCTGCTAACGCCGAGAATCCTTTGTAGTTAAATAGTGTGGCTAATACAATAACGGCATAGGCAAAAACGCCAACGACAATCGATGGAACCGCGCTAAGAATTGACATCACGAATCGAACAATCGTTGCTGTCGCGCTTGTTTTGCCAACTTCGGATAAGTAGATCGCCGTGAGAATTCCGAACGGAACGCTGAGCAAGGCTGCGATCGCGACCATTAAAACAGTGCCTTGAATCGCATTACCAAAGCCACTCGGCACTCCGGTTTCCCCAGCGGGTGCGGGTAGAGAGGTAAATACCTCCCATTTCAGCCCTGGCAACCCCTGGCGGAAGATCTCAAACAAAATTGAGAGCAGCGCGAGTAGAGCGAGAGCCGTTGAGAGGGCTGCGATCGCGTTCATTCCGTAGCTAAACAGAGTGCGCCCAAGCGGAAGCGGTTTCGTCAGTTGTCGATCGAAAAGAGTCATGGCTACTGATGTTTAAATCCAAATATTTTTACAATAAACATCGCTAAAACATTAACCGCTAATGTCAGCGCAAACAGAATTAATGATAAATACATTAATGCACCAATATGCAGTTCATCTAATGCTTCGGGAAACTGATTGGCGAGAATAGCAGGAATCGTATTTCCAGAATCGAGCAATGAGGCGCTGATCAGATCAGAGTTGCCGATCACCATCGTCACTGCCATTGTTTCCCCTAATGCTCGTCCCAATCCTAAAATGACGGCTCCGGCAATGCCAGACAAACTTGCTGGCAGCAGAACGGTGCAGATCATTTCCCAACGAGTCGCCCCAAGAGACATAGAAGCGGTGCGAAGATCAGACGGAAAGGACGCCATGACATCGCGGCTGATCGCGGCGATCGTTGGCAAAATCATAATGGCTAAAATGACACCTGCCACGAGCATACTGGGCCCAAAGGTCTCGGTACTAAAGAGTGGAATCCAACCGAATTGATTGTGCAACCAAAGCTGAATTGGCTTGAGAATAGGAATCAACACAAAAATTCCCCAAAGTCCGACAATAACGCTGGGAATCGAGGCGATCAGTTCAACTAAAAATCCAAGCGGCGATCGCACCCAAGCGGGCAAGAGTTTTTCACTCGTGACAATGGCAACAAAAATTCCGATCGGAACGGCAAAGAGCAGCGCGATCGCAGACGATACAACCGTACCGTACAGATACGTCAGTGCCCCAAACTGGAGTTGATTGACATCCCAGTCTTGACTTGTCAAAAACGCTGCACCAAAGGTATTGATGGCGGGGAATGCTTGTTTGAAAATGACGCTTCCCATCCAAAATAGGAGTGCGATCGCGGCAAGTGCAATGATCTGGAGAAACCAGGCAAAACTGAGATCGAGCCAAGCTGTGTCTCCACCCACAATCGATTCTGATTTAAGAACTTCTGATTGAGCTTTGGAAGAATTCATCAGGTGACGGGTCAGTAGAAAACCAGAAAAGGGGCATCTGTACAGAAGTGCCCCCTAGAGGGTGTGAAACCTAAACAACGTCAGAAAGGCGATTAGAAAAAGGGCTTACGCAGATCGCAATGGAGAGACAAGTAAAGGACTGTAACCCCAATCGTCCTCTACCAATCTGCTTTAGAGCAATGCGCCCGAAACGCAGCTCTAAAGGAACGGCGACAGCCCTCACAGGTGTGATCAGACTTTTACTTCACTTCGCTCTGAACTTGCTGAAGCGCACGGTTTGCCGTGTCAGCAGGGATGCGGGTGAAGTCGAGAGAAGCGTTGACTTCTTGTCCTTCTGTTAGGACATACTGCACCCATTTTTTAACAGCGTCTGCCTTTTGGGGATCGTCATATTTCTTGTAAACCATCATCCAGGTCAAACCCGTGATGGGGTAGCCGTCGCTGGGGTCACCCTCAAACACGCGAAAGTTGGCGGGAAAATTGATCACCGAAAGCGCTTTGTTCGTATTCTCAATCGATGGCGTGAGGTACTCGTTTTTCTTATTTTGCACCGCCGCGATCGCCAAATTGTTCTTCTTGGCGTAAGAATACTCAACATAGCCAACCGAGCCCGGTGTTTTCTGCACCAGAGCGGCAACTCCAGGATTTCCGCGACCTTTGAGCGGATTGGTTGTCCAGCGAGGAGCCGTTCCGACGCCCACGCGACCTTTGAAGTAAGGGCTAATGGAACTGAGATGATTGGTGAAGATAAACGTCGTGCCGCTCCCATCTGCTCGCACCACTGATTTGATTGGAGAGTCTGGAAGATTCACGCCAGGATTGTCTTGAGCAATCTTCGGATCGTTCCACTTAGTGATGCGCCCTGCAAAAATTTCAGGCAAGACTTGGCGAGAAAGCTTGAGATTAGCGACACCAGGGAGATTGTAAACTGGAGTGACCGCGCCGCCAGCCGTTGGTACAAGAATGACACCGCGCGAGACTTTATTCATCTCTTCATCGGTCATAGCAGCATCGCTACCGCCGAAATCGACAACCCCTGCGATCAGTTGGCGAATTCCGCCACCGCTCCCGATCGCTTGATAATTCACCGTGATATCAGGATTCTTTTTCTTAAATTCGGCAATATACTTTTCATACAGCAACGCCGGAAATGTTGCTCCAGCTCCATTGACCGGGATAGCTTGAGCAATGGCAGTCAAGATGGGGCTGAGCGTGATCGCAGCCGTTACCGCAGAAGCAGTGATAGCGCGACGTACAACGGATGCAGAGAGTGTCATTGTCATCAAAAACCGATATACGGCAATTCAGGTAACAACGACAACAGTACAACTAGAGTAGTTAAGCGAAGACAAACAAATTAATAACAACTGATTAAATAGAGTTAAATCTTTGATTAAGAGAACTAAAACACCAACTAGAATCAATAATTCACTACAAATTATGACAAAAATGATTTGAAATGAGATCTAACTGTAGGCACAAAGTGATTTAACATGGAGATCGGCCGCAGTAACAATAGAGCCAATCAATTAAACAATCATTAAAGCAATCCAGCACATTAAAGCAATCCAACGCGATGATGAAACCATCCTTACCTGCGATCCCCCCTTCTATTCAAGCATTGGTTAGACCGATGCTATTTGTGGCACTGGGACTTCATGCGTTGATTCTTTTTGTGCCGTTACCAAAAGAGCAGCAGAAGCCGCCAGAGAACAAAGAAACACCCGTTAAGATCACTCAGCTTCCGACAACAAAAGCGAATTCTCAACCTAAATTGCCCAAGGCAACGATTAGCGCGGAGCGCAACTCCATAGGAACCGCAAAACCCAACAAGCCAACGCTGCCTAAAATTAATCGCATCAGCCCAAATTCAGTCGTTCAAAGGTCAGTAACTCAGCCGCAATCGCGCCAAGTAGAGGAATCTAATTCACCATCTAGAAGTCAGCCGCTCAATAAGACAACTGAGACTGCCGCGACTTCGTTTGCTGATTTTCCTCAGTATCAACCTTCTACGCCCGATTGCTTTGAAAAAGGATTGGGCGAAAACTGCCGTGTGGCAACCGCCGCTTTAACCACCGTTGAAAGCTTTTATCAATCGGCTCCCAAAGCCAAAGGATTTACAGTGACGCCCGCAGAAAATGGCGCGGGCACAAAAATATTCAGCGTCACTGCTAAAAGCGGTGAAACTCGCTATCTCAGTTTATTTAGCGATGAGCCAACTACCGTGATTTTGCTCTCTAGCGAGAAGATTACAGATTTGGCAAGTTTGAAGGGATCAGTTAGCCCTCCAGCCGACTATGTTGAACTGTTGGCAACGGTTTTACCGGAAGGCAATCGCTCAGACAATCCAGCAAATAATGCTAATCCAGATCAGTTTGGGCAACCGCAGATGTTTTATAACGTTGTGGATGAGGCGGAACTCCAGAAGGGAACGATTCCTGAGATGCGTCCGGGAATTGACACCTCGCCCAAACTTGCCCTCGGACAAGCTCCGGCAACCTTCTATAGCGCCACGCTAGAACCAGAGTTGAAAGGCATATTTGATGAAGTTGCGAAACAAGGGCAGTACGGCGGCGGCGACCTCTACCGCTTGAAAAAAGGAAGCACAACGATTTACCTCAATCTCATTCCGGTGAAAGGACAGGAAGGCACGATCGTAGTGACTTGGCTAAAAGATCCAACAAAAGGATAGACGTAAGAAAACCGCAGAAACCTCGGTATAGGTCTGTGCGGCAACAGGTGGTCAAACTAAATAAAAGGGGATGCGGTTTACTCGATCGCTAGCGAGATGCGATCGCCACCCACATCCCTCAGTACACCTAAGGTTTGGACGACCTTCTCATACGGAAGCGACTTATCCGCCTTTAAAATAATGTTACCCTTCGGGTTTTTCTGAAAATAGCCCACGACTTGCTGAGCAATCTGAGTATCGTTGGCTGTAGTGTTGCCGATCATGACTTGTCCTTGTCTAGTCATACCAATCACCAGCGGATCGGGCGGCGTTTCCTTACTTACTCCCTGTTCTGTACTCGGCAGCAATGCATCAACCGATTGGAAGTTGGTTAATGACATAGACACTACAATAAAAAATGTCAGAATCGTCATGATCACATCCATCATTGGAAGAAGATTCAATTCTGGCATTTGAGAGCCGCGACTTTGATGTTTAAACTTCATGGTTATCCTCGAAGGGCAACTTCAGGAGCAGAGGATCGTTCGATTTCGTCTAAAAGTGGCTCGTACCACACTTGCCGGTAAATCAGTTCTAGCTCACCGCCGACTCTTGAGAAATATTCAACTTGCTGAGCTTGCAGCGTCACAGAAATCCGAAAAACACACAGCGCTAAAATTGCCACGACCATACCGACTGCGGTTGACATGAGAGATTCACCGATTCCCGCCGCCACTTTTGTCGTGTCTGTTGAGGTGCCCCCACCACCGATGTTGAGGTTATTAAATGTGAGGATAAGACCTGTCACCGTTCCCAGCAGTCCCAGAAGCGGCGCGAGGGCAACCACGGTTTCTAGTAACTTGTCGCCCTTTCGCATATTGGCAAATTCTTGGTCGCCTGCCGTTTCCATCGCAAGGCGAAAGGTTTCGGGCGTCGGCTGCTTGAGCTTGAGGGGCGCTAACAGAAATCGACCGAGTGGCATGGATTTCGATCGTTCTGCGATCGCACGGGCATCAGTCAAACTATAGCGTGCTGCTTCCAAAATATCATGGGAAAGTTGTGCTTCGGTTCGCCACAACTGGAACCAAAATACACTCCGATCTAGCGCACATGCAAGGGTCGCGATCGACAAACCTGCAAGAGGAATGACGACTGGGCCACCTTTACTTACAACTTCGTACAAATTGGACATTAAGCTAGGAAAAATTTAAGTTAGCGATGAATGCAACAGCGAAAACGATGCTTCAGATGCAGCAATTGATGCACAACAAGTCCCTACTTAGAATAGCGGAAGAGAACCGTGTGATAGTTAAGCTTAGGTAAGAAAGGCAATAACTTTAAGTTAAAAAATGAATTTGAGCTTTCATCTAATGCTTCGTTAATTGTTAGTAGCCCAACAATTCTATAGTTAAGTTTTAGATGCGTCTGCTCTGCCTTATCGTGAATTCACCGACGTTCGTTTCTGTAAATACGATATTCTGTAAATACAGAAATTGGTAAGACGAAAATTCGCGAATTACCTTTGTTGATTCATGGAGATAGAAGATGGTAGGTAAAAAAAGTAAAGCTGGTACAAACTCTAAAGCAGTTTCACCCAATCCCTCTAAAACAATCGAGAACAATGGTGTAGCTGAAAGCCCCGTTCCGGAGACCTCCCCAGCAACAGTAGAACCAATTGAAGCCAAAGAACTAACTACAGAACTAACTACAGAGAAGAAGTCTACTGAAGCCAAAAAAGCAACTAAACCAAATTCTGATCGTGCCGCGAAGAGTACAAACAACGGGCAGACTGTAGAAACCGTTGAGCCACAAACTGATAAAAAGTCGGCGAAAAAGCAAGAACAGGCAGCTAAAAAAGCGGAAAAAGAGGATTCCTCTGAGAAGTCAGTGAAAATGAAGCGTCTCACGTTGGATATCTCTAAGCCGTTGCACAAAGCGATTAAGGCGAAGGCGGTTGAAGAAGGCGTGCCGATGGCAGATATGCTGCGATCGCTGCTAAAAACCCATTACGGCCAGTGATATCTCGCCCTAAATCTCCCCTGCTGATCTGCAATGCCTGATCCATTAGAAGCGCCTAAGCATAGCGCTCTGGTTCTTTTGCTGCAGGACAACGGTGAATGTCGAATCTTTTCCACTCAGTAACGTTAAAGTAAGCGCTATCTCTAAGGATGGATGCTATCTCTAAGGATGGATGTCTATCAACATAATAGTACTGAAAAGCTCTATCCGCAGAGCCTCGCGCTCAGCCCAACGAATTCAGTAATGTCATTCACCAGGCGGTAACTAGGTTGATTTAGCGATCGTGAAATTTTTTGATGCAAAGTTTCTACTGCTCGGAGTCGCCGTTGCGCTGACAACGCTTCACTTGACTCTAGTGTGGCGGAGTGAGCATCCTGAATTATTAGAGCCAAGCGTGTTGTGTTGGTCGGCAGCTTGGTTCTTAACATGGCGGCAAGATTGGAGCAAGTTTAATAGCGGACGGACGGCAACTAGCGTTGGCGTCCTTGCGATCGCGTGGATTTTGCTTCGGAGTGCATCCATTACAGGATACGACTCATTCTTGCGATTTGCCCCTGTTATTTCGGGCGTCAGCTTAGTGCTATTGGCGTCTGGGTTTGGGCAACTGCGACAGTACTGGCGCGAGTTGGTTATTCTTGGATTTATTGCCATTCCAACCACGAGTTTGATGGCAGCACTGGACATCTCCCGCCCAACCGCAGACTTTGCCAGCAATCTGTTATGGTACGCAGGCTATCCTGTCACCCAGCAAGGCGTTAATCTGATTATGCCAACCGGAACCGTAGAAGTCTATTCTGGATGTTCTGGCATTGGCCTAATCTTTCAACTGCTTACGCTGACGTTCATATTTGTGATGCTCTTTCCGTTGAGCCGTCTTCAGACATTGATGTTACCGATCATTGCTGTTATCGTTGGTTTCGTAATTAACGGGATTCGTGTTGCGTTGATGGCAATTTTATTTGCCCAATCAAAACGAGAGGCATTTGATTACTGGCATTTAGGCAATGGCTCACTCATCTTTTCACTGATCGCTGTTTCGTTACTCGGCGGAGTGTGCTACCACCTATTAGAGCAAGCAGAGCGCTCTGATGTGCAAGAAGGAGCCGAGCCGTGAAGCAGTGGGAACAAGTCCGCAGTTACCTGTTAGCTGCTACGTTACTAGGGAGCCTGGGTGTTTTAGGAAAGCTCGTTCTCTTTCCTAAAAATCAGATGCCGGACATGCCAACATATACGTTTCCAACAACAGTGCCGCTGCAAAAGTGGCGGTTTGTGCAGAGCTATCCGATGACGCTTCAGAAGGAGACTGCACCTGCTCTCGTAACCAGCGTCGATGCTCAAACGGTAGCGGGTCAGCAGTATCGATACATCCAAAACGGAGCGCCATTAACGATCGAGATGCGCTACTTTGTGGACACTTACATTCACGTTCCGTCTATTCTAGAAGACTCAACGCTCGCCTCTCGTAAGCCGGACTACAAAGTACTCAACTCAGCAACGGGAGAATATGCGCGATTTGAAGAATTTGGCAAAGTGCATCAGAGTGCTTGCGTGACGCAGTACGGTGGAACTTCGGTCAGCGATCGCCAGTTACGCCAACGCCAAAACACCCTGCCTGTGCTGTCAAAGCGCTTTTTCCCGTGGTTCTTGGGTCAAGCTTCATTGCGGGATTTGCGCTGCGTTTGGGTCAACATGGCGATCGAAACTCGGGCGTTGAATGCAAACTCGCAACTGCTAGATCAAACGTGGTCGGAGTGGGTGCAATGGTGGCAGAACCATTATCCTGATTTGTGATGCGAGCCTCTGAGCGTCTCTCGCCGGAGCAAGAATGATGTCCGGCGTTAAGATTGGCGTTACAAAAGAACCATTGAATTGCAGTTATTCCAATCGCACCGTTAAAGTTCGAGTCTGGGTTTCGTGGGGTTGCAGTATCGCGGCGGTTCCCTTTTGACAAGCGGTTTCTAAGTCATAAGGCATGGTTGTACACGGCTCTAAAATCAATACATAGCGATCGCACCAACCGCCATAGCTTTGAAACACCCAAACGTAGGGAAAATCGGCTGTGTCGAATCGTAATTTCAGCGTTGATCTCAGCGGAGTTGTGCCGTTCTCCAATCGTGACTTAGAAATGCCACATTCGCCCACGGCTAATTCTGAACTGTAAAAGAATTCTTGAAGCTGCGACGATCGCGCTCGGGTGTGCTGCACATTCACTTCGTTTCCGGCTGCATCTAATGCTGTTGGAAACTGAGTTTTGCCGTCGCGTCCGATGATGCGGCTAAAGTCGAGAACCACAGGTTCGATGAGGCAATTTGGCAGCAAAATTTCGTCACCGGGTTCAATCGCGATCGCGGCATGTTGCTTAAACAAAAACGGAATCTCTTGATCTGACTGATTTTGAAAGCTGTAGGTGAGGGTGAACTCTGGCTCTGTTGGGTGGAGTTGAATCCTTTTTTTGACGTGTACCGGAACCGTGTGACACATCAACTCAAGATGCAGGTCAAAAGGCACATGCGATTTTACACCCCAAGCTTGCGACCAAAACTCGCCATGATCGACTAGTTGATATGCCCGAAATTCACCTTCCACATCGTTTGGAAAAATCTCGTCCCAGCCGCCAGTCCAATTCCCATCAAACGAGGCTCCAAGGGCTAGGGTTCTAGTTTGTGACTCGTCGTAATCGGGCGGATGCCAAAGCCAATTCTGCCCTGTTTTTTTATCGCGTAGTTGATCGATTCGCCCTCCTAAATCGGGACGCACGACCAGTTGAAGTGCAGAATTTTCTAAATTAATCGCCTCAGAATTCTGTTGAGTCGATCCCAAATCGTGTCGCAATACTTGATCCTCACATACTCTAGTAAAAATTTTACTGCTGTCCGAACTGAAACTTTAGCCAGTTTCAGAGCCTTTGCTGTTTTCAGAAGATCTGTTACTTCTGAAGAAGCCTTTGCTGTAATGATGGATACCATACTCTTAACTGCTCAGTTCTCATTGTAAAAATTGGCAGTGAATATCTTAGAGCGGTTAAGAGTCCCCGAAACTGCGGTAAAGACCATCGACGACTGAGTGCATCTTTAAGCCACTCTGCAATTAATCGGCGGCTGATTAGTTGATAAAATCGCACTTGACTGCGGAGTAAGTGATCAGAATTTTTTCTAAGGAAAAGTGCCTGATTTAAGCCAGAAATAGCAGAAACTTGGTAGCGCGAAAGCCGACCGCTGCCACTATTAAAATGGTGTGCTTTAGCATTGCCTGCCTCAACCAAAGCTCCATGTCGAGAGATTCGATAGCTAACATCCGCATCTTCAGCCATTGCATAGTACAGCAGCAGGGGTTCAAAGGGTTCAGCTAAAAGCACTCCACGTCGAAAGGTCATGCGATATCCTGCCATGATATGGACTGGATGGGTATTCAATTGCTGAACAGCCATTGGAATTTCACGATCGGGATAGTCTTGATCGTAAGGAATCCAAAGCTGTTCCATGTCCATCAAAAGCAGATACTTCCAGAGCAGTCTCTGAAGCGCACCCAATCGCGAAAATTGTTGGGTTGACCAACCTACTTTTTTCTTAGTGTCACTAACTTCTACTTCTGAAGGTGGAACATCGATCGCCGCTGCCTGCACGCCCTTCACTCGTTCTTCGGGATCTGCCTCGTAGACGCGCATGATTTCTTCAGCACACATCGGATACATAAACGTATCATCATCAAACAAAAACAAAACATCCGCAGTGGCTAAGTCAATGCCTTGATTTCGTTGATGGGTTGAAGATCGAGTGTGGGCAGCGACATAAGTCCAGCGAATCTGGGGATGATGGGCTGCAATCTCAATCGAAATGCGATCGCGGGTTTCCTCCCACCGATCACTGGCATCAACAACGATAATTTCACTAGGTGGACGAGTTTGTTCCACTGCAAGTTTAAGACAGGTTGGGAGAACTTTCTCACGGTTGTAGGTTGCAACAACGAGTCCCCAAGTTAGCGATCCTTCGGAGCTTGGCAAAGCCAATCGCACCATAGCAAAACCTCAAAAGTAAAATCTCAAATGACCAAACGAGTTGTACCAACTTCAGAAGCCAAGAAGAGGTAATAGGCTATTTCCACTCCATTAAAGTGAGCAGCGGACACAGACTAGGGGAATCAGATCAGGGGGGAGGAACAACATCTCCAGCAGATCGCACTTGAGTGTCTCCAACCTCGTGAAGGCTAATCACACCACCTTCATCAGAGCAAACGAGAAGTCCAATCCAGGTTCCCAATATCAGTGAATGCTGAATCCTGCCTTGGAATCGGGGTACTGGCTTCCCTAAAGCTTGAATCTCAATCTTGAAGTTTGGAACATGACTCAGAGCTTTGTCTGAGTCGAGAACCCTAGAGTCGATCGAATAATCTGGCAGCGAAATACCATCGCCAGGTTCGATTCCGATCTCGGCATAGTGTTTGAGCAAAACCGGAGTCTCTTCATCCGGTCGATCCTGAAAACTAGATGTGAGCGTATCTAGCTCTGTTGTTTTGTCATACAGTTGAGGGATTCGCCCTGTTAAATTAGAGGGAACGACTAGCCAAAGTTTAGAATTTTCTAAACTAATAGACTCAGAATTCTTTTGGGTGGATTCTAAATCTTGTCGCACTGCTTAACCCTCATACGCCGTGATAGGAATCCTACTGCGGCATAGATAGGCTAACCTCTATCTGAAGATATGTGCCATAAGCCTAGATTTAACCCTCAAAGACGTTAAGTGACGGCTAGTATCAGCAGCACTTACCTGACTAAACCCCACTGTAAATTAGAGGTCATTAAACGTGCTGACTCACCCAATCTGCACTCTTCTGCAACCCGAGATCAGAACTGCAAACTTTAGCGAGTCTCATCGCCTCTACATCTTCTTTCCAAATTGGCAGGCTGACGGTGAACGTTGCGCCTTGCCCTTCACCTGCACTCGTCGCCTCGACCTGACCCCCATTAAGTTCCACTAAATGGCGGACGATCGCAAGCCCTAACCCTAACCCGCCAAATTGGCGAGTCATACTGCTATCGACCTGGCGAAATTGATCAAAAATAATCGGCAAAAACTCTGAGCTAATGCCAATGCCCGTATCCACAACTTGAATTTGAACATGTTCTGAGGTTCGAGGAACCAGAGACGGAGGGCGAATCGAATTTTGCAAATTGAGAGGCATAGAGTTGGGCTGACGCTTAAGACGAATTTCTACCTTCCCCGATTCAGGCGTAAACTTGATTGCGTTTGAGAGTAAATTGCCAATCACTTGCTGCAATCGCGCCGGATCGCCCCAAACTTGGCCCCCCGGCGTATCTAACACGGCGGTTAACTGGATCGATTTTGCCTCTGCTGATGGACGAACCGCTTGCAGAGCGTTACTAATAATTGCTTCTAAATTAACTAGCCCAAACTTGAGGTGAAGTTTTCCTTGAATAATTTTAGAGATATCTAAAATTTCCTCTACCATGCTGGCTTGGGCAGCGGCATTGCGCTCAATGGTTTCTAAGGCGCGATCGCGGGCTTCCGCATCAAAGGAACGCGATCGCAAGAGGCGCGACCAGCCCAGCACCGCATTGAGAGGAGTCCGCAACTCGTGAGAGAGAATCGCTAGAAATTCATCTTTTAAGCGGTTAGAAGATTCTGCCTCCTGACGCGCGAGTTGCTCTTGCACCACCTGAACCCGGGCGAGTTCAGCTTGCTTACGGGCGGTGACATCTTCTAGCGTTCCGACATAGCCGAGGAGTTGACCCTCCGCCGATAGCATAGGAGCCGAGCTAACGTGCACCCAGCCGATCGTGCCATACGCCAACTCAACCCGAAACTCATCGGAGTACTCGCCGCCATCATTTAGATGGGCTTGCCAGCTTGAAATGGCGCGATCGCGATCGCTTGGATGAACAGACTGAAGCCAGGATGTATCAATGCGTTCTCCCATCGAGAGATAGCAAATCGCCTGACATCGCGGATTCGTATAGGTGCACCGTCCATCGGGATCGGTGACGAAGATGCCGACGGGCGAGCAGGTACTCAACGAACGAAATCGTTCTTCGCTCTTCCGCAATTCGGTGTTGACGGCAATCAGTTGGGCAGCTTGATGCTTTAATGCCTCGGATTTTTTGAACAGATCGACGAAAACAGAGACTTTAGAGAGAAGAACGGCAGCGTCAACTGGTTTTTGCAAATAATCGACCGCACCGCAGGCGTAGCCCTGAAACATTTTCTGGTCGTTATCGAGTGCCGTCAGGAAAATAATGGGTGTTTGACGCGATTTAGAACGGTGACGAATCAGTTCGGCAGTTTCAAACCCGTCGATCCCAGGCATCTGCACATCCATGAGAATGACAGCAAATTCTTGATGCAGGAGCGATCGCAGTACCTCTTCTCCCGATCTTGCTCGAACCAAAATCACATCTAAATGCTCTAAGATGGCTTCTAAAGCAAGAAGATTTTCTGGCTGATCGTCCACGAGCAAAATCTTAACTTTCGACTGCGACTCCATATGCGTTTTCATCGAGAGAACAAAGTGTCCAGTGAGAACGGGGGAGCTAAACCCATGTTGCTCCTTATGCTTAATTCAGCCCAGCAACGTGATTATGCCTAGCTGTCCATGTTAGTGCCTTGAGAGGGAGAATCGTCTCTAGCTGGAGTAGGAGATGTTGTTTTAATTGCTCCCACTAAATGAACTGGAACCATAGTATCCACAATTAAATTAATAGACTTTTTTTGTGATATTTCGTTGCTCTAATTCAACTAAGTGTTCTAAGTGTTTATCGGTAGCACAACCAATTAGAGATTTATCATAAATAATAATTAAACTGCTGGATTTGATATGAGCAATCCGTTATTAAGAATAAAAACTTAGTATTCGTAGTAGCTATCAAATTCATTTACAGATTGATTCTAGTTTTGGTAACTGGAGTATTGCATCTTTACTTTTTTAGAACGAATGAGGAGGATTTTGAGATTAAACATTACGAATCGCAGGTCAAGGATTACATCACTGAAGGCAAAGCAGAGATTCAGATTGGCAACTCGTTCTATCGATCGCAGAGCGCTATTTCAAGAGATTTAGGAGTCTTAGCGGCTGAGGTTTATCGTCAGAGACAGGCTCGTTTAAGAGTGCTAGATGTGATGTCAGGATGCGGTATCCGTGCCCTCCGCTATGCCCTGGAAAGTCAAGCCGACTGGGTATGGGCAAATGACGGCAATCCAGATGTAAGCGAGGTTTTGCAGCACAACTTAGCCCAATTGGCCTTGCCAAGCCCTACAGGAACGCTGCCCTCGACGCGCTATCAGATCACCCATCAAGAGGCAAATCGTCTTTTACTCGGGTGCTACTACCGCCAAGATTTTTACGACTTGGTGGATTTAGATTGCTTCGGTTCTCCGGCACCGTATTTGAGCGCAAGTCTAGGAGCAGTCGCGATTGGAGGATTACTCTATCTCACCAGCACCGATGGACGAACTGCAACCGGACATGCTCCTCAAAACTGCTTATCTGATTATGGAGCGTATGTGCGCGTCCACCCAGCAGGACACGAACAGGGATTGAGGCTCCTGATTGGCCGCGTTCAACAACTCGCCGCGACCAATGGCTTTGGAGTAGAACCCATTTTTTCGTTTTTTAAGGGACAAATCTATCGAGTCATGGTGCGCTTGGTAGCGCGATCGTGCTTAACGCCCCAAAATTACGGCTACTTAGGATACTGCCATCACTGTGGCAACTACCGCGCGATCGCATGGCGAGAGTTAGGACGAGCGGTCTGTCCTCACGATGCTCAACCAATGGTAGTCACAGGCCCGATTTGGCTGGGTCAACTGCACGATGCGGAGTATCTCCAAGCCTGCATTGCCCTTGCCGAAGCTTGGAATTGGAAGTCGCAAGCTCGACTGCTGCGGCTAATGCAGACCGAAACAGACCTGCCGCCTTACTTCTATCTGTTAGGTGAAATTGGGCGGCGTGGTCAAATCGATATTCCGAAACGAGCCTCGCTAACGCAAATTTTGCAAGACTGGGGTTATCGGGTCAGTTCGACTCATATTCATCCTGATGCGATTAAGACCGATGCAAATTTGCAGACCTGCGTTCGAGCTGCAAAATCCATTAGTGCTTGAAAGCTGGTACTTGAAAGCGAGCCAACGGATTTCGCGGAGCCAACCCAAGAGACTTTGCGGAGCTAACTCAAACGGAGCTTGGTGAAGCCGATCGCACGCTTACGAATTGGCTCGCATCAACCGTACCTTCGCAGACTCTAACTGAGGGCTAGGATCGACCGTCACCCACGTTGAGCCATTTCGCTGGCGCGCTTCATAGTGAAGATGCGGGCCTGTTGAAACGCCAGTGCTACCCACTCGTCCGATCACCGCGCCCGGTTCTACCTTTTGCCCAGGGCTGACAAAAATCTCGGAAAGATGAGCATACATCGTGTCTTGCTTGCCGTTTTGGTGTTCCACTACGATCGCGAGTCCATATCCGCCTAAACGATCGGCAATGGCAACTTTTCCTTGACGGGTCGCCAGAATCGGAGTGCCCTGCGCCGCGCCCAGATCGATGCCAGAATGAAATCGCTTGACCCGCGTGATGGGGTGAGTGCGCCAACCGTAGCTCGATGTGACTGGAACAGGCGCAGGTAGAGGATACACGACTTCACCTGTGGGATCGCTGATCTGACCAGACTTAGGAAGATTAGGGTTGTACGCTAGATTCGTCGAGGACGAATTGGTTGAGGACGGATTGACAACGGCATAATCACCATCACTCGACCCAACAAACTTATCGAAGCGACTTGCTTGGGAGTTTGGCGGAGTCAATTGCGGCGTCTTCGGCTCGTTTCTAAACAGAGATTGCTTTGACTTCACAGGACTTTGAGGCAGATTTCTCGATTGAATGATGATCGGAACTCGGTCAACCTCTCGAACCGCCACTGGAATTTGAGTGATAACAGGAGCCTGAGCAACAGTCTGAACGACACGAGGTTTAGCTTGGGGGGATTTAGCTTGAGGCAGTTTAGCTTGAGGGGGGTTGACGATGATTGGAGCTTTAGCAACCTGCGTTGGTTTAGAAAGCGGACTCCTGGCTTGCATCGAGCTAATCGTTTCTAACACCTGCGATCGCACCTCAGAAGCAATTTCCGGGTCTTGTAGAGTTTTTCTGGCTTGCTCAAATTTTTGTTGGGCAGCGAATTGGTAAGCACGAGCAATCAGGGCTTCTTGTCGCTTTGCTTGTTTCGCCGCCTTATCTTTCACTACAATCTCGGCTAACCGCTGTTCTAGCAGCTTTTGCTGCTGCACAACTGCCGGGTTCGCGAGCCGCTGAGCGGACTGCTCTTGCAGGTGTTTCGGTTGATCCAAATTCTTTTGATCGATTTGCTGACCTAAATTTTGTTGACCTACATCAGGAGTAGCTGATGTGGCTCTCTCAGCAGTTGACTTGTTTAAGGGCTTCTCAATCGCAATCCGCTGTTTCACCTCATTCTTAGACTGAATTTCAGTTGCAGATTGAGTTTTGAGGATCACCGGTTCGACGGAGACAGGTAATACGGTTTGAGTAGAAACAATAACGTCTTTTGTGGAGGATATTCTTTTGGGTGTAGATGAAGGAGTTGAGGCCTTAGTTGCTACTTTGGTCGAAACCATCCCTTTTGACGACGATACGGACTTCACCGTTTGAGAACGGCTGAGCGAAGTAGCCTGTGCTTTAAGAACGGGTTTCGGGTCGGCGGCTTGAGAGGGATTTGGGGCTTTGGCAATGGGGTTCGGTGCAGCGGCTTGAGAATTGAGCAAAGTTCTAGAAGGCGTTGCAGAAATTGCGCGAGGGGCAGGCGTCGAGATGATGACTGGAGTTTGAATCGGAATAGGACTCACGGAGATTGATGGAACTGAGATCGATTCCGGAATCGCGATCGCAGGCGTTGGATCTACCTTCGGGTTTGCCTGAGGAAGCGGCGCTTTCTGCTGAGTAACGGCGATCTCTTCTACAGATTTGTCGTTGGCGAGTTGGGCATCTTGAACAGATTGCAATGCCAAGATTGAGGGAACTAGCTCTAACATCGTACTCCTAGCGAGGGAGGGACATCCAGCTAGTACACTTCTCTACGTAGATTTCAGGATGAAATAATCTGTCTATATAAAGAGATCTCATTTCTTCATAGAAACTTTATGCAGAAAAGAGGGTTGCCTCAGAACTAACACAGATATCCAATTGCCAGCCGACGTTGTAACGGATGTAGCGGATGTAGGATTTACATACTCGCCCCCTTAATCCTTCAAGTTTGAGGGAGCTAGAAAGGGGACTCTCCCAATTGGCGGATTGGAGGCAACGCCGATTGTGTAAGTTTCGGGATTAATCCTTCTACCGTTCTTCTACTACATCAAGTCAAATCGCGCGATCGCAACCTAGATAGATCTGTCATAGATCAGCCGTTTCAGCTACATCCGCTACCAATCAATCCTCTTACTGACAAAACTGCTCGACGCAGCGCACAAACATCTCAACTCCCATGCCCAGCGCCGTCTCATCGAAGTCGAACCGGGGATGGTGATGAGGAAAGTCGAGTCCTTTTTGAGCGTTGGCAGACCCCAAAAAGAAATAGCAGCCTGGGATTTCTTGCAAGAAAAATGACATGTCTTCACCGCCCATGGTTTGACAATTGGGAACAACACCGAGCGGTGACTCAATCACAGTTTCTGCGACCGACCGAACCAGATCCGCGATCGCGCCGTCATTGATCACAGGCGGATAGAGCGACTGATAGCTCAAGTCATAGTTTGCGCCGTGGCTTTGACAAATTCCAGCAATAAGTTGCTCGATGCGTCGCTCAAAATACCCCGCATAGTTTGAGTTGAAATAGCGCACCGTTCCACTCAAATGAGCCGTATCTGCAATCACATTGAGAGCGGTTCCAGCGTGAAATTTGCCGACCGTCACAACCGCTGACTCAATCGGGTCAATATTCCGCGCCACGATCGTTTGCAGCGCATTCACGACTTGAGATGCCACCACAATTGAATCGATCGTCTGTTGAGGAATCGCGCCATGTCCGCCTTTACCCAAGATAGTACAGTGAAAGGTTTCTACGGCTGCCATTAGTGCCCCTGCCCTCACCCCTACTGTGCCCAGAGGTAAGTTATTCCACAGGTGGAGTCCTACGATCGCGTCTACATCAGGATTCTTTAAGACGCCAGCCTCAATCATCGGTTTCGCTCCACCCGGACCTTCTTCCGCAGGCTGAAAGATGATTTTGACCGTCCCTGCAAAATCGCGATGATGGGCGAGATAGTAAGCTGTGCCGAGCGCGATCGTCACATGTCCATCGTGTCCGCAAGCGTGCATTTTGCCGTCGTGCTGAGACTTGTAGGGCACATCATTTTCTTCCTGAACCGGCAAAGCGTCCATGTCGGCTCGAATCGCCAGCACTCGACCAGGACGATTGCCCTCAAGGGTTGCGACAATTCCCGTCTGGGCAATTTCAGTTTGGTGAGGGATACCCCAGTCTTGAAGTTTTTGGGCGATAAAGTCGGCAGTTAGTTTTTCTGTAAAACCAAGTTCTGGACGCTGGTGGAGGGTTCTACGCCACGTCACCAACTGGGGCTGGAGCGATCGGATCTCTAAGCGAATGCGTGATAAATGAGCCGAAACGGAACTCAGACTGGTAGAAGACATACAACTGACCTTATTTTTAGATGACGACAGAGAAGCATAGAGAAAATTTTATCCACCTGGTTACAGCTCTTGATTCATGAACAATCAAGGGAGCAAACCCTTAGCATTTACATCCTCTACCTTCAGATTAAACAACTTCAGATTAAACGCTGTGGTAAATGGTCTTCTGTCAGTTCTGCATGCGACGTTTAATGGCACCTGACTTGAAGCATACAGAATTTCTATAGCTATAATTTTCGTCGAAAATTCCTTATACGATCGCAAAGCTGAACAATTTGGAAGATTTGCATTACTGTTAGGGCAAGACAATTAGGTCAAGGCAAATGATTTAGTCAAGACAAATGATTTAGTCAAGACAAACAGCTAATAGGGAGGACAGGAATGTTTACTCAGATCAAGATAGAACGATATATAGCTATATATAATCAAGCTAAGTCAATTGCAGGGTGTTTCCTCAAATTAGGCTCGGCGGCAAATCAGCCTGCGTTCTAGATTCAAAGCATTCTAGATTCAAGGGTGAAAATTATCGACATAATTATCTTGGAAAAACCGCTCTGATTCAAAAATCTGCGCGATTGGCTCCAAGAGATTTGCATTGCAAAGTCAGTTGAATTCTCTAGTACTTAGATCAGACTGCATCTTTACCAATTGGGCATTTTGACGCTTCGGAGTATCTATCATCGTCAGTATCTACTACCGTCTTTTAGCAACAGGGTTAGCTCTGCAACGATCGACATCATGGGAAAAGCAGGAAAGGCACTTAAACAAGTACTGTCTAGCCACGGCATTAGCCAAAACCGCTTGGCAGTGACCATGGGAATCAACCGTTCTACCGTTCACCAGTGGGTGAATGAGATCAGTGACCCTCTAGCTGAAGCTGTCACTGAAGTTATCAAAGCATTGCGGGAACTCGATGGCACTGCCGCCGAGCAGTTTGTAGACCTTTATCTGGAACGGCACGTTCAGGAAGGAGATCGAGACCAGGAAAATTTGTAATTCGTAATCAATCGAGTTGAAAATCTTCAAAGTGTTTGAAGAATCGATAGACTTTTTCTGTCGATCAACAGG
Organism: Myxacorys californica WJT36-NPBG1; assembly: GCA_019359315.1. Lineage (GTDB taxonomy): Bacteria > Cyanobacteriota > Cyanobacteriia > Leptolyngbyales > Leptolyngbyaceae > Myxacorys > Myxacorys californica. Next base: position 36,559 of record JAHHHO010000029.1, read on the forward strand.
TTACGATGCAAACACAAATGCTTTTGATCGAAAACGTGTAGTTCAGAACACCCCGTAAAGTAAGGCACGGACTGGGATCAAGGTAATTACCCCCTAATATTGGCGGGTTTAAATTTCGTGGAAGTAGGTCAAGCCAATGTTTATTCACACTTCTACGATTTAAGCTCCGCTTTGCAAACGCTCAGAGATTAATCTATGACTTATACTATGACTGCCGCTCCTGCTGACAGATTGAGTGCCAAATTACCATCGTCACTCAAACGGTTAGCAGACATTGCGTTCAACTACTGGTGGTGTTGGACACCAGATATGATCTCGCTGTTTCAGACGATTAGCCCTGAGGAGTGGGAGCGCTGTGGACACAATCCGGTCGCTTTACTAGAAACCGTGAGCTATGAGCGTCTGGCGCAACTGACCTGTGATCCCCAATACATGACGCGGTTAGAAGGACTGGCAGATCAGTTCGATCGCTACATGAAGGCGGATAGCACGTGGTCGAGCCGCGTTGCCCCACAAATTACAGCTGAGAAGCCAATCGCTTATTTTTGCGCTGAATTTGGCATTCACGAATCGCTGCCGATCTACTCGGGCGGTTTGGGCATTCTGGCTGGGGATCATCTCAAATCTGCTTCGGATTTGGGCGTACCGCTGATTGGTGTCGGATTGCTCTACCGTCAAGGTTATTTTCATCAGCGCCTCAATGGCAGCGGCTGGCAAGAAGACTATTACACCAACAATCCGTTTGAGCAGATGCCGCTTGAACTGCTCAAAGATGAGGGCGGAGTGCAGCCCCTCAAATTTGAGATTCAGGTTCGCCACCGGACGGTCAAGATTCAGATCTGGAAAGCGCAGGTTGGACGGGTCAGCCTTTATCTACTCGATAGCGATCGCGAGGATAATGATCCCATCGATCGCTGGCTCACCGGGCACCTGTACGGCGGCAACCAAGAAACGCGCATTGCCCAAGAAATCGTGTTGGGTATTGGCGGCGTGCGGGCGCTACAAACCTTAGGCATCGAGCCATCGGTGCATCACTTAAACGAAGGTCACGCGGCATTCTGCTTATTAGAAGTGTGTCGGTTAGAAATTCAGAAAACAGGCAAATCGTTCTACGACATCGAAAAATCGGTGCGCGATCGCTGCGTCTTCACCACACACACGCCCGTCCCAGCAGGACACGATGTGTTCTCCGCCGACCTGATGGATTCGTTCTTCGCCAATTACTGGGATCAGCTCCGGTTGTCTCGTGAGCAGTTCTTAGCGTTGGGTGCTCGTCGATTGGGCGATCCTTGGGAACCGTTTGGCATGACCGTTCTGGCGTTGCGGCTGTGTCGCTCTGCGAATGGCGTCAGCGAACTGCACGGCAAGGTTTCACGCAAAATGTGGACGGTGATGTATCCCGAAAAATCAGAGGATGCCGTTCCGATTGGCTACATCACGAATGGCGTTCATGCGGCAACGTGGGCAGCTCCCCTGATGCAAGACTTGTACAACAGATACCTGGGTGAGGATTGGACAACTCAACTTGTCGATCCCCAAACTTGGGCAAAAGTTGATCAGATTCCCAATGAAGAATTGTGGGAGCGCCATCAAATCCTCAAGGAGCGGCTGATCGCCCATACGCGATACAAGGTGCGTCAATCACGGCAGCAGCGCGGCGAACATGGCGTTTCGATTGAGGCGACCAACCGACTCCTCGATCCAACCATTCTGACGATCGGCTTTGCCCGTCGCTTTAGCCCATACAAACGGGGTGATTTGCTGCTGCGGGATGCAGAACGAGCGCTGAGGATTTTTAGCAATAAAGAACGTCCGGTGCAAATTATCTTCTCTGGTAAGGCACACCCTAGAGACGAAGAAGGCAAGCGGATTATTCAACGGATTATCGAATGGTGTCGCAATCATGGCAATGTCAACGATCGCGTGGCATTTATCGAAGATTACGACATGCATACGGCGCGGAAGTTAGTGCAAGGCGTTGATGTGTGGCTGAATAATCCCCGTCGTCCGCTCGAAGCGTCTGGAACCAGCGGTCAGAAGGTCTGCTTTAACGGCGGTCTGAATTGCAGTGTGCTAGACGGCTGGTGGTGTGAAGGCTACCAGGAAGATGCGAACGGCAAAGGCACGAATGGTTGGGCGATTGGTGAAGACGCCAACACCAGCGACCAAGCCCTGCAAGACCGGATTGATTCCGAGTCGCTGTATCAGCTGTTAGAAGAGGAAATTGTGCCGCTTTACTACGATCGCGATGAGAAGGGCATCCCTCACGGCTGGATTGCGATGATGAAAGGCTCGCTGAAAACGAACTGTCCTGCCTTCAGTACACATCGGATGATCGCGGATTATGTTGCGCAAGTCTATGCTCCCGGAACAAAAGCGTTTGAAATAACGCTGGCAAAAGTTCCACAGCAGAGCAGCTTCTAATTTATCGTCGTAACTCGGTTACTCTCTGTTCGATCCCTCTGTTTGATAATGAGAGTTCGATAATGAGAAAACCGAGTTATGAATGATCTATGAGAAATCCTCCTCAGCCCATTCCTGATGCTTTTAGAGGCGATAGCTGGCGATTTGCGTCCCTCCCAGCAGGTGATATCGTTGATGCCTTCCGTGATCGCCTCATTCCGTTTTTAAACCTACCCCACGACTTACAACCTCTGAACCTTGGGTTGGCCTCAACGCTGCCCATTCCAGGAGTTGTGTTTGATGGGGGGCGGAGATCGCGGCAACTCGCTCAATGGCTACAAGACTCCCAACCTGTTTCTCTCAATTACATTGCAGGTGCGCCCGACGGACTCATTCTAGAAGCCGGAGAGCGCGATCGCTGGATTCTCAACACGTTTGATGACCCAGAGGTACGATCGGCGGCGGAGCAGTATGAACAGCGTAAACACGCGAGTGGAGGGCTGCATTTTCTGCTCGTTCAGCCAGATGATTCTGGGATGACGTACACCGGAGTTTGGTTATTACAGCGTCAGGACTCAGACACCGTAAAGCATTAAAATAAATCCTGGTTTCCTCCTCTAGAAATTTATGTCACAAGCAAAAATCGGCATCATTGGCGGTAGCGGTCTCTACACAATGGATGCCTTGAAAGACGTAGAGGAACTGCGTGTTAAAACACCGTTTGGTGATCCGTCGGATGCTCTGATTTTAGGGACATTGGACGAAACGCGAGTTGCATTTCTAGCGCGACATGGACGAAATCACCATTTGTTGCCGTCTGAGCTTCCGTTTCGGGCAAACATCTATGCGATGAAGAGTTTGGGCGTCCAATACTTGATTTCAGCGTCGGCAGTGGGATCGCTAAAAGAAGAAGCGAAGCCGCTTGACATGGTACTCCCCGATCAGTTTATCGATCGCACCAAAAACCGCATCTCTACGTTCTTTGGAGAGGGAGTTGTGGCGCACGTCGCCTTTGGCGATCCGGTCTGTCTCAATCTAGCGAACGTGCTGGGGGACGCGATCGCAAGTCTCAATCTAACCGATGTGACGCTGCATCGCGGTGGAGCGTACGTCTGTATGGAAGGTCCCGCCTTCTCGACCAAAGCAGAATCAAATTTGCATCGGAGTTGGGGCGCGACGGTGATCGGCATGACCAATTTACCCGAAGCCAAACTGGCTCGTGAAGCTGAAATTGCCTACGCAACACTAGCGTTAGTCACAGATTACGACTGTTGGCATCCCGATCACGATAGTGTCACGGTTGAGATGGTGATTGGCAATCTTCAGCGCAATGCGACCAATGCTCAAAAAGTGATTCAAGAGACGGTGCGACGGTTGACCCAGAATCCGCCTCCGTCCGAGGCGCACTCGGCGTTGAAGTATGCGATCCTCACGCGGTTGGATAAAATTCCTGACGCCGCTAAAGAAAAGCTGAACTTACTACTAGAAAAGTATCTTTAATCGATGACCTGTGGAATTACCGATTAAACGCCTCACCCAAGACCTGCTTGCTACGATCGCATCTCAGTCTCGCATGAGTTCTCGTCAGCGCCAAAACTACAACTTTCACGAATTAGACGAGCGGGTTCAGCGTTTTCTCAACGTTCTACAACCCGGAACTTATGTGCGTCCTCACCGCCATCGACGTGTACCCGATGTGAATGGCTTCGAGTTTTTTTTGGTGCTACAAGGGGCGATCGCGCTGCTGATTCTAAACGAACAAGGTGAGGTGCTGCAAACGGAGCGAATTACAGCCAATGGCGAAACTCGCGGCATTGAGTTAGCCGAAGGAATCTATCACACGCTAATTGCGTTAGAACCCGATACGGTGATGCTAGAGATTAAAGAAGGGCCTTACGATCGCGCCTCCGATAAAGAATTCTTGGAGCAATTTCCAACGGAAGGCACAGTTGAAGCGCAACACTGGGTGAAAACGTGGGAGACTTTCGCCTAAGCAGCGCTTTTTTGGAAGATCATCACGTGTTGTTGAGGCAAACTATTGATCGTTTCTAGGTGAGTTAGTCCCAGCGATCGCAGTTCTTTCTTCGCCTGTTTCTGGGTCATTTTGTGCAACGGTTTGATCATCACAAATGGATTTTCGCCACGATATTCGACCAGTACAATCCGTCCGCTGGGTTTGACCGATTGCGCGATCGCGCTCATCATTTCTCGTGGATACTCCAACTCATGATAGACATCCACCATCAATGCCACGTCAACGCTATTTTCTGGCAGATTCGGACTGGTCAGACTGCTTAAGATCGGTTCAACATTGGAAATCTGTTTCTCTGCTTTGAGCGCATTCAGAATCTCAATCATTTCGGGCTGAACATCCACGGCGTAGACTTTACCTTGAGGCAGGGCGGATGCAATTCGGAAGCTAAAGTACCCGGTTCCAGCACCAATATCGGCGACAACATCGCTCGGCTTCAGACTCAAGGCGGCGATCACTTTTTGCGGTTGTTCTTCAGCATCTCGCCCCGATCGCTCTAACCATCCCGCTCCTTCATAACCCATCACATGAGCGATCTCGCGCCCCATATAAATCTTGCCGATTCCATCTGGATTGTGTCGGGTACGTTGTTCATAAACTGGAGCATCAGCATAAACAACACTCGGAAGCCCCAACCAACACAACCCTATAATCAGCACCAATAAAAGGTTCCGCACCATCACAGTTCTCTAACCACAACGCCTTTACTTTACAAGACAGACTCACGAGAACCTTCACGCTATCGAATTACTTGCTTCTGGCCGCGTCGCCTCTCGTACTTCGTTGCAACCTGTGTGAACTAACTGCGATCGCTTGTACATCAAGCTGCAACTGGTGTGATCGTAGTTCGCACGCTTGTACATCAAGCTGCATCTGATGTGAACTAACTACGAGCATTTGTATATCAAAGTACAACCGAGCAATCCTAACTACTATTCCGGCCGCGCGGATGAACTGATTTTGTCTCAGAAGAAATTCAGAAGAATTGTGCGATCGCAACTCCACTAGCGCTTCGCTCTGCCAAGCTCAAGGAATCGCTCATTAGACTCTCTGCAAGAGTTTTTCCCTCTCCTAGATTGCTTGTAGACTGTTTATCGAATTGCATTCAATCAGGAGTTCTTGTAATCCATGCCTGTTCCTCACCAGGTCAGATCCATTTTCTCGTTCTTCAAATCGTCGGTTGTTCTCAACGTTGTGATTGCAGGATGCGTTGCGATCGCGCTTGTCGTATTTGCAACTCCTTCACGAGCAATGCAGGCGCAAGTTAGTCCCAGTAGTCCTCAGCTAGGAGATACGATTTCGGTCATTGTGCAAGCTCAAGGCGCGGCTCCGACAGTCACAATGGGCGCAAAAACCTATCCAACGTTTGATATTGGCAACAATCGGTATCGTGCCCTCTTGCCAACTACCCCGTTAGATCGTCCGGGAACCCTTGCTCTTAAAGTGAATGCAGGTAGCGGCGTTCAAACGCTAAACGTGAAGCTACGGAATCGCTCATTTCCAACTCAGCGAATTTGGCTTCCCCCCGGCAAAGATGGAGATGGCACAGACTTAGAGTTCGATCGCGTCGATGCCTTCAAAGCGATCGTCAGTCCGCAGAAGTTTTGGAACGGCAAGTTTGCCCGTCCTAACGTTGGGGAAGTAACGACTGGATATGGCTTGCGGCGCTACTACAATGGTGTTTTTGCCAAAGATTATTACCATCGAGGCGTGGATTATGCGGGCAACTATGGCTCTGCGATCGTTGCCCCAGCGGCAGGACGGGTGATGTTGATCGGTCGAGAATCGGAAGGTTTCAAAATTCACGGGAACTGCGTTGGAATCGATCATGGGCAAGGAGTTGAAAGCATATTCCTGCACATGAGCAAAATCAACGTTAAAGAAGGGGATCTCGTTCGAGCCGGACAAACGATTGGTGCCTTGGGTGGCACTGGCGCAGCGACAGGGCCTCACCTCCACTGGGGATTGTACGTTCAGGGTCAATCCATCGATCCCTCACCGTGGAGAACTCAAAGCGTGGAATAAGCTACTGCTCAGTACTGGGGAGCGGTTTCGCCTGTAACCGCTTCACATCCCCTAGAAAATGCCCGAGAAAAATACTGGCAGCGGATGCACGATAGTCAATGAAGCGGACGGACAACAGATCCATCTGTTTATGTCTTCTTCATCCGTTCTATACATCCGCTGTCAACCCAAATTTACCGCTCTTCAGAAATTTTCAGTACGAATGAATCATTCCTGAATATTTATATCTTTAGATGATCCCTGCCCTCCTACCTTAGAAAGATTGTCATATCTCCAGTCCCCATTAAAGTTTCAATAGGTGAAAAACCGGTTTAGGAGATTCATCGAATGTTGCTCGTAGTTTGCAGCTTGAGTGTGAACTGTGAGTCTTAAGTTATCTTTACTGGGAATTTATTTTTATGGAAAATCCACAAGATCTGATCCAAAAAGCTAAGGACGCGCTGCCTAACCTCACTCCGACGCCTCCCGATCTTAAAAAAGAATCTTCAGTACATGATTTAAAGTCCCGCTTAGAGTGGGGTGAGCCCGCACTCACGATTTTAGATGTTCGTCCTCGCGACGCTTACAATGACAGCCATATTTTGGGCGCGATGGAATTTCCAATGGACGAACTTGTGGACTTGGCAAAGAATAACTTTGAGGCCGAGCGTGATCTTTATGTGTACGGCGCAAATGACGCAGAGACGTCTGAAGCAGCCGCTCAATTGCGTCAGGCGGGCTTCAACAGTGTGGCAGAACTTAAAGGCGGACTACAAGCATGGAAAGAGATCGCAGGGCCAACCGAAGGCATTTCCGACTCCCGAACTGATGCTCCTCCCCAGTCTTACAACGTTGCAGAAAACGTTGCCTTCCACGCTAAAACTCAAGAGGCTGACTTTAAAGGCGTGAAGGAGTAAAGGCGTGAAGGAGTAATGCCAACGAATTGGTGTTGAAGCGATCGTCCAACTTGTATAGATTGTGAACGAGAAGAATTCAATAAAGCTTGGCAGTTCTAAAGCGGACTGCCAAGCTTTTTATCAGATTTTAGGGTTGCAAATTACCTAAATTACTCATTACGCGAATCAATATGTGCGGTCGATTTTCTCTAGCCCAGTCTGCTGAAAGTATTGCAGAAACCTTTCAACTTAGTGCAGTTCCAGAGTGGCAGCCTCGCTACAACATTGCCCCGACGCAAACGATCCCCGCGATCGTTCAAACCCTAGAACAGCAGGACCGGACGTTCAAAACATTGCGCTGGGGCTTGATCCCGTCTTGGGCCAAAGACGAATCTATCGGGTCAAAACTAATCAACGCCCGAGCGGAAACGATCGCTGAGAAACCTGCCTTTCGCGATGCCTTTCGGCGGCGACGCTGCCTAATCTTAGCGGATGGTTTCTACGAGTGGAAAACGCAATCAGGTCAGAAGCAGCCGTTTTATTTTCAATTAGAAAGCCATAGACCATTTGCTTTTGCTGGATTGTGCGAGCAGCGAGGTGCGGCAGGCGGCGCGCTGCTCGAAACCTGCACGATCATTACAACCGATGCCAATCAAAGCTCAGCAACAATCCATCATCGAATGCCCGTGATTCTCGATCCAGATGAGTACGATCGCTGGCTCGATCCCCGCGTGACGCAAACCGATGAGTTACGATCGTTGCTCGATCCATACTCAGGCAACCTGAAGATTTATCCGGTCGATCGCGCTGTCAATAGCCCTACTCACGATGCTCCAGACTGCATTCAACAGGTCGCCTAAAACCGCCTCGCGTACAAACCCTAAGGCGAGGATGGTGCGATCGCTGGCTCTACATAGGGCACATTGCCAGGCAAATTGGCAAACTGGGCATCTGGCGGAAATGCCTTTTCTGCGATTGCGCCGGACTGCCCCATAACATTTGCCTGCCCGTCGTTAAACGCAACCAAAACTCCACCGGCGTTTCCAGCTCGGATGACGAGTTGTTTATCTGCCGTCCACGTTTTCTGGCTCCCCTCCAAGAGGACACCTTCAAACTCGGTTTTGCCGTCAGCCACGACTCGCACCCACGATTGCTCCGTCAAGGTGACACCCAAACGCACTGACTTTTGAGCGCCTTTCGGCTGATTCTTCGTACCCGCCTTACTAACACTTAATTGTGCCGGGCTGACCGGGCCCAACGTGACCGATGGAATCGGTCGAAGCGTTTGCAGATCTGCCGTTGCGACTGGAGATTGAGCAGAGCGATTCACCAAGAGCGACAGCCCATTTACGGCAGCAACAATCAACACCATGTAGAGCAAATATAAGTGCATCGGGCGCAGTTGCGCTCCCGGCAGGCTCCGCCATGATCGTGTAGAACGAAAGGCGGGTAATCCTGAAATCGTCGGAAACTCGCTGGCGAACTGAACACCATTTAGCCCGAGCGCATTGGCGTACTGACGCAAGAAGCTATGAATATAAACCGCTTCTGGCAGTTCCTCTAGCTTGCCTTGCTCGATCGCGCGTAACAGTCGGGGCTGAATTCGAGTTTTGCCAGCAATCTCTTCCAAAGGAATGTCTTTCTGCTGGCGCAGATCGCGAAGACGCATTCCTAGCTCGGTCAGCCGTTCGGACTGCTCCCGATTGTGCTGGGAAATTTGCCTCTTCATACGCTACGCTCCTTCACCTGTGCTGACAACATGACGACTTGTGGACCACTATGAGATTTTAAGGGGGACTTTAAAGAAGAAATTTCAGAGGGTTTCAAAAAACGGTACGTTCCGGGAGCAAGAAAAGTGTCACCCTGCCGCAAACTGATAGAGCCGATCGCACTTCGATGCAGGCGTCGAACGGGATGCCCTAGCTGCTCTGCAATCCGGCGAATTTGTCGGTTCCTGCCTTCTCGAAGCACAACGTGCAGCAGGGTTTGAGACTCTGAACGACGAATCACCTTGACTGTAGCAGGCAATGTCTGCCGGGTGTCTAACATAACTCCCTCTCGCCATTGCCGCAAGACCAACTCTGAGGGAAACCCTTCTACCCAAACTTCGTAGGTTTTAGCAACGTGATGGCGAGGATGGGTCAAATAGTTCGTCAGTTCGCCATCGTTTGTTAGGAGCAAGGCTCCGGTCGATTCTACATCTAAACGACCGACTGGATGAAGACCCTGGTGATACCGAAGTTCGGGAGGCAGCAAATCTAATACGGTGGGGCGATTTTGCGGATCAGTGCAGGTCGATACTACGCCAACCGGCTTGTTGAGCAGCAGATACAGTCGAGCCGGACGCGCCTCAACCTGTACCCGCTTGCCATCCACTTCAACGAGATCGTGAGTCGGATCGGCTTTTTGTCCAAGCTCTGCGATCGCACCATTCAGCCGGACTCGCCCCGCCACAATCATCTCTTCCGCTTGTCGGCGGGAGGCGATACCCCATTGGGAAAGAAGCTTTTGCACCCGTTCTTGCATACAAACTCGATGGCGGAACCTGTGAAACTGCTGGATCTCTATCAATCACTTACATACATTCAAATTACGGAAGTAGCACCTGTATAAATACTAATATGTATAAATATTACACGATGATGGATTCCGTTAAATAGCGTAAACTGCCCGCGTAGATGCGCTAAAAGTTCACGGATTGCAGGGGGGGCGTGCTGTCTAGCGTACAGGGAGATGCTTCGGTGGAGCAACAAAAACTAGTTTGATTTCAAATTCAAATCTTCTATGTCAGTTTAATAACGAAGAATAACTTAAAGGAAGAACAATTTGCAGCCAAGCCCCTCCCGTCTCAGGGTGGTTTCTAGCGTAAACAGTGCCGTGGTGGGCTTCAACGATCTGCCGAACGATCGCCAGTCCCAACCCACTACCACTACTCGGCTGGAGCGAAGTCGCGGTAGAATCACGCGATCGATCCAGCCGCGATCGGGAGGGATCAGCCCGATAGAAGCGATCAAACACGTGAGACAACGCTTGCCTAGGAAACCCTTGTCCGTGATCGATGACATCAATTTTCAACCACACGTTCTCGCCGGTGTCGTCCTTTTGAAGATGAACGTGAATCGGCTGCTGATTCGGACTGTACTTGATGCCGTTATCAAAAAGGTTGAGAAACACACGGTGCAGTCGCGCCTCGTCGGCGGTCACGATAGCTGACTCTAGACCTGTATGCTCTAAGTGTAGTTGTTTTTCAGTCGCTAAAGGTTCAAGGCTACTCCATGCCGCATAGATCAGTGAGGTTACATTTACTTTTTTCAGGCGAAGTTGCTGAGTTGGATTCATCTCTAGCTGACCTAGATCCAACAACTCTTGCACGAGCATGCTGAGCCGGACTGTTTCATTTAGCAGCCGATCAACCCAATCGCGTAGGGGTAGCTCTAGCCGAGATTGCAGCGTTTCTGCCACTAAACGAATGGAGGTCAGCGGCGTTTTCAGTTCGTGAGCGACATCTGATGCCCAGCGATCGCGCTGTTGAGTCAACGTAAAGGCTTCTTGTCGGTTTTCTAAAAACACACCAACCGCCCCATCAGACAGAGGAATTGCTGATCCTCGAATCGGGGTTGTTCGAGGATCAGTCACATTTTCGGTATCGACGGCTGCTGGGTAGAATAGCCACTCGCGCTGCCGGGGTTGCTGGGAATTCCGAGTTTTTTCGATCAGCGAATCGAGTTCGTACGATCGCACCAATTCCAGCAGCAGTCGTGGAGAATGTTGAACTCCAAACTGAATGCCCAGCAGCTGACACGCTTGAGGATTGCACCAAATCAGTTGATTTTCTTCATCGACTTGAATGTAGCCAATCGGTGCCGCGTTGACAATTTGTTTCCACGTTTCGATCACGTGCTCTAGATCGTGATTGATCTCCTGGTGATGCGCGATCGCAAGGGTCAGTTGTGAGGTCAGCGAAATTCCTACCCCTGCCTGATCCGTACTGAGAGCATGAGTTAGCTGCTTTAGCCGAGAACTCAACCGCATTCGATAGATCAGCAATGCAGCACCACCGATCGCCAGTCCAAGCAGAAACCACAAAAAGCTCACAACATGATTCTAGAGAAAAAGGGGCGCGTCGCCAGTGCATCCAAACTAGCTTGCACTAGCCATAGTAGTGATTACAGCCACCATTTACAACCCTAGCGGATTATTCTGACCCTGGGGAGCGGCAGAGTATAAAGCGCTAGAAAACTGTAAATCATCTGAATCAGTGACCAAGAACTTAGCCAAATCGGTAGCCGAACCCCCGGACCGTGACTAAATATTCAGGATTACTCGGATCGCGCTCTAGTTTTTCTCGTAGCCAACGGATATGAACGTCAACGGTTTTACTTTCTCCAATAAAGTCAGGTCCCCAAATTCGTTCTAGAAGCTGATCTCGTGACCAAACCCGTTTGGGATGCGTCATGAACAGTTCCAGCAGCTTAAATTCTTTTGGAGAGAAGCTGACGAGATCGCCCCGGACAGTGACACGGCATTCTTCAGGATAGAGCGTGATGCCTTGATACTGTAGAGTCAAGGACTTGGGTGCAGTCTGAAACTGCTGATGCCGACGCAGCAAGGCCCGACAGCGAGCAACGAGTTCTCGCATTCCAAAGGGCTTCGTGAGATAGTCATCTGCCCCGACTTCTAAGCCTACAACGCGATCGGTTTCGCTACCTTTGGCACTCAGAATCAAAATCGGAATGCTATTTCCTTCGCGCCGCATCAGGCGACAGAGATCCAAGCCATTTACATACGGCAACATCAAGTCGAGAATGATGAGATCAATGACAACTCTGGGAGCAGCGCTAGACGGCTTTCCTAGCGAGGCTTGCAGCAAATCTAATGCTTGGCGACCATTGGATGCAGCGGTTACATCGTACCCTTCTTCTGTCAGCGCGAGGGCAATGGTTTCTCGAATCAAATCTTCGTCTTCGACCACTAAAATGTGTCCAAGGGTGGACTTAAACTGAGCGGTCGTCGCTTCTGCAATCAAGGTGGGTGGCATAACTAACGCTTCAAGACAACTGTGCAGATACCGAAATAGCTGTGTCGGGCCGATTCTACCATTGTTTAGAATTTGAGTGCGAATCGATACATTCTCTTTTAATACAGTGCTATTTAGATGAGGATTGGGTTAGAAAATTAGCAGCCACAGTGGAATAGTCAGCAACATGCTAACCGTACTGAGGGCAATACAACTCGCTGCAAGGTCACGATCGAGATTGTATTCTTCTGCCAAGATTAAGCTTGCAAAAGCACTGGGCGTCCCTGCCATTAAGATTAACGAAAGTCTAGTATCTCCTGACAGTCCTAGGAGCGTTGTGCCAATGCCGACCAAGGCAGGTAGAACCAACACTTTGAGAAAGACAGGAATGGCAGCAACTTTTAAGCTATTCAACCCTTGGAGTTGACCCAGACGCATTCCCATCAAAACAAATGAAGTGGGAATTACAAACAGCAACGCCGAGTCTGCGATCGCGCTCCCCCACGGCGCGAACTCGACCGATTGCGTCAAATAACCCGCTGCAAATGCCCATAGCGTCGGCACCGTCACCATGTCCCGTAGCAGCATCCACCAATGATTTGGCTGCTCAGATCTCCCATAGTAACTAGCCAGCAAAACTCCAACACCATAGGTTCCCACCAGGTTTTGCGTGACGCTAAACAGCACCGCCCAACTCATATCTCCTGCTTGTAGCAAAGTTGGAATAATGCCTAGCCCTATAAACCCAGTATTACCCAGCATAGAGGCAATCACAAAGGTTCCTTGGTGAGGGCTATCTAGGGGCGGGATGGGAGGCATCCACACGTTTGATCTGCTCTGTTTTAGAGCAATCAAGCCTCGTAGAGTAAGCCAGGCTAAAACAATGCCCACGCCGAGGGTTGCGATCGTCACCACCGGAGCCAAACTGAGGGTTGGATCAAAATGCGTATGCCGCGCCAACCCAAAAAGCTGCCAGGGCACACCGACCCAATAGAGACTCCGACCCAGCAAGCGAGGAAACGTTTGAGGCAAAAACCGAAGCGCGATCGCTCCCAATCCTGTCCACAGGATCAAAGGAGTATAAGCATGCAAAAGAACTTCAATCATGCCCACTGCACCGGGCGACACTGTCAAATAATCTTAGCGAAATCAAGCCCTCCTGTCTCAAAGCATTGTGCAGATGGGGAGCGCAGCACGTTCTCTCAATCGCTATTCCCAGTCTTTGATCCGCCACTGATTATCTTGACGCACCATCGTGTATTGCACTTGCATGTCGCGATCGGTCTGTGTGTCAGATGGTTGCGAGCCTTGGAAGTACTTTCTGATTTCGGTGACCGTTGCGCTCACGATCGCTTGGTTCGGATCGGTTTGGCTCACATCTACGCTATCGATTTTGAGCGAGTGTTCATACTGAATGGCTAAGTTATCTCGTTTCGCCTCTTCCGAGTTACGCTGCCACTCGGTTAGCTTCGGCTCAGCTAAAATTTGAGCTAGCTTTTCAGGGGAGTGCGTTTGTCCCATTGCCGCTTGCTTAGCGCTATACCAAGCATCAAGAACAGCTTGCGCGGTTGCTTGGTTCATCTCCCCCGAAATTGAGGCCGCTTCAGATGCCTCCGGCAAGGGAACAACTGGCTGATCGAGTTGTACTAACAGTGGCTCACTTGCAGGACTCGTGCTACTCCCGATTAGCGATCGGACAGATTTAATCAAAATAAATCCCAGCAAGCCTGCCGCCGCCACTCCTAGCAGCAAAATTGGCAGACGGTTCCTTCCCGTCGAGCCCTCGCCTCGACGGGAAGGAACCGCGTCTGCTTGAACGCCACTACGATTGGCTTTACCAGACTCCGAAGCATCTCCTCCCGGCGATCGTCGAACCGAGGGATTGCGCCCGACTGGAGATTTTACTTCTTGCAAACTGCCTTCTGACGACCGATTGGCAAAGCGCTCAGCAGGCGACAAGGTAACTACAGTAGACCCTGCAGCCGAGGTTAGGGTTGCCGTTGCCGCCCGAGAACCGAATTGCTCAACCGACACGGCCCCAGTTGAGCGGCCATTACGAGTCGCAATTTTAGAGTCCTGAGTGGCTTCCTCCTGGCGACGGTTCCAACTCTGAGTGAGCGACCAGTCGTGTCGGCTTTCTGCTTCAGTGGGCAGTTCTTCAAGATAGGCTTGCACCTGCTCGTCTGAAAAGTAGCTTTTCAGCAAGGCTTGCTGCTTGGCGAGGTCACGAAAGTGCGGAAAAACTTCATCTTGCAGCCACCGTTCTGCATACAAACACAGTCCGGGCAGCAGGTCAGGAGAGCCTTGAGAATTTTCACGAATAAACGCAATTTGCTCGTATTCTTGACTGAGTTCTAAAACTCGACTCGCTTCTTCAGTTTGTCCTAATAGCAAGGCGCAAACCGCTTGCTCTAAGTGGACATCTTGACGGCTTCCTAATCGCGCTAGCATTGCCTTCGCTCGGCGGATCAGGGCGGGCTGCTGCTGGGCAAATCCGCGACCAAGGAGGGCATAGACTGCCAGATAAGTTGCTACAGCAGAGGGGCGACGGGATTCTTCTTCAAACAGAGTCTGCTGTTCTTCCGCCGTCAAGTAGCCTCGTAGCTGTTGAATAAACCGCAGAAAATCATCAATGCTTAAACCGGACTGGTCGTTTCCGGCGCCGTCGATGCCGCCCCGTTCGTGTAGCATGTCCTTCAGCAGCCGGATGCCTTGCTGCCGATCGTTGTTGTGTTCAATCGGCAGGGCTAACAGTTCCAAAATGCGATAGGGGCGCAGCTTATATAAATCCGAGCCAATCTCATGACGAACGCTGGCAAATAACCCTTCCCGTAAGAGTAACTCTTGCCCTGTTTCTAGCGCTTCTGCGGCATTTTCGTACTGCCCTTGATGCCATTGTTCGCGGCCCAATTCTAGGCAGGACAACGCAACTGTTAGCACAATATCGGGTAGCACTAGTTTTGGATCGCCAAAGCGCCCATCGCGCAGATTGGTTGTGCCACTACTGAGATAAGGACGCCCCAATCGCAGAACCAATTCGTACTCGCCGAGTTCTTGCAGCACAAGGAGCGCCCCGATTAACTGGCGATCGTCAATTTCGATCGTCGGAGTATTAACGTCTAAGGCATCGTCCGCCAGCCCTTCCGGTGGGTTGGACTCAAGCTCATAAGTTGACGCGAGAAAACTCTCATCATAGTCCTGTCGCTGCTCAGGATTAGACAAAACAGCATATGCCTGATCTAGCAGACTTTTGCGAGTAGCAATTGCCGCTTCAGAGTACTCTCGTCGCGGAAGTTGGAGAGTGCGATCGCGATGAGCCTGCCGCAACTGCTCAGACGTTGCCTGATTTGGCAGACCCAGAATCCGATAATAATCGAGCGGTATACGCACGGTTAACTTCCCCAACAGTCAAAAGTGATTAGCGGACGTGACGAGCGAATGAGAGCCATCATACCCCGTCTCAGCAGAAACGGTATTTTACCCTAAATAAAGCGTAGTCATCTGTTCATCAGTCTTAAGGATAGATAGAATGTTCAGGCAATATCAGATGATAGCGGTCTCACTCTAAAGTTGTCTAACATGCAGAGTGTTCGAGGAACGAGTGTTCTAGAAACCAAAATTGTTCTAAAAACCAATATTAATAGAGAGCAGATCTTAACCTTAATAGAAGATGAAGCTTTAGGCATTTGTCTGCGGTTACCGCTATCATCCTCCGCCGACTGTTTGATCTTTGACCCACCAGAAAGGTATTTTAGATTAAATTATGAGTGCTGACGCTTTTTGTCGTTAGCCCTGTTACATTCTGTCCCTAATTGGGTATTGCAGCGAGGTTGTTACTTTTATGGTTCAGGAAAGAGCGTTTCCCACATTTCAAACTGCCCCTGCCCAAGTGACGCGGGAAGAGGGGCTAATGCTCTACGAGGACATGGTACTGGGGCGCTCTTTTGAAGACAAGTGCGCCGAAATGTACTATCGGGGCAAAATGTTCGGGTTTGTTCACCTATACAACGGTCAAGAGGCAGTCTCGTCAGGCGTCATTAGAGCGATGCGTCAGGGAGACGATTACGTATGCAGTACTTACCGAGATCACGTCCATGCGCTTAGCTGCGGCGTGCCTGCGCGAGAAGTGATGGCAGAACTGTTTGGTAAAGCGACCGGGTGTAGCAAAGGCCGGGGTGGATCGATGCACCTGTTCTCTGAGAAGCACCGCTTGCTAGGAGGATTTGCTTTTATTGCAGAAGGCATTCCAGTCGCGACTGGAGCCGCATTTCAAACGAAGTATCGCCGGGAAGCGATGGGTGATACGAGTGCAGATCAGGTCACGGCGGCTTTCTTTGGCGACGGCACCACCAACAACGGTCAGTTCTTTGAGTGTCTTAACATGGCGGCCCTCTGGAAGTTGCCTATTCTATTTGTGGTCGAAAATAACAAGTGGGCGATTGGGATGGCGCACGATCGCGCGACCTCGCAACCCGAAATCTACAAGAAAGCCAGCGTATTTGGGATGCCGGGATACGAAGTCGATGGGATGGATGTTTTGGCAGTGCGCGGTATTGCTGAAGAAGCCGTAGCGCGTGCCCGTGCGGGTGAAGGTCCAACGCTGATCGAGTGTTTGACCTATCGCTTCCGGGGCCACTCGTTAGCTGACCCAGATGAACTGCGATCAAAGGCTGAGAAAGAGGCATGGTTGGCTCGCGATCCAATCAAAAAGTTTTCTGCCTACCTGATTGAGCAAAACTTGGCGGATCAGCAGGAACTCAAAGATATCGATAAAAAGATTCAAACTGTGGTGGAAGATGCGGTTCAATTCGCGATCGACAGTCCTGAGCCTGATCCGAGTGAGCTTTACAAGTACATCTTTGCGGAAGATTAAAGTAGGTGCGATTCGCGCAAAGCGTAACTCTGTCCTAATCGGGTTAGGTTCTTCTCCAGCGTCCTCCTTGACGCGAAGTTCTAGAAATTCTGCCTAAACTTTCCTGATCGCGACCTGAAATTTGGGAATAGTGGATTGGTAGATGCACCCTGATGAATCCCCTGGCACTCGTGCTGGGGGTTTTATTGCTTTATGGGACTTCACCCAGTAGCGCCACAACGATTAGCTCTTCAACTCTGAGGGCGTGACCGTCTTCCACTACGAGCGTGGAATGCTTCTCGGTCACAACATGCAGCGATTCATCCAAATAAGCTTCTAGAATAGCTGGATGCACATAATACTTCCGACAAGTTGCGGGTCGATTGCCTAAGTGAGCTGCAACGGCTTTGATCGCTTGCGTAATATTTTTTTTGGCGGCGGTCTGCGAGGTAAAACGACCCATTTCTGAGAGATGAGTCGCAGCGAGAACAGTTCCGGCCCAAGTCCGAAAATCTTTAGCGGTGAAATCGTCTCCAGCAATTTCTTTGAGATAGTCGTTCACATCCGTTGACGTGACATCTTGAACATTGCCATTTTCGTCAAGATACTGAAATAATTCTTGTCCAGGCAGATCTTGACAGCGTTTTACAATTTTTGCGAGACGTTTGTCTTTGACTTCAATTTCATGATCGACGCCGCTTTTTCCTCGAAAGGTAAATTGGATTTTTGAGCCAGAGATATCAGCGTGTTCGTCTTGGAGCGTTGTCAGGCCGTAAGAGTCATTGGTTTTCGCATATTCGTCGTTGCCAACTCGAATGCGCGTCAACTCCATCAATTTTAGAACTGCCGCTAATACCTTTTGCTTGGGCAATCCTGGTCGCGCTAAGTCCTTCTCTAGCTGGCGTCGAATGTTGGGCAGCGCTTCGCTAAATGCCATCATTCGGCTGAATTTGGACTGGTCACGCACCGTACGCCACAGGGGATGATATCGGTATTGCTTGCGCCCTTTGGCATCGCGTCCGGTTGCTTGAAGATGCCCATTTTCTAGCGGACAAATCCACACTTTTTTATAGGCAGGTGGAATAGCTAAGGAGTTGATGCGATCGATCGTCTTCTGGTCTCGAATGCGATCACCGTTCACATCAAAATAGATAAACTTCTTCCCTGACTTCTGCCGTCGAATCCCTGGCATGTCGTCCGTTACATACTTCAGTCCAACTGCTTCAGCAGATTCAATGGGGCTTGCAGACGCTTCTACATCAATTGAGTCTAGGTCAATCAAACGTTCGCTCTGGAGTTGCATAGTTTGCTAATTGTGAGCTTAGGCTCCTATATTCGGTAGCGTAACGGATAGCAACTGTTGCGGACTCTACAGCAAAGCAGAAGTTGATTCACAAGTGGGGTCTGCCTTTTGAGTGACTTAAACTACACTAGTCAAATCCTACGGCGAGAAGCTAGGCATGCAGGGTGGTTATGCCTTTGAGGCAGCATCAATCTAGTCAGCAAAAAAATAGCGGATGAATGCTCTGCTTCACCCGCATACTGCTGATTCCAAGCCAGTCCTAATCTTTCGATGAAAGAATGGTTAGAGTTTCATCAGGCACTCACGGCAGAATCGCTAGACTCTTTCGCCGCGACTTCTGATTGACTTGACTCTTTCAACACACGCTTGTAGAGCTTGCTCAACTGAGATGCTACACCATCCCAACTAAAGATCGTCTCAACTCGCTCTCGTCCAGCTTCTCCCAACTGGTCGCGCCATTCAGGACTAGACAGAATCCGAGAGATCGCGTCTGCAAAGACAGCATCATCTTTAGGAGGTGCAAGCAGCCCTGTGACTTCTGGAATCACAGTGAATTGCAATCCGCCCACCGCGCTAGCGACGACAGGCGTCCGGCTTGCCATTGCCTCGATTGCGACTAATCCAAACGGTTCGTAGTGGCTGGGCACAACGCAGACATCTGCGGCGGCGTAGTAGAGGTGGAGATTATCTAGCCCTAAGCGCCCAGGAAAAGTAGTGACATCTTGCAAACCAAGGTCAGCAACAATGCTCTCAATGCGATCGCGCTCTCTGCCATCGCTGTGACCCGGACGACTACCACCACCGATGACCAGCTTAAAGTTATCTTGCCGTTCTAAACGTCCCACAGCACGAACAATCGTTTCAATGCCTTTGCGCGGATCAAACCGTCCAACGTAGAACACAATTTTGGCGTCTTGATCAAGACCCAACTGCTGACGAGCTTCTGCACGGGAAACACAACCAAAGCGGCGGATATCGGTTCCGCAAGGAATAATATCAACCTCACCTTTCGTTGAGACAAGCGATCGCATGTGGTCTTCTTCCTGCGGACTCGTTGCGACAATCCGTTCTGCCGTCTCTAAGCAAGTTTTCTCGGTTGCTAAACGTGTTTTGGCAATCAGTGGAATCGTTGAAACAGCTTGATACTTAACTGCACCGAGCGAATGATAGGTGTGAATCTGCTTCGCGCCCTGGAGTTTCTTTAACTGAAGCCCTACCCAAGAAGACAACCAATAATTCGTGTGAACGATCTCGTACTGTGCTCCTAAATCGCTCTGAAACTGTTGAAACGCTTGCACAAACTCTGGCAAATACTCGAATAGTTCGTCTCTAGGAATAAATTTTTGAGGTCCAGCGGTGAGTCGAATCGTGCGGCAATCGGGTGTGTGTTGCACAATCCCAGCTTGATCAGGAGTAGAACGCCGGGTAAACATATCAACCTGCCATCCCTGGCGCGATAGCGCTTCACCGACTTGGCGCACGTATACATTCTGTCCGCCTGCTTCTTCTTTACCAATTTCAATTGCCGGATCACCGTGAACCGAGATCAACGCAAGCCGCTTTTTATGACTTGAAATAAACATAGATCAATTCACCAAAACACACTAAAAGGGATCACTAATAAAATGGGGACGAATGTACCGCAGAAACTCTGGTTCAATCCGGTATATTCTATTGATTTAAACAATACAAATAAGAGTATTTCTCTTCATCAGTCATGGGAAATAAATCGATATAGAAGGACACCGATTCTTCTATCAGTTAAGTTGAGCTTACCTATGTCATAAGGTGGATGGCTTTTCATAGGGAGTTGAGCATTCACAGTGCAAGACATTGTGATTCTAGTTGAGGATCTAAAACAGCTAGTGTCCGTTTCTACGCCTTAGAATTCTAATAACTGCGCAATATAGAATGTTCTGTTTATGATATTTAGCGTGCAGAGCAATATGCCTTTATCCTTACAGTAACACGTTGCTAATACTTGAGTAGATTGTAGAATTTGAGAGCATCAAGACCAATCTAAGTAGAAGTTTAGAAGTAACAAAACAACGCAAAAACTGTCATTTTAGAGACAGTTTTCTTCGCTTATCCCAGGTTCTATCCCTCTATAGAAGAAGGCAATTCAGAGCCAACTAACAATTAATCGCATCTGAAACCAAAAAATTAGGAGACAGATTTGGCACCTATCTCCTGCTGAAACGTTAGCAAGGTCTAAACTAAGTATTACATTCTAAATCGGCTAATACAACCGACTCAATACATAATCAGTTAATTTGATTAAGGCTTGGCGAGACTGGGATGGAGGCAGATCAGAAAGACAATCTGTTGCCAGTTTTGCGTGGTGCGCAGCGAGTTCCCGCGATCGCTCAATTCCATGACTACCGTGGACTAGCGATAATGCTTGATCCAAATCACCATCTTGAGCAAATTCTCGTTCGATCAATGCTTCCAAATACGGCTTTTCTTTTAATGCGTATAATACCGGAGCCGTTAAATTGCCGCTTTTTAAATCCGAGCCAGCGGGTTTACCTAATCCTTCTGTAGATGCCGTGAAATCTAAAATGTCATCAACGATCTGAAATGCTAAGCCTAAATGACGACCGTAATTGTAAAGCTTTTGCGCTTGAGCATCTGAAACATCACTCAAAATGCCTGCAGCTTTGGAACTATTAGCAATTAATGATGCTGTTTTGTAGTAACTCTTTTCAAGATAAGCATCAATTGTAAGTTCGGTTGCAAATCGGTTTAAGCCTTGCTGAATCTCACCTTCTGCCAAGTTCATAATGACTTCCGACAGCAGCTTGACAACTTCTAAATTATCTAGATTTGCAAGATACCAAGAAGATTGAGCAAACAAAAAATCGCCCGCCAAGACAGCAACTCGATTGCCAAAACTAGTATGCACCGTGGGGATGCCGCGCCGAATTTCCGACTCATCTACTACATCGTCATGTACCAGACTTGCGGTATGAATCATCTCAGTGATTTCTGCTAACCGTCGATGGCGGGGAGTGATGTCCTGATTGGGCATCGTCGCCCGTGCCACTAGCAGCACGATCGCGGGTCGGACTCGTTTTCCCTTTGCGCCAAAGAGATGCTCTGCAGCAGCGTAGAGCATTGCGTGACGGGCACCAATTAGATTTTTAAGGTTCTCCGTCAATTGGGAAAGATCTGCCTCGACTGGAGAAAATAAAGATGTTGCTGAAGTCATGGACATGCCGACTCAGGGGCGATAGTTAAGTTATTTTAAGGCTTATGACTTTATTCTAAGGTACTAGACTGCTAGATCAAAGGAAATGCTGGAAATTAGTTTGGAAAGGCGCAAAAAATGAGCAGCATGGCTGCCTCAGTCAGGCTGACAATTTCTCACAAAGTTGAGGTGGGGCGAAGATTTTTAGAATACTGATACTAAAATAGCCCTGAAGCGCAAAAGCTCAAGGGCATTAATAAGCTTGGTATACGACGCTTTGATCTCTAGAGCAGAGGCTCACATCCCTACTCTAGAGATCAAACCATAACCTTCATCTTCAGTTGTTCGTATGATGCGACCGAATGAGTTATGGATTCTTATCCTTCAAATCTTGACGCCAGCAATGCTCCAGCAGACGGCGTTCTGAGAGCCTCCAGCAGTGCTCTAATTGGCGGATCTTGTGACAGTGAGTAAACTCACGGGGATTAAGGATGAAGGGTTGATTGGCGTCAAACAAGGGTTGGTTTAAATATGCCCAGAACGGAAATCTGTCGAAGTTGTGGAATTGAGGATTCATGCCGTGTGTGTGAGTGAACTGCGAATCAAATAGGATTCTAACCGTAAGTCACCTATCCGGAGAATGATCTTTACAATCACTAATTCGCAAAGTATGGCACTGAATTAATTGCTTTTGAAAAGGGAAACCTTAATTTTGTTAGCGTTTCATCGCTTCTCTAAGAAAAATTAAATCTCATTAATTCTCCTTTAAATAACAAAATCAAAGCCTGGAAAACTGTCTTTAACTACGAACTACTTGTAACTATAAATTTACTAATGTTTTTGCCTTTTCATGCAGAGCGATCGCTTCTTGTCGCGCCCATTGATCTGCAACCAATATATCTTCTAGGGTTGGATTGAGCTTATTTTGAGATTGATAGCGATCGCAGACTTGTTCAATTAATTTCGGAATATCCAAGAAGCGAATTTTCTCTTCTAAAAATAGAGCAACGACTTGTTCATTTGCCGCGTTCAAAATGGCGGGCATACATCCGCCAGCACGACCAGCAGCGTAGGCAAGTTGCATACAGGGGTACTTTGCATGATCGGGTTCGCGGAAGGTCAGGTTTCCAGCTTTGACCAAATCTAAGCGCTCCCAATCGGTATGAATCCGGTCTGGGTAGGACAAGGCATAGAGTAACGGAAGCCGCATATCTGCCCAACCAAGCTGCGCTAATACAGAGGTGTCTTGCAACTCGATAAGCGAATGAATGATGCTTTGTGGATGAATCACGATTTCAATATCGTCATACTCCATACCAAACAGATAGTGGGCCTCGATTACTTCTAATCCTTTGTTCATCAAGGTGGCAGAGTCGATGGTAATTTTGCGACCCATCGACCAGTTTGGATGCTTCAATGCGTCCGCTACTGTCACCTCTGCTAGCTTCTCGACGGGTAAATCTCGAAAGGCACCGCCCGATGCTGTGAGGAGAATCTTACGCAATCCTCCTTGAGGAACGCCTTGTAAGCATTGAAAAATTGCAGAATGCTCGGAATCGGCAGGCAATAACTTGACGCCGTGTTGCTGAATGAGCGGCAAAACAACTGGGCCTCCAGCAATTAAGGTTTCTTTATTGGCGAGAGCAATATCTTTTTTGGCTTCGATCGCGGCGATCGTTGGCAGCAATCCAGCACATCCGACAATTCCGGTAACCACGACTTCCGCATCACCGTATCGGGCTACTTCAACAATTCCCGCGTCTCCAGATAATAAGATAGGTTGCGGATTCAGGTCTGCGATCGCGGCTCTCAGGTCTTGCTCTTTACTTTCGTCACAAATAGCAACAATTTGTGGGCGAAATTGACGGATCTGTTGGGCAAAGAGTTCAACGTTTCGCCCGGCGGCCATGCCAACAATCCGAAACTGCTCTGGGTACTGAGCCACAATATCCAGGGTTTGGGTTCCAATTGAGCCAGTTGAGCCAAGAAGGGAAAGTGCTTTCACGGTTCGGTTGTGGTGACACGCCAACCGTATCTTACGGGGTAGAGGGGACAAGGGGATAGAGGGAGAGAAAGAGCGTTACTTAGGCAGGACATCGTTCGCCCAGCTAACTAGTTTTCGGAGAAGTCTGGATATATCGTTTTTGGGGTTCACGGGCTTATCTAAAACAATATAAGTTCACCTAATGTCGAACTAGGTGAATTTACATCCTTTCACGATCAAAAATTCTTTTGACTCCGCTTTGCAAAATATTGAAGGAATTCGGAAGCGAGGCGCGATCGCTTAGGCTAAAACTATTTCGCTAGGTTGACCTTCGGTTGCACTTTTGATGCGAGTTCTCATGCTTTTACGAACGCGATCGCTCGTGCGGACTCCGCCGGCCAATTCATATTCATGGCTATCTCGACCGTATTCAAACGCAACGCCCAACAGCATTTTATCGACTAAGGTATTTAACTGCTTTTCGAGATCGTCGAGTTCATTCTGGGTGGCATCAATTACGGCAAGCGCATCATTGTAGGCGTTCAATCGAGTGCGGACTTTATCAATTAGCTGAGTCAACTGCGGGATGTTACGATCGTTGCCAAAATCGATTGTGGGATTAATTGCTTTCAGTCCGGCGATACGGATCTCAGCTTTTTTTGAGTGCAGAAGAAGTACGCTTTTTTCTAGCCATAGTAGAGACTTCAAGATAACAGGACACTTCTAAATTAGCTGGCACATTGTGATAATCGGAGGCGCAAATCTCGCAGATTTTTTGTATTGTTTGAATAAAGATATGTGGACTGAATCAGTAGTTGTACTGGAAAAATTACAAAAGCTCAAACATGAAGAACAAAAACTCGAACATGAAGAACAAAAACTCGAACATGAAGAACAAAAGTTTGAGCATTAAGAACAAAAGTTTGAGCATTAAGAACAAAAGTTTGAGCATTAAGAACAAAAACTCGAACATGAAGAACAAACGTTAGTCCATCGATAACATAAATGGAAGCTTTAGTTCTTACCGAATAAACATAGGTTATTAAAGTACGTTGCTCTGTTCTTGGTGCGGTTCCTTTGGAGTTGTGCCTTGGCGCTAATCGCATTAAGAACAAAACCCTGTCGATCAAGAACTGAGCTTTCTACTGCGATCGTTAATCTGGTAGCTCTGTATCGCCGCTAGGGGAAATAGAACTATCTTTGTTTCCTTCTGGCATTAGCGCTGCTGCGATCGAGGATCTGCTTGAATCGCTAGTGTAGGTTTGAGGCGATCCTTTCAAAGGTGGCACAGCAGAATCGCAAATCAAGCTCAACCAAACTCTTTTGTGTAAAATACGATCCTGAAGGAAGCTTGCTTTGCAGTTGAGTGGCTTTACCGGACTGAAGCACTAGCGATGGGGGGAAGTGACGAAAGTGAGTCAGCGAGACAAGCTACTGGTCAAAATCTTGCTGGGCAACTCCGATGCCAACATTCCTTTTGAGCAACTCTGTCAACTGTTGTGCAATCTTGGTTTTGAGGAACGCATACGAGGCAGCCACCACATCTTTTCTAAAGAAGGGGTTGAGGAAATCTTGAACCTCCAGCCTAAGCAAGGAAAAGCCAAGGCGTATCAAGTTAAACAAGTCCGCACTATGATTTTGAACTATCAACTTGGAGGTCAAGATGAAGATTCGGTATGAACTCATCATTTACTGGAGCGATGTGGATCAAGCGTTTATTGTCGAGGTTCCAGAACTGCCGGGTTGTATGGCAGATGGCGAAACATATCAAGCCGCCGTGCAAAATGCGGAAGTTGTGATTGGAGAATGGATTGAAACGGCACAAGCGTTAGGGCGACCGATCCCAGAACCCAAAGGTCGATTACTATTTGCGTAGGTTGTTAGTTTAGAATAGTTGAAACTGATTGACTTGCTGATAGAGATGTGTGAGCGTGATCAAGCTCAATTAGATACTTCTATGTAGAAGAGCAGTTCGGTTCTAGAAAAAGCTACTTCACAATCGGATAGCTTTGCTACACGAGGCTTGAAAATAAAGACTTGATGAAGAGTTAACCTGATTTCCCTTGTCTAAATATATAATTCTGAATTACGGTTTGTACGAAATCAAATCTGCTCATGTTAACAGACTATCTTCTGTAATAAGGTTACATTTCAGAGCGTTAGATGGGTTTGAACGGGTCAGAGCAGTCTAGATAATTAGTTAGACCACACATTCTTCTGCATGGACACGGTTGCAGTTTCATCCGTATCGTCTGAAATGATTTCTTGCTAGCTGAGATACGCTCGATGAAGCTTGACCATCACAAGATCACTCAAACGAGAAGAAGCCGATGGATGGAACCACTCCTAAGGAAACACAGCTTGATCTAAAGGAAAGTAAAGCAAAGACTGACGCAGAATCCGGCAAAGAACGTAGGTGGCTATCGTCCCCATTAATTCTTACACTTGCAGGATTGCTTGGTACTGGGTTTGGAGCCGCTCTTCAAGGATACTCAAGCTTTCAACTGGAGAGACAAAAGTTCGAGTTTAATCTAGTTCAAAAAGCATTAGAAACTAAAGATAGAAGTGAGGCTGCAAAACAATTAGTTTTTCTAATTGACTCTGGTGTTATTCGGAGTTTGGATACTGAGAGAATACGAGAAATAGTAGAAAACAATCAATTGCCCACTTCGCTCAACGCTTCTGCGAAGAGGAAGGCTGTGCTTAAACCTTCTTCAAAAGGTACATACCAACTTGTGAGTGCAGGTGGTCTTTGTTTAGATGCAAAGGATTACGGCTATGACAAGGAAGGAGGCAGTTTGCAAGTTTGGTCTTGTAGTAGTCAACCGCCTCTACCGCCTCAGTGGTGGAAATTTCAGCTTCAGCAAGGTCTTCAGCAAGGTCGCATTCTGAGTGCAGGGAATCTTTGTTTAGATGCAAAGGATTATGGGGAAAAACGCCTGGGTAATCCTTTACATCTGTGGAAGTGCAACACACAAGCTGCTCAAAAATGGACATATTTGCACGGAAAAATTTTAAGTGCAGGTAATCTTTGTTTAGCCATAAAAAATAATGGAGAAAGCCAGGATGGCTCTCCGCTACATTTAGAGCAATGCAAAGGAAGCCCTACACAGACATGGAGTTTAAGACAAGTTGAAGTTGAATAGATGCGCGGTCTATCAAGACGCCACAATATGTGAAAGATAAACACTAAGTACAAACGCTCACAGCCCCTTTAAACATTATGTGTCGCGTTTTTAGGCGGCTTATATCAGGTTTTCACAAAACCTCATGTTAGAGCGATAAGTGTAAGTATCACACTTCTAGAGCTTAAAAAGCGATCGCACTCTAAGTTAGTGATAAGACCTCTTGCAAAAGTCAACTCTTTGACTTGAGTTCGTAGTTATAGATGCCAGCAATCAGGTTGAATCGTAAGCCAAATCTGCGTCTGCGATTGCGGTAACGTTCCCCAAGAATCCGAAAAATCTTCAGGCTGCGATTGACATGCTCAACAACAATCCGCTGAGTTGCGAGGGTTCGATTCGCCTGCCGTTGAGCCTGAGATAAGTGAGCGCCTTTTGGCTTCTTCGTAGGGGTCTGACTATTGGGATGGAGTTGCGCAACTCCCTGATACCCCTTGTCACCTAAAAGCTGGATCGTGGCGACGAACCGAACTTGGCTCATCTTAAACAGACGAAAGTCATGAACTCTGCCTTTGCCGTGAGCCGTGCATACAATTGCCCCGGTGCCTTGGTTGACCACCAACTGCGACTTCAAGGGATGATGCCTTTTCTTACCGGAGAACATGCGTCGTTGGTTTTTTTTGGACGCTCGACTGGACTTTCCGTCACGTCCACCACCACGACTTCGAGAACGCAGTCCGATTGCACCAATGCCTTCTTTCCAGGCAACCGAAATCGACCGGAACGAATCAAGGTCTGCTCGACATGCCGAATGATCCGGAACGCAGTGGACTCATTGATATTCCAGCCTTGAGCAATGTGGAAGTAGGTGCGGTACTCTCGCCAGTATTGCAACGTCAGCAGCACTTGGTCTTCCAAGCTCAGTTTGGCAGGACGACCAGGTTTGCGTTTCGCCTGTTGCTTTTGCTTCAGAACGGACACCATTTCTGAAAAGGTCGTGGTTTGAACGCCGCAGAATCGCTTGAAGGCTTCGGGCTTCAAAGTTCGTACTTGTTCGTAGGTCATCAGGTTCTCCTCTCAATCACCTCACTATTTCCCCTATCGATGACTTTTGCAAGAGGTCTATAGAACGATCGCACTCTAATGTTGCTGTGGAGCGATCGCATTTTAGGTAGTGTTGGTAGGCTACTTGAGATGTGTAGTTATGCATAATGGGGCGCGTGGGAGAAATGTTAGGCTGATGAGATGATGACTCGGAGAATCTCAGATGCCGTCCACTGCTCAAGAGATTTATGACCAACTCATTCGAGCTTTACCCCCGACTGAACGCTTACGTTTAGCAACGCTGATTCTCAATGAGCTAGTCCAGCAAAATTCATCCATTATCGATCAACAGGATGATTGGACTGAACAGGATCAAACAGATGTCGTTAGTTTTTCGTTGCAGTACGCAGCCTCTTTGTTCCCTGACGAGGAGGTTGTTTGATGCCCTTCAATGCTGGTGATTCAGTGACCGTTGATCTTCCAGGTGCGATGGAAATAAAACGCCGTCCCGCTCCCGTCGTATCCTCTGCAACCTATCACGTAGTTTTCGGTGAGGGTGGAGTCGTAAAGTGGTGTTGCATACTAAGAAATGATGATGTAGGACTGAGTTATGAACTGCCCTCGCTGCACCAGCGACAAAATCGTGAAGAATGGACGTCGCCACGGCAAACAAAGCTATCTCTGCCGGGACTGCCAT
>JAHHHO010000030.1 GCA_019359315.1 Myxacorys californica WJT36-NPBG1
GATGAATCGATTTCGACGCGTGTTGATCCGCTGGGAGAAGAAGCCAGAACACTACTTAGCAATGCTCCATTTATCGTGTGCTTGCATTGTGGTGCGGGCAATTCAGGTTTTCGGCTAGGCTCTTAGGAGGAAAACGGCTGAAATGCCTACTATGCAGAGGTTGTGGCGATTTTTGACCAAAATGGTTGAAATGCTTGCCAGATAAAGCTTTCAAGGATTTTTCGCCTTATTTCCAGACAACTCTATTATGAAAAAGCCTCTTCACTGGCCGATCGGCTTGCTCTATGTTGGATTAATTTTATATACCGTCATAACATTCATTCCATTTACATGGGCATTATCTGCGTCATTCAAATCGTTGGCAGAAATTTCATCTGGCGGCTCTAATTTCGTTCCTCAAACGTTCACGTTTGACAACTACAAGCAGATTTTCTTGCAAGAGCCATTGTTTGGACGGTGGTTATTTAATAGCGCGATCGTTGCGCTAATCGTGACGTTGTTCAACTTGTTGTTTAACTCAATGGCAGGCTATGCGTTGGCTAGAGTTCAGTTTCCCGGAAATCGTTTTCTGTTTTTCTTGATTCTGGCGGTTCTTGTTGTTCCGGCGCAAATCACGTTGCTACCCAAGTTTTTGATCCTCAAATCATTAGGCTGGCTCAATTCTTATCAAGGACTGATCATTCCAACTGTCGTCAATGCCACGTTCATTTTCATGATGCGACAATTTTTTCTCAACTTTCCAAAAGAATTAGAGGAAGCGGCTGCATTAGATGGGTTAAATCGATTTGAAACGTTTTTTCAGGTGGTGCTTCCGCTAGCCAAACCCGCTTTAGCGGCGCAAACCATCTTTATCTTTATGGGATCTTGGAATGAATTTTTACTGCCACTGGTTGTCATGTCAGATCCAACCATGTTTACCTTACCCATCGGCTTAAATGCCTTCAAAGGACAATACATCACCTACTGGAACTACATCATGGCAGCCTCAATGGTGTTTACACTGCCTGCGCTGGCGATTTATGCATTCTTCAACCGCTACTTTATTCAAGGCGTCACGTTTACTGGCGGCAAAAGCTAATGATATAAACAACAAAGAGAACACTGCTAAAATCACGGTTAATAAAACTATTCTTGAAGAGCTTATCGCACGACTAGGATAGCCTTACTTAAGGAATTGACTACAATCTGCATGTAGTCAACTTCCTAAAACAGTTCGGAAATTAGTAATTGTGATACGAAACGTTCTTTTGATAGTTTTCACTCTGATTATTGTATCAAGTTGCGGGAAAAAACAACCTGATAACGCTCCGTTAGGCAGCATGTGTGGATTTCCACCACCAGAACAAAACTACAACTGCAACACGCAACCTGATTTGTCTGGACTCGCTTTGTATTCATTTGCTGTTTTGGCAGCGCAATTTGTTTTGCCCCCTTTGGCATTGCTGTGTTTTGTTTTATTGTTGTCTAAAGTGTTGAAATAAAAAGGAACCACAATGATCAGGTTCTTATGATATACAGCGCTGCCCTGTTCGGCTAGTTTTTTTTTCAAGGATATTAGACTAATTAAAAAGTAAAAGATAACGTTGTTTTGGGAACGTTGATCCAGTCAGATTTCCAGACAGGAGATGACCCAAATCAATCTAACCGCTTACGCTCGTGATATATAGACAACTGATTGGCAGCGGATTCACTAACGGATGTAGCGGATAGACAGATGAGAGAAACCTGTCATCCGCTATATCTGTTCCATCCGCAGGCAAAGCCTCTTCCGAAGGTTCCTCACATCCGCTGCCAATGTAAGATTACTGCAAGATATCCTATATATCGAACGTTGGTACTGTAACTCGACTTCAGATATGGCAGGACACAGCAAGTGGGCAAACATTAAGCGTCAGAAAGCCAGAGTTGACGCGGTTAAAGGAAAAGTATTTACCAAAATTTCGCGGGAAATTATCGTCGCGGCTCGCAGTGGTGTTCCTGATCCGACGGGCAATTTTCAATTGAGAACGGCGATCGAGAAGGCAAAAGCGGCAGGCATTCCCAACGACAACATTGAGCGCGCGATCGCAAAAGGCGCTGGCAGCTTTGGAGGAAACGACACGCTCGAAGCCATTCGTTACGAAGGGTATGGTTCAGGCGGTGTTGCTGTTCTAATTGAAGCGCTCACCGACAATCGCAACCGGACGGCAGCAACGCTGAGAGAAGCCTTCAGCAAAAACGGCGGAAACTTAGGTGAAACGGGCTGTGTAAGCTGGATGTTTGAGCAAAAAGGCGTTGCCGAAATTTCATTTATTGCCAATGACACCCGACGCGGACGAGGCCGTTCGGCTCAAACCGAAATCGATGAAGAGGCACTGCTCGAAGCATGTCTCGAAGCGGGCGCAGACACGTATGAATTGAGCGACGCCGAAACCGGAAAAGTTGCAGAAGTCTTCACTGAAGTCGAGAACCTAGAAACGCTGAGCCAAACTCTTCAAGACAAGGGCTACACTGTGACTCAGGCGGAGTTACGGTGGCTCCCTCAAACGACAGTAGACGTTACCGATTCTGATCAAGCGCGATCGCTGCTCAAACTAATGGACGCTCTAGATGATCTCGATGACGTACAAACTGCCACGGCTAACTTCGACATGGCAGAAGAACTCATGTCTGCGGCGGTTTAACCTCATCCCTCAGTAACCTATAGAGAAGCTTGACATTGTGCGTTGCTCCGAAACTGAAGCAGCACAACTCATCATTCAGAAGCGCTTACAGTTGATAGGTTTTGAGGTTTGAGAGAGAATAGGTGTAAAGTTTCGTATCGTTAGTTTAGAAAAATGGCGTTAGAGCAACTAGTCGCAAGCCAATCGGTAAGTCAGCGCGATTCCGATGCCTATGACATTGCGATCGTAGGCGGCGGCATCGTCGGAACCCTTTTTGCTTGTGCGCTGAAAGATTCAAACTTAAAGATTGCTCTGATCGAAGCAGAAACCCAATCTCAGGCAGTTGCCAAAGCCCAAGCGTATTCCATCTCGCTACTCTCAAGCCAGATTCTACAAGGGCTTGGCGTCTGGAAAACCATTCGTCCGCAGATTGAAACCTACAAGACCGTTCGCCTATCCGACGCTAACCATCCCAGCGTTGTAAAGTTTGCGCCAACCGATATTGGCACACAAACGCTAGGTTACGTTGCCGAACATCGAGTGTTACTGACCGCACTACAAGAGAGTCTTGAACACTGCTCAAACGTCCTGCACCTTTGTCCTGCCAAGGTTTTGAAGACAGAATTTCGGGCAGAGGATGCCATTTTAGACGTTGCCATTTCTGATCAGATTCATTCCATTCGGACTCGGTTAGTCATTGCGGCTGACGGGTCGCGATCTCCGCTTCGCCAGCAAGCTAACATCCGCACCTACGGTTGGAAATACTGGCAAGCCTGCGTCGTTGCCACCTTTCAACTCGACGCATCTCATAACAACACCGCCTATGAATGGTTTTGGGAAGGCGGGCCATCGGGAATCTTGCCGCTTCCTAACAACCGCTGCCGCATCGTGTGGACAGTGCCAAAAACCGAAGCCGAAGCAATGCTGGCGCTCAGCGACAACGAATTTACAGAACGGTTCATTCAACGCTATGGAGCGCACTTGAGTAACCCCAAGCTGGAAGGCGAGCGCTACGTCTTCCCCGTGCAATTGCTCCACAGCAGTCGCTATGTTGCCTCGCGATTAGCCTTGATTGGAGACGCGGCTCACTGCTGCCATCCCCTCGGTGGACAAGGCATTAATATGGGCATTCGAGATGCCGCAGCATTAGCGCAAGTCTTGCAAACCGCGAGCGATCGCAACGAAGACATTTCTAGTATTAAAGTTCTCAAGCGCTACGAGCGATGGCGTCAGTGGGAAAACCTGATCATTTTGAGCGTGACTGACGTGCTAAATCGAACATTTTCTACTCAAATCGCACCTGTTGTCTTTCTCCGTCGTATCGCACTTTGGATACTTGGAACCGTGCAACCAATTAAATCGCTGACCTTCCGCCTCATGAGTGGACTGGTTGGGCGTACACCAAACCTTGCTCAACGGTAAAGGAAACAGCAATTGGAAAGCGTTGAAACGATGAGAATATCAGAAAGGCGTTTCCTATTCCTGCTCTTCTTATGGCTTCTAAAGCGATCGTTCTTCTATCTGGCGGTTTAGACTCTGCAACCTCAGCGGCTCAAGCGAGCGCAGATGGATTCGAGATCATTGCGCTCTCGTTTCGCTACGGGCAACGGCACGATCGCGAACTCCTTGCGGCCAAACAAGTCGCTAGCCATTTGGGGATTCAAGAGCATTTCACTGTCGATGTGAATTTAGCCCAGTGGGGTGGTTCTGCCTTGACAGATGAAGCGTTAACCGTGCCGACCGAGGGCGTAAATCCTACTGAAATTCCCATTACCTATGTGCCAGGGAGAAATACCGTGTTTATTGCGATCGCGCTCTCCCTGGCCGAAGCCAAACAAGCCGATGCGATCTATCTAGGCATCAACGCTGTCGATTATTCTGGCTACCCCGATTGCCGACCCGAATTTTTAGAGGCATTTCAAACCTTGGCCAGCCTTTCCTCAAAGGCGGGAATCGAAGGCAGAGCGCCAAAACTCGTTGCTCCACTTGTGATGGATTCTAAAGTTGATATCGTGCATCGCGCCTTGCACCTTGACGTGCCGCTCTCCCTAACCTGGTCATGCTATCAGGGCGGAGAGCAACCTTGCGGTGTCTGTGATTCGTGCCGAATTCGCGATCGCGCTCTAATTGAAGCAGGACAGTCCAAATTAGCTACTCCTCAAGGTAGAGCATTTTATTCTTTGAATCCATCTTAATGATCTCGTTAAATTTTCAACGAAATAATCTATGATTTCATGCACAGAATGATTAAAGCGATCGCTCAAGGTTACTTCACAAATCCCTTTAAAGTCTAAAGAAAATCTATTTCTATTTCTGCTAAAGAAGGATGCTCATTTCGCCTTTAGTGACGACAGATACAAGTATTAGAAATGAAGTAATTCTTTAATAATGCGAGTAAGTACTGCAACAGCATCTTAATCTTTCTACAACTTCTTCAAATCCTCTTCCGGCCTAGCTTTGGCTACTTCTAGCCATGTTCTTAACATCTTACAAATCTTCTACGAAGCATTAAAAATTTACTGTTTGTTCCAATCGTTCAGAGCAAAAATCCATTTCGATTCAAACCCTAAGAAAAGTGGAAGCACTTAAACGCAAAAGAAACCTGAAGAAGTAATCAGTGAAGCATTTATAGCGATATTTGCTCTAAAAAACAGCCTTTTGCGGTCGCTATATTAACAAGTAGCTTGCTAAGGTTAACTATGATATTTGAATCCAATTACGTTCTGCTGTTATCACAACGGCGCGATGAGTTATACGGACTAGAATCACTTCTAGGACGACTAAAGTTTCGTGTGCAAATCGCAGACTCGATCGAACACGCTGTTGCCACAGTGAGACAGGCTCCTCCTTGCCTCGTTATTCTGTACGGCAATGACTGGTCTGAATTGCCTTTGCATCGACTGAGAGCGATCGCAGATTCAGAAAGCATTACACTCGTTGTTTTAACAGACTGTCATATGCCACGCTGGTTGTATCAAGACCAAAATCCTGGTTTTGATGGCTTCCTGGTTAAACCGCTCAGTAGTGATATTCTCTCTTCTCTAGTTCAGTCTGCTTCCGCTCGCCAACGGTGCTTAGCCTCTTGATCTCTATCTAATTTCGCTAAATTAAGATTTTATTGAATTCGCGTAATTTGTTCAGTTTTAGTCAATGTCCTTTGCTCCGATTTATCCTTTCTTGCATCGTCTTTTAAAGCCTACGTTTCCTCAGTGCCTATGGTCAGGTCGTGACGATAGCCCTACGATCGCGCTTACGTTCGATGATGGACCCCACCCGCAATATACGCCCCTGTTACTAGATGTCCTTGACCATCACAAGATTTCTGCCACTTTCTTTTGGTTAGGGGCCTGCGTTGAAGATTACCCCGATCTAGCTCGCCAGGTTTACCAGCGCGGTCATTGGATTGGACTACACGGCTATGATCATCAAGCCTTCACGGGTTTGACCGCAACCGAGCTTAAAGCAACCCTAAATCTTACAAAAACTGCGATCGCTAAGACGTGTCAAATCAACCCTAAAACCTTGATAGATGTTCGTCCTCCCTACGGTCTGTTCGCTCCCCAAACTCTAAGCTATCTGCAACGTTGGAACTACCGCACTGTAATGTGGAGCATTATTCCTGAGGATTGGGCGCGTCCTGGTTCGTCAATTGTGGTGCAGCGAGTCTTAAACCAGATTCAAAACGGCTCCATTATCGTTCTTCATGATGGCGCTGACGGTGGCGAAGACGTTGCAGAAACAGTTGATCGTCTCGTTCCTGAACTTCTACAGAAAGGCTATCATTTTTCTACTATTGATCAGGTTTGGTCAGCATTGCCCCACCTTTAGTGATGCTTTTAGTAATCCTTTTTAAGCAGTTAGTAAAATTATTAGTTTTAAATAGTTAGTACAAGTTAGTACGACTGTTAATTAAGCCTTCTTAATAATGTACTTCTGAAACCATAAAACATTCTAATTTCTTAACAACTTACCCTGTTACAGCTTGTATACTCTCGGAGAGGAGTAGGCCTTCTCAAAGCCTGTTCAACTTAGGAGATACAAAGCGGTTTCGCCATCGCCCCCAGTTTGTTTTGGCTCTTCTGACATCAACATCTAACTTAATATTTCCCCCTAGTCTGATCCCTTAAATTTGGGCTACCGTATCATCATAGAGCCGTAATTCAGGATCCCAAAACCATCACAAATGCTTTTGGAGATGCTATGGGGCAGGATGTAACAGTAAATCCTGCTTCAGCTATTCCTGATTTGGTCTGCGAAATAGTTGTTTGCTTTGATAAAAGTGCTTCTCTTTCGTTCTCACATCACTGCTGTAATCCCAATATTGCGGAGTCAGGTCTTTGCTCGATGACTTTTTGTAAAGGAGCCCAAGTGGTGATTTGATTGAGGTTTACATTGCAAATGCGTGTTTCTATCGGCATCACTTTTCAGCCTCAGAAATAAAGGTTCATAAAATAGGTGCAACTTTTGTGAGAAAGGCTACAATCGGGGAGACATTACAACATTTATCAATTAAGATTTGTGCATTGGTACATCTGC
This sequence comes from Myxacorys californica WJT36-NPBG1, assembly GCA_019359315.1. Classification (GTDB taxonomy): domain Bacteria; phylum Cyanobacteriota; class Cyanobacteriia; order Leptolyngbyales; family Leptolyngbyaceae; genus Myxacorys; species Myxacorys californica. Next base: position 7,179 of record JAHHHO010000030.1, read on the forward strand.
CCAACGGTATATTTCCAGGGAAGGCAGGATACCCTATTTGCTTGCACAATTCCCATAAACGTGATGAATGTCAGGTTTTGTCATGCATGGTTCTACTTGTAGGCGATGTATGCACACCACGCAATGACCTCAACACCCGCTATTGAGTCGCTTGCTTGATGACTCACTTAAAGTTGAGTAATAGCTGGACTGAGCTAGATACTGTTTCCGCTGCCACATTTTTTCGACTACTTTTTGACTACTTAAGGAGCATGAGGAACGCGGCATGACCCAAGCCAACGACGTACTACTTGAAGCACTCGATAGCACTCCTGCAGAAGATGCGTTTGAGAGTGATTTGGGGGGAGGATACGACGACATAGATGAGGATCAAGAGGATTCTGATGGCGTCGAAGAAGAGGGCAAGTCAGGCAAGGCTCGGGCTACCCGTCGCCGAACACAAGCCAAGAAAAAGCATTACACCGAAGACTCGATTCGGCTTTACCTTCAAGAGATTGGTCGAATTCGCCTCCTGAGGGCAGACGAAGAAATCGAACTTGCTCGTAAGATTGCTGATTTGCTAGAGCTAGAGCGCATCCTGGTCAAAATGACCGAGAAGCTAGACCGCGTTCCGTCTGATGCGGAATGGGCAGAAGAAGTGAAGATGCCCTTGCCGCAGTTTCGGTATCGCTTGCACTTGGGTCGCCGCGCTAAAGATAAGATGGTGCAGTCGAACCTCCGGCTCGTGGTGTCGATCGCCAAGAAGTACATGAACCGGGGCCTGTCGTTTCAAGATCTGATTCAGGAAGGCAGCTTGGGTCTGATTCGGGCGGCTGAAAAGTTTGATCACGAAAAAGGCTACAAGTTCTCAACCTACGCAACGTGGTGGATTCGGCAAGCAATTACCCGAGCGATCGCGGATCAGTCCCGTACCATTCGTCTTCCTGTTCACTTGTACGAAACCATTTCTCGCATTAAAAAGACGACCAAGCTATTGTCGCAAGAAATGGGGCGCAAGCCAACGGAAGAAGAAATTGCGACTCGGATGGAAATGACGATCGAAAAACTGCGGTTCATTGCCAAGTCTGCTCAGTTGCCGATTTCGTTAGAAACGCCGATCGGTAAGGAAGAAGATTCTCGCTTGGGCGACTTTATCGAGTCGGATGGCGAAACCCCTGAAGATCAGGTGTCTAAGAACCTGCTGCGGGAAGACTTAGAAGGAGTTTTGGCAACCCTTAGTCCCCGTGAGAAGGACGTTCTCAGATTGCGCTATGGTCTAGACGACGGACGTATGAAGACCCTAGAAGAAATCGGGCAAATCTTCAATGTAACTCGTGAGCGCATTCGCCAAATCGAAGCGAAGGCACTCCGCAAGTTGCGTCACCCAAATCGCAACAGTGTTCTAAAAGAGTACATTCGCTAATTTCAATTCATCTTGATCTCTCTACCCGGTGGTTTCAACTCCATCGGGTTTTTTATTAGCCATTTGCTATCAAATAGCAGCCAATGGATATATGAAATAACGTGTGCTTTTTGTCCTTCAGCCCCATAAAAAATTGGACACTTCGGTGTGAAGCATCCGCAAGACTAGCTTTTAGGTTAACCAAAAATTTAGAGGAGAGATTCAATTACATTAGACCTAAAAAACGTAGGACTCCTTCACCGGAAAAGAATTCAGTGAACAAAGCAGCAACAAAACCAATCATGGCGAACCGTCCATTCCATAATTCTGCTTGGGGAGTAAAGCCAAACTTCCAAGCGTTACGGTTTTCTACAGAAGCAGGAGCAGTAATTCTTTGTGTATCTTGCATGGTAGTCATACTCTGGGGTGCATTGGCTACCGTTATGTTAAACAATATTACAAAAAGTGTCAAAGCGTGAATCAACGTGTTCTACCGCTTAAATGTTGCAGTTTAGAAACTCAAAAAACGCGTTGAGCGGCTGCAAACTTAGAGAAACTCACGATTCTTATGTCAATTCAACGAAAGATTACTTAATAAATATGTTCCGAAATGCTGACTTTAGGGCCTAAAGATTCTGCAAACTCGATATGGAGCTATCATAGGAACGATTGATTGATATTTGTAACGAATCGTCAATGATTGTTTCTGACTCTGGTTTAGCGAAGATTAAGGCATCTGTGACAGAGAAGATTTTCTTTGGTCACGAGCCAACGACTGAGTTAATCGCTATTTTGCTAGTCTATTTTGTCCAAGGCATTCTAGGATTAGCGCGATTAGCGGTCAGTTTCTTCCTCAAAGATGAACTGGCGCTGAGTCCTGCTGAAGTATCCGCTCTGTTGGGCATCGTAGCGATTCCGTGGATGATAAAACCCCTATTTGGATTTATCTCCGATGGATTACCTATCTTTGGATATCGCAGACGCCCTTACCTAGTACTATCTGGAATTTTGGGTACGTCGTCCTGGGTGATCATGGCGACGCTTGTTCACTCTCCTTGGGCAGCAACGGCTGCGATCGCGCTGGGTTCTCTCTCGGTTGCCGTTAGTGATGTCATTGTCGATTCGATCGTCGTAGAGCGTGCTAGACATGAATCAGTGAGCGGAGCAGGATCGCTACAGTCTCTGTCTTGGGGCGCTTCTGCCCTAGGCGGGCTGATTACCGCCTACTTCAGTGGCTTATTGCTGCACGTTTTTGATACTCGCACTATTTTTCTAATCACAGCGACCTTTCCGCTAATTATTTCTGGTGTAGCTTGGTTCATTGCTGAAACTCCAGTGACTGCAAAGTCAGATTGGTCAGTGGTGCGCCATCAGCTAGGGCAACTGAAGCAAGCGGTGTCTCAAAAAACGATTTGGATGCCCACTGCATTTCTGTTTTTATGGCAAGCCACTCCAACGGCTGAGTCTGCTTTCTTCTATTTTTCTACAAATGAATTGGGATTCGAGCCAGAGTTTTTGGGTCGAGTCCGGTTGGTGACTAGCATTGCTTCGCTCTTGGGCATTTGGGTGTTCCAACGGTTTTTGAAAGCCGTCCCCTTTCGCACAATTTTTGGATGGTCAATTGTGCTGTCGTCGGTGCTAGGAATGTCGATGCTGCTACTCGTGACCCATGCTAACCGGACGCTGGGAATTGACGATCGCTGGTTCAGTTTAGGTGACAGTTTAATTCTCACCGTCATGGGACAGATTGCATTTATGCCAGTGCTGGTTCTAGCCGCGAGATTATGTCCACCGGGAGTGGAGGCAACCCTGTTTGCGTTGCTAATGTCAGTTGTGAACCTGGCAGGGTTGGTTTCTTACGAATTTGGGGCGCTGTTAACGCACTGGTTAGGAGTAACCGACACTAATTTCGATAAGCTCTGGCTGCTCGTAGTCATTACGAATGTCACAACGCTGCTGCCATTTCCGCTGTTGGGTTGGCTGCCTAGTACGGTTGAAGCAACGTCGGTTGAACAGCCTGCGCCTGCTCTAGAAGCTGACCCTGCAAAACCAATCGGGCAATCTTTCTTGCCGAATCTGGTTTCTGCTTGGACTTCTAAACAGCCCGAACCTGTTGAGGAGCCAAAATAAGACTGTCCTTCGGCGGATCAAGACGACTGCCTGAATCGCACAATTCAACTTTAGATATTCAGACGATATGCAACTGTTTGAACACGCTTCTACTGTCCCGATTACGTCATATAACACTGAGGAATGGCAAAAGGGATATCGATCGCTTCATCAAGAATATGAGTACTGGATTGATGAAATAGAGGGTGAAATTCCTCAAGCGTTGGAAGGGACGCTGTTTCGCAATGGTCCTGGATTGCTCGATGTGAATGGGCAACAGCTTCAGCACCCGTTTGATGGCGATGGAATGATCTGCGCGATCGCCATCAAAGACGGACGCGCTCATTTCCGCAATCGGTTTGTCAAAACGGAAGGCTATTTGGCCGAGCAGAAAGCGGGCAAGATTTTGTATCGGGGCGTATTTGGTACGCAGAAGCCCGGAGGTTGGTTAGCGAATGCTTTTGACACTCGGACCAAAAACATCGCGAATACTCAAGTTCTGTATTGGGGCGGAAAGCTGTTGGCGCTTTGGGAAGCCGCAGAACCACATCGCCTTGATCCACAAACATTGGAAACGTTGGGACAGGAATACTTTGATGGTGTGCTGTCGAAAGGCGCACCGTTTGCGGCTCACCCGTGGATCGATCCGGTGAGCCAGTTTGATGATGGCAAACCGTGCTTAGTCAACTTTTCGATCAAAGCAGGGTTATCGTTTACGATCGCGATTTACGAACTCGATTTAAATGGCAAGATTGTGCGACAGCACGATCATCCCGTTCCAGGCTTCGCGTTTATTCACGACTTCGCGATCACGCCGAACTACTGTATCTTTTTTCAAAATCCAGTCGATTTTAATCCGATTCCGTTCTTAGCAGGCATGAAGTCCGCAGGGGAATGCATCAAGTTTCGCCCTGACAAGCCGACGCGCATCATTCTTATTCCTCGTGATACGTCTTCTGGTCGCCCCACTGCCCAAATTCTTGAAACGCAGTCAGGATTTGTGTTCCACCATGCAAATGCTTACGAAGAAGATGGAGAGATTATTCTCGATTCGGTGTGCTACGAGAACTTGCCGTCTGTTGAACCGGGTTCGGACTATCGACAAACAGATTTCGAGGCGTTAGCGCCTGGTCAATTGTGGCGGTTTAACCTCAATTTGGCAGATCAAACGGTCAAGCGCGAACTTCTGGAGCAACGCTGCTGCGAGTTTCCGTTCGTGCATCCAGGTGTAGCGGGACGGAAGCACCGCTATATCTATATGGCAGCAGCTCATGCCTCGAGTGGAAATGCACCGCATCAAGCCATTCTAAAAGTAGATGTGGAGTCGGGAGAGCGATCGGTCGCCAGCTTTGCACCGGACGGATATGTTGGTGAACCTGTGTTTGTGCCGCGCGATCGCTCTGATGAGTCTGGGCTGTATACCCAGGTGCAGGGTGATGAGGATGACGGTTGGTTGCTAGCGATCGCATATGACAGCAAAAGCGATCGCTCTTCAGTCGTCATTTTGGACGCGAAGAACGTGGAGCAGGGCGCGATCGCGCGGCTGCACTTCAAGCACCACGTTCCCTACGGATTGCACGGCAACTTTACACCTCATTATTTTGAGTCAGAGAGTTAGACCATCGTGATGGCAATTTTGCCGACGGCATGACCTTCCTCACTATAGGCATGAGCAGCGGCAATTTCAGAAAGCGGGTAGGTTCGATCGATAATCGATCGAATCTTGCCCGTTTCCATTTGTTCTTTGAGGTAAATGAGGTCAACGCGATTGGCCCTAGCAAGAATGACTTTGGCGGTTTGACCAGGCAGAACGCGGGTTAGCAATGCTTGAAGGTAGTTCTTGGGATCGGGTTGCGTGGTGACGTAAATTCCCTTTCCGGTGAGGATACGCTTGCAGGCGGAGTAGGGCTTTGAACCAACGACATCGAAGACCAAATCATAAGATGTGGCTTCTTGAGTGAAGTCGGTTTGCTTGTAGTCGATGATGCGATCGGGCGACAAGCTGTTCACGAGATCAATGTTTTGTGTGCTGCAAACCGCCGTGACATGTGCTCCAAAGAGCTTTGCGATCTGCACAGCAAAAATGCCAACGCCACCTGACGCCCCATTGATTAACACTCGTTGTCCAGCGTTGAGCTTTCCTGCATCTCGTAAGGCTTGTAGTGCAGTGGTTGCAGCCAGTGGAATGGAAGCCGCTTCTGGATAAGACAAATTCTCCGGCTTGGCAGCCGTTACTTTCTCCGGAACCGCTGCATAATCAGCATAAGCACCGCCAGGAAACTGATTGGAGTAGGCATAAACGGCATCCCCGACGTTGAGATGTGTTACCTGAACGCCAGTTGCAACCACTTCTCCAGCAATGTCAAACCCTAACACCATGGGAAATTTCTGTCCGGGTAACAATTTGAGCATCCCTTTGCGAATTTTCCAATCGATAGGATTCACGCTGGATGCATAAACTCGAATTAGGACTTGATCGGCTTTGACTTGAGGCGGCGCAATGTTTTTGATCTCAAACACGTCAGGCGATCCATATTGCGCTATGACTGCCGCTTGCATGGAACCATTAATGACGGTGGTTTCAGTTGGAGTCGGACTTGAGGAGGTTGTCATCAGAATTACCTAAGCGATAGAGAGCCTTGCCTCTGTAGTAACGACATGTATGACAGAAGCGCTTACCTCTTCAGACAGACTTCAGCCAAAGACGACGGTGCGATTTCCGTACACCAACACACGATTTTGTAGATGCAATCGTACTGCTCTCGCTAAAACGACTCGCTCCAAATCTTTTCCTTTACGAATGAGGTCGGCGGTGTTATCACGGTGACTGACGCGAACGACATCTTGCTCAATGATGGGACCTTCATCTAGGTTTTCGGTTGTGTAATGCGCAGTGGCACCAATAATCTTGACGCCCCGTTCAAACGCTCGCTCGTAAGGATTTGCACCCGCAAAGGCAGGTAGAAATGAATGGTGAATATTAATCACTGTTGGAAACTTCGCAATGAAATCTGAACTTAGCACTTGCATGTATTTTGCTAACACTACTAAGTCAATGTTGTATTGCTGCAAGAGTTCTAGCTGTCTTGCTTCTTGCCCTGCTTTTGTTTCTTTTGTGATGGAAATATGATGAAAATCGATGCCAAATTGGGCTGCGATCGCGCCCAATTTCTCATGGTTGCTGATAATCAACGGCACTTCTGCCCGCAACTCTCCCGACTGCTGACGCCAAAGCAAGTCAAATAAACAGTGATCTTGTTTGCTCACCCAAATGGCGATTCGAGGCGTCGTATCCGAAAAGTGAAGTTGCCAGGTGGCGTTGAGGGGAGACGCAATGGCTCGAAATGCAGGCTCAATCACCTCACGGGGCAAATGAAACCCTTCCAACTGCCACTCAATCCGATTGAGAAATAGCCCCGCTGAAAAGTCGGTATGTTGGTCGGCGTGAATGATGTTGCCACCATTCGAGTAAATGAAGTTGGCAATCTTAGCGACTAAGCCTTTTTGGTCAGGACAGGAAATGAGCAGGGTAGCCGTTGGAGTACTCATTGAACTTATTGAGAGGGCGCAGGGGATGACGAAGGAGTAGGACTAACGCTAGTTTGAGGCGCAGGGGATGGAGTGGGAGAACTACTTGCTGAAGGCGATGGAAAAGGAGCAGGGCTACTAGGAGGAGAAGAGCTAGACGACGAAGGTGTAGGGCTGCTGCTGGGCGAAGGGCTAGACGTTGCCTTAGGATCTTTCTTCGGCTTTTCTTTCTTCCATTCATCTAATGGACGATCGACGGCGTTTTGAAAATCGATCGGCACTAGCAACACAGCTAACTCTCGATTGGTGTTGACTGGGGGATCAGCTAAAGCATACAAAAAGTTGCGATTGAAGTTTGGTTTACCAAGAACGAATTGATGAATCTGCTGATTGGCCAGTTTGATTTCGACTGTGGCGGAGGGTTGATCCAATCCAAATTCTGATTTGCGCGTGGTTGCAATAGTGAGAGTGCGATCGCTGCGCCCCGTTGCTAATAAATTCAGCAAAAATGCCACTGCGCCATCATCGGCTTGCGTTGTTTGTGGGGCAGTCATCTGCCAAACCGAAGGCACGACTCCCGGTTTCCGCTCAAATGCCAGCGTAGGTTGCTTCGAGGTTTTTACCGTAAAGCTAGTGACATCTGCCTCTTTGAAGTTAAAAATAGGCTTTGATGTGGACTGAGCTTCGTCTGGCTTGGGCTGTCTAAACTCTTGATAGTAAACAAATCCACCGAGCGCGATCGCTAGAAAGACCAGAATTAAAGAAGTACGCTGAAATTTCATAAGCTAATTCATCGGGCCTTGACAATCTCGTTCCTCGATTTGGTCATTCTACTATTCTGGTCTGTCCATTGAAGAAGTAACGTGCAGAAGTAATTGCAGCCCTGCTTAGTCTAATGTCAGGACATCCAAAAGGAGCTGCATTGCATCGCACTTGATTTCTCTGCACCAGAAACAATGGATCAACATTTACTGGCAATGGCAGTCGATTCAACAGCGTACCCAGCGCGATCGCGGCTTGCTCAGCCGTAAGTCCAACTGCCGCCAGCAATCTTCAATTATCTTGCCGCCCTAGATAATCTTCTGCGATTTTGCCAAAAACGCTTAGAGTAGTACTAAAGTACGTTCTACTTTATCCTCTGCATCTCATGCCTAACCTTATTCTGCTGGCAGCAACGCCACAATCTGATCGACAAACGCCTGATGATCGACCACTGGTTTTGAAATGTAGTCATCTGCCCCGCTTTGCTGAAGGAAATTCTCGCGATCGCCCTCCATTGCATGGGCTGTTACCAAAATAATTGGCAAGTCAGCCGTTTGTGGATCGCCCTTCAGCAGTTGAGTCAGCTGAATACCATTCACCGATTTTCCTTGATAGGCACTCCGAGCGAGGGAGACATCCATCAAAATGATGTCCGCTTCACCGGACTGAGCAATTTGGATCACTTCATCCCCATTTTCGGTATGCTTGACCGCTAAACCACCCCGCTTCGTCAAAATTTTCGAGAATACCCGCGCATTGATCAAATCGTCTTCTACAATCAGAACCGTTTTCATGAGGTGAGCCTCTATGGGCGATACACAATTTTCAAGACCACGATGTTTCAGGCAACATTCTCAAACAAACCACTAAAACTCAAACAAACCACTAAAACAACTGATGAAGCAAAATAAGCGCTCTCAGCCTATAACGGATATCACCGCTTAAGGGACGCAATCCGGATAAGTATGACTACACTGAAGTTGCAGCACCGTATTCTAAAGCTCGGAACGAAGGGACAGGACTCATGGCGAAACAATTAAATATTCTCCCAACAGGACAGGTTATCACGACTGCCCTACACACGGAGATGCAGCAGTCATATTTGGAATACGCCATGAGCGTGATCGTCGGTCGCGCGTTACCCGACGTGCGCGATGGATTAAAACCCGTCCATCGCCGCATTCTGTATGCCATGCACGAGCTAGGATTAACCCCAGACCGCCCCTACCGCAAGTGTGCCCGCGTTGTTGGCGACGTGTTAGGTAAATATCATCCCCACGGCGATCAATCTGTGTATGACGCCTTGGTACGGCTGGTGCAAGACTTCTCAAGTCGCTATCCGCTGCTGGCAGGTCATGGTAACTTTGGCTCCGTGGATAATGATCCGCCTGCGGCGATGCGGTATACCGAGACGCGCTTAGCGGCGATCGGGAACGAAGGATTGCTGACGGACATTGGAGAAGCGACGGTCGATTTTGTTGGCAACTTTGATAATTCTCAGCAAGAGCCGACGGTACTTCCAGCTCAACTGCCGTTCCTGCTGCTCAATGGAAGCTCAGGAATTGCGGTCGGTATGGCGACCAACATCCCGCCTCACAATTTGAACGAAGTGGTAGACGGCTTAGTGGCGCTGATCGATCGTCCAACCATTAGTGATGACGATTTGCTAGCGTTGATTCCCGGTCCTGACTTTCCGACAGGCGGAGAAATCATCGAAACGAGTGGCATTCGAGAAGCCTATCTCACGGGTCGGGGTAGTGTGCCGGTGCGGGGCGTCACCAGCATGGAAGAAGTGAACGTCGGGCGCGGCAAACACCGAAGAACGGCGATTATCATCACAGAATTGCCCTATCAGGTCAATAAAGCTAGTCTGATCGAGAAAATTGCGGATTTGGTCAATCAAGGGAAGCTCGAAGGGATTGGCGACATTCGCGATGAGAGCGATCGCGATGGCATTCGCGTTGTGATCGAACTGCGTCGGGATGTTAATCCTCACAAAATTCTCAACTATCTCTACCGTCAAACGGCTCTGCAAAGCAATTTCGGCGTCATTCTGCTGGCGATCGAAAACGGGCAGCCGAAGCAAATGACGTTGCGGGAGTTGCTGCAAGGCTTTCTCGACTTTCGGGAAGTTACGCTGACTCGGCAATATCGTCACGAATTTGAGCAAGCGGAGCATCAGCTTCACATTGTCGAAGGTCGCTTAACGGCACTTTCAAATCTGGATGAGGTGATCGACATTCTGCGTCATGCCCCAGATGGCAGCACCGCAAAACTTCAGCTACAAGAGCGATTGGATCTCAGCGATCGCCAAGCCGATGCCATTCTCTCAATGCCATTGCGACGACTGACTGCCCTAGAGCATCAAAGCTTGCAAACCGAGCGGGACGAACTCGCGACAAAGATGGCGGAATTAAACAAACTGCTCAGCGATCGCCGCGAACTGCTCAAAGCTCTGAAGAAAGACCTGCGATCGCTTAAAAAACAATATGGCGACGATCGCCGCACACGCATTCTCACCCTCAAAGAACGCAGTAGCGACGAACCAGCAGCAGCGACCGCTATCCAGTCCGCTGCCGCTGCATCTCCCAATTTCACGCTGTCATTTGACTTCGAGGAAGACGTTCAAGAAACCGTTGTCGAAATTACGCAACGGGGATACGTGCGGCGGATGACGCCCAAATCTTACGAACGCCAAAATCGCAATCGCAATGATGATACAGCCACTGCCGGACTAGAAGACGGAGACGATTTCGCCACGCAGACGCAATTTACAACCACGAAAGAAACGCTGGTTGTGTTTACGCGCAGCGGAAAAGCGTATCCCATCAAAGTGCGTGATATTCCGCAAGCCACGGGCAAATCGAAAGGAGCTCCCTTAGTCACGCTCCTACCCGCCGCCGCACAAGGCGCTCCAGACGCGATCGCAGGGGCATTCATTTTGCCAGAAACCCTCGATGAGCAATCTGTTTTACTCCTCACTGGGCAAGGACGAATCAAACGCTTAGCGCTTTCTGAATTTGCTGACCTTACCGGACGCGGGCTGACCGTTCTCAAACTCAAAGAAGATGATCAGCTGTTGGGCGTTAGCTTAGTGCAGTTGGGTGAGCAGGTTGTGTTAGCAACGTCGAATGGGCGAGTGTTGCGCTTTGAAGTTATGGATGAGCAAGTTGCGATCGCCAGCCGCACGGCGCAAGGCAACATGGGAATGCGCGTTGGGAAGAAAGAAACGATCGTCGGATGGGCGATCGCGACGAAAGCCGATACGTTTCTGATGGTGTCGCAACAGGGCTATGCCAAAAAAATGGCGATCGGATCGCTGCGTCGTGCCAATACAGGAGAGCTTGGTACTCAAGTCTTCCAGTTTGAGAATAAGACAGATATGCTCGCTGGCATTGTTGCGGTGCTACCGGAAGCGCTGGTGTTTCTGTTAACGAACGAAAATCATCTAGCGCGAATTGAGGTTGATGCGGTTGAAGTGAGTCGGAAAGATGACAAGAGCGATCGCATTGTCAAACTTGGCAAAACGGAACGCATCACGAATGTTAGTCTTCCGATTCTCTATGGCAGTGCCACAGATGATGCTGAAGAGTAGCGATCGCGCTTGAGAACGAAACAGCAGACGTAGCGATAGATTAAGTTGTCCAGCTTAATCTATTCGTTCTTCGGCAACGTGACATCAAGAATTTCATGAAGGCAACGTAGCTACGCGCTGAAGATTTTTGCGAGAAATCAAACTGTTCGTGCCCACCGTCACTAGTCCAATCACTGAGATGGGAAGTCATGCATGAAGCATTCGAGATACGGTTATTTCATAAGCAAGACGCTGAACAAGTCGCACAGTTATTCCATCAAACCGTGCGCGAAATTAACATTCGTGACTACTCGAATGCTCAGATCCAAGCATGGGCACCAGAAGACATTTACTTTAGAAACTGGGCTGAAATTTGTTCTGCCCAATATACCTTTGTGGCCGATGCAGCAGGCACAATCATTGGTTTCGGAGAGTTAGAAGCGAATGGTCACATCGACTGCTTTTACGTTCACAAGACCTATCAGCGGTGCGGCGTAGGCAATCAGATTTATCAGGCAATTGAAGCAAAAGCGTTAGAAATTGGGTTAAATCGGTTGTTTGCTGAAGTGAGCATTACAGCAAAGCCGTTTTTCCAGCGCGTGGGATTCTCGACGGTTAGAGAACAGCAGGTTGCCCGTCGGGGAGAACAATTCACCAATCATGTGATGGAAAAGTTTCTAGACTGAGCTTCGATTGCGATCGCACCGATCCGGACCTAACAATGAATAGGATGCGATCAGAGCAAAGTACAACCCTAGAAGAAGCGCAATTAGCGCAAAGCGCAACTCCGAAGGAAACGCAACTCGGCATTTCTTCCGTTCGCCAACTCACGCCGCGCGAATTACAAATCGCCACTCTAGTTGCAAAACGTTACACAAGCTCAGAAATTGGAGCGCGCAGCTTTGGATCACCCAAAACTCGGTCGAGCAGGTCCTCAAACGTATGTTCCGCAAGCTTGACTTCTCAGCACGGCATTAGCCGCCACACTACACAATTCGGATTTCTAAACGTACTAAAAGCTTGTAGCCCACAACCTGCGTCAAGTGACATCAGACTGTGGGCTACAAGTTATAGAATCCAATCTATCTGGCTAATGTTCTACGCTTCGTCACCATGCGGTAAGCCTCGATAATATCGCCTTCCTTCCAGTCGTTGAAATTATCTAAACCAATACCACACTCGTAACCAGAATTGACTTCACGTGCGTCTTCTCGCATCCGCTTAAGCGAATCCAAGTTGCCGTCGTGAAGCATCTGATTACCCCGATGCACTCGCACCTTGCAGTTCCGAATCAGCTTACCAGACTGCACATAGCAACCTGCAACTGCCCCGCGACCTACCGGGAAGACGGCACGAACTTCCGCCTGACCCAATGGTTCTTCAACCAGTTCAGGTTCTAGCAGACCTTCCATCGCACCTTGGACATCATCGAGCAAGTTGTAGATGATGTTGTACTCTCGCACATCGACCCCTGCTCGATCTGCCGCCTGACGTGCTCCCGTTGCCAGCGTTGTGTTGAAGCCGATAATGACTGCATCACTCGCCGCCGCCAAGTCAACGTCCGTTTCAGAGACTTCACCCGGAGCCGCATACAGAACCCGGACTTGAACCTCATTTTGTGGCAGTTGCCTTAGCGATCCCAGAATTGCTTCGACAGAACCCTGTACGTCCGCTTTGAGAACGAGATTGAGTTCTTTCAGTTCGCCTTCTTGAGCCTTAGCAGACAGAGTATTCAAGCTGACGCGGCGAGACGACATTGCTGCCAATAGCCGCGACTGACGCTGTTCATCCGCTTTCGCCGACGAGACTGCCCGCGCCTGTTTCTCATCTGGGAAGACCTCGAATTCATCTCCCGCAGCTGGAACGTCAGCCAAGCCTAAAACTTCCACCGCAAAGGAAGGAGAGGCAGCTTGGACACGCTGAGCACGATCGTCAACCATTGCCCGGACCTTACCTAGCGATGAACCAGCGACTAAAATGTCACCGACTCGCAACGTTCCATTCTGAATCAGCAAGGTGGCAACCGGACCTTTCGCCTTATCAAGGTGAGCCTCGATGACCGTTCCTCTAGCGGCTCGGTCAGCGTTGGCATAGAGATCTTCGACTTCAGAGACCAACAGGATCATGTCGAGCAGCGTATCGAGGTTATCCCCTGTAATTGCGCTGACGGGAACCATAATCGTGTCACCGCCCCACTCTTCCGGTACCAAACCGTATTCTGTGAGTTCTTGCTTGACGCGATCGGGCTGAGCGCCTTCTTTGTCGACTTTGTTAATCGCCACGATGATCGGCACTTCTGCCGCCTTCGCGTGACTAATTGCTTCAATTGTCTGAGGCTGAACCCCATCATCGGCAGCTACAACTAGAATGGCAACGTCTGTGACTCGCGTACCGCGTGCCCGCATAGCCGTGAAGGCTTCGTGTCCCGGCGTATCGAGGAACACTACCTGTTCCGGTTTGCCGTTATGCTCGACATCCACGTGGTAGGCTCCAATGTGCTGAGTGATTCCACCCGCTTCACCTTGCGCCACCTTCGTTTTACGAATCGAGTCAAGGAGGGTTGTTTTACCGTGGTCAACGTGACCCATAATCGTGACCACCGGAGGACGCCGTTGAAGCAGTTCGCGATCGGAGGCATCGACCATCTCGGTCACTTTCTTAGCGGCAGCCTGTTTCTCACCCTTCTCGACCAGAATGCCGTACTCTTCGGCAATCATTTCGATAGTCTCGACATCCAAAGTCTGGGTAATCGTTGCCGCCGTTCCCTTCATGAAGAGCTTCGTGATGATTTCAGTCGAAGAGACTGCCAACAAATTGGATAGCTCTTGCACAGTTAGACCACCTGTGACTTCGATGATCTCTGGCCGCTCAACCTTAGTTTCCTGGTTACGGCGATCGCGACGATCACGAAGGCTGCTTCCTCCCTTTTTGCGCTGGGTTGGTGCTGCGATCGCAGCGGGCTTAGCTGGCTGGCCCGGTAAGCCTTTAGGCTTAGCAGGACGCGCTAACGACAGGCTGACCTGAGTAGACGTCACACCGCTTGCATCTTCTTCATCCAGCAAATCGAGATCATCATCATCCTCATCAATTCGAGGCTGAGCACGACGCTTCCCTTTGGCCGGGGCTTTCGCTGACTCTTGGTTTTCTTCCTCCTCGTCTTCCCAAACCTTCCCGCGCTTAGGTTTAGGAGGAGTCGGACGATTGAGCTGAAGCTCAGCCGCCTCTTGAGGACTTGTAGGGGGCTTAACCGGGCGATCTGCCTTCAGAATCGGCTGAATCACGGAAATCCCATCTTGGATATCCTCGCTACCTGCCTGCATCGGTTTAGGGCGACGCAATTCAACCACTTGCTGAGGTCTTGCCCCTTCAGCAGGCTTTGCGGGTTGACCCGGACGTTTGCCATTTGGAGCTGCAGATCGTTGGGGTCTAGCGGTATCCCGCTGATTGCGTCCCTCCTGCGGAGCCTCAGCACTCTCAACTGCTTCAGGCTGGCGATCGCGCTTCAGAATTGGCTTGCTATTCAAGCCCGGTCGCGATGGGGGAGCCGGACGAGGGGGAGGAGAGGCCAAAGGCTGCTTCCGGGCTTCTGGGGCGGGTTGAGGAGCTACGGGCTGAGGCTCAACAGCAGCTGGGGCAACTGGAGGCACTTCCTCGACTGGAAGAGGCGCTTCATCAACGGGCTCAGGCTCCACCACTGAAGCCGGGGTTGGAGTTGGAGCAGGCGGATTAGCGGCCACAGGTGGCTTAGCAGCGGCAGGTGGCTTAGCAGCGGCAGGCGGATTAGCGGCCACGGGTGGGCGGCTTGGCTCACTGGGTTTAGCAGGAGCGCTTGGAGCTTGTGCCGCTGGAGGTTGAGGAGCAGAGGGCGATCGCAATTCGGGAGCCTGCTCAGGTGGGGCTGAGCGGGTAATCGGACGGCGAATTTCTAAAATTTGCTGTTTCTTCTGAATATTCAAGGGCGTTTTCTTTCTAGAATCGACAGATGGGGAATGGGCGGCTTGACGGGCAGGAGGCGCCTTCGTCGAAGCAGGATGGCTGGCGGCGTATTTTTCTGCCGCAGACCGGATGCGCTCGGCTTCCGTCTCGTTGATGGTGCTGCTATGGCTTTTGACTGCGATATTTAGTTGTTCACAAATAGCAAGAATATCTCGATTGTCCAAATTCAATTCTTTCGATAGCTCGTAAATTCTGACTTTGCCGTTGTTCATCCACTCTTCCCTCGTTCGATCCACGTGTTGTCACATAAGTTGCCTTCTGTTCTGACTAAAACGACATTTGATTTGATCAGTTGGTGGCAGTGGCTTCGCAAATGAAGCCTGTAAGAAACTTAACTTGAAAGCCGCCCAGAAGATTTTAGCTAAGCAGCCTTCTACAGACTAGCCTATCTCACACCATTAGAATTTCACTCTACTTTAGAATTCTAGACGAATGAAAGACGGATAGATTGTATCAGCGATTTTGAGATCATCTTAGCGTCTCGATTGTTTTGGTCTATTAAGTTTCGCAATTATAGCGAGTGTTGGGCGACAGTTTGCTTCTAGGATGCTGCCTTTATTCTATCGTAGGTCTATCATTGCCCAACTGCTGACGCTTAACTAGTGGGTGAGACTCAAGCTGCTGTGTAAGCGCTTGATAAACGGACTCAGGAACAGGAGCTTTTAGAACACGGCTGAGCCGATCTTTTTTACGGGCAATCTGAAGGCAGCCACTCTGTGGACATAAGTACGCCGATCGTCCCATTCCCTGATTCAACGCAATCTCATGGGAAGGATAGAGGCGGACGACTCGAAGAAAGGCTTCTTTCGGAGCAACTTTGCGACAACTGATACAGCGACGGTAGTTTGGCAGCATGATGGCAGAAGAGAACCGGAGGGATGAGGGAGGGTAATGCTCCACTTTCGCAAGGAGGGATCCAATAAGAATCAAGACTAGTTTTCTCCCTGTTTGCGAAGTGTCACCGTAGGCGTCCCTCACCCTTTGCTTAACAAAGCACTACTCTGACTCCAATTCCCCTTGAGCAGCAACCTCCACAAGCGGTTCTTGAGGCTCGGTTTCAGGCGTTTCGTCAGCCTCATCCAAATATTCTTCCTCCTCCTCGTAGGCTTCTTGCGCCTGACGACGGGCTTCGATCGCGGCTGAAATCTTCTCGCCTTCTGCTTCTGCGTCGTACTTCTTGCTATCTTTAATATCAATTTTCCAGCCCGTCAGCCGTGCGGCGAGTCGGACGTTTTGACCTTCTTTACCGATCGCGAGACTCAGCTGATCTTCTCCGACTAAGATGTGTGCTTGTCGCCCTTCGGGATCAACTAAACGCACCTCATCCACACGTGCAGGACTCAATGCATTGGAAATATAGGTAGCTGGATCAGGCGACCATCGAATCACGTCTATTTTTTCGCCTCGTAATTCATTCACCACGGCTTGTATTCGAGAACCGCGTGCTCCAATACAAGCACCCACGGGATCGACATCTCGCTCTAAGGTATCTACTGCAATTTTGGTCCGAGGACCGACATAGCGAGACGGAGGATTGGCTTCTCGCGCCACCGCTACAATTCGCACGACATCGTCCTGAATTTCAGGAACTTCGTTCTCAAATAGGTAGACGACCAAGCCTGCGTCCGCTCTAGACACTAAAAGCTGAGGGCCGCGATGAGAGCCTTCACTCACTTTCTTGAGATACACTCGGAAGGTGGCGTTCGCCCGATAGTTATCGTTGGGAAGTTGATCCCGCTTGAGCAGTTCTGCCTCAACTTCGGGCTGACCAAAGCCACTGTTGACCGCCATGATCACCGACTGCCGCTCGAAGCGTAATACCCTTGCCTGAAGAATAGTGCCTTCCAAATCTTGAAATTCTTCTTGCACCAATTTGCGCTGTTGATCCCGCAGTTTTTGAGCCAAGACTTGCTTGGTTTGAATGGCGGCCATCCGCCCAAACTCGCCTTGATCAGGTGTAACATCTAGCACAACCGTATCTCCAGTTTGAGCTTCAGCTGCAACTTCCTGAACTTCTTTTAGCCCGATTTCGTGATCTAGATTTTGAACTTCATCGACAATCGTTTTCGTTGCCAACACGCGGAAACCTTCTTCTTCGATGTCTAGCTCAACCTCGAAGTTATCAAAATAGGTTTCATCAAACAGATTGCTATCCATCTTCTGAGTCCGACGGAAGCGCTCGTAGCCTTTGATCAACGCCTCACGCAGGGCAGCTTGAACCGATAGCTTAGGCAGGTTGCGATCGCGACTGATGCCATCGATCATGTCTTTGAGTCCGGGCAAAGCGACCATTGACATAAAATTAATCTCCGTAGTATTGAGTTGTTAGAAAGAGTTACTCTTCGCCATCAGCCAAGTGAACCGTTTTCACTAAAGAACGAGGAATTGCGATCGAGCGTCCTTTTAAGTTGATGTGAACTGCATCCTCGTCTCGGCGCACTAAATTGCCGCTCCATTCGGCTCGATGATTGAAGGGCTCAGAGGTCGTAACGATAACTGGAAACCCCCGAAATGAGGTAAATTCCCGGTCAGTTGTCAGCGAGTTTGGAATTCCAGGGCTTGAAATCTCTAAAACATAAGCATCAGGAATCAAATTGGACTCATCCAAAGCTGCTTCTAGAGCGCGACTCATCTGTTCGCAATCTTCCAGTCCTGTATCGTCCTCTTGATTCCGCACATCAACCCGCAAAACAGGCGGACTCTGATGGGTATGAAATACGGCTGTCACCACTTCTAAGCCCAATGACTGAGCTACCGGAGCAGCTAGATCCAGAATTTGGGGAATTAAAGGATGCGCCATCGACAGATTACCCTCCAAATAAAAAAAGTGGGTGTCCCCCACTTCTCATGAAACGACTGAATTTCACGAAATTTAGTGACAAGCAAAACTACTGCTCTCACTGACTGCCATTTTAGCGAATTAATTTAGAAATGATACAGTCAGAATGGAGATGTAGGTAAAGTCAAAACATCAGAAGGCTGGTAGGAGTATTCAAGCAGTAAGGTCGTGGGGGTAGGAATGTAGTAGTAAACTGTGCTATTATGACAAACAGCGAATTAAAGACGTTCGCGGGCATAGTTTAGTGGTAAAACCATAGCCTTCCAAGCTATTGATGCGAGTTCGATTCTCGCTGCCCGCTTTTTGAGATGTTGTTGAGTAAATTGCTCCCCCATTTCGGGCATCGCAAAATTATTCTGAGTAGCACTTTTGAGCATTAAAGCGTACAGCAATGCTAGCAAGCTAGTTTTTAGCTACTGACTCATGGCTTGTCCTGCCAACCAACCCGTCGTCCATGCGCTTTGGAAGTTAAATCCACCCGTTACCCCATCGATATCTAATACTTCTCCTGCAAAATAAAGTCCAGAGCAGCATCGGCTTTCCATCGTTTTGAAGCTGACCTCCTTCAAACTAACACCGCCACAGGTGACAAATTCTTCTTTAAAGACGCCTTTGCCCGCGATCGCATAACTGCCTTGCGTGAGTTCTCCAATCAAGGCTGCCATTGTTTTATTAGAAAGTTCTGCCCAACGCATTTCGGGATCGATGCCAACACTGGCAACGAGTTTCTCCCAAAGGCGGCGAGGAATCATCACCGGACAATTTGCCGCGATCGTTTTTCTCGAAATTTGGTTTCTCACTGCCGTTAGCTCTTGTCGCAACGTTTCGGGATTGTGCTGCGGCAACCAATTAATCTGCAACGTAGCTCGGTAGTGATGCTGATGCAGAAATCTTGCACTCCAAGCCGACAGTTTTAGCACCGCCGGACCGCTTAAGCCCCAATGTGTTACTAACAAGGCTCCAGTCTGCTCTAGCTTCGTTTTGCTGTCCTCTGTTTGCAGCCGCAATCGAACTGGATCAACCGCTACGCCTGCAAGATCTTGCAAGCGCTCATCCACTACATTAAAGGTGAACAGGGATGGAACAAGTGGTTCAACCGTATGTCCTAGCGCTTGCGCAAACTGATGTCCATTTGGATTGCTGCCTGTGGCAATCAAAACGCGATCGGCGCTCAGGATTTCACCTGAACGTAACTCTAGTTTGAATCCATCATCTTTTTTTACAACCGACTTTACTGCCGCACCAAGTCGGAGGGTGATGCCTAATGATTTAGCTTGGTCGATCAAGCAGGTGGCGATTGTGCGGGCATCATCGGTCACGGGAAACATCCGTCCGTCGGCTTCGGTCTTGAGGGCAACGCCGCGATCGCGGAACCAGTCCACCGTATGCTGCGCTTGAAATTGCGAGAACGCCCCTCTCAATGCTTTTCCGCCTCTTGGATAATGTTGTACCAGCAAGGCTGGCTCAAAGCAGGCGTGCGTCACATTGCAACGTCCGCCACCTGAAATTAGAACCTTCGAGAGGAACTGATGCCCAGCTTCTAAAATGGTGACATGAGCTTGAGGATTGGAGTTGGCACACGCAATTGCGCCAAAAAATCCTGCCGCTCCACCCCCGATCACCACAACGTGTAGTGGCTGATCCATGCTTGTAAACTCCGTCAAACCATCCTCTCTAAGCTAACGCGGTTTGGGGAGCCTTGCGAATCGACAAATTTCATAAAGCTGCCACTAAAATGGGCTTACTCTGGTGCTTTTGAGGCGCAGCAGCATCCTCTACGGTGACAGCAACAGCGGCAACCCATTCTCTAGAACGATGAACATCACACACCGCAAGAGCTTGAGCGGCATTTCCTTGAGCATCGACTTGAAACACATCCGTTAAAATCGCATTTTGCGAATCGGTGGTGAAAGGCGCTCCTGGCTTCAGAACTGTCCACAGAGCATAGACCTTTCCTGGAGGTAAAGGAGGCAAATTCTTCGCCGTTAGCGTTCCTTCCAGGCTCTTGGGATCGACCGCAACTGTAGCGGCGGCTGGTAGATCCGGAGTTGTGCTGCGCAGTGCGTAAGTCAATCTATTTTGAGGCTGGACTGGACTTTGAGACGCTTGTTGAGATTGCCGCAGCTGATAGTTATTGATGGCTAGAGCAATAATTAGCCCTGCTGCTAGAAGTTCTAAGATTTGTCTGAGCCGAATCGGAAATTTACGGCCAGAGGACGGACTCGGATCAGCCGAAGCCCGATTGGCATGGGAAGCCCGATTGGCATTGAGAATGGCATCACGCAGGTGAGCAGGCGGCGCAGCCTCGGACGGCGCAAAGGAGAGTTCTAGCGCATCTTGCATTTGCGCGACGGCTTGCGCGATCGTAGGATCGGTCGCCAAGAGCCGCTGAAATTCTTCTGCCTCTTCAGCATCCAAATCTCCCAACACATAGCCTGCAACTAGTAGCTCTATTTGTTCTGACGGCAGCGGCCCAGCCATAGTAAATGCTTACCTCGTGTAATCTGTGAGCGTTTGGCGCAGCTTAATTAGCCCCCGCCGGGCTCTGGTTTTTACGGTGCCCAAAGGCAAATTGAGTTGCTCAGCAATCTGAGACTGACTCAGCCCCTCGTAGTAAGCCAATCGCAAAATTTGCTGCTGATCGCTAGAAAGCTGCGTGAGGGCGGCCTGTACTTCCTGAGACTGTTCGAGTTGAGAGGCATACTCTGAGGGAGAATCGACCCCACCCTCTGGAGATTGGTTTGTCTGCCATCGTCTCAAGGATTCGCGAGAGCTAGTGCGCGATCGCAGCCGGTCAATCGAGCGCGATCGCGTCAAAATCGCCAGAAACGTTCTTAGTGACCCGCGAGCCGGATCGTAGGAACATTTTTTAGCCAGCATTAGAAAAATGTCTTGAGTCAAGTCCTCTGCCTCTTGAGGATCAGTCAAAATTTTGAGTGCCGTTCCATAGACTAGTCCTACATGACGATCATAGAGAATTCCTAGAACATCCGCCCGTCCGGCCCTCAACAAACGGTAGAGTTCCGTATCAGTTTGTTGAGAGGAACTATCGGGGCTACTAGATGACTCAAACTGCATGATGCACAATAGTGAAACTCAAATGAACCGCCAACGCAACGCGCTCAAGAGGGTAGTCACATTATTGAACACAAACGACAAACTGGGAATAGTTATGAACATTTGTAGTACGGCGATCGCGGCTAATCGGATGCACAAATTCTAGAAATCTTTCATTTAGAATCACGTCCCTCGACTCACCCACGGTATGAGATCCTAAAGGTAATCACTTGCGCTTATTGGTGGAGTTTAGGCAGCATGGAACAGGATCGAAAGTCAACGGTTGTCATTACAGGCGCATCATCAGGCGTCGGTTTGCAAGCCGCAAGAGCGCTTTCGCAGACAGGGCAATGGCATGTGATCATGGCATGTCGAGATCTTCCGAAAACGGAGAAAGCAGTTCAAGCGCTTGAGATGCCGCCCGACAGCTACACAATTATGCATCTCGACCTCGCTAGCTTAACGAGTGTTAGGCAGTTTGTGAAAAACTTTAGGGAAAGCGGTAGACCTCTAAATGTTTTAGTGTGCAATGCTGCTGTATACATGCCGTTATTAAAAGAACCGTTATACAGCGTCGATGGATATGAATTAAGCGTTGCGACCAATCATCTCGGACATTTCCTCTTGTGTAACCTCATGCTAGAGGACTTGCAAAAGTCTGGCGCTCAAGAGCCGAGGCTGATTATTTTGGGTACTGTAACCGCCAATCCAAAGGAGCTGGGCGGTAAGATTCCGATTCCTGCACCTCCCGACCTAGGTGATCTCAAAGGTTTTGAGGCAGGCTTTAAAGCGCCGATCGCAATGATTGACGGCAAGCCGTTTAAAGCAGGCAAGGCTTACAAAGACAGTAAGCTGTGTAACGTGCTGACGATGCGAGAGTTACACCGTCGGTATCACGACTCAACGGGCATCACCTTCAGTTCTCTCTATCCGGGATGCGTCGCGACAACAGCCCTGTTCCGCAACAGCTACCCGTTGTTCCAGAAGATCTTTCCGTGGTTTCAGAAGAACATCACGGGCGGATATGTTTCTGAAGAATTAGCGGGCGATCGCGTGGCAGAAGTGGTTGCCAATCCTGAGTACAACACGTCTGGTGTGTATTGGAGTTGGGGCAATCGCCAGAAGCAAGGGCGTCAGTCATTTGTGCAGGAAGTGTCTGATGAAGCGAGTGACGACAACAAAGCTAAGAAGATGTGGGACTTGAGCGCCAAGTTAGTTGGGCTAGCGTCGTAGAACCTAATCAATCTTGGATTTCCTGAAATGCCCTCTCGCAGGGAGAGGGCATTCTACTAACCGCGCCGTGCTTTTTCCATGCACCAGTTCAACAACGGACGCAACGATTCAGGAACACTTGCCTCTCCAACTCTCACCGTGTGGTGCTGGTTGCCATCTTCGATCGTAATCTCATACTGAAACCGATCCGGTTGTGGGGCAGCCGGGATCTCGGCGGGCAATCCAAAAAAGTTTGCCGACTGAACAAGATGCTGGAGTTGCTCGGTTTCAGTAGCAGGTAAGGTTGCCGTGTCTACTGAGGTTGTCACGATCAATCCAGCAAATCCACCACTCCGCTCAAAGGTGACACGCATAGACGAATGAAGGGATGAACAAGAAAGAAGTAGAAGTACCGCAACAATAGCGCATAACACTGCTTTTCTCATGTTTTCATCCCAGTGTCTTCATCTCAGTTCAAACTCTACTAAATCACCCCGACTGTCTTCCAAGCATTCTGAACGGCTTTCTTTTCATCACTGTCGCGTCCGTACAACTCACCCGCGATCGTCACCGTCGTATTAGCAGCACGTTTGAAGTTGGATTGCGATCGCAGCCGATCGGTCAGCGCGATGTACCAAATTTTTCCGGCTTTCTCCCAAGCATAGCCGCCCATCTCGCTGGCTGCTAGATAAAAGGCGCGATTGGGAATTCCAGAGTTGATATGAACGCCTCCATTGTCTGCTTTTCCGGTATAAATTTTGCTCATATCCGCAGGCTGAGGATCTTTGCCCAACACTTTATCGTCGTAAGCCGTTCCGGGCGCTTTCATCGATCGCAACGCCGTGCCGTCTACCTTGTCAGTTAAAAGTCCTGCGCCGATCAGCCAATCCGCTTCTTCGGCAGTCTGATTCAAGGTACGCTGCTTGATCAAGCTGCCAAACACGTCGGACATGGATTCATTTAGCGCGCCCGGTTGTCCCTTATAGACCAATCCAGCTTCGTGTTGCGTAACGCCGTGGGTTAGTTCGTGCCCAATAATATCAATCGAGATTGTAAAGCGATTGAACAACTCTCCGTCGCCATCACCATAGACCATCTGGCTTCCATTCCAGAAAGCGTTGTCATACTTCTGATCAAAATGCACTGTAGAATCTAGGCGCATTCCGAAGCTATCGATCGAGTTGCGCTCGAAAATGTCGTAGAAAAAGTCGTAGGTTGCGCCTGATCCATCGTAGGCTTCATCTACCATTACATCTCCGGTTGGTGGATCACCTTCTCCGCGCACTCGCTTTCCAGGAAGATCAGTTCCCGTACCCGCGTCAAAGATAGTGCGGCGCTTTTCTCCTGCGATCGCCACATTGAAGTTAAGTGCTCCAACGATCGCACGACGCTCCCGAAACTGCTCGGACGCCCGAATACTTTGCAGCGCCCATTCTTTTTGCGTCGAATCTCCGTTCAGAACAATCTGATCGCTCATGTGAGGCGGCAGAATGCAGCAGATCGGACAAATATGATTGAGCGAAGGCTTACATCTCTTGTTTCTCGCCATTAATCCTCTCCTAAACTAGAACGCAGCGGCAGTCAGTAAGGATTACAACACCATTTTCCAATTTTCCCTACGCTTAGCCGCAACTACGGACGAGCAATTACTTTGTTACATCTATTGTTACAAAACTTATATTTATTCTCATATAGGTTTTCTCTCCTTTTATGATGGTTAGGCAGTGAAACGCAGGTTTTCTACACACTTGTTAATAATCGAGTGTTAGTCACCGAATCGTTTTACTCTAAGAATGAACTGGTCGCGCCTGAGTACTTGTTTACCACTAACTTTTTTAAGCTGACGCTGTTTGCGAATGGTGATTTAGCAAAAAACGACAGTGCCAGGTGACATGCTGGTCAGATTTAACACAGTAACGATCCGTAATGGGAGCTTTAGGAATCTAATGAGTGTTAAGGCAAGTGGTGGAAGCTCGGTTGCACGCCCGCAACTATACCAAACAGTCCCCGTCGCAACAATTTCGCAAGCTGAACAGCAAGACCGTTTCCTCCAGAGGGGGGAGTTAGACGAACTAACTCGCTATTTCGGGTCTGGGGCCAAGCGCCTAGGCATTGCTGAGTTGCTGACGCAAAAAGCCGAACTAATCGTGTCTCGTGCGGCAAATCGCATCTTCACGGGGGGTTCCCCGATGGCCTTTTTAGAAAAGCCACAAGAAGAGCCTGTGAAGTCGATGGCAGGCAAAACGATGAACACCGAGGAGGGCATGAAGCTCGGAACTGTGACCTATGCAGAAGGGTCTGGGGGCGGCTTATTTGGCGGCATTCGGAATTTCTTCCTGACTCCTAGCGCTGGGGCAATTCCTCCCGGATTCCGGGCGATCAACGTATCGCGCTATGGTCCGAGCAACATGGCGAAGTCGCTGCGAGACATGAGTTGGTTCTTGCGCTACACAACTTATGCGATCGTAGCGGGAGATCCCAATATCATTGCCGTCAACACGCGTGGTCTGCGCGAAATCATCGAAAACGCCTGCTCTGGAGATGCGACAGTCGTTGCCCTGCAAGAGATGAAAGTGGCGTCGATGAGCTACTTCCGCAATGACGAAGAAGCCGCCACGATCGTGAGTCAGTATTTTGACGTGCTGATCAGTGAGTTCAAAGCGCCGACGCCATCCGATAAGCTGCGTCCGCGCACTTCCACTGATTTGCAGGGTCTGCAACTGCCACAAATCTATTTCAACGCTGCCGAGCGCCGTCCGAAATATGCGATGAAGCCCGGTCTGTCGAGTACCGAGAAGAATGATGTCGTGAAGGCAGCCTATCGTCAGGTGTTTGAGCGAGATATTACTCGCGCTTACTCGCTCAGCGTATCGGATCTCGAATCGAAGGTGAAGCAAGGCACGATCTCGATGAAGGAATTCATCCGCCGCCTCGCTAAGTCACCCCTTTACCGGAAGAATTTCTTTGAGCCGTACATCAACAGCCGAGCTTTAGAGTTAGCATTCCGTCACATTCTCGGTCGCGGTCCGTCCTCGCGAGAAGAAGTGCAAAACTACTTCTCGATCGTCTCGGCAGGTGGTCTCAACGCGCTCGTCGACGCTCTGGTCGATTCTCGGGAGTACAGCGATTATTTTGGGGAAGAAACTGTCCCCTACCTACGTGGTCTTGGTCAGGAAGCCCAAGAATGTCGCAACTGGGGTCCGCAGCAAGACCTATTTAATTACAGTGCGCCTTTCCGCAAGGTTCCTCAATTCCTTACAACCTTTGCCTCCTACGATCGCCCGTTACCCGATCAGCACGTCTATGGGTCTGGAAACGATCCGCTCGAAATTCAATTTGGTGCAATCTTCCCGAAAGAAACTAAGAACCCCAGCGCTCGCCCAGCGCCGTTTGGTAAGGACACCCGCCGGATTTTGATCAATCGTGGTCCGGGAATTAATAACCAGTTGAGCAATCCAGAGGCCCGTGGCATTTCTCCTGGAACACTTGGTCCTAAAGTGTTTAAGCTAGATCAGGTTCCTAGCTACACGCGCAGCTTTGCGAAACGTGGCGGAGACTCGAAAGGCGTCAGCGTTAAGTTCTCGGAAAGTTCGACTCAAGCAGTGATCCGGGCAGCGTATCTGCAAGTATTTGGACGCGCTGTGTATGAGGGTCAGCGGCTCAAGGTTGATGAAATTAAACTTGAAAACGGTGAAATTCCCGTACGTGAGTTTATTCGTCGCCTTGCTAAGTCGAACCTCTTCCGCAGTTTGTACTGGGAGAAGCTCTACGTCACCAAGGCAGTGGAGTACATCCACCGTCGGTTGCTCGGTCGTCCTACCTACGGTCGTCAGGAAATCAATAAGTACTTCGATATCTGCTCGAAGAAAGGCTTCTATGCGCTGATCGATGCCATTCTCGATAGTGATGAATACAGCCAAACCTTTAATGAAGATGTTGTTCCTTACGAGCGCTACCTAACTCCAGGTGGAGTTTCGTTAAGAAGTACCCGCGTTGGCTCGATTTCCGATACCGGAATGCGCATCGATCGCGAAGAGACCCCACGCTTTGTGGAACTCGGTGCAGTGAGCGACATGCGAACCGAACCTGACATTCAGTTCCGTGTCAATCAGGGCGTGAGCAAGAAGCGCGAACAAACCAAGGTCTTCAAGCTGACGCAAGTGAGCGACAAGTCAAACCTTGCTGTCGTAATCGGTGCAGCGTATCGCCAAGTCTTTGAGCGGGATATTGCACCCTATGTCGCTCAGAATGAGTTCAGTGTGTTGGAAAGTCAACTCAGTAACGGCGATATCAGCCTGAAGGAATTCATCGAAGCGCTCGGTTCGTCTAGCCTATACATCAAGGAGTTCTACACACCGTATCCGAATACGAAGGTGATTGAACTCGGTACGAAGCACTTCTTAGGTCGTGCGCCGCTCGATCAGCAGGAGATTCGCAAGTACAACCAGATTTTGGCAACCCAAGGTCTGAAGGGCTTTATCAATACGATGGTTTCAAGCGCAGAATACGGCGAAACCTTTGGGGAAGATACGGTTCCATACAACCGCTTCTTGACCTTGCCTGCGGCAAACTTCCCGAACTCGCAGACCTTGTATAACAAGCTGACCAAGCAAGATAAGAAGCTTGAGGTTCCCAGCTTTGCCCCGACCAAATCTCGCATGGATGCGGCGAAGATGCCGATGACGGCACTGGCAATGCAAAACATTGCGGCGCAAGCGCGACAAATCGATAAGAGCAAGCCGCTCTTTATTGAATTGGGTCGATCGCACGCAAATGGTGGGGGTCAGTCGGTTGAGGTGGGAGTTGGCACAACTCGCCGTAAGCCTGCTCGCATCTACCGGATGAATCCGGGCATGGGTCAGGGCGAAAGCGAACTGGTGATCAACGCGATCTACTGCCAGGTGATGGATGTGTTTAGCGGTCAAGTTCCCGATCAGTTCAAGCGATCGGATCTTGAAAGTAAGCTCCGCAATGGCGACATCTCGGTTCGCGAGTTTGTTAAGACATTAGCTGGCTCGGAGATCTATGTCCGTCGCTTCTATGCGCCGTATCCGAATACGAAGGTGATTGAATTCTTGTTCCGTCACTTGCTCGGTCGCGCCCCGGCAACTCAGTCTGAGATCCGTGAGTACAACAAGATTCTAGCGGGTCAAGGTCTCAAGGCTGCGGTAGACACAATGGTGAATAGTGCGGAGTACGATCGCTACTTTGGTGAGGATGTTGTGCCCTACAAGCGCTTCCCATCGTTGCCTGCGGGTAATTACCTCGGTAGCGTTCAGGCGGATCAAGACTTGGTGAAGCAATCTTGGTCGGATCTGTCTCCTTCATCTGTTACAGGTGGTCTTCGCTAATTTGAGTTAAGCGAATAGGTTTAAGCCCCCGATCGCATCATGTGCGCTCTGGGGCCTTGTTTTGAAAAACGGTTCCAAGTGCAGGTTTAAAGGTTTAAGAGTGTACTAACTGCCATCTCTAAATTCACTAGAATCGTAATCGGGTAAACCTAGAGCTTGACGAAGATGCTCATCATAGACTCCCTCTTTGCAATCGTGAGATGTCAATTGTTCCTTCTTTAGGTTCTTTGATTGTCTAAAGTCAGGCTTCCATTTCTGCTCAGGCTTATTAGCTTCAGGGTGTTCAGCTAAATAAGCTGCTATCTCTTCTTTATAACGCTCATTTTCTTCAGCTTCATGATCCTCCCAAGCTGACTGCATTTCCCAGTCCCAATGGCGGTGCTCCCAATATTTACTATCCCAAAAGATAGTTTATGAAAGAATAGTGTCTTCTAAGTCAGCCTCTCTA
Organism: Myxacorys californica WJT36-NPBG1; assembly: GCA_019359315.1. Taxonomy (GTDB): domain Bacteria; phylum Cyanobacteriota; class Cyanobacteriia; order Leptolyngbyales; family Leptolyngbyaceae; genus Myxacorys; species Myxacorys californica. Next base: position 35,436 of record JAHHHO010000030.1, read on the forward strand.
AATACTGCTCCTTGTACATGCGCACAACTCAAGTCGGCTCCTTTAAGTATGGCGTCGCTAAAGTCAGCGTCATAGAGAAACGCACCGTTTAATTTTGCTTCCCTTAATTCGGCTCCATTCAACTTTGCTCTATTAAGGTTTGCATAATGCAAGCTTGCATTTATAAGATCAGCTTCTCCAAGGTCAGCGCCTTCAAGATCAACATCGCGAAGATTAGCACTTGTGAAAATAACTTCTTTAAGAGTAACTCCTGCAAGGTTAGCTCCCCTAAAATCAGCGTTTGAAAAGTTGCTGCCTGGGGGAAAATTGAATCCGCGAAGGTCAGCCTTTCTTAAATCAAGCGTTAGTCCTTCTTGATTTAGCTCAACCTGGCGTCTTCCTAAAACGTTTAAAATTCTTGAATTTGCTGCTTGTCATAGTTTGAGATGCTGCCTTTGGGCGTCTTATCGGAGGAGCGCGGAAGCTTCTCTCGAACATAAGCATTGAGAACCTTTATAATTGTCCATTGATCGTTGGGAGAATCTTTTGCAAGCCTCTCCAGCAGAAAGATTCCGCCTAGACATTCTACGGGTCTGCCAGTACTTAATTGTTCAACCGCTTTTGAAAAACGATCTGTAATGAGGCGCGATTCTGTGAGTTCAGATTCTTCTTTAAATTTTTCTTCGTCCTGCTCTAACTTTTTTTTAGCAATATTCAAATTTTTCTCCGCGATCGCAACAGTCTTACTAGCAACCCTAAAATTCAGATATAAAACGACACCACCCGTGATCGTAGCAACTGTTCCTAGACCACCAAAAATAGCCTTTGAAGTTTCTAATGATGCATTCAGTTTCTCTTTAGCAGTAGTCTTAGTATCCTGCTGAACTGCTAACCAATTGGACGCAACGATACAAGAAAGCAATACCAGTGATCCAATGCCTAAAGATGCTATTGCAGTAGATAGCGTCGAAATTTCTCTTTTATATCTGTTCATTAGGCATGATTGTAGTAAACGACGCCATGAGAAATAGTACAGGCTCCTATCATTGTGGAAACACAGCATATCCGTCAAGAAATTCAAGAGAAGTACCGCGATTGCTGAGTTCGTCGTCGCTCAAACGATAATCCTCATTTAAGCGATCGCTTAAACCATCCAAGTACAATACTTAAAGAACATTCAGGTTTGTACCACCATGCAAAGCTATTCCCTGAAAGAAGTTCGTGAATTGCAAGACGAAGTTTTAGAGAAAGCTGCCGTTGAGCCAATTCTGCTGACGGAAGAATCTAAACCGGGCTATGTCATCATGTCGGCTCAAAATTACCAGCAGTTGCTCGATAAACTGACGGCTTTAGAAGATCGTGCATTGGGTCAACTAGCAGAAACGGCGCTCAAAAATTCTCAGATGGTAGGTGTGGAGACTTTTACAGCCGAGCTTCAACGTTTAGCGAATTTGGAAAGTAGCGATTTGTAGCATGGCAAAGCTAGATGGTCTTGAGACTGTTCTCGATTTTCTAAAAGGATTACAGCCGAAAATCGTTGCCCAAATTGCTAAAAAAGTATTAGCACTTAATATCGATCCGCGACCCGCAGACAGCAAAGAGTTAATCGGATATCCAGGATGCTACCGTGTGGACAGTGGCGAATATCGAATTATTTATCGCTTTGATGCTGAGGAAGACTTGGTAGAAGTCATCCTAGTGGGTAAGCGGAATGACGATGAAGTGTATAAACAACTGAAGCGGTTTTTAGGATAGATAGCTTGTGATGCGATCGACATTGCCAAGCTCTGAAAGATTGCCCTGCCTACAGGCTCCCTAACCGCGACCAAATCGTAAGGTCATAAAAACGAACCGAGCAATAAAGATACTCGCAATGATCCAAGTGGCGATCGGAACTTCCCGCGCCTTGCCTTGAAACGTTTTTAAGATTGGATACGTGATGAAGCCGATCGCTAATCCTTCTGCGATCGAGTAGGTGAGTGGGATCATAAAAACCGTGAGAAACGCTGAGATTGTCTCTGCCATGTCATCCCAGTGGATTTCTCTCACCTCCACTAACATCATGGCTCCCACAATCACCAACGTAGGAGTTGTCGCAAAAGCAGGAATCGCTTTGAAGAGCGGAATGAAAAATAGCGCGATCGCAAATAACGCAGCAATGACGATCGCTGTAAATCCTGTCCGGCCTCCCTCAATGACCCCGGCTACAGATTCAACATATGTCGTTACGCTAGACGTTCCAACCAATGGACCTACGGTGGTTGCTACGGCGTCTGCCATCAGCGCTCTATTTGCTCTCGGTAACTCGCCATCAGCACCGATATATCCTGCTCGCATTCCGACGCCAGTGAGGGTGCCAATCGTGTCAAAAATGTCCACAAACAGAAACACAAACAGAACGGCTAACCAGTCGATAAAGTTCTGCCCATTCAGGCGAGATAGCCCCCCGATCGCGTGTCCGACAATATCTTTTGGCAATTCTGGAAAGGCAAACAATTCGGTTGGCATGGGTGCAACTCCGAAGATCCAGGCAAGCCCCGCGGTGATCAAAATTCCCAATAACAGCGCCCCTCTGATTCGTCGCACTACCAGTGCTCCTGTGATTAATAGTCCTATTGCTGCCAGTAGAGTATTCGGCTGAGCGAAGGTTCCAAACGCTGTCTTCGTCGCGTCATTGGCAACAATCAGTCCCGCCCCGCCTGCGGCGACATCACCCGACAAGCCGATATAAGCAATGAATAACCCAATTCCACCGGCTGTAGCGTGTTTGAGGGAAACAGGAATCGCCGTAATCAGCAACCGCCGAACATCGGTGAACGTCAGAATGATGAATATAATTCCTTGAACAAACACGCAGGACAGCGCAAGTCGCCAATCAATTTTGAGTCCGATTACGACAGAGAAGGCGAAAAAGGCATTTGTGCCCATGCCGGGAGCGAGTCCAAACGGGTAGTTGGCAAACATGCCCATGCAAAATGTACCGATCGCGGCGGCGATCGCAGTTGCAACCGCAAGCTGAGCGAACAAATCGCCCGATGTTTGAAGAAAGATTGCATTTGAGAGAATAATCGGATTGACGACTAGGATGTATCCCATTGTCATAAACGTAGTGATGCCCGCTAAAATCTCGGTGCGAAAGTTGGTTTTGTAATAGCCAAATCTGAAGTAACGAGCGATCGCGGCTTGCCAACGAGTGTAAGACGGATCGCTGGGGGGACGCTCGGAATCGAATGAACTCATCTGTTAGCGCTCCGGATTTGAGTATGATTCCTACATTAGTGAAATTTAGAGGTCGCTTGTAGCCCCTTATTCTATTTTCTTGATAAAGGTTTGATTGTTCTTTTCACTACCTATTGAGAGAATAAACTGATTCACAACTGTAGATCAATCGCTCTATTTCACTAGTAAAATCGCTCTAAACAAGCATTAGCTGTAATTGATTTTGAGTAAGCTTATGCCGTCAGCAAGCAGTCAGTCACCTCAGGCAATTCGGGGCGCTTTTCTTGATTTTGTGAACGACCCATTTTATGTATCTGATGCAGAAAGTGTGCGCTATATTCCTGACGGATTGCTGATTGTGGAGAAGGGCGCGATCGCAGACTTTGGATCGTATGCTGATCTGCAAGCCAAATATTCTCAAGTTGAAATCGTAACGTATCCTGGCAAGATCATTATGCCGGGATTTATTGATACTCACATTCACTACCCGCAATCCGAAATGATTGCCGCTTACGGAGAGCAGCTTCTGGAGTGGCTCAATAAATATACCTTTCCAACAGAACGAAAGTTTCGAGATAAAGCTTATGCTCAAACCATTGCTTCCCTATTTTTAGATGAATTGCTAAAGAATGGAACCACCACTGCTTTGGTGTTTGCGACCGTTCATCCTCAATCGGTTGATGCTTTTTTTGAGGAGGCGAGCCGTCGTAACCTGCGAATGATTTCAGGAAAAGTATTGATGGATCGAAATGCCCCTGACTATCTGACTGACACGCCCGAAACTGCTTACGAAGAGAGCAAACAACTGATTCAAAAATGGCATAACAACGGTCGTTTACTGTATGCAATTACGCCCCGATTTGCCATTACTTCCACTCATGAACAACTGCGTTTAGCCGGAAAACTGCTGCAAGAATTTCCTGATGTTTATCTGCACACACATCTTTCCGAAAATCTTAAAGAAGTAGAGTGGGTTGCCGAACTTTTTCCGGAGTGTAAGAACTATCTTGATGTGTACGATCGCGCTGGGCTAGTTGGAGAAAAATCAGTGTTTGCCCACGGAATCCACTTGAGCGAGGATGAGTTCAAACGCCTATCCGCCGCAAAAGCGGCGCTCTCCTTTTGTCCAACCTCAAACCTATTTTTGGGCAGTGGACTGTTCAAACTGCACAAAGCCAAGTCCCTCAATCAGCCTATAAAAGTGGGGCTGGGAACCGATGTTGGCGGGGGAACTAGTTTCTCAATGCTGCACACTCTAAACGAAGCCTATAAAGTAGCCCAGCTTCAGACCCAATCTCTCTCCGCTTTCAAAGCATTATTCTTAGCCACGCTCGGAGGGGCAAGAGCACTCTCGTTAGAAGACAAACTGGGTAACTTCGATCCAGGTAAAGAGGCAGATTTTGTAGTTCTAGACTTGCAAGCAACGTCGATCATGGCAACTCGCACGGGAGGTTTATCTACCCGATTAGCACAAGGCTCAACAGAGACGGAATTGCGAGAAGAACTGGCAGAAAAAGTGTTTGGCATGATGATGTTAGGTGACGATCGCGCTATTCATGCCGTTTATATTGCGGGTGAATTGGTACACCGTTGATCGCTTTACAGAAGTTCGTCGGAATTAAATTTTACTGTTCAGTAGCAAAGGTAACTGCGATCGCGCCTCTCACGCCTGATATTGTATAGCCTACATGTTGCTGTCCGTGCGTGTTCTGTTGTCAGCCGTCATAACATATGGTTAACACCGTTCAAAAAGCGACCTATCCCAGAGGGTGTACCTTTGCCCCATCCGATTGGGATGCCCTAGCTCCGTTTTGGTATCCGATCGCATTTAGCCGCGAGGTCAACGAGCAGCCGATCGCAGCAACGCTGCTCGACCAGCGCTTGGTCATTTGGAGAACCTCGACGGGTGTATCAGTGGCAAATGACCTGTGTCTGCATCGCGGCGTTCCCCTCAGTATGGGACACCTTAGCGACGATCAACTGGTGTGTAAGTATCACGGCTTTCACTACACGGCAGACGGACGCTGTGCGCTGATTCCAGCCGATCCAGCGGCCAGCATTTCCGCAAAACTTTGTCTCAAAACGTATCCCGTTAAAGAAGCCTACGGCTTGATTTGGACTTCTCTGGCGGGAGGTGAACCTCCCTTGCCTGAGTTTCACGAGTGGAATGACCCGCACTATCAGCAAATTCTGCCCAGTGCTGTCGATCTCGATGCGGCCTCAGGGCGACAGATGGAAGGCTTTCTGGACGTGGCTCACTTTGCCTGGGTTCATGCCGAGTCGTTTGGCGATCGCAACAATCCGCTGGTTCCCCGCTATGAGGTGGAGCAGACCGCAACCGGGATTTGCGCCAAATATCTCAGTACCGTCAGCAATTTTCCCAAAGGGTTGCAAGATTTAGCGCCTCCTGACTTTCAATGGCTGCGTGTGTTTGAAGTCTTTTTTCCGTTTACCGCTCGGCTCAGGGTTCATTTTCCAAACGACGGACGGCTTTGCATCCTCAACGCGGCCTCTCCCGTTTCTGCCCGCAAGACACGGGTATTTTGCCCGATTTGCCGCAACTTTGATCAAGACATGCCGCTAGAGCCAGTGTACGAATTCAACTATCAGATCTTTGCTGAAGACAAGGAAGTGGTAGAGGCGCAGTATCCGGAAGATTTGCCGCTCGATCTGTGTGCAGAGTTTCATATTGGGGCAGATCAAACCTCGATCGCCTACCGCCGAGGATTAGCCAATCTTGGACTCGGTAGATCCTACACGAGTTGAGGAAAATCTCACTCCAATCTTTTCTACCCTCTAATCTCCAATCTAAGAGGGATGAATCATAGAGTTTATAGCCCTACAACTAAAGGGTCTTTGCGCTTCGTTTGATCTACAGCTATGGGTGTGAGAAAACTGGTACCACTCACAGTGACACCAGAACTTCAGCAGAAGTTGATTCAAATTCACGATCGACTTTGCCAAGAATATGAGTGCCCAATCGCCTATTTTCACGATCTTGATCCGTTGAGTGAATTAGTGTCTGCGCTGCTTTCTCATCGGACTCGCAATGCCGATTCTGCCCATGCCTTTGCTCAACTGCGAGAACAGTTTGAAACTTGGGAAGCGGTTCGAGATGCGCCTGTAAAAGACGTTGAAGCCGCGATCGCACGGGCAACTTGGGCAGATCAAAAAGCGCCACGAATTCAACAGGTTTTGAAATTGATTAGCGATCTTCTCAGCCGTGATCACCCTACTGCTCCGCTTTCTCTAGACTTTCTGGCAGAAATGACTGAAATTGAAGCTAGAGCATGGCTAGAAGCCCTTCCCGGCGTTGGACCAAAAACGAGTGCCGCCGTTCTTTCGTTTAGCTGCTTACGGCGTCGTGCCCTTCCTGTGGATAGTCACCATCATCGCGTTGCGTGTCGTTTAGGTCTCATTCCTGCCAGCGTTGCCGTCGGACCGTCTCATGCCATTCTCGAATCCCAATTGCCTGCAGAGTGGGATGCTCAACAGGTTTACGACAACCATGAAGTGCTAATGCTGCATGGGCAGCGCTGTTGTTATTATCAAAAACCAGCGTGCGATCGCTGTGTCGTTCTAGATCTCTGTCCGTTTGGTCAAAAGGGCTACACGTCGAAGACTGGCGGGTAGAGAGTCACCGAACTATTCTTTCTGACCTTGTAAACTACTCAAACTTCGACTGGCAACATCTGCACTTAAGCCCCAGAGAATTAACCCCAAATAATCGGGGAAAGGTCTTGCGCCAAACGTTGCTCCGTTTTGCACATAAAGTGTGTTGAGACCAACAAGCGATAAACCTGCTAATAGAATGAGTGAAAGCACAGGACGCACAACCCAATAGGTAGCTTCCGCCCGAACTTGATCTGAGACGCCAGAAAGCGTGACTAAAAACCGCCGGAAACGCTCCCATCGGCTTGGCTCTTTGATCAAAATAGGCGGATTCTTGAGGTTCTGCTCTAAATTGGCTGAAGCAGCTCTGACGGTTTCACGGATCTCTGACTCCTCGCCGCCACGAATCCCAATCGTGTCTAGCAGGTCACTTACTTGCTCGAGCAATTCCTTTGCTTTACCATCGTCTTCTTGAGCAATTCGCGATCGCGCTTGAGCAATGGTCGCGATCGCATCCTCAATGACATCTTCTGGTAAAGGTTCAACTCGTTCTTCTAACCTAGTTTCTATAGATCGCAGTTTAATTAAAACATCCAAGCGATTTCTGATTGCTGTAGCGTTGGCTTTGGCAGGGTCAAGCTGTTCTCGAAATACTAATTTTCGCGTTTTAGCAATCATTCCTACCAGTATTTTTTGATCCTCAGGATTCGCCAGTGCGACATCTGCTTCAAGTCGATTCACCTCCTGAAGGGCTAGGGCTTGAGGTTCGCCTCGCTTTTCCATATATTTGATCAGCCGACCGAGAACAATGCCAAACAGTAGAACGAGCAATGGCATGAGCGGACCACTCCTCACGCTCAGATCAATTGGCAAAATGAGACGGTTTCGTTGGTCGGCTAATGTGAGGTGGACGGCTCCCGTATACTGATCCGGAGGCATATTCGACCGATTGAAGGTCAGAACTAGACTGCTGATTTGGTTTGCGGGCAGCGATTTAGAATTTTCTGACAGCGCGATCGCAGCACAAGACGATTGATTCGACGCCTGACAAGGAATTTGGCTCGGCAATTGATAATTTGTCAGATTGCCTTCAACAATTACGGCTGAACTGACAATGTTGACGGGTGTTAGTGCAGAATTATCGAAATAGAGTTCAGCGCGGTCAGTCAGGGCACTTTGCGGAAACAGAAGCTCAGCCAGAGCGCAGTCCCACGTACAATTCACTAACTGAAGCTGAATTTGCCCGGTTCGCTTTAGTAACGTTAACGTCGGTAGTGCGATCGCAGGGGCTGTGAGAGTGGGTTGCGGTTGGGCAGGACGGTTGCTGTCTCCCTCATTTTGCGCTAACACTGAAGGCTGAAGCATTGCCAATGGAATGAGAAATGTGAGTATCCAGCGTTTCATTTTTTTACCTTTCAGCGTTAACTTAATTTGGATGACTGCGGAACGCTTTCGATTATAAATAAGCGTTTTTTCAACTTTATATTCTATTTTTGATGGTTCGACAGCCGCAATACAAAAGTTAGTAACCTCTTCAAAAATGTTGCTTTTCCAATAATTTTTTCTGCTGCGAGCAACGATCTGGTTTTGTACAACCCAATCTTTAATGAACCTTTAATATTGGAAGGAATAATCAAATTTAAATTAGAGTTTTCCCATATCTTTTATCAGGAAGTGATGAAACATGCCACCTTGCAAAGATCAGGCAATCAATCATTTAAACGATCTCGGATACAACGTAATTCGGCTACCAAAAGCAGGAATTACCCCATTACTTGTTCTATCGCGTGCGCCCAACGCTTCGACTACAACCCTTTACGGTCACATCACTGATCTCATCGTCGATCCGGCTCCCTCGTTGCCGAAAGTGTTTGAAAATATTGAAGCGGGAACTATTAGCGGCTTGAGAACCAATAAATTAGAGTTCAATTTAGGCATTTCATTTTTGAAGACTTTGCTATCAGCGATCGGTGGAAAAAGCGCGGGAATTGAAGCTGCGTTTGACAACAGTTCTACAATCGAATTTGAATATGAGAATGTTCTATATGATACGGTAATGCCCGCTTCAGTAACGAAGTTTTTGAGAGGAGCAACACCCTTTATTGATGAGCAGTTTCTTAATCGATGCAAACCTCACTGAAGCTGATTTGCGAGGGGCAGACCTGCGAGGCAGCATTCTCGTTCGTGCCCAAGTTGCGAGAGCGAATTTTACAGGAGCAGATTTAACAGGAATTTGCATTGAAGACTGGAGTGTCAGCAGTAAAACTCGCTTTACTGATGTGCGCTGTGATTATATTTTTCGCAAATATCAAGATGGACAACCTAGCGATCGTTACCCCATTGATAGAAACTTTGAACCGGGAGAATTTGCTTCATTGTTTGCAGAACCTGAAGACGAGGTGGAATTAGTCTTCAAAGGCGAGTTTAATATTGCTGCTCTCAGTCTTGCACTCTACAAATTGCAGACGAATGCTCCAGAACTAAATTTAGAGCTTAGAGGCGTAGAACAGCGTGAAAAACTTTGGGTGGCAAAAATCAAGAGCACCAGTAGTTTGCTCAATGAACGGCTCATTGAAGAACGTTTGACCTCAGTCTATCAAGACCCTTCTGATGGCTCTATAACTGTAGAGGAAACGATTAAAAACTCGATTTACCGAGACTATGAAGAAACAAAACATCGGTTGGCAGAAAGTGAGCTGTTAGTTAAACAGCTTGCTGGGGTCACTGGAAATCAAGCAGAAGCATTGAAGGAATTGTCTAAACAATCATTTGGCAACAGCTTCTTCATCACAGGCAGCACCATCACAAATCTCGCTGGCTCTGGGCAGATCGAATATCACGAAGCCGCCGACCAAGTTCGCAGCCTCGTTACAAATAGTGCTGATCCTAATCAAGTGATTCCAACTCTCCAAAGTTTATTTATGCAACTGAGCGAGCAAAAGGTAGCAACCACCTCTGGAACTCAGCTTGAATTTATCCAGCAATTGATCTTAGCTGAAGCCGAAAAAGATCAAGCGTTCAAACAGTTTTTGACTCAGCACGAGCCGCAAATCATTAGCGCCATGCCGAGCGGCGCGATCGCAACTGCCATCCAATCCGCTATTCAGTCAGTGAACTCCAAGCTTCCTTGACATTTCCTCTAGGCTATCTGCGGTAGATTTGGTAGGGTTTTAAGATGCGCTCCTCTAGCACCAGGTTTTGGGCAGAGGAGCGATTTTCGTTCCAGCTATTTACTGAGGGAGCTACTGCGGAATGGGAGGACTGAAAGGACGGGATTTATTGAGCTTGGCAGATCTCAGCACCGATGAGATGAAAGACTTGCTCGATCTTGCCGCTCAACTCAAGGCAGGAAAAATTCGCCCACGAGCGGAAGTCGATGGACATGTGCCAGTGCTAGGGCTACTGTTCTACAAAGCGTCCACCCGCACCCGCGTTAGCTTTTCGACCGCCATGTATCACTTAGGCGGACAGGTTCTCGATTTGCCGCTTCATGCCACTCAAGTCAGTCGCGGAGAACCGATCGCAGATACTGCTCGCGTCCTCGATCGCTACCTCGATGTCCTCGCGATTCGTACTTTCGATCAGCAGGATTTGAAAGTATTTGCCGAGTATGCTCAGATTCCGGTGATCAACGCACTAACGGATCTGGAGCATCCTTGTCAGATTCTGGCGGACTTGCAAACGATTCAAGAAACCTTTGGAGGATTGTCGGGATTAACGTTGACCTATTTAGGAGACGGAAACAACGTGGCGCATTCGCTCTTGCTAGGCTGTGCTTTGGTTGGCATGAACGTTCGGATTGCGGCTCCTGAAGGGTTTCAGTGTGACAGTGCGATCGTAGAGCAAGCCCGTGAAATTGCAAACGGCAACTCTGACATTCTGCTCACAAGCGATCCGATTGAAGCCACAACAGGGACGCACGTTCTCTACACCGATGTTTGGGCAAGCATGGGACAAGAAGACTTGGCAGAATCGCGGATTCCGGTGTTTCAGCCCTATCAGATCAATGACGACTTGCTAAGCCACGCAGACAAGGATGCGATCGTGCTTCACTGTCTCCCCGCGCACCGAGGCGAGGAAATTACGAATGAGGTGATGGAAGGTTCTCATTCTAAAGTTTGGGATCAGGCTGAAAATCGGATGCACGCTCAGAAAGCCCTGTTAGCTAGTTTGCTCGGAGCGGTGTAGTAATTGGTAGCAACGGATTTGGTAGCGGATGGATTAGACCTTTTGCAAAAATGAATAGTCCTAATAATCAAGCCTTCCCGTGGTTCAAGCCATGGGAAGTTATTAAGCAGGATTAGACTAGATAAGCAGTCTGCATTACTCACTATGTCTATCTCGTTTACAGATATTGCTGCTGCTAGCGATCGCATCTCTGGCATCGCTCATCGCACTCCGGTTTTGACCTCAGCCACGGTGAATCGGCGAGCTAGGGCAGAAGTCTTTTTCAAGTGTGAGAACTTTCAGCGGTCGGGGTCGTTTAAGTTTCGGGGGGCTTACAATGCGCTGGCTCAGCTATCCGAGGAACAACGCAAGCAAGGGGTTTTAGCCTATTCGTCCGGCAATCATGCTCAAGCGTTGGCGTTAGCAGGTCAGATTATGCATGCTCCGGTCACGATCGTCATGCCAAGTGATGCGCCAGCGGTGAAGCAAACCGCGACAAAAGAATACGGGGCAACAATTGTGTTCTACGACCGCACCACTCAAAAACGTGAAGACATAGCGCAAACGATTTTAGCAGAGCGTCAACTCACCCTGATTCCACCGTTCGATTGTGCGCCTGTGATTGCCGGGCAAGGAACCGCCGCCAAAGAACTGATCGAAGAAGTTGGTGACTTGGATGTGTTGCTGGTGTGTGTTGGGGGTGGCGGATTGATTTCGGGAAGCGCGATCGCAGCGAAAACCCTCTCTCCCAACTGTGAAGTGATCGGAGTTGAACCCAAACGCGCCGATGATGCAACGCGATCGTTTAACACTGGAACATTACAGACGGTGGAGAATCCGACTACGATCGCGGATGGGGCAAGGTCGAGATCGCTGGGTCAACTCACTTTTCCGCTGATTCTAAAGTATGTGGATGACATGGTAACGGTTTCAGATGCCGCGATCGCGCGATCGATGTTCTTTCTATGGGAACGGCTTAAAATCGTAGTCGAGCCGACCGGAGCGTTAGCTGCAACTGCTTTATTGGAAGGAATTGTGTCATTTCCAGATGCAAGGATTGGTGTGATTATTAGTGGCGGAAATGTAGACATCAAAGAAGCCGGAAAATTGTTTTCAAAAGCAACAGCAAAAGAGAAATATCAGCCTCGTCGTCCTCTCGCTCAGGAACTGAGTTAACAATGGATGCGTTTATCACTAAATTGCGAGTTCGACATTATGAAATGGACACGTTAGGACATGTGAACAATGCAATTTATCAACAGTATTTAGAACAAGCTGCGATTGAGCATTGCGAACATCTAGGATTAACTCTCAATTGCTTCCGTGAATTAGGTGGCGCGTTTGTTGTTCGTAAATTAGAGATTGAATATTTAAGTTTTGCTGTTGCGGGTGATCTGCTTGAGATTAAAACCTGGGCGGAAACGATGAAGGGAACTCGTGCCGTGCGGCACTACGAGATTCGCAAGCAAGGCGAAGAGAATTTGGTAGTGAAAGCGCAAGCCGTTTGGGTTTGGGTAGAAACTTCAACTATGCGTCCGAGAGGGATTCCAGAGGCAGTATTTGAAGCGTTTGGGCAGTTGAAGAGAGATATTTAGAAGGTTGAATCAAATACAAGATAGTTACACAATTACCTAAACCGAATTCCTAATCCTGATTGGTCATTTGGGACAACTCTACCATTCTCAAATGATGCGCCGATGAACGGGTCATCCAACAAATTCAGATGACTATCCAAATCTAAATAATCTGCTAATGGTGATAGCTGTGCCAATGCTGTATTTGATAATGCACTATCGGAATAGCAACCAAACATTACTTTAAGATCATGTGCTTTTGCAAGATGAATCATTCGCAATGCTTCCGATAAACCGCCCGATTTCATCAGCTTGATATTAATACCGTGGACGCGATCGCTCAGCATGGGAATATCTCGACTCGTGAAACAACTCTCATCCACAAAAATGGGCAGCGGCGACAGGTAAAAGAGTTTGGGCAACTCAGATTCTCGCCCTTTCGCTAAGGGTTGCTCAATGTACGTAACGCCGCGATTAGCACCTTGTGCAACTCCGAAGGAATCGCACAGCCAATGTGACATCTTCAGCGTCGATTCCACATCCCATCCGCCATTTGCATCAACGCTAATCTGAGTAATCTGAGGCGCAGCCTCTTGCACCGCTTCAAACATCGCTTGATCGGCTGCAATTCCTTCAGGACTGCCAAGTTTGACTTTCAATGCTTGAATGTCCCGCCACGGCGATTCTACCGTTCCTTTGCCGAGCCAATCTAAGACTCGTTGTTTTGCCGCTTCAGGTGTGCTGATGCCAATCGTCACCGAGGTGGGAACGATGCGATCGCGATCTAGTCCCCATAGTTGCCAGAGGGGAAGCCCGACATATTTACCTAGCCAATCGTACAAAGCGATATCCAAAGCAGCGCGGGCAGCAGATGGAACGTTTGCCTGGTGGAGAAGCTGCTCAATGCGCTGACGTTCGAGCGGACTGAGCGGCTTTAGCAGGGGTGCGATCGCTTGAAGAGAGCGTGCGATCGCGTCAGTCGTTTGCGGGTTTTCTCCGATCGAAAACGGTGACGCTTCTCCCCATCCTTCTACCCCATCATGCTCAATCCTGATCCAAACATTCGTCGTTTGCGCCGTTGTGCCTCGGCTAATCGTAAGCGCAAAACGCTTATGTACTGTAAAGGTCTGAATCTGAATTTCCATAGTGGGGTTCAATTGGGGGTGTCGGAGTCTCGGAAGTAAATCGCCTTAATCGTACCCAATGCCCTTCTACGTTGCACCATTCCTTTAACAAGCGAGGTGACCAACCCAGCGATTACTTAATCGTCTAATTTACCAGATAAGGTTTCTGAACAATTAGCAAATCCATACTTAAACAACCAACATGCCAACTTAAGGTCGAATACTTTGGAATGAATAAAATAAAAAGGTTCTAGCAGTGTTGCTAGAACCTAAACGATTGAATAACTTATTCTTCAATAATGTCTCGAATTCGACGCTCTAATCGATCGAGATCTAATCCACCTTCGTCACGAGTAAAGCGACGAACCGTACCATTCAAGTTTTGCAAATCAGATAGCAGATCGTGCAAAACTTCTTGCTGTTGCCGAGCTTGTGTCACCTCTCGCGGCTCTTGAACTAAATCCCGCACAATCGAATCCTCAGCGCGGGAAGCCACCAGTGGTTCGCTTTGACCTTCTAAGTGAATAAATGTTCGACGGCCTGGACCCCGCTCCTCTTCAATGGGAACAACGGCAGTCACTTGGTCAGAACGCACATATTTGCCAAATCCTAAATGAACCAGTACGGACGACTGAATTCTCATACTTATGCTTTGCTCTTTCAGATATTCCTATTATCTCTAATTCTTCAGTCTAAAGGACTAATTTAGAGAACGGTTTATCCCCCTATTAAGGGCGAGATTTCCGATAAGGTAAGTAATGTCTTTTGGCTGATTTTTTTCGCCCAAATTCTTCTTGAATAGGAACTAAAGGTGAGCAGTAGATCTGCTAATATTTTTCGCTCAGAAACTTATCAAGAGGACAAAAATTAGTTCGTGATCTACTGCTTGAAATGCACTCTAATTATTCTGCAAGGTCATAACATGCAAGAGCAAACTTCGGATCTATTCAAAAAATTGGTGAGCAGCGAACGTGCTGTTGCCTTCACTCTCGGCATCATATTTCTATTAATAGGAATTGCAGGATTCATTCCAGCATTCATGCAACTTCCGGGTGATGCCCCTGTTACAGATGTCCTTGTACCGAGACTATCGTTTTCAGATGGCTATGGTCATCTATTTGGCATCTTCCCAACCAACTACTTACATAACGCTGTTCACATCGTTGTTGGTCTGCTTGGTATTGCCGCAGCAACTAGCTTCGGTGGATCGTTGGTTTATAACCAAGGATTCGCAGTGATGTACGTTGCGATCGCGCTGATGGGATTGCTTCCTGCAACCAATACAACGTTTGGTCTAATGCCAATCTATGGTAACAACGTTTGGTTTAATGCGCTCACAGCGATCGCGGCTGGTTATGTCGGCTTTGTAAAGCCTGCTGAGGTCAAAGTCAACTCGACGCCTAGCGCATCTTAAGTTCTGTACCGATTTCTATTGCTTTGATAAAGGAAGCACTCTTAGCCAGGGTGCTTTCGCTATTTTTTAAATATCCTGATCAACAGCGCCAATTATGCAATCTCCAAACTTTTTTGTATTTTTGCGTTACCTATGCACTGAACGCGCTAGGCAGAAGTCTACCTCATTGCCCGAGGCATGCTTACTAAAGTCACCCTGCGGCTGCGCACATCCAGGTCAAGACCTTCGGTGCGAAGATTGCCCCTACCTAGAAGCATGTCTATCTCGCGCCAAAATTCAGGAGATGCAGAGAAATCATCTGCTTCGCTAGGTTCTCCTTTTCAGATTTGGGTCTAGATGCAGAGCACTGTAAGAGACAGTCCTGCTAAGCAAGGACGCCTCTAAGGGGGCGGGAACTCCCTTCAAACCGCCTTCTTCACGGGTTGCTGTAACAAACTTTTCACAATCTCTGGAATCTCAGATGGGCGGTCTGCCACTGGCACTCCGGCGCGCTTTAATGCAGCAATTTTGCTTTCTGCTGTGCCAACGTCTGGGCCAAAATCGGTGGCTTGAGACTCAATAATGGCTCCTGCATGTCCCATCCGTCGATCACGGGGGGCGCTCCGTCCAGCAACATAGGCAACGACAGGCTTCTCAATCGCTTCAGCAATATGATGAGCGGCAATTTCTTCACTATCTCCGCCGATTTCCCCGACCAGCACAATGACATCCGTTTGGTCATCTTCATCGAGGATTTGCAGCCACTGCGGAAAGGTTGACCCCACGATCGCATCCCCGCCAATGCTTACCGCAATGGATTGCCCTAGCCCTGCCTGCGTTAATGACCAAGCAATCTCATAAGTTAGGGTGCCGTTCCGGCTGATAAGGCCAACCGAGCCAGGTCGGTACAGGTCGGGGGGGTGGATTCCGAGCAGCAGTTGATTGGGGACAATAATGCCAGGACTATCAGGGCCGACAATTAGGGTTTCAGTCGCTTCAGCCGTGCGAATCAGATGCACCATATCCAACGGAGGAATGCCCTGAGTCACGAGAACAATTTTTCGCACGCCCGCCGCGATCGCTTCGAGGGCAGCATCCAACACCGCGTACGGAGCCGAAAAAATCACTGATGTATCGATTGCGCCAACGCTTGGTAGAGCTTGCTCCACCATGTCAAATACCGGAATTCCAGCCAGCGATCGCCCTCCATATCCTGGACTAATTCCAGCGACCACCGTGGTTCCATAGGCTTGCATCAAGGGAGCATAACTTGCACCTAACGGTTCGATGATGCCCTGAATAATGACTTTGTTAGCTGCCGTAAAATTCATAAAGAGGGAGGAGTTTAGGGATACAAATCTAAACTTGAGGATGACTAGGCTTGAGGTGACTAGGATAGCGAGAGTTACAACCCTCGTTTCTGTAGGGACTATAAACGTTCTACTATGCGCCTGCAAGCCGCTACCAAACAGTAGTTCAGATATCAAGTATTAGAGTTTCTCAGCGTTTGAACTGGATAAACGAAAGCTAAGTTCAGGTTAAATGTTAGAAATTTAAGCGCTACTAGCAGAATACGAGATACCTTATTATAGTTCTGCTGAATAGGTGGCTAAATCTGAGAATTTCCTAGATTAAACAATGGTGACAAGAATAATGCTGTTAAATTCAGTATTCTTACGGCACTATCTATAATTTAAGGTAATTTAAGAAATGGTTAATTTAAGGTTAAGTATCTCGATTTCTAACTAAAGTTAGAGCCTGGGCGATCGCCTTGTCCAAGTCTTCCACCAGGATGGTTGGTGTTTTAGCCAAAGTCGCTTTCGCATCTTGAAAGTGCGATCCGACGAGGCGGACTACGAGAGTTGGAAGCGGCTTAACGCGACTGAGGCGAATCTCATCCTTCACCTGCCCGACGGGTTTAACAATTGAAATCGGGTGCTGCAAAAATTTTGAGATTGATTCAGCCACCCGATCGCAGGACAACGTTCCACTCACGATGTTAATCAAAACCACCTTGATTTGCTTGTTGCGCGTTAGCAACTCTAACCCTTGTTCTAGACGTTGGCACAAGGTTTCAGGCAAGGCATCAGAGTGAGTTTCGCCACCAATGTTGAGGAAATTAACAGGTTTTCCGCCCGCCTGACACAGCAAATCCATCGTCGCCATCGTTAAGCCTGCGCCATTGGCTAGAATCCCGATTTGCCCATCAGGATCCACCGTCGATAGCACTTCAGGCAGACGCGCCAAAGCAGGCTTATGCGGTGTTGCGCCTTGTGCCGATCGCGTGTCTAACGCCGCTAAAGCGGCATGGCGTCCCAAAGCGGCATCATTAACCGTGACTTTACCATCGAGCGCCATTACGTCACCTTCAGCATTCACTGCTAAAGGATTGATTTCTACCAAATCTAAGTCCTGGCTGAGGAACAGACCATACATGCGCTCAATCACGTCTGTTACTACGTTTAAAAGGTTTCCTTTTAAGCCCATTTTCAGCGCAAGACGACGCGCATAGAACGGCGAAAACTCTTGATCTACCACAATCTGCTGCATTTGCGCGATCGCCGTTTGCACATCCACGCCGCCCTGAGCCGAACCAAGCAGCACCGGGCGACGAATCGATCGATTGAGAATGACCGCTAGATACAGTTCTTGTTTGCTGTCAAACTTTGCTTCGGCTAACAGCACCTTAGGCAATTCCCCCATAATCGGCAGGTTAAAAATGGTATGCGCCGCCGCGATCGCATCGATCGTATTCGACACCAACCGAACGCCCCCTAGCCGTCCGCGTCCACCAATATAGACTTGTGACTTCAGCGCGATCGGATAGGGAATGGCAAGACTTTTTAGATCGGCGGGGCGATCAATGCGCTGCGAAGGTGGAACCGGAATTCCGACTCCACGAAACAATTCTTTCGCTTGATATTCCAGTAAGTCCATCACGTGCTGTTTGATGTGGGCTGTTTGATTGAGTGATTAAATTGAGTGATTAAGCGGCAGTTGCCCAAGTGCTTAAATTAAATTAGGTACTTTGAACTTAACCTGCTTTATGCTGATTCTTCCAGTCTTTGGCAACTAAATCAATTTTGTAGAATTTTTGCCAGAACAGATCGACCAGTCGAGTGGGCAGCAGTTTAGTCATCATAAATATCGTTAAATCTCCGGCAGTAGCCGCCACATAGCGACACCGGGGGCGGGGCACTCGAATGGCTTCGATGATCACCTTTGCCACCTGTTCAGAGGTCCAAGCTTGACGACGAGTGATTTTGTCAAGATTCTCAAGATTCTCAAAAGCAGCGCGGTAAGGGGAATTTAGCCCGCCGTTGGGAATTTTGTCATCAACTTCGCGATTAATCACGTCAAAGAATTCGGTACTGACGGGGCCTGGTTCGATCACGCTGACTTGAATATTGAAGGGGGATAACTCGCGGCGCAAAGAGTCGCTCAGCGCTTCTAGAGCAAATTTAGAGGCACTGTATAACCCGCCAAAGGGAAAC
The DNA here is from genome assembly GCA_019359315.1 of Myxacorys californica WJT36-NPBG1. GTDB lineage: Bacteria > Cyanobacteriota > Cyanobacteriia > Leptolyngbyales > Leptolyngbyaceae > Myxacorys > Myxacorys californica. The sequence goes on from JAHHHO010000030.1 coordinate 53,998, forward strand.
GCAATTCTGCCAGCGAGCGAACTGACATTTATAATCTTTCCCCCGCCTTGACTCCGCATAACGGGCGTTAGGGCTTGAATCAGCGCGATCGTACCCAACACATTTACCTGGAACTGTCGTTGCACGGCGGCAGCCGGAATTAATTCGATCGGCCCCATTTGCCCGTAGCCCGCGTTATTCACCAATACATCAACGCGTCCAAACTTCGCGATCGCGGTTTGCGCCAAGGCTTCAACTTGCGCCACGTCTGCCATATCCGTTGGTACAGTGATGACTTCGGCTCCTGCTTTGCTGCACTGATCGGCAACGTGAGTGAGCTTATCTTGGCTGCGAGCCGCCAGGACTAATCGAATTCCTGTCCAGCGATGGGCTAAGGCTTTTGCTAAAGCTGCTCCAATACCAGCGGAGGCACCTGTAATCAAAACGACTTGTTCAGAAGGGTTCATGAATTGCTCCGACGCAAAAATGTTTAAACAGAACCAGTAAAGGGCTTATTTGTCATTATTAATACTTCAAAGGGGATTCGGGTTGAGTTGTTATTAGTTTGTTGCATTGACAGCGGCTTAGTGTCTGCATTGATGCTTGTCTATTTTTGACGGCATTGCTTTTGCTAACACAATGACACCTCTGACACCAATTTCATAACGTCTGAAGGTCTGCATTGCCGATCGCACTGTTGCACCTGAGGTGTAAATATCATCAAACAGCAGAATGGGTGTGCTTTGAGCAGGACGCTGAAACGCTTTGCCTAACTCGAAGGCTCCGTTGAGCGTCTGTTCTCGATCGGTTGCAGACAACTTAAACAGCGCTTCGGTAGCTTGGGTGCGCTGCAAGGCGTGAGCTTGCAATCGGCATCCTGTTAGGTTACAGAATTCGCGGGCTAACAGTTCGGCCTGATTATAGCCGCGCTGCCGTTGTCGTTCGGGGTGAAGCGGAATCGGAACAATGATCGGCTGGATCTCTCGACGGATGGGTGAGGTGAGCCACGCTTGAGCCACCTGCCGACCCAACGGAACTGCCAAATCGGAGCGATGCTCATATTTCAATTGCGCGATCGCACGTTTTAACGCTCCACCGTAGCTGCCCCATGTAAAAACGTGAGGGGACTCGTGCCAAAATTGAGATGAGTTGGCAAACCGTTGCTGATCAAGTTTTCTCTGGCAATAGAGACAAAACTCTGTGGATGTGGGGCGCTGACAGAGAGGACAAGCTGACTTGAGGAAGAGACGAAAAACGGAATCTAGACGCATTGAGGTTGGCACAGCTAGGTTCGGCTACTGAAGAGTTGCTTTGCAGACTCCGCAGCGCAGAAGGTTTTGAGGGGAACAAGCAACACCTTTTCAGAATGCCCTTAGATAAGGATGTGATGTTCAACGATCGCGCTTCGTCGATCATGCAGAAATTGTTCAGAATTTATGCTCTGGAAAAAGGGTGTTCTACAATCAGACGGAACCGCGATTAGTGCAAAGCGGAACTTCAAGGAAAACGGTTTGCAAGCTCTAACGGATCGCTGTTGCCATCTATAGACCGTGGGTAATCTGTGGATAGTTTTTGCCGCATAGAAGAAATGGGTGGTCTGTGGACAATTTTTATTGGATAGAAGAAATCAAGTCAGAGCAATCCGTGTGGGTTGGAGAGCAAGCTCTTCATCTCAGCCAACTAGCGCGGAAAGGCTATTCTGTGATGCCAAATTTTGTGATTTCGGCACAGGCGTTACGAGAGTTTTTGGCGTCCATTCACCAGGAAGACCCCTTTTTTGCTGACTTAGCTGAGGCTTCCTTGCGGTTAAATGTCGAAGACGCCGAGCAACTACAAGCGATCGCACGGCAAATTCGGCAGACCTTCCAAGCGACTCCGCTGCCCCAAGCTTGGATCAAGGCTCTAGAACCCTGTCTTAAACTTCTGCCTACCATTCCGCCCAAGAGCGCTGAAGCTTCGCAAGCGGTCATTCTTCGTCCGTCGTTTGCTGTAAGCCCGATTAGCGCAAAGCGCAACTTCGGAGAAAACGGCTCTGCCAAATCTTCCTTATTAGATTTGACGAATTTGATTGAACCGCAGGTATGTAGGCGAACCGTAGACAGCATTGTTTCAGGCTTAAAGCAACTTTGGGCAGAGCTTTTCCGAGCGCGAAATTTGGTGTATTTGCAACGCGCCAAGCTCTCTCTTCAAGATCTTCATTTTGCAGTGATTGTGCAGCCGATTGGCTCGGCTGAGACATCGGGGTATTTGCAAGCCAATTCAACTGATTGGGAAATTTTAGCGACGTGTGGATTACCGATGTCGATCGAGCGGGGTGAAGTGTTGCCAGATGTCTATCACCTCAATTTGGCTCGTGAGACGGTGGCATCGCAAGCTCTCGGAAATCAGACCATTGTTTATCAAATCAGCGATTCAGATTCTCCGTTGGAGCGCCACCCTTGGAATCATTCTCAGCAGCTTGTTCTACAGCCCCAAGACTTACAGCGCTTTCTGAGGCTGGCACAGCAATTGCAAACCGAGTTTGGCATGGCGATCGCGCTGGAATGGCAGTTCTATCAAGACGCTCTCTATGTCACTCAGGTTCAGTATTGCAAGCCGGATCAGGACACCGATGCTAAATCAGAATTGCCTCAGTCGGTGATCGCCGTTGGTGTTGGTGCATCGGGGGGACGAACGATCGCACGGGCTGAAGTCCTTACTAATAGCGATCATCTGCCGCTTACCCTTCCCCCAGAAACGGTGTTGGTTGCATCAGAAATTTCGCCAGATTGGTTGCCATTGATGCAACAAGCTACCGCGATCGTTTCCGAGCAAGGCGGCCTGACGAGTCATGGCGCGATCGTAGCCAGGGAATTAGGTATTCCAGCGATTGTGGGAGCGGGGCAAGCAACTCAGCAGATTCGGACAGGAGATTGGGTCGTGGTCGATGGGGATGAAGGAAAGGTGTATGACGCCCAAACAGAAAAGCTGAAGCCTCGTGATGCTGTGAGTGCATCTCCTCTCACGCCCACAATGAATGTGCCGATTGCAACTCGCCTTCTGGTGGCGCTTAGTCAGCCTGATCTAGTTGAGCGGGCGGCTCAGCTTCCCGTAGATGGAGTTGGATTGTTGAGATCTGAGTTAATGATGGTGAGCATTTTAGATCAACATCATCCTCAACATTGGATCAGACAAAATCGCCAATCGGAATTAATTAAACGCCTCGCTCAACAGATTGAGAAATTCGCTCAAGCGTTTTCGCCGCGCCCTGTGTTCTATCGAAGTTTGGATCTGCGATCGCATGAGTTCCAATCGCTGCGAGGACAGGAACCAATCTCAGAACCTAATCCGATGTTGGGGCTGCGCGGTACGTTTAGTTATGTTCTCAATCCAGAATTGTTTGATCTAGAACTTGAGGCATTGGAGCAGGCGATGAGCGCCAAGCACAACGAAGGAACCGCGACGGGCTACTCTAATTTGAGATTAGTGTTGCCGTTTGTGCGAACGGTTGAGGAATTTTCGTTTTGTCGATCGCGGGTTGAGCAAGCGGGTCTCATGCAGCACGCTCAGTTTCAACTGTGGATTATGGCAGAAGTTCCGTCAGTGATATTTCTGCTGCCAGAGCTTGTGAAAGCTGGAGTGCAAGGAATTTGTATTGGCACTAGCGATTTAACTCAATTGATATTAGGCGTTGATCGCGATCAGGGAGTTTTGGCGACAAGGTTTGATGAAACGCATCCAGCCGTTATGAATGCGATCGCTCAACTGATTCAATCGGCTCGTGCGCTCAAGATTCCCTGTTCAATTTGTGGTCGCATTCCGACCCACACTGACTTTATTGATCAACTGGTTGAATGGGGCATCCCGTCGATTACCACTAATCTTGATTCGGTTGAGGCGACCTATAGCGCGATTGCTCGGGCTGAGCAACGGTTATTGCTAAAAAACGCTCGCAATTCTTAGCGTTGCTGAATCTGGATACAAATCCCTCAATTCGCCCTTATTCAAGCCCTCTGCCGCAGAAGATGCAGAGCAAGCATTTCGTTAGAACGCAGCGTTTTGACTGTTCTACCCCAGTCGTAAACTGCTCAATGGGGTCAGGCTATCTGATGAGCAGTCGCCGTAATCTTTATGAGATAAAGCCTTATTTTGCTTGGAGACGCGATCGTATGAGTAAACTCTCTCAAATTGGTCTGCGTTTTTCAGCGAATCTAATTCACCTTGAAGGAAATCAATAAACCAGAACTCGCAATCAATAAACTAGAACTCATAATCAATAAACGTTTATAGCGAATTAGATTTTGCTTAAACGAAACTTATCTATCAATTCTCAAAACTAGATTTTCTGTTCTGTTAATCAATAATGCAGTTCTCAAAATCAAGTTTAGAGTTGGACAAACCAAGTTGAGCTAAACCAATCCGTATTCAAAAAACTAGCTCTCCAATTTCTGTAAAAAACTGGAGAGCTAGGCAGCGCGAAACGAAAACTGAAAGAGGAGGGAGGGCTGAAGGCGACTGTAGAAATTCACGTCCGAATTCAGCAACGCCAATTCATTATGTTAATGGATTATTTCTGCCCCTAGAGCAAAACTATGGCTTAGAGCAGCTTTGAGGGGAGCATGTCACCTCTACTGAACCAACTGATGCATTGTCCTGAAACTGCTTTGTTGTGTTGTTTTCGCCCGCTGGAGAAGGATAAATGCCTGAAAATCCTCCTTTAGCAGCAGTCCGAAAAGAAATGTTTGGAGCGGGTTGAGCCGTAAAGTTGACGTATTCTCTAGACTCATTTGAGGTGTTGTAAGACAAGGTTGCATCTCCATAAATGGCTTCGGCTTGCTGGATTGATGTTCCCGCTCCTACCCCTTGGGCTGTCCGGTAACTAGAATTATCGGTCACGAGCGCTGTAATCACATCTGAATCCTCCAGCTTTATGCCAGCAGGGTAAAGGATGCGATATTGTACTTCTCCTGATTGACTCACTGCGATCGCGTCAAAATCGACCATAAAAGGTGACTCTACTTTGAAGGTAGAACTTGCCCCTAGTTTTTGCTTCAACTCTCCTAACGTCATTCCCAAACGGGCAGAGCCAATTCCTTCTGCTGAAATTGTTTTAGCGGCTGAGACACTGTTCTGTTTTAGAGAACTTGGGCTAAGAGTCGCAGACGGCTGAACCGAAGTAGTTGAGACGCTGTTCTGTTCTGGAGCACTTGGGCTAGGAGTTGCAGACGGTTGGACCGAAGCAGATGGGGTTGTACGACTAGAACCGCATCCCGCTAGAACTACGATTAAGCCAGTCGTAATGATTAAAGTAAACGGCTTTAAAGCTTGATTCATAACTATTGAGTTAATCCTTTTTATCGACGACATTGATTCGAGTACCCCGATAAGTAGGCTCTGGTCAGCCTTTGGTGATCCAGATTGTTTGGTAGCCCCAGTTTTTTGGCAACCTAAGATGCGAAAGCTACATTCAATGAATTTGCAGATGAATTTGCAGATGAATCTGCAATGGTATCTAACCTCACTAAAAGCTTATAAGAACCGTATTTTTCAGCGAATAATTGATTATCTGACATACCCTCCTTTGGTTAGAAAGGCTTTTAGCTCAGTGAAAAATTGTTCGCGATCGCTCCCTTTATAAGCACTGCGCAATCGCTTCCAGCCATCTTCCTGCTGATTTAATAAGTATTTGTCAGCCATATACGCTGCTAACACTCCTTTCACTTCACCGTCTTCTTCTCCAGCATTGGTGTAGGACTGCCAGTAGCGATAAGCATCTGCATAAATAGCTTTTGGATAGCGGCGTGTTTCATCAATCATCTTGCCGCGATCGTAACGCCAAATTTGAATTGGAAAGCCTGATCCAGCAAAGCTTGCAAAAGCATAGGCAAAGGAAGGATCAGCGCTCATAAACTCAATCGTTCCATTCTTATCTACGTCTTGCAATCCATAGCCTATATCAGCCCAATCATGCTGCATAGCAACGTAGGTCTTTTTGGCCGCATCGTAGCGGTAGATCAGAGAATACGTGCAGCAGTGCGCCCCGCCTGTAAAGAAATCTGCAATCACTTCAGGCTCTTTGTCCCCATCCAAATCTTGAACCACGAAGCCGGACTTCACAGAGCTTTTTGACGAACCATCTGCAAGATCAATGATTGGACGATCGTACTCGTTGACCTTGGGTGACTGATTAAAAACAGCTTGTCCGGCTCGCGTGATCTTCAATCGGACATTGCTGTACTTATAAGCATCTTTCTCTGGTTTTTGGTAAGAAAGCTCAGCCCGGACATTGCCTTGTTGTGCAGTTTTAACCATTCCAAGAGCATGAGCCGGCAAAACAGCAACACTAATGAGACCAACACTTAAGACAACTTTGGAAATGGCAGAACAAATGGCATTCATCATCTAACAGAAAACGGCGGGTTGATTACTAAAAATAGCTACAACCGCCGTTCATGAGAATCCAGATCAAATTTGCAGAAGTTAATCGATCGCAAACTGAGAGCGAGACTGCCGCGATTTCCAGTAGGTAAACAATGCCAAATGAACAGGTTTGATCAGAGCGTACAATCCAGCCACTATCAGAAAGGTCAGCATCATGGCCAACAGTGGGCGCTTTCCTAACAAATCATCGAGTACTGTCATCGCGACTTCATCAAGGCGCGTGACCAAATCCCAACTGTTAAATCGTAAAAATCGTCCCAAATAGATCCCGATCGCGCTCAGTCCATGAAGCATCATTTCAGCCAGCAAAATCCACTGAGTCAGGCCCCGCCGATTTAAGTAATATCCCAAATTAATCAAAGACAGAACATAAGCCTCAAATCCCGCCCCAATAAACAGGACATACAGCGGAATCAGCACGAGTGTGACAAACCAGGCCGAATTGGCGGACTGGACATGATTAATAAAGTGAATAATATCCGTCAAAATGTAAGGGGCATTTGGCAGAAAGGCAATGAAGACAACCACTCCTATCCACCACCAGAACGATCGATGGCGCGATCGCAGCCCAACGGGTGGCAGCGTTAATGTAGAAGCAGGGAGTTGAGTTTGTCGAAATAAAAGAACGCTCAGCACCAAGGGGATAAATGCCAAGAAGAGATTCCAACTCATCCACCGAGCGTTGTCTAACAGAACGGACCAAGCTTGTGAAAGGAGAGATCTAACCATAATAGAAGTTGGGAAGGTGACGCACAGCAATTTCAGCACGCTTACAGAATGCTGCTCTAGTGCTGGTTCACCATAGCTTAAGGTCGAAGCTTGTCATTCGTATGACGGGTTCATAACCATTCCAAGAATTATTTTCAGCAAAAAACCGCTCCGATAGTCTCAGAGCGGTTTCGGTAACAGCATCACCTACAGGTTTAGGCTATGGGTTTAAGCTTATAGGTTTAACTTATTATCCCGGCGATATTGAGTGTAAGCTGCAACAAATAAGCCCGCCAGCGTCACTGGAATAAGCCCTAATACGATGCCCAGCAAAATTGGCTCAATCATGACTGAATCTCCTCAGTTCTTTAAAGTTCTGAAACATTGCGATTTGCTCTTATTGTCTATCCTACTTGGTCTGGAGGTCAATCAGTGCCACGAATTGGGCAATGAGATTTAGGTTTCGCGAGAGATTCATTCATCCTCAAGGTCAAGTGTTGCCAAAATTTGTTAAAGTCTGTTTAGTAAATGAGTGAACATTCTTTACAAGCTGGACTGAAGTAAGACCCTTTGAACGAGCAATTTGCCAAACCTGTCGTCTCTCCCCAGAAATTGGTTGCGATCGCATTAGTGGTCGTGATTGCCATTGTGCTGGGCGTGCTGTCGGTTTATGAGATTCGGAAGCCTGATCCATACGCTCGAGAGGTGCTGGCGCTTCAAGGCGATAGTACTCAGGGTCACGCCATTTTTCAAATCAACTGTTCGGGCTGTCACGGCATCATGGCAGACGGAAAAGTGGGGCCTAGTTTGAAAGGCATTTCTACCCGGAAATCGCGTGCGCGATTGATCGATCAGGTCATTAGCGGTGAAACGCCCCCAATGCCTAAGTTTCAGCCGAGTCAGAAAGAAATGGCAGATTTGTTGAGCTATTTAGAAAGCTTGTAAGTAAGCCTTGCAAATTGAATGGCTGTAATAGGAATAACGTGATCGATGTGAAATGTTGCTTCTTGCCCAGCTTAGGACAAGCCGCAATACTCGCAGCGATCGCTTGCTCTTTCAATTACTACTCGGCGCAAGAAAGCTGGAATCGTAGAGACATCTACTACTGTTTTGTAGCAGACTGCGATCGGAGATGAAGTAAGGACAAAAACTCTGCTAACTCGACCAATCCTTCTGCTTCTTGACGTTCTTGTGGAGCTAGATCCTCTCCGAATCCTGACGATCCAGCAAAAACTGAAGGCGCTCTTGAACAGCTTCAGGCAGTCGAAAACAAGTTAATTCAACTAGTATCTCAATCACTTCAGACATACTTCAGACATATTAAAACCTTCAGACATATTAAAACTTCTTTATAGAGTCAGTGTATCCTGTAAATCTCGTTCATCTCTCCCTATGAGAGAGCCTTTAAACATAACTGCCGGAAGTGATCGCCGCGTTGCTCAAAGTTTGGATATTGGTCAAAGCTGGCACACGCAGGCGAAAGCAAGACGACCTGAGCAGAGTACTGTTTGGCCACGTCTCGCGATCGCGCCACTGCCCGCTCCATGGTTTCCACAATTTCGTAATTAGAATATCCAATTTCGTCTAACCGCTTGGCAAACGCAGAAGCCGCTTCACCAATTAGCAGCACGGCAGCCGCTTTCTGCTGGATGACACCTAGCCACGCCTGATCATCTCCGACCTTCGGCTCACCACCCGCGATCAAAATTGCTGGACTCTTGACAGCAGATAAGCCGACTTCGGCAGCATCGTAGTTCGTGGCTTTACTGTCATTAATAAAGTCGATCCCGTTCCAGGTGCAAATATGCTCCAATCGATGCGCCACACCGGGAAACTCTGCCACAGCTTGTGCGATCGCGCTCTTTTCCACTCCCGATAAATGCGCTGCTGCTACGGCCATCAGCAGATTCTGCACATTGTGCGCTCCCGGCATTCGCAACGCATCTGCCCGAACGATGCGTTCCCCTCGGACGATCACCCAGCCGTCTTCAAGGTATGCCCCCAGTTCCGGGTTGCCAACCAATTTAGACTTACCGATTACGCTCGTCCAGCAAGCATCTGCTCGAACCGGATACGCTCCCTGAAGCCCAATATTTCTGAGGTAGGGATCGTCGCCATTAAAGATCTGAGTTTCAGATTGCCCCAGTAAGTGAGCTTTGATGTTGAAGTAATTTTCAAGGGTTTTATGGCGAGCCAGATGATCGGGTGTAAAGGTTGTCCAGATGCCGATTTGCGGCGCGATCGCAGGCGAAGATTCAATTTGGTAGCTGCTGAGTTCTGCGATCGCATAGTCTGGTTTTTCTTTTAATAGCGCCACTTCGCACGCGGCGTAGCCAATATTGCCAAAGGCAGGCGCACGACATCCCGCCGTCTCAAAAATTGCAGCCGTTAGCGCGGTTGTCGTTGTTTTACCATTTGTGCCTGTAATGGCGATCCAGGGGCAGTCTCGAAGATAGCGCCACGCTAGTTCCATCTCCCCGATGGTGTCAATTCCTAATGCCCGCGCTGACAATAAACTCGGTACATCCCACGGCACACCCGGACTGACCACAACCAAGTCTGGCTGAGTAGATTCTGGACTAAAGGAATCACCAAGCTGAACCGCGATTCCTTCAGAGAGAAGCTCTTGTTGTTGCTGATGCAAAGCAGGAGATGTCCCGCGATCGCTAATCGTGACACGCCATCCTTCTCGGTTCAGCAATCGAGCGGCTGCATTTCCAGATTTTCCCAAACCGATCACAGAAGCGCTTGGCATAGTCAAGAGGCGAAAAATTTGCACCCTCTATAGTACTGCTTTATGAAAGTACTGCTTAAAGATTCATTACAGTTCATAAAATTGTGACATGATATTTCCTACGCGTATAATTTCCTCGTTAGAATGTAACGACACATGTACCCAACCGCCAAGCAAGAAGCGAAGTGCTTTATTCTCTGCCAGCGTCTTACTGCAATGTTTCTCCCGATTTGGATTGTTAGACTCGATGAGCGGAACGGAGAAATTTTTATTTTGGCAGGGGAAGAAATGGCAATTGTAATTAATACTGATGGAGAGTGGGAGTTTGACAATGAAGCCTAACTTTAGCGTAATGAGTATCCCTGAGCTGAAAGCCTATTTGCTAGAGAATCGGAACGATGGTGAAGCAGTTCATGCCATTATCGAGAAGATTCATCTCAACCCAAACACGAAACGCTACTCGGCGGAGGATGCCGATCGCTTGCCCGAAATTTATGAGGAGCATCGCAAACGGCAGGGAGCGTAAACGTGTCTTTGAGCGAATTCTAACGACGGGTGTGAGTAGTGAACGGTTACATTTCAACCAACGTTTAAAACTTTAAAATCAAATCAATAGTATTGAATAAAGGGCGTTGCTGAATGAGAAGATGAATTAGCATGGAATCGGCACATCTCGAAATTTGAGGTAGTGCAAGAGTAATCGAATTGAGTGCCTGAGCATCTCAACCGATTTCGAGTAGCACAAGGTTTTGC
>JAHHHO010000031.1 GCA_019359315.1 Myxacorys californica WJT36-NPBG1
TCTCCGCACGATAGCGCTCAATCTTTTGCGATTGCAGGGCTTTGCCTCAATTACTCAAGGCATCCGGGCAGTTGCTCACGATATTTGTCGCCTCTTTTCCTTTTTGCAATAAATCAGCCCTGCCCCATTTCCGTTGACCCAGGGGAGTGGGGGGATGGGTGATGAAGCAACTCTTGCAGCGTTGAGTCTTGATGCCACCTACCAAAACTGCCTAAACAGGGAGATCTCGGCCAATTGCCTGCTAGAAGCGGGTTTGGAGTGACAATCTCATTAACTGAGACTAAGCTGAACGAGAAAGAAATGCTTTATCTTTAGGGGCAGTGAGTACCACCACAACCTTCAGTGTGGCAAAGCTTCGGTGCGCTATCTGCCATCATGCCGCCGCTAACGCTGAGCAATTCTTGCTCGCTCAATTCGCCAGATTCAACGACCATCAATTCTGCTAGCACTTGAGATACACCTTCAACCGTAAAGTTGTAGCCCTTTTCTGCACCCGCGAGGATCAACAGTTTGATTGCTTCGGCCTGGTTTGCTGCGGCTTGGAGCTGCTGTTGCAGTTGAGCATTTTGCAGGAGGTCTTTGATGTTCTGAAGCATGAGTGCATTCTCCTTTGTTGAAATCGTTAATTTACTGTTATGTGAGGCTGTCCTCTCAGGGAAGTCGCCTCTTGAGTCGTGCGTTTCCCTGACTTGTTTAGCAATGTAGAGGATGATCGGGGAGAACTAGGGGAGAAAGTTACAGCAAAAAAGAATTAGAGTAATGGAGTTGCTGGGAAATCAATTAGAGTTCAGATGAGATTCTGACCAGCCTGATCTGGGATACTTGTTCAGGCTGCCATTTAAGGAAGTCTATAATCCAGCAGTTATGAGCTTTAGATAGTCGTCAAAACCTTTCTAGCTTTGCCTTGTACTGCTTTTTCGGCTTGGGTAGGTTTGGGTGCAAGTTGAAATTTGATCTTCGTCATCGCTCGCGAAGGGGCTTTTTGCAGAGCGACGGTGAGCATGTCTGAATGATCACTGTGGTCAAGCAAATCGTAATCTTCTGTGTATGCCTCTTGGTCATTGAAAAACGCTCCTTTATCAATTTCAGCAACAGCAAATTTATTGCTCCCGTAAGCAAAATGATCAACGAAAACGCTAAACCATTTCCTGGCAAGGAATGATTGAGTTCAAAATTAAAAACAACGCTGAGTGATTAGTGATTACGATCACCAGATTGTATGCTCTTGATCACTCTTCATTTTATTGCTCAAAATCCCAGCATACTTTTTCCACTTCTGCGATAACTTCATTACTACATAACTAGTTTTGCTAAATCTTAGAAGCTTTGATGAAGATGACCGAAGCTCGAAACCTTTGTCCTGAGAACAACGTGCAGCTAGTGTAGGTTAGATTACTGCTCGCTCTAAATTACTTTTCAGTAATTCAGTCGTCTTTAATACTAAGCACGAATTGATATCCACTAAATCAAAGCATTTCTGTCCTTTTTCGGAATGGATGCATAACGACGTGTAGTCTCTAAAGAGATTTCGATCTCATCGCTCGAGCAACGCTTAGGTTGGTCAATCTCCACTTCTGGAACCTATGTCTGTGTTCTCAAGTCCTAAAAGGCGGGGAACACTAGCTACACAACCAACCGCTTCTTATTCGTACCCAGAGCAACCGAAACGAAACATGATGCCAGCAACCTCTTTCTACGCTGATGCAGACTACGACTCCTCAGCTGTGGAGCAGCCATCTCCCTTCGTGGCACGGTTTAATGATCGCGACGATCTCGAACCCTCGCCCGAAGATCTGGTGGATCTTGACTTGGGCTATGTCCCGCAAGGCACGCAAAACTTAGGGCGTCGGACAACTGATTTAGTTCGGCTGTATTTACAAGAAATTGGTCGCGTCCAGTTGTTGGGTCGAGATGAAGAAGTCTCGGAAGCCCAAAAAGTGCAGCGCCACATGCGGCTTTTAGAGCAACGCAACGAAGCGGGAGAAACCGGAAACACACCCGTCCAGCGCTATGTACACTTGATTGATGCCCGCGATCGCCTAGCCTCCATTCTGGGACATCGACCGTCTCTAGAGCGGTGGGCCACTGAAGCAGGCGTTGAAGTCTCTGACCTGAAGCCGATTTTGGCTCAAGGCAAACAGGCGTGGGCAAAGTTAGTCAATCTCAGCACTGAAGAATTAGATCAGATTCAAAATTCAGGAATCAATGCTAAAGAACACATGATTAAGGCAAACCTGCGCCTAGTCGTGTCCGTTGCTAAGAAATATCAAAATCGTGGTTTAGAACTTTTAGATCTGATTCAAGAAGGCACATTAGGGCTAGAGCGTGCTGTTGAAAAATTTGATCCAACCAAAGGATATCGCTTTAGCACTTATGCCTATTGGTGGATTCGGCAGGGTATTACCCGTGCGATCGCCACTCAGAGCCGCACGATTCGCCTCCCGGTTCACATCACCGAAAAATTAAACAAAATTAAAAAAGCTCAACGCAAAATCTCTCAAGAAAAAGGTCGCACTGCAACAATCGAAGATATCGCCGTAGAACTAGAGATGACGGCTCCTCAAGTTCGGGAAGTTTTGCTGCGAGTGCCGCGATCGGTTTCTCTAGAAACCAAAGTGGGCAAGGAGAAAGATACAGAGTTAGGCGATCTGCTCGAAACGGAAGAAATTACGCCAGAGGAAACGTTGATGCGCGAGTCCCTGCGGCGGGATTTGCTGCAACTTATGGCAGACCTCACCGATCGCGAACGAGATGTGATTCAAATGCGGTTTGGCTTAGGCAGCGACGGACAGCCCTATTCCTTGGCAGAAATCGGTCGAGCGCTCGACCTCTCTAGAGAACGAGTCCGGCAAATTGAAGCGAAAGCGTTGCAAAAACTTCGTCAGCCTAAACGACGCAATCGTGTGCGAGACTACCTAGAATCGTTAAGTTAAAGGCTTGCGGTTCTAGAATCCAGTCAGCTGCCTTCCTCAACTGAATATTACTGTCAATAAGGCGTACTTCTTGCAAGTCGCCTTATTTTTAGTTATGCTATATTCTCAAGAAAGGAGGCTTTGTTGAGAATGTTAAACGCTCCTGTTTATACTTCAGCCTCACTCAAGGCTGAACTGAATGAGAAAGGTTGGCGCTTGACTCCACAGCGCGAAGTAATTCTCACTGTGTTTCAAAATTTGCCAGAAGGACGGCACTTGAGTGCTGAAGATCTCTACGCTTTACTGGAAGAACAAGGAGAAGGTATTAGTCTATCGACAATTTACCGCACTCTGAAGCTCATGTCGCGCATGGGCATTCTGCGGGAACTGGAACTAGCAGAAGGTCATAAGCACTACGAAATCAATCAGCCTCACCCGCATCACCATCATCATCTGATTTGCGTGCGGTGCAGTAAAACGATTGAGTTCAAGAGTGATCCAATTCTAAAAATTGGCACGAAAGCTGCTCAGAAAGAAGGTTATCACCTGCTAGATTGTCAGCTATCGATCCATGCGGTCTGCCCGACCTGCCAGCGATCGCTGCTGGTATAAGTCACGGATACGTAACTCGCGCATCTAATCCCTGCGATCGCAGCAGTCTTGTTTGTCTATCTGCCGCTTCCTGGGTAGGGAATGTACCCGCCTGAACATACTCTCCTAGGCGCGAGGTTGACAGGAAGGCAGATGGCGAAATCTGACGTACCCTGGCAAGGGTCGTGTTGTCGTTCTTCGGCACGATGACTACATAGCGCTCACTAGTATCTCCACCCACAGCGGATGAGATTCCCAAGGCACTCAGGGTTTGAGCATTAGCACTTCCAGTTACGGCAAACTGTCTATCTTGCTGAAATCGAGTGACTGCGTCTTGAGTGACAGAACCGTAATAGCCTGTCACGGAAGTATTGAAGTAGCCTAGGTTGGCTAAGCGACGCTGTAATTCTTCCACATCAGCACCGCTATCGCCAACACCAAGCTGCCGACCGGAGGGTTGATATCCAGGTGAGGGGCTACTTCCCAAGGCTTGATAGACTTGAGTCCCGGCAATTCCATCAGCGACCAAATTGCGATCGCGTTGAAACCTCAGGACAGCCTCGGTCGTATCTTGCCCGAATACCCCATCAATGGAGCCTCTGTAATAGCCCAGCGCTGCCAATTGTTGTTGAAGGCTAGTTACGGCGGCTCCATGATCGCCCTCCTGAAGGACACCATCAGAGGTGTAGATTGGGGCAAATTGATCACGGTTGTCAGGGATACGATCGCCTTCAAACTGTGCCATTGCCGATTGAGCAACCCCTAAAATAAGGGAACTGATGAGTAAGCTCAAAAGGTTTAGATAAGCGGGTTTAGAAAACTGCCGTCGATTTAATTTGCTCATGGTTTTATAAGCTTCGACTAGGTTAGGAAGAGAAGCTTTTACTTTTCTTAAAGAAATATTATCTAAGTTCAACGCTAGCGCCTAGCAGTTTCAGGACGAAATCGCTATGTCTTTCGACAGAATTTTGGATATTTGTACTAATCAGAAATTCACATCAAGAATTTCCCGCTCTACTCAATGTTTCCAGCTTTAACCCAACCTTCTTTTTCGCTCACTGGAAGTCTTACCTTTTGCCAACCACCATCTGGGCTAGTTTCTAGAACAATTACCCGGTTGTTATACTCAATGCCACCAATCTGACTCCCATTAGGACCGTCTCTCAAAATGAGACCAATTGGTTGGGTGACTCGCGCTTCCGTTGCACCCGGCGGTAACGGTTTAGCAGATGGTTCGGTTGAAGACGATTCAGCCGTCTTATTGGCTTTAGCGGCTGTAGTTGTGGCATTTGATGACTTCGCTGCTGGCGCGTCGTTGGGGTAAATCGGTTTTGCAGGCGCAGCATTGTATTTTGCAATCACAATACGAGCGGCGATAAAACCGCCTCCAGCGATGAGACCAATCGCGACTAGCAGCCCAAGGAGCACTTTAGAAAAGCCAGACCAACTCATGAGTCACCTGATGCAATGAGTGAAGCAAGCCAAATTCTACCACTCATCCTTCTGGTTGCTGCAATTGGCGCTGAATTCGATCGCTCAAACTGCTGTGTTTTGAGGCGAGTCTTGCTTTTCCAGCCGAGGCCCAGTCCTGGAGAAATTCGATTTGCTCTTTGGCAGTGCGGGCAAGGGGGACGGTTTGACTCGCCGCTTGTAGGATATCGTCGGTAGTAAAATCGCGGTTTTGACTAAAGCCTAGATGCATCGCTTCAATCAGCGTTTGCTCAATTTCGGCTCCAGAAAAATCAGGCGTTTCATAAGCGAGGCGATCGAGGTCGTACTGACCCAGATTGTGCGATCGTAGTCTCGATAAATGCACCTCAAAAATGGCGCGTCGTTCTTCTTGGCTGGGCAAACCGACAAAGAAAATTTCGTCAAATCGACCTTTTCGCAACATCTCCGCTGGAAGCGATTGAATATTATTGGCAGTAGCGACGACAAAAACAGGAGATTTTTTCTCTGCCATCCAGGTAATAAAGGTTCCGAAAACACGGCTTGTTGTGCCCGCATCACCGCGACCATCGACCCCTGAAAAGGCTTTATCAATTTCATCAATCCATAGAATGCAAGGCGCAAGGGCTTCCGAGAGTTGAATCATTTGACGAGTTCGAGACTCTGACTCGCCGACCAAGCCCCCAAAGAGGCGACCCACATCTAGTCGCAGGAGCGGCAGATGCCAGTGGTGCGCGATCGCTTTCGCCGTAAGTGATTTTCCAGTGCCCTGAATGCCAACTAGCAGTAGCCCTCTAGGAAAGGGCAATCCGTATTGCCGCGCCCGTTCTGAGAAAGAGCCGCCGCGTCGGATCAGCCAGTCTTTGAGGTTATCCAATCCGCCGATATCTGAAATATTTTCCGTAGCCGGATAGAAATCTAGAATCTGAGTCTGCCTGATGGTTTGGCGCTTTTCTTCTAAAATCAGATCGACATCTTCGGGTCGCAGTTCACCATGCAGAGCTAATGCCCGCGCCAAAACCCGTCGAATTCGCTCAATTGATAGCCCTTGGCACGATCGCACTAATTCATCTAATACCTTGCCTTCTACGCGCTGTCCGGTGGCGCTCAAAAGGCGCTCAATCTCGGTTGTAATCTCAGCGGCGTTGGGTAAGGGAAACTCTAGTACCGTTAGAACTTCGCTCAAATCTTCTGGAATGGCAACTTGTGAGGAGAGCAACACCAAGTTCTTCGGTTGAGATTTCAGCAACCGAAGAAGATTACGCAATTTGCGCGAGATGGAGATATCTTCTAAGAAGCGATGAAAGTCTCGCAGCACAAAAATTGCGGCGGCACTAGCAGGGAGCTTTTCGACGAATTCCAGGGCTTGAAGCGGATTGCGTTTGCCAAATCCGAGATCGTTAGGATTCCCCTGATAGCCATCGACAAAATCCCAGGTGTAAACCGCTCGATCGCCCTGTTGTTTTGCTGATAGCGCGATCGCAGCTTCCACCCGTTCCTCTTCGCGAGTTGGGATGTAGATAATCGGGTATCGCGCTCGTAGCAGCAGATTAAACTCGTCGCTGAAACTCATAGCAGGTGCAGGTCAATAGGGATCTCACCTCTATACCGTACAACACCGCCCTTCCTAGGCAACACATCCTTACGAGGGGAGGTGTCCCTTCAAGGCGTTGAGCGATGCCCATCGTCGGTCAGTGATGTGAGCATTTTTATTCTCAACTTCAATCCCTTGACAAGACTGGCTACACAACTGACGTTGGGGAATTTCTAGACACAGCTGCTCATAGAGCCACTTCTCAGGGTTGAAATATCCGTTTGGTGGCAACGATTCCATCAGATCGTCTAGGGTTAAATCGTGATCGAGGGGAAGTTCTTCGGTTGGGTCGGCGGCATCGTTAAGCCAAATCATCTCTGATGGAGAAACAGAAAGACGATAGTTGAATTGCTGTAAGCACCGATGACAGGTGAGGGTTACGATCGCTTCTGCTTGCGCTGACACCTCTAGATAGTTGCCTTGGTGAGTAATAGTGATGGTGCCTTGAACTGGAGTTAACGTTTCTAGACCTTTGATTGGCTCTTTAAATTCAAGGGTCTCGGTTCGCTCAGGGGCATGGGTTAATCGAGGAATATGAATCGCTTTCATTAAAAACAGTTACTCTTTAGTAACTCGAAAACGCCAATTTTTTCTTTGGTTTTGATCTGACTCTCTAGGTTTGATCTTAGCTTTGATCTGAGGGGTGGGCAAATCGCACAACCAAATTCCGATGAGGTTCTTGCCCGCGGCTGAAGGTTTCTAGATCGGGTTGATCTTGTAGCAGGGAATGAATTTGGCGACGTTCGGCCGAGGAGAGGGACTTGATCTCGTATTCCTCGCCTGTCTCGCGGACGCGATCGCTCGCGGTTTGAGCGATCGCTGCTAACTCTTGCTGACGCCGTTCACGGTAGCCATTTAGCTCGATCGTCACCGCTCCTTGCTCTTCCTGGCTTAAACCGAGGTTCAGCGCAGAATTGGCCAAATACTGAATTGCATCCAATCCTGCTCCGCGATCGCCAACTAAAATGTCAATTTGATGGGGCTGTAAAGTCGCATGGTCAATCGTCAGCCAGCAGCTTTTCCCGAATGGATTTTCTCGAACTTCGGCTGAAACCGTTGTCGATAGCCCCGCCAGCTTCAAAAAATTCTCTAGCCACTGCTGACCCCGTTGCTGTAACTGATCGCCCATCTCAGGTTATGCCTTCTTCTTACGGCCGGGTTCAAAGGGTAGCGCTCCATCTGTCACTGTCGCTGCTGCTCCGCCGCCATTTTTTGCTTCTTCGTCAACAATCTTCTGAAGATTCTCTGGAAGCGGTTCACGGGAGAGGATGAAGGTTTGAGCGGTCTGAAAAATGTTCGCGATGACCATGTACATCAATACTCCAGCCGGCAACGGGAAGAAGAAGAACATGCCAGAAAAGATCACCGGAGTGATTTTGTTGACTGTATCTTGCTGAGGATTACCAGTTGATCCCTGTCCCGAAAGAAGTTGATTGATGTAAAGGCTGATTCCAAAGAACAGAATCATGCCGATGATATCCCAGTGCAGCGTTCCGTCCGGATCAACCGCACCAACGTGACCGAGCGCGTTAATAAAGAGGAACCCTTTATCAGCCGCTAAACCTGGAATAATCGCTTGGAGCGTGACATCTCCGGGTTGCAGCGCTTCGATCGTTCCGTCTTCGTTGATCCGAATCCGCTCTGCTCCGGCAGTCACTTTGTACTTCGGAACCAGATTGGTGTCAGGGTATTCTGCCGTTAATTGGCTCAGTGGCTTTCCTTCAGGCGTTTGAAATTCAAACTTCGTCTTTTCACCGACGGCTAGCTTGGTTCCACTCGGCGCGATCGCCGAGATGCGAGAATGCACACCGTCAGACAAATAAATGTTCTGAGGCGGGGTCACAAACGCTTGAGGCGTCACTTGCTCAATCTGCTCTTTCGGCAAAATTTGCAGGTTCACGTTGTAAGGCACGTCTGAGAAGGGTGATCCCCGCAAGGTTGCAAATAGCGCAAATAGAATCGGCATCTGAAGTACGACTGGTAGACAGCCTGCTAAAGGATTGCCAAACTCTTTGTAGAGAGCACTAATTTCTTCTTGCTGCTTCGCTGGATCGCTCTTGTACTTCTCCTGAAGCTCCTTCATGCGCTTCTGCATCACAGGCTGAGACACTTTCATCCGCCGCATACTGCGAATTGAGCCAGCGCTCAACGGGTAGAGCGCGAAGCGAATTACTAAAGTCAGGGCAATAATTGCCAAACCATAGCTGGGTACGATCCCGTAGAAGAAATCCAGGATCGGGAGCATGATTTTGTTGGAAAGAAAGCCGATACCAAAGTCCATTCGCTTTACGTCTACCTTAAAAATTGCTGTTTCAACCTAAGCCTCTCGATCGATTGAGATGAATCGAGATGACCAGATTCTAGTTTAGCGTTCACCGCGTCTATCGACGCTTGATCGATCGAGATTTCTATTTTTGAGACCCTAATCCACCACTCACTTTTTTAGCTCGCTCGGATAAATGTTGATTGATATAGTCGTAAACCTGGCGGAAGTTTGGAACAGAGCGCATCTCTAAACGGCTACCGTCTTTTAGCGTCAATACCATATCACCCCAAGCACCAAGGCCACGGGGAACCGTGACAACCTTTGCAATTTCAGAGTAAATGATATCGGAGCGATCGCGACCCATCCACCCCCCCGTCACGCTGATCCGGCGATCCGTAATGCGATAGCGCAACCAGAGTGCCCGTACGATGGAGCCAATCGTGAGCGGAATACAAATAATCGTAAATCCGAGCAGAATGTTGATGATCAAGTCACCAATATGAGGCCCGCCTTCGTAGTAGACCTCTTCTTTAATCGCCATATAGCACCTCGGCTTTTGTCAACAACTGCTCTAATTCTTGCAGAAATTGAAAATAATCACACTGAATCGCGGGTGCTTCTTCGGAATCCGCTTTCGACGATCCTTTAGAGCTTGGCGAAGCCAATCGCACTCCGATCACAATATCCCATCCTGGAGAGAGCCGAGGCAGTAGCTGACGAAGTGCTGCCCGAATCTGCCGTTTAATTCGGTTTCGAACAACGGCACGCTTACTCACTTTTTTGCTAATTGAGATACCAATCCGCGTAGGAGCAGGCTCGCTTGCTAATTCTTTAGAGCTTGGCAGCGCTAATCGCAGCGCTCGTAATGTAAAACATGTAGAGCCGCGACGAAGCCCACGTTGATAGACAGCATCAAAGTCTCGTCGGTGTTTTAGTCGGTGATGCTTTGGCAATGCCACTGTGGTTTACTCAATCAGCGGTTCACTCGATCAGCGCAACGTCGCAGCAATCTCGCTATCCCTGAGAAACAGATAGACGAATCCGCCCTTTATTACGCCGTGCTTTAATCACGTTCTGTCCGTTCTTGGTTCGCATCCGGGCGCGAAATCCAGACACTCTTCTTCTCTTACGAGAGGTTCCTTCTAAAGTACGCTTCGTCATTGCCGTTGCTCCAGCTTAAATCAATCAAAAAATAAGTAGACTGCGGAAAATCGCCACAGTCTACTAGAGTATCATCTTTACCGAGTTATTGAATGCCGATAGTTATTGAATGCCGATAATCCAGGTTCCAAGAGTTCGCAGTAGGGGCGCATCGCCTGGCGAAAGCACATTGCAGTTGAAGTAGAACATGCCGCCGCTACTTGGATTTTTGACGTTTGAGAAAATAAGTTCTACGTTGGACGCTGCTGGAACAGGTTCTTGAGGAAACACTTCGATCACGTAGTTTTCTTTCTCCCACTTGACTTCCTGAATGGGAACTTTCTTGTCATTTACTCGCAGTTCGACATCTTTGGGATCAAATACACCTTTGTAATAGCTGGGGTAGTCGATCGAGAACTGCGCGACCGCAACTTTCATTTTGTCCTTCTTGACTCTCAGTCGGTAGCGATCCCAACTGCCTGAGTTGCCACCGAAGTCAAGGTGATAATTGAGTTGATTCTTGGGTTCGACACCGCTAAAAATTGTGAATCCTGGCGTAGTTTGAGCGCGTACCACCAGAGGAAGACTCGCCAGTAAAGAGCCTGCGATCGCAAAGCTAGTGGTCGAGCGCACCAAAGAAGACGCCACTCGACGCATCGAACATCCTTTTAGCAGCATAGGTATTTGACCAGAAGAACAATGGTTAGGAGAAATGGAATGAGACTTCATGTAATGAGATTAACAGTTAAAGGATAAGTCTGATCAGAGGAGAGGCTTTGATTGATGCTGAATGCATTAACCCTCAAAATGTTCCCCTGAACAAAGTAATTACCCAATTTCTATCGGAAGTCTCCGGTAACGCGGTGCGATCGCGACTAAACAGTAGCAAATTTTCAAACGGCATTCCGTTGGAGCAATTCTCCAGAGCTTGTAGAAGACAATCGCAATCCTGTTGCTTGTAGCGCTTCAAATGTTCCATCCATTTTTGGATCTGGAGGCACGAAGATGATGAACCCGTCGCGCCCACGACTCAGAAGGACTCGATAGCTATTTAATCTAAGTCGTAGCGGGTCGCGGACATTTTTCTGTCGAGTTGTACTGGCCCATGCTCCATCGCGCCAAATCAGATCGTTACCCCAACAGACGATTGGAAAGTCCAACTCCAGTCCTTGGCAGCTAAATTCTGTGACGACTCCATTCAAAGCACAACAGGAAAGCGATGAATTTGGTGAATCGATGTACCACGCTCCAACATTCAGCTTCTGAGTCGAAATATAATCGTTTTTGATGTTGTATTGAGTAAGGTTGCGAGCGCGGGAAGAGGCAACAAAACCATAACGTTTATCAGATTGCTCATGATAGCGATCGCGGCAATAAGATTTAGCAGATTCTAAATCGCGGGCCAGATAGGTATCAAATCCTTCGTCAATCAAAGAAGGAATGACTTTTGCTGCTTGATCAAATTCACCTGAAAGAACGTAAGCAATCCAATCCTGCACATGTTGGGCCACATGCGTTCTGAGTGAGGTTGTAAGGTTAAATAAATCTTTAGTATGAAGGCGTTCTGCCGGAATTGCACTGAATACTTTTGAGGGTTCAGCGGCGCAATGAACATGCCACTTAGAAGCAATAGGTTCAAATCCTAAATTCCACTGTTCAATGCCGTCTTCTTCGCCCACATGGATCTGCTGACCTTCACCAATTAAACCGACCAAAACGCACCAATCCGGAATGCGATCGCAAATGCCAATGACTGCACCCGCTGCCGCTAAACCGATGCCGTATTTTTCAGCCATGCGATCGCGATCCCAGGCTCGTTGCGCCTCATCAAAAACGATCATGTGTTCTTTTGGAGCGGTTTGGCGGCGCATTTGATATTGAATATAAAAGTTGCGAACGGCTTGCACAAACGCTTTGCTCTTGAGTGCATACTGCAAAACGGTCAGTAAGGGTGCGTTCCCAGTGAGAAAAATAGCAGATCGCTTTCCATCGATCTGCAAAGGATTTTGGTAAACAAACTGCAAACCAACTAAGGTTTTTCCGGCTCCAGGGACGCCCGTAATTAAAACAAGATGACGCTCTTTTTTCTGCTCTGCTGTTTCTGCTAATTCATTTAAATAGGCTAGTAACTCTGGAATACCTGCACTTTGAGCGCTTTTAATGTTTGGAAGCGATTCGTTTTGAAAGATTTGCTGTGCCGCTTGAACAACCGTTGGCAGTGGTGAATAATTCGCATTAATCCAAGCTTGCGAGCTGATTTTAGGCTGTGTTGTTTCTAACGAATCTAAATATGTTGCTATGTTGGATGGATTAATAATTTCTACTTTGTTGTGTAAACGATTTTCTTTTGTCGTTCGAGTGAGAACTAGTATTGCTGTGACCGGATTTCGAGACGACTCGCTGTGATACTCTGCCAAATCACGGGCGTAGGCGGCTACTTGATCGATGTCTGCTGTGGATGGGGTTGATTTTTGCTTGAACTCGAAAACAAGAATATGACCTGCGCCAAGGATGACAACATCAGGACGGCGGCCCCCTTCGCTAGGCAGTTCATATTCAAAGATGATCGTCCACGTTGCTGCATCAGGACGGGTTTGCAGGAGATTGGAGAGTTGCGATCGCAAAATCTCCCCGCACTCGATCCACGCTTGCTGTTGAGTAGCAGTCGATCGCTGTTGGTAGAGAAATTGATAGTTTGCGCTGAGCGTCTCTATCCAGTTGGTGGGCGTGGTTGAGAGAAAGGTGTCAATTTCGCCGCGCCAGCCATAGTTGATGGTCATTTGCTCCGTTTGATCACATAAGTCGAGTTGGCTTGCATCTTTTATCATGTAACAAATTCAACCATTTCGTGTTCGGCGCTCCATCTACTGACAGAGGAGAACGAGAGGGGATTGAAAAACTCCGTGAACATTACTTCAAGTTTCTAAGGCTGCTTCTCAGCGAGAGAAGGAAGGTTTTATGCCGTACTCAAAGAAATTTTTGGAGTGCTATGGGATGATTGATGATGTGAGCTTGCGGAGCGTGGTAAAGGCGATCGCGGTTGTTGAAATTTGATTTTTGATGCGATCTATCCATATTTAACTCGGGAAATACTATGAAACGTCATCTACGATTTTCTGCTCTTAGCGTCCTGTTGATGGGGCTGATCGCTTGCTCTCAGTCGCCAAGTGCTGAAAGTTCACAACCCTCCACCTCAGTTGCCGCATCTCCCATTGCAGGAAGTTCAAAGCCAGCCTCTTCAGTACCAGCCTCTCCTGCTGCGTCCTCTAAAGCAAGTTCCAACGGAGATTTGACTCAATTGTTTAGTCGAGTTTGGCGAGTGACGAAAGCACCTTCAACGCCTGCATCGGGCAGCATTTATACCTTTCTACCGAACGGGACGCTGCTGCAAACTTCTTGTGTCGAACCTTACCGAATTTCGACATGGACAATTGACAAGAATGCGCCTCGCGTCTTGCGCGTGGTTGAAGATGGACAACTGGCGTTTACAGCGACGATTTCCCAGTTGAGTGACACTACACTCCAATTGCAGCAGACCCTAGTTCGCAGCAACGAAAAACGAGCCATCACTTTGAGCGCTGTGCAGCAAGAGTTTGTGTGTCCTGACTTACCCAAACGTTAGTCACATAGATGTTGAGTCACATCCTGATTTAGAAGCGGGTTTCCTTCACTCTTAACGAGTTCTTAGGACTAGGAGTGAAGACAAGCTTAACGATTCATACTCAAATTCAGCAACACTGAGTGTTTTACTTGTTTTTCTTGAGCATGACGAAGACATCGTAACGGGCAGTGCGATCGCTCGTGATCGCCGCCGTTACGCCGATGGAATCCATCGCTTCGAGAGCCGTACGATTGGTGATCGGCAACTGCAACAAGGGAAAATTCTTCAGTTCGAGCAAGCGATCGATGTTGACGAAGAAATGTCCGTTGTTTTGAGTGATCTCCGAAGCCGTAGTCTTGCGGAACATCTCGTTCTCTGCCAGAGCACTCGCGGGTTTGGGTAAGAAAGTCTGAGCCACAGGTGCGCCCAACGAGAGAAACGCGACATCGCCATCCATCCATCCCCGAGTGATATTGATATTGGCAGTAGGCAACGACCAATTGACCACAGGCTGCCCAGCAACCTTAGATTCTTCGACCTTAAAGGTATACTTTGCTGCCATTGTTTCATCGAGCCGCTTAAAAGTCGCTTCTGCTGCGCGGCGATCGTTGGTCTGTACCATAACCACCAATCCAGCGGGTAAACTGGCAGGCGCACTCTGCTGAGCCGGAACTAACGCTAAGGTAAATTCTCCGTCCATCCAGTTTAGGAAATCTTTGTCTAGATCCAAACCAACAGTGGTTTTAATGCCTTGCTTGAGTCCTTCTGGATTGACCAATCGAATCGGGTTTGCCGCCGCTCCTTGGGTATAATCTTTCCAGAATTGCTTAAAGTTTCCGCCAGATGCCATCATCAGCGTGTCGGCTGGCAATCGATTTGGCATAATCTTGGCGTTATTTCTCGTGTCAAACCGCCGTTGGCTATCCGGTTTCAACCAAGACAAGCTCTTAAATTGGATGCCGTCTGCCGCCAAGATTGCCGTTCCTGCTAATCCCTGATTTTGCTGAACTTGGCTCAAGCTTTGTGGGGGTAACGGACGGTTTGAGTTTGCTGCCGAGGTATTAGCGGCGGCGGGAATATTGACATAAAACCGAGCTAACGGTCGCTCTGCTTTAATCTGCGTCAAGGCATCTCCGTACCCCGGCGTTCCGGTTAGGGCTGCCCCTCCTTTGTAGGTGTCGATCGCACGTTCGATGGCTTTTGGACTATTGGCTAAGACGATTTCCTGAGCATCTAGCACCGCAACCGAAAGGCTCTGGGCTGGATCACCTTGATTTTCGCGAACCTGAACGCCTTTATACTGCCGCTCAGCCCATTTCCCTTTCGATGCCGCAGACTGTTCTAACGTCTGTTTTGCCTTGATCGGATCGGCGATCGGCAGCACCATGATCATCGGCTGCGAGTTCACGGCGGGTTGAGCAGGGTTAGAGTTGTCAATTCCAGCTTGCGGCGGCAAAAATGCCATCGTTACTTCTTTGCCCACCCACGGCTGCACGTCTCGCCCATAGTCCAGCCCCCGACTGGTGAGAATGCGATCGCGCCACTGGCTTAAATTCTGTTCAAAGGCGGCTTGACTACGTGGCGTGCCAAACTCTCGAACCTGCCGCCATTGATTCTCTTCGGTCGTTACCGACAGCACCATCAGCGCATCTTGAGGAATGACACCCGAACCGACGGGCATAACGCTAAGTTGCCCTTGGCGAGAGAGTAACAAATACGCGATCGCGCCTCCTCCCACCAACAGAGCGGCGGCTCCCGCAGTCAGTAATAGTTGAGGCTTTTGAGGGCGAGATTTAGGTTTGGCGTTCATGAGCGGGGACTGTGCAAGATAATGCCATGCCACTGTAGCAAAGTCTAACGGATCTGGGGCGAGAATTTTGGGTATAGAACAGTCTAGAGCAGGACGGGTTGCACGATTGGCTCTGCCAATCTCCGAGGGATCGCTCGATAAAGGGTGTCGCGTTGCGCAAACGGTCTGCCAATTTTAGCAATTGCGCTCTGCAAGGTTTCGACTTCCATACAGGTTCCGCCGATCGCGCCTGCCATCGTGGTGATGTGTTCTTCCATCAGGGTTCCGCCGATGTCGTTGCAACCCCACCGCAGCGCTTCGATCGCGCCTGGCAGTCCGAGCTTTACCCAACTGGGCTGATGGTTCGGAATCCAATTGCCAAGGAAAATTCGGGCGACTGCCATCAGTAAGAGCGAGTCAGACAGGACAGGCTGATCGCGCCCGACACGCCGCCGCAGAGGTTTTGGGGCGTCTTGTCCGACAAAGGGCAGCAGAATGAATTCTGTGATGCCGGTGTATCCATGCCGTTTAGCAGATTGTTGCAGTGATCGCAGTAAGTCTAAATGCTGCATCTGCTGCTCTGGTGTTTCAATGTGCCCGGATAGCATGGTGCTGGTGGTTGGAATGCCTTGCTGATGCGCCGTCTGAACAACCTCCAACCAGGTTGTGCTGTTTAACTTTTCTGGGCAAAGAATTTTTCGCACCCCATCATCCAGCACTTCGGCAGCCGTTCCAGGCATCGAATCAACGCCTGCCTCTCGCAGGGCTGCAATCACCTCGGCAAACGAGAGGTTATCTTCTCGCGCGATAAATTGGACTTCTTGCGGAGAGAACGCATGAAGATGTAACTGCGGAAATGCTGACTTGATGGTTTGAATCAGTTGCACATAAAAAGACAGCGATGAACCCTTGAGCTTTGCGTCTAGATTCAATCCGCCTTGCATACAGATTTCAGTTGCGTTTCGCTTAACCGCATCCGTCGTTTTTTCTAAAATCTGTACTTCATTTAGCCAGTAGGCTCCTTCGTCACCACTATCTCGACGAAAGGCACAGAAGCTACAGTGCTGCTCACAAATATTTGTGAAATTGATATTGCGATTGATCACATAAGTCACGGTTTCGCCCGCTTGTCGTTGCCGCAAGTGATCGGCAGTCTCGCGAATCCGTTCAATGGCTTTGACATCCGTTTGGTGCAGCAGCGCAACGCCATCCTCTGGTGCAATATCTTCTCCAGCCAATGCCCGTTCTAAAATCTCATCCACCATGATTCATTCCCTTTCTTCTAGCGCACCGAGCATGTGTAGAATGCGATCGCCATCTTCTAAATTTCCGGCAATCCGACGTACTGGCTTCGGGTAAACCTTAACCAAGGTCGGCGTTGCGGTGATCTGATCTAATTCTGCTTGTTCTGGATGCTTAAAAATGTCAATTATCTTCAGGGTATAAGGAGATTCGAGAGATTGCTCTAACAGTTCGTGCAAATTCTGCAAAATGCGTTGAGTCGCCGCGCTGTAGCCCGACACAAACAGTCGCAGCACATAGCCTTGGGGATAGGGAGAGGCCGAAATTTGCGGCGGACTCGTTTGAGCAAACGTCGGTGGTGGACTGGGGTGCGATTCTAGACGAAAGACTAAATCGTGATTTTCCCAAAGCTGAGGAAACTGATGGCGATACTGATCAATCACTACTGGATCGCATAAGCCTTCAGGCAATGGAGCCATCTGCCAATGGACATCGGTTTCAAAAACGGCGTTGAGCAGCGATCGATAGCGAAAAACGGGAGGGTACGCCTCAGCAAAAATTCGCGTCTGCTGCACCTTGGTGTCAAACCAGCGATCGAGGGTGGCTGTATAGCACGGCACGAGAAAATGAGGCGGTTCCGGCAGTTCTAAAATATCTTGCAGCGCAGTACACAAATTGAGATGCCATCGCCCCCGCTTACTAGGATCGATGCAATAGACTAAATCGCCGCCTGGTGTAAAAAGCGCAATGCCCTTGAAAAACGAGGGAACCGATCGTTTAAGAATAGTGTTCAAGGACAGAATTAAGACACCGCCAGGAAAAAATATGCTGGAATGTACCTCTCTTATACAACAAGACAGTAGTTTGTAATCGATTATTCGTAATTTGTGATGGGCACCGTTCGTCACTCTAATCAGGTCATGATCAGGTCATAGCTGAACGAGTTGTGACGCTGAGTTAAAAAATTGCCGACAAATTCCCGTCGTCAAGGCGATCGCGCAAATCAATGACGCAACCGCCAGCAGGATCAACACCACAATTTGCAGCGCGATCGCTTGAATCGGATTTGCGCCGCCGAGCAACTGACCGCTCAAAATACTAGGAAGAGTTGCTAATCCAACAATCGTCATCGTGTTCAGCGTTGGCAGCACTCCCGCCCGAATGGCATCTCGGCGATAGGTCGCGATCGCTTGAGTCGGGGTTGCACCTAAACTCAGATGCGTCTCGATTTCCGCCCGATTTGACGTGAGGGTACTGACCAATCGCTCTCCGGCGATCGCGGCTCCATTCATCGCATTACTGAGGACGATCGCAACCAACGGAATCAGAAACTGTGGGTTATACCAGGGCTGCGCCTGCACAATGAGCAGTTGAGCATAGCCAACCGTCAGGGCTGTACTGACGCCCAACGACCCAATGACCCAAGGCATTAAGCGCGGCAGCTTTTGACTGATGCGATTGCGAGTGACGATCGCGGCGACCAGCAGCAGAATGATGGCGACAAACAGAATTAAGAATGGACTCTGCGGCGGAGCGAATACAACCGTGAGGACGTAGCCCACGACGACGAGTTGAAGAATCGCTCGTCCGGTCGCGATGAGAAGATTGCCTTCGAGTCCGAGGCGCTGCCAGAGAGAGAGAGCGATCGCAGCAACGACTAATCCCAACGCCCAAAAAATCTGACCGAACGAATCTACGGCTTCAGCGTTCAATACTCTGTCCCTTCTCTACTACTCCGTCCCTCATCTTGCCAGATTGTAAGTTTATTGAAACAATGTAGTCACTTCACGGTCTAAAGCTTTATTAGATCCCCTTCAAGGTACGTGGTGAAACTGAGTGACTACCATTCCCCCTTTTGACCTTTCAGAACAGTTCAAGCTCATTGGTTCCGATATCAATCAAGCCGTTTTAGAGGTGCTTGCCTCCGGTCGTTATATCGGCGGCGCAACGATTGAAAATTTTGAAAACCAGTTTGCCACCTACATTGGAGCCTCCGAATGCGTAACCTGCAATTCGGGAACAGACGCTCTCTACCTTGCCTTGCGATCGCTCAAGATCGGGGCAGGAGATCACGTCATCACCTCGCCCTTTACCTTCATTGCCACCGCAGAAACGATTAGCGCGGTCGGGGCAACGCCTGTGTTTGTTGACATCGATCCGCGCACGTTTAACTTCAATTTAGATCAAGTTGAAGCTGCCATTACCCCCCAAACGAAAGCGATCGTTCCCATCCATCTGTTCGGGCAACCCGTCGATATGACGCGGTTGATGGCGATCGCGACCGCTCACAATTTAGCCGTGATCGAAGACTGCGCTCAAGCTACGGGAGCTGAATGGGCAGGTCAAAAGGTGGGCAGCATCGGACATGTTGGCTGTTTTAGCTTTTATCCAACCAAAAATCTCGGCGCATGTGGTGACGGCGGCGCGATCATCACGAACGATCCTGAACTTGCCGCTACGGTCAAAATGCTACGCGACCACGGGCGGCGCAGTGGCTACTATCACGAAGAACATGGCGTCAACAGCCGACTCGATGCGATTCAAGCGGCTATTCTGCAAATCAAGCTTCGCTATCTAGACACTTGGAACGAGCAGCGTCGCCGCGTTGCTGATCGCTACCATCAGCTTTTATCACCGCTTTCTGACCTTGTTCTGCCTCATGAAATTGCAGGCGGGCGCTGCGTTTGGAATCAGTACACAATTCGAGTGACTGAAACCGAAGCCGAACGCCGCGATGCGGTCAAACGTGCCTTGCAAGAAAGAGGGGTCACATCGATGATTTACTACCCCTATCCGCTGCATCAACAGCCGATTTACCAGTCGTTGGGCTATCAACTCGGTCAATTGCCAGAAGCCGATCGCGCTGCCCGCGAAGTGCTGTCCTTGCCAATGTTTCCCGAACTGTCTGAACTGCAACAAGACCAAGTTGTTTACAGTTTGAAAGATTCGTTAGCTTGAAGCGAGCCTAATTTTCGTTGGCAAAAAGCTTGCCATTCTTGCCTGGTCTCAATTTGAGCCGCATTTTGGTTTGGCTCTTTTCCGTTTCAGAAGTTGTAGTTTTATATACTAGAATGATATGTAAAGCAACAAATGGTAATCCTTCAAGCGGCAGTCGGGCATCAAGAGATTCGCTGAGCCTTTGATCATTAAACTTGTGATGAAAGGAGTTAGTAGAAGTGGAAAATACGGTTGCAAGGCTCAACTGCTGGTGATGGTTGTCCGCATCCTTCGTTTCAAGAGGTATTAAAAACCCGTGGGTCGAATTTCCCTTTCTCACCTAAGACAGTATGACGCTGCCGCGATCGCACGATACTACAGTCTCCGCCCGTGGCGAGCCATTTGGCGATCGCTGCGAATCATTTGGTACTTCGCTGGTTTCATTCTTGGACTCAAGTTTGATCAGTGGTTTGACCAATCAGAGCGGGAAAAACCTCATCGCGCCGCGCAATTGCGGCACCTTCTGACGGCGTTAGGCCCAGCATTCATTAAAGTCGGACAGGCACTCTCTACACGTCCTGATCTGATTCGGCGAGATTTTCTAGATGAACTAATTAAACTGCAAGATCGGCTACCGCCGTTTCCTAACGACATTGCGTTTCGCATTCTGCGTCTAGATCTAGACGCAGAAATCGATGAGGTTTTTGATGACTTCTCTCCAGACCCGATCGCGGCAGCGAGTCTGGCACAGGTTTATAAAGCACGCCTCAAAACTGGAGAAGAGGTTGCAATCAAGGTTCAGCGTCCAAATCTGCTACCCACATTGACGCTTGATTTGTATCTTATGCGGTGGGCGGCGGGATGGCTGTCTCCTTGGTTGCCGTTGAATTTGGGACACGATCTGACGTTGATTGTGGATGAATTTGGAACCAAGCTGTTTGAGGAGATTGACTATCTCAACGAAGGACGCAATGCTGAGAAATTCGCGAACAACTTCCGCAACGATCCAACCGTGAAAGTGCCCAAAATCTACTGGCGGCACTGCACGCAGCGAGTTTTAGTTCTGGAGTGGATTCACGGCTTCAAGTTGACCGATACGGTGTCAATTCAGCAAGCTGGCATGAATTCCGATGCGCTGATCCGCATCGGCGTCACAGCAGGGCTGCGTCAACTATTGGAGTATGGCTTCTTTCATGCCGATCCGCATCCTGGCAACCTGTTTGCTGTTGCTGGAGATCGCGGCGCTCAAATGGCGTTTATCGACTTTGGCATGATGGATCAGCTTGAAGAAGAAGCGAAAGAAACGCTCGTTGATGCCGTTGTACACCTAATTAATAAAGATTACACAGACTTAGCCCACGATTTCGTCAAGCTTGGGTTTTTGGCTCCCGGAACCGACATCTACCCGATCGTACCTGCGCTCGAATCGGTTCTCGGTGACATCATGGGCGAGAGCGTCCGAGATTTCAACTTCAAAACGATTACCGATCGTTTTAGCGAGTTGATGTACGACTATCCCTTCCGAGTACCTGCGAAATTTGCGCTGATTATCCGATCACTCGTCACTCAAGAAGGCTTGGCGCTGACTCTCAATCCTAATTTCAAAATCGTCGAGGTGGCCTACCCCTATGTCGCCCGTCGATTGCTCACCGGAGAATCGCCGCGATTGCGTCGTCGCCTGATCGAAGTTCTGTTCAAGGATGGAAAATTCCAGTGGCAGCGCTTGGAAAACATGATTGCGATCGCGCGGTCAGACAGTAGCTTTGACCTTTTACCAACCGCTCAGCTCGGCTTAAGCTATCTGCTTTCAGATGAAGGACGATATCTTCGTCAGCAGCTACTCTTAGCCCTTACCGAAGATGATCGCCTCCATACCGAAGAAGTTCAACAGTTGTGGAACCTGATCAAAGATGACATTCAACCCGCTCGCATCTTGGGTGCAGCATGGGGCGCGTTAGCAAGCTTCTCGACTACTCGCGCTGCCGCTCTGATTCCGTCAATGATGCCTCTCACAAATTCGAGACCCTAACCTGAGGACGAATCGTTATAGGATTACAGATGACGAAAGGTAACGATTCCTGGTCTGATCTATAACCCCTCCCAACACACCGTGAATTACTTTTTTCCTCAGCCTCCCTATCTTCTGTTGTGTGCAGGTCTGCTTGCTAGTCTTGCCTCGGGATTAGCGTTTCAGGCCGTGCTGACACAATCGGTTCGAGACTGGTCTCAAAATCGCTCGACTCGTAGCCTCGCGAATATGCGTGGATTCAATCTTTTCCTGCCGTTTTTAGGCATGGCAGGCGGCGCGTGCTTCTTTCTTGCGGCGGGCGTTGAGATTTTTGGATTTCCGACGAAACTTGCCTATGCGATCGCGGTTCCGATGACGATTTTTACCAGTTGGCTGGTGTGGTCGCAACTGGGCAAGATCTTAGCTCAAATCGAAGAAGGCGGATCTGCCGCCCTAGATTTAGATTCTTTCCGCTAACAGGTCGGGGGAAGTTGGCATCAGTTCCAATTTCCCTTAGCGATTGCTCAACCGTTGAAGCTGCTGTTGCGTTTTCGTTGCCCACGGCGAATTGCCTTGAGCAGAATAAAGATCTTTGGCATAGGCAAGTATTCGTTTGGCTTCTTGCAAATTTCCTTTTCGCACAAACGCTAGACCCGCCGCGTAGTAAGCATTAGCAAATTTTGGATTGGCTTTAGTGGCTTGCCGAAAGGCAGATAGTGCGCCCTCTAAATCGTTTTGGGTATAGAGAATTGATCCCAAACTATAGTGGGCGACTGCATAACTTGGATTGCGCCTAATTGCTTGTTTAAATGCGGCGATCGCATCAGCTGATTTACCTTGACGCTGATAGACTAATCCCAAATGGTAGAGCGGTTCTGAGGCATTCTCGCTTAGTTTTGCCGCTTGCTGAAACGCCTTGATTGCGCCCTGCTGGTCGCCGGATTGTGCCAAAAGCAGTCCAAGATTGTAGTGGGACAATCCTAATTTTGGGTCAAGATCGAGCGACCGCTGTAAATACTGTTTTGCTTGCGGTAGATTACTGCCTTCTAGCAGTGCGGCTCCCAAGTTGGCGTAGGCCAAGGCGAAATTGGGACTCGATTGCGTCGCGAGATAAAACGCGTCGGCAGCGCCCTGGAGTTGTCCTTGTTGCCGGAGCGCGAGTCCTAAGTTGTAGTGTGCTGCGGTTAATCTTGGATTGAGGCGAGCGGCTTCGCGAAATGATGCGATCGCGTCATTCAGTCGTCTTTGTTGTACAAACTGCAAGCCCTGATTGACGATCGCTTCAGCCGATTTTTCTGGCGTTTGGGCCACTACAAAGGGCAATTGAGGGGGTAACACTAGAGGACTGAGGGAAAGCAGCCCGCTCACCATGAGCAAGCTTAGAGGTTTCAAAAATGGCTGACCAGGCATAATGACTTACACACTATTCGCGAAAGCGCAACGTTTACAGGATACGCAGCCAATCATAACAGCAGAACATCGCTTAGCTTGTTTGAGCGCGGATCAGAATGAAAAAGAAAACGTTGAATTGAGTTCAACCTAAATCAGCAGCGGCTAACAACCTCTCCCACGACTTCCGGGTAAGCTGCCATTCAACTTGGTTCCATCCTCGCGATCGCATCCAGTCTGAGCTAGGAGGTGTGCCAATGACCACAAATCCATATCGCTGTGCTAATCAGGCAACGCGCAAATTTGCACTGACAGAAATGCCTCGAATCTCTCTTAACCCCATCTCCCGAAACCCAAACTCGATCAACGCTTTTGCCATCTCGATTCGCACAGGCTTAGCGCTCCAAAATTGGAGCGCTAAGCCTGTGCCAGTTCTGCTTAATCCGTGTCGCTTTAAAGTCGGACATTAGCGTGCCTTCTGCCACTGTTTGATCGACTTTTGGGCTTCAGCGTAAATTTGAGGGCTCTCTCTTGGAACTAGTTGCGCGGCAGCGATCGCTTGCTTATAGTTCTTTTGCTGAGCGCGTTTCTGCGATATCTCTAAAATATCGCTGCTCCAGCGCTTAATATCTTGCTGAGCTTGATTATAAAGAGGATCAGATGGAGGAATTTTCAGCGCAAGTAAGATCGCTTTGTTGGCATCGGAAGCGTTAACTGGCTTGATCAGCGATCGCGCATTCTCTAAAACTTGCTGACTAGCGGTTGCTGGCGGAGCAACTGCTTTTGGAGTTGCGCCAGATGAGTTCTGTTGCGCGGCAGGTTTTGAACCTTGAGACGAAACGCCATCAACTGGGGCTGAAGCAGATTGAGCGCCATTGGAACTATTGACAGCGGGCGGGGTTGCGGTTTGTTGCCCAAAGAAATTATCACGCTGTCGCCACAGCACACCGAGCAGCAAGACTAGCAGCAGGGCGCTACCCCCAAACAAAACTTTCTCCCACAGAGATTCGTCCGGGGCATTGCTGACTGCTACCTTTGCGGGCTTAGGCTCTAACTTTGGAGGAGCAACGGGTTTTAGAGGTAGAAATACCGGATCGGGTTGGGAATCTAGTTCCATGACATTCGGGGTTTCCTGAATATAAGATGCAGGAGGTGCTTCTATAGCGACAGGAGCGGCATCCATAATGGAGGTGTCAAAAAAGTCGTCTTCAACCGTAAACGGATTGGGAATAGCTGGTTTCCACGGCTCGGTTTCTGCCCAATTGACCGGAGTGATGACCTGATAGACCTGTTCTGGATTCGAGACCACGAGAACTGGATGCTGCACTGGGCGATCGTGGTGATTGCATAGTTCAGGAAGACGGGCGGTCATAAACTCTTCTAGCCCAGAGAGCGTCGAGCATTGATGCGATCGCAGTCCTTCTACCAGCGCGGTTGTAAATAATCCCTGATTGAGCGCCATGACTTCGTGAGAAAACTCGTCCGGGCGACACGACAGCAGTGTGGGAACGCCAAATTCTTTGGCTAACGCCGCAGTTTGAGCGCCAAGATTCTCTCCGGCTAAGATGCCTTGACTATGGTTGATGTCGAGCAGCAGCAGCAAGCGCTCGGTCGGCAGAGTGCTGAGTTGCTCAAACAGCGATCGCATCGTGACGCCTGTTGAAGCGACGTCGGCAGGATTGCCTTCAATGCCTAATAAATAATCTTGTCCGTCGAGGCAGACGCCATAGCCACTGAAAAACACCCATACCCAATCTTCGGGACGGGCCAATTCTTGCTTAAAAAAGCTAATCCAGTGCTGCAAGTTGTCTCGACTGGGATACGTTGAGCGACCTACTACTTCTGGAGAAGTGTCAGTCATGAGAATACAGTGATCGGGTAAAAAACCGGCTTCACTAACCAAGGCTTCACAGAGGGACTGTGCATCTTGTTGGGCAAAATTAAGCGGCTGAAGAGAACGATAGTGATTAATACCTACTGTAATTGCCCAATAGTTGGCCATCGCAGACACCTCGGAAGTACATTTGTGATCCACGCTTCAAAAATAACGTGCAAACAAACACATGATAGAAAAAAAAGGCTTTTTTGAAACATCAAACTCTGATCAATCAGACGATTTGCTGTCCATTCTGAGTTTGATTCTTTTGTTACTTCTAAATTCATGGCTTCACACTCAAAATTTGCGTTCAGGGTTACGCTAGCGTTCGGTCTGTCTGGACTACTGTGGGGAATCGATACTACGATCGTTTCGCCAAGAGCGGCTCAAGCCTCTGTAGCACGGGTTGATCTAGCGCTCGTTCGCTTGCCTAGCGAGAGCTTTGAGTCTCTAGCGCGACGGGCAGAACTAGCGGCACGGGCTGCTGTGCAGCGAAGTTTCGATAAAGACATTTTGACGAGTAATACTTCAGTAATTGTCACAGGTCAAGCCAGTGGCTTAGAAGCCCCAATTCTGTCGATCAACGTCAGTCGTGAGCAGTGGCGCACTCAGCCTGATTCGCGTCGATGGGCCACTTACTACAAGTCGGCAAAACTACTGCTTGATTTTGGCACGCTTAATCTCGGCACAGTCGGTGGAACAGTGGGCGGGGGGATGTCGAGTCCGGCAGCTAGTCCTCCATTACCTCTCTCTGTTCCGAACGTAGCTCCACCCAAATCTACGGCTAGAAAATCAGCACCTTCTCTGCCAGTGGTAACTCCTGCCCAATCACCGGAGATCTTGCGATCGCAGACGCCTTTACCACCTCCCCAGCTTCCCAAGTAAGTGGTTTTCATCATTGGTCGATCATTGCTCAACAAAAAAGCAAGGAATTTTAAGTGTTCTTCCCCTTTGGGAAACGAAACCTTTATTCCTTGCTTAGAAACTATTTAGTCGAACGATTAACGCATCACTTTGCTTTGATCGTAATCTTTGAACGATTGATACGCATACTCTGGGTGATACAAGTGACAAAGCTCAGCAATCTGTCGCATTAACTTCCAGGAGAAACGATGCTCTTGTAGCTGACTTCCCCACGTCTTTTGCAAGCTTTCGTGCGCCAAGCGCAGATTGTAGGACGGGATTGCCGTTGAGAGGTGGTGCGGAATATGGACATTGATGTGGTGGCAGAGAAACTCGACCCAGCCCGGATATTCACAGTGTACCGTTCCAAATAGCTGAGCCTCTGCCGCATTCCAGTCTTCCGGTTCGCGGAATTGAATGTCGGGTAAGGTGTGATGCACGATCGTGAAGGTGCTCATCCAGAAGTGATACACCAGCCACGGCATGAGCCAGAATTTCACAAAGCCCCACACTCCAGTAGTAAGAATCAACGTTGGAAATGCGATCGCGGCAAATGCTACCACCACCCCGATCGACACTTTCACTTTTTGGTGATCTCTAGGGTTGTAGTTCTCTAGCTTGAAGTGAATCAGCGCCCAATGCAGAATCGAGCCGATCCACCAGAAGTAACCGCGCATGAGGCGATATCCCACCTGTTGACCCGCATTCATGCTTTCATAAAACTCGGTGCGAAAGGGTTGCCAAGCATTATCGACATCCATTTTGTTGGTGTGATTGTGGTGCTTATCGTGCAGCAACCGCCAGCAGTGAAATGGGTAGATCAACGGAGCCATGAACAGATGCCCGACCCAATCATTTACCCATTTGCGCTTGGCAAACGAGCGGTGTCCGCAGTCGTGACCGATGACGAAAAAGCCCGTCAGTGCGGTTCCGGTAAAAATCCAAGCGATGGGTAATAAAAACCACGGAGAAGCCGCGATCGCCCAATAGCCCAAACCTACCATCGCAATGCTGGCAACGACCATCGACCAAGCTTTTCGCCTGTCTTTTTGAAAGCACTCGCGGGGCAGGGTTGCCAAAATATCTTTGATTTGAAGGTCACTAGGTGAAGGAAGGGCTAAATTTTCGGGCGTGAGGGATGCCGTCATGAATATTTTTCTCTTCAGGTATGGATGAAAATGCACGCGAAAGCCTCTCTAGGCAACTAGCAGACTGTTCAACCCGGTTAAACGGCGTGCTAAAACTTGCCAAGCCATCGTCGAGCTGGTTTAGCGATCGCGCACCTCCAGGAAGCCGCACCGATCGGCAAAAAGCTCAATGATTCTGTCACATGAGTTTATGTAACAAATCCTTGACCTTTATATCACGTCTGGGTGCGATTTAGCAGTTGGCTCAGGTAAGAGAGTTTTCATGAAAAGCGGAGTTGATGTACTTCTCCATCGTCTGTGAAGGTCTGTTCATCCACTCCCACAAGTTCGATAATGATGGTGCGCTCTGTTGGCTGCCAATTTCCTTGACGTGCCTCGACCTCAACCAGCGTTGCGTCGTTCTGCTGTTGAACGCGAAAGGTTGTAGTTGCCCATGCACCGGATTGATACTCGTAGGACGTGCCATCGTCTTCGTAGAGCGTAAATTCTCCGTCACCTTGCCAAATGCGTACTCTTAACTGATCGACAGGATGTTGGTCAACATATTGCATCACAGGTTGCATTGGTACGATCGCACCTGATCGGATATACATTGGCATTCGTTCTAACGGTGCGTGAGCGAGAATGTGTGAATTGCCGTTGTAGCGCTCTCCCGTCCACCAGTCATACCATGTGCCCTCTGGCAGATAAACAGCTCGATATTCTACACCCGGACGGTACACTGGAGCCGCCATAATATCTGAGCCTAGCAAGACCTGATCGTGGAGTTCATAGGTTTTAGGATCGTTGGGATAGTCGTAAAGCAAGGGGCGTAAAATTGGTGCGCCTGTGGTGCTAGCTTGCCAGAAAAACGAGTAGAGATATGGCAGCAGCTTATAGCGTAGCTCAATGTATTCGCGGCAAATTTGTTCCGTGCGTTCTCCAAACACCCAAGGTTCGTGTTGAGCGCTTAGGAGTGCGGAATGCCCACGCATAAATGGATAGAGCAGTCCGACTTGCATCCATCGGGCGAATAGCTCTGCCGTAGCATTGCCTGCAAATCCACCAATATCTGCGCCGACAAATCCGACGCCTGAAAGCCCCATGTTGCATAACATCGGAATCGATATTTCCAGGTGTTCCCACAGCGATTGATTGTCGCCCATCCACACCGACGACCAGCGCTGAATTCCGGCGAAACCAGAGCGCGTTAGGACAAACGATCGCTGATTTGGTCTGAGGCGTTCTAGTCCTTCCGCCGCCGATCGCGCCATGTTGTAACCGTAGAGATTGTGAGTTTCGGCATGGGTTCCGCCTTCGTCCATCGGTCCTTGAGGTGCATCGAGGGGAAACGGAACTTTATCGCCATTGTCTCCAAACGGACGCTCGTCTAGCGTCGGCTCGTTCATGTCGTTCCAGATTCCGGCAACGCCTACATCAGTGAGAGTGCGCTGCCAGTCCCCCCACCACTGGCGCACCTCTGGACGGAGAAAATCTGGAAACACCGATTTATCAGGCCACACGTAACCGTAAACTAAACTGCCGTCTGCATTACGAACAAAGCAGTCCTTTTCTAAGCCTTCGTGATACACCTCATACTCACCATCGGGTTCATACTTCACGCCCGGATCGACGATCGTTACTGTTTGAAAGCCATCTTGCTTGAGATCTCCAATCAGTTTTGCCGGATCAGGAAACCGTTTTGGGCTCCAGGTGAACACGCGGTAGCCGCGCATGTAGTCAATATCGAGATGAATCACATCGCAGGGAATCTGCCGCGATCGGAACTCGTGAGCAAGCTGCCGCACCACGTCTTCTGATTCATAACTCCAACGGCATTGATGATAGCCGAGCGCCCACTTCGGCGGTAAGGGCATTCGTCCGGTGAGTTCGGTATAGGTGTTGAGAATATCTGCCGGGGTTGAACCGTGAATGATGTAGTAGTCGAGTTCAGTACCATGTGCTTGCATTTGTAGAACGCCCGGAGTTGTGGCTCCAAGATCAAATCGGCTCCAGTGCGTGCTGTTGAGAAAAATTCCGTAGACAAGACCCGGACGTAAAGTGATGAAAAATGGAATCGCTTGGTACATCTCATCACTAATCGATGAGTAGTCTAAAGCGTCTACTGTCCAGTTCGTTTTAATCTCCGATCGCTTATCCAGCAGTCCTGATCGTTCACCAAATCCATAGAAGTGTTCGTCCGGCTCAATCTGTTTCCAAGCTGCGATTTGGCCTAGTCGCCAGCCCATACCCAATTCTGTATCACGAGCAAATGGCTGTCCCTTGGAGTCAAAACATTGGATTCGACACGGGTTGCGCTCGATTTTGATCTGGAGTTGTTCGGTGCGGATCGACAGTACGCCTTCTTCTTCCTCAGTTTGAAAGGAAACGGCTTCCCAGTCTTCATCGGGTTTGGTCACGGCCCACGATCGTCGTGGCAAAAACTCACCTTTGGGCGCTAATCGAACTCGAATCAAATTTGCCGCCAGAATGCTGAGCTTTACTTGAGGAGTGCCACAGTCGAGGTGAATGTCTTGTCCTTCGATCGCAATAGTTTGAACCGATTCAAGACTAGACCAAGGCTGCTGGCTGGTGGGCAGTTTTCCAAAAACTTGAGGCATAGTGGCAACAGTATAAAAAGTATAAAACGGAGAGAGAACGAATTTAGGTCTAGAAAAGACTAGCCCAATAGTAGAGATTGACCGCCATCAATCCAGACCTCTGTTCCGGTGATGTGGCTAGACGTATCAGAGGCAAGAAAAAGCACGAGTTGAGCCACTTGTTCGGCAGCACCAAGACCCCCATCGGTCAGAGGAATATCGCCTTCAGGAAATTCGACCGGTTCTTTGATCGCATCGAGATGTCTGCTCTCGGTATTATCTTTTATATTAGTTTCAATTGCACCTGGACAAATCACATTGGCACGAATCCGATGTTTTGCTAATTCCAATGCAATCATTTTAGTGAAGGCAACCTGGGCCGCTTTAGTAGAGGCATAAGCTGTTGCTCCAGTATTGCTGAAGACGCGAGTCCCGTTAATCGAAGCAGTCACAATAATAGAACCGCCTTGTTGTTTTAGATAGGGAACAGCATACTTCACAGTGTAGAACGTTCCATTGAGGTTAATGTTAATTGTTTGGTTCCAATCTTCTGAAGAAAGTTCATCAATCGGTGCCCAAACTCCGTTGATTCCAGCGTTTGCAAAAACAATATCGATTCGACCGTATTGTTGAGCGATCGCATCAATTGCCGCTTTCACTTGCTCAGGCTGAGAGACATCCGCGATCGCACTCATCGCCTGCCCTCCCATCTGCTGAATCTGCTTCGCGGTGTCCTCTCCCTCTTCTGCGGAGCGATCAATGCTGGCCACGATCGCGCCTTGTTGGGCAAGCAAAGACGCTGCCGCTTGCCCAATGCCTGACCCTGCGCCTGTAATGACAGCAACTTTGCCCAATAACTGCATAGTAAACCTCCACACAAATCCTCCACACAAATAAGGAACGAGCAAGAACCTCTCATTCCTGGGTTCGCTATTGGATTTGATGAGTATCTTTGTTCTGCAAACCATCCCGCTCATGCTCAAGGCGCAGCTCTCCATCGGGTGTACTGCGCTTCCAAAACGGCGTATCTTTTCCGACTGATCCTTTCGCAGGTGTGACGCCGCCATCGGCTAACCACAGCGCACCCGTGACATAGCTCGCTTCATCCGAGGCAAGAAAGGCATAGATATTCGCCATCTCTTCGGGCGTTCCACGCCGTGCCATCGGAGTCGCTTCAACCAGCATCTTCTCCATTTTCTGGGTCATTGGTCCCGTTTCTTTGTGTGTCCAAGCGGTGTCGGTCGCGCCTGGGCACACACAGTTTGCTCGAATGCCATACTTTGCCTGTTCCACCGCCACGCCCATCATAAAGGAGTGCATCCAGCCTTTTGTACCGCCGTAAGGAGCGTTCATCGCTAAGCCGTTGAACCCTGCTTCAGATCCAGCGCTGACAATATTACCGTTGGTTTTTTGGAGGTAAGGAATGGCATATTTTGTCATCAAGAATGCCGACCTTAGATTGTTGCGAATGGTCGCGTCAAAGTCTTCGATTGGGTATTGATCAATCTCTGCTGTTGCTAGAAATACACCTGCGTTGTTGATTAGAATGTCGAGCTTGCCATACGCCGCGATCGCGGCTTCAACGCAACCTTTCGCAAACGCTTCTTCAGATACATCGCCCGGATACGCGATCGCAGTGCCGCCATAGTGGGTGATTGCTGTTGCAACCGCGTCGATCGGATCACTCGGCAAACCGCTCACGACAACTTTTGCGCCTTCTTTCGCAAATTTGTGACAAATTGCTTCCCCAATTCCTGCGCCCCCGCCCGTAACGATCGCGACTTTCCCTTCCAGTCGTTGCATATTTACCCTTACCTAATTCACCCTCAAGGGTCATGCACTTGTGAGATCGTCACCTCTGTCTAGAGTCAGGTAAGCAATGTCTGCCCAATGCTAGGGGAAAAGAAAATTTACCATTGGTAAGGTGCAGGAGTTGAATTTGGTAAAAGTTTTATGACAACTTCTCATGTCGCTGATGATATTCTTCAGGCGCTTCGAGCTCTAGAGGTTGACCAACAACTAGCTGTATTTTGGTTTGTCTATACGGAAATGGGAGAGTCGATTACGCCTGCGGCTCCAGGAGCAAGTACGGCGGCTCCAGAAATTGCAGAAGGCTTATTTGCTCAAGTCAAAGAACTATCTCAGGACGAACAGTTAGAACTACAGCGAGCACTCATTACTCAGAAAGATACGCAAATTTCTCGCGAGTATGCTGCACTCAGCGATACAACCAAGCTTCTGTTTTGGTATTTACTGGCACAAGGCATGAACAATGGAACCATCATTCCCATGCCTGCCGGATACGAGCTTCCCTCTGACTCTCAGGATGTACTAGAGCAGATTAAGCAACTTTCATTCGAGGATCAAATTGCTTTGTTTAGAGATTTTGTCTCTCCGATGGGATTTGATTCCACGGGGGGATTTAATTCCAAGACGGCAAGTACAAAGTCAGAAGCTGCACAGTAATTAAGCAGGTCTGCGATCGCATCTATAGTAAGTAATCGCATCTAGTCTAGAGGTGCGATCGCACCTTCGAAGATAGAAATAGCTTTGAAAGATAAATCTAAAACTTAACCAGATCATTTAATCTAGTTAATAATAACCTATCATTATTACTAACCTAATCGTTAATTCATTAAAATAATCATATTTGTGCCGCTACAACTGTTGCTTTTTTTACTTTAACTACTCCAGTGAAGTTGAGCTTAATTAGCGAAGCTGATTTAGAGAAGTAATGCTGTTTAACTTCTCTAAATCAGCTTCTATATTAGATTTTATATATTTCCCAAGAACGACATGAAGCGTCAGAATTCATGTTGATTGAAGAGCATTTGAACTGATGTTTGTACCGTTCCGGGTGACAGCTTTGAGGATGCCTGATCGTTACGATCAGATACCGTAAATGGTACTTGCTGCTTTAGCATATGGACTAGATTAACCGCTTAGACGGCTGCCACCAACGCGCTAAATGTCAACAATACTTGACATACAAACTCACCAACTTGCTATTTGAACACGACGTCTAACATAAGAAAAGCCTTCATTCAATAGCCTATTCAAGTGATTTAGAACATTCTCAAAAGATGGTTTGATCTAGCGATCGCCAATTTTACAAAGCTTCTTTCACAAAGAATGAATGATTAAGAAAGGCGTTGCACGTCTGATACGAAGGAGCCAGGAGACTACTGTAAGCAAATCACCTGCCAAAAACCCTTGTAAACAAGTGAATACCGCAGCCTAAAACCTGTCCAACAAAATCTTGATCCGTGCAACGCTAGATTGGAAGGGAGCATATGCTCTTATGGATTATGATAACTACAAAACCCATAAATCAAAATCACTGCTATCAATAGAATAAATAGATTTTGCTCTATAGGTGGTGTTTTTCTGCGATCGCTGGTTCACCAAGTTATCATCAATCCTTAAGGAGAGGTTATTGTGCAAAACGCAACACTCCATCAACTAAAGGTTTTTGAAGCTGTCGCCCGTCACAGCAGTTTCACTCGTGCGGCGGAAGAGTTGTTTTTGACCCAACCAACCGTGTCAATGCAGGTCAAGCAGCTATCGAAGACCGTCGGGTTGCCATTGTTTGAGCAAGTTGGCAAAAAACTGTTCTTAACCTCCGCTGGCAAAGAGTTGTACGCAACGTGCCAAGATGTTTTTCAACGAATGACCGAGTTTGAAATTGCGATCGCCGATCTCAAAGGACTCAAGCAAGGCACATTACGCCTAGCTGTAGTGACGACAGCAAAGTATGTGATTCCTCGCATTTTAGGTC
Organism: Myxacorys californica WJT36-NPBG1; assembly: GCA_019359315.1. Classification (GTDB taxonomy): domain Bacteria; phylum Cyanobacteriota; class Cyanobacteriia; order Leptolyngbyales; family Leptolyngbyaceae; genus Myxacorys; species Myxacorys californica. The sequence continues at coordinate 33,203 of JAHHHO010000031.1, forward strand.
CGTTTTGCCAACGCTATCCTGGTATCGACATTTCTCTGACCGTCACTAATCATCAGTACGTCTTAGATAGTTTGGCAGGCAATCGCGATGATCTCTACATTCTGAGCCAACTGCCGGATGAGAGCGATGCCGAAGTGCATCCCTTTATGGAGAATCCCTTAGTCGTTCTGGCTCCTCGCAGTCATCCTTTAGCGTTCGAGAAAGATATCCCGCTCGCTCGTATTGCAGAAGAGCCATTCATCATGCGAGAACCCGGATCAGGGACGCGCAAAGCCGTACAGAAACTGTTTGATGAGCATGGGATGCCGTTGAAGGTCAAACTAGATTTGGGCAGTAATGAAGCGATTAAGCAAGCGATCGTAGGTGGAATGGGATTATCAGTTCTTTCAAAACATACCTTGGCGTTAGAAGGGTTAAACAATCAACTCGTTGTCCTGGATGTGGAAGGGTTCCCGATCGAGCGGTATTGGTACGTCGTGCATCCCTCCGGAAAACAACTCTCCGCGATCGCAAAAGCCTTCTTCGACTATTTATTGAATGAAGGAAAGCAGGTCGCGGAGAAGACCGCGTTTCAAGAAGTGCTGTGAGGGCACAGTTTCAAGAAGTGCTGTGGAAGCACAATCCTTCGGAGCTTGGCAAAGCCATGTTCTTTGAAGTTGCGCGTTGCGCTAATCGCATTTCCTGTTAGTCCGGCAGTTTGTATTGCGACACAATCTGTTGAGCGTAGGGGGGAACGTGTTGGTCTAATTTTTCTGGATGGTTACGTTTGACGTACAAATAGTTGCGGGTAAAGTGAGAATCAATTGAGAACCGCGCATACTCCAAGCCTTTTGGACCAATCTTTTCGATCACAACGCCCATCAGTTTAGCGGCCCACATCGGCAGCGTCACAGCCTTATCGTAGGCGGGGATGCTTTGTTGCACCGCATTTTTGCGATCGCCCGCCGACATCACAGGCTGCGTTTCGATCTGCTCGTCCACCAAGTCCAGCATTTCTTGACCGCGATCGTTTCTCACTACAATCCACTGCCAGCCAAAAGGTGCACCCATATAGCCGACGACCAAATCTGCCAGCGAATTCACGTAGTCAAAGCAACTGAGACACGAGGGCGCAAACACATCTTTTAGTTTGTTGGTTTTGAGTCCGAAAAATGGGACTAGCTCTGTCGAGCCATCTTCGTGCTTGAAATGAACCTGAAAGTCTTGCATGAATTCGTAGTAGACCACGGTTTCCGGCGAGCGGCTCGTTGTTTCTAAAAACGTCTGCAATCCAGCGCGGGTGACATTATCGGTACAAGGCGTCCCTAGCACGTACAGCTTTTCTAGCCCCAACTGCTTCTCTACGGCTCGCAGAGCTTGAATTTGACACCCGACTCCAATCACGAGCAGTCGCTTCATGCCAGACTGCTCAATTTGCTCTAGTACCGATAGATTTGGCGAAAGAGTTGGCTTATTCACTCTTGCCGCTAAGATTTCTTCTCGCGATCGCGCAATAATTGGCTTTGGCTGAAATCGGTCTTCTTCGGTATTTTGAACGCACACGACGCCTTCAACCTTGCCGCTTTCTAGCATTTGAATGGCAATCGAGCTGACAATTCCTGTCCACTGTGCGCCCGCAATCGGCTCGATCTTACGGGCTGCCGTCATGCCTTGATTGACCCCAAAGTAGACATCATCGGAGTTGTCTAAGTCACGGCTCCTGCCATGAGTTTGTTCTTCGAGTGCTGGAATTTGCTGATGGATAAAGGCGCAAGCCTCTTTCACGTAATGAATATAGTGAGTGTCACACAGCCCACATTCGCTACAGAGTTCTTTTGCAGGGCGGCGGCTGGAAGGTTTAAGCGCTTTTGCCTTTTTGTGAGGAGCCAGGGTCATACTCAGCGATGGTTGTTCAGGTCACTAGTGATCACAATAACGCAAGGATGTCCTGACTAAACATTGCAATTCATCACGAAACTGCTGAAGGTACGGTAGAACCTCTGCCGCAGAGCATACCGTGCCCCTACTTCAATTCATCTGTGACATCCACTATCCAATCCGCTGCTACCCAAAGTGCGCGATCAGCGCAAAGCGCAAACTCCAGAGGAACCGCGAACTAGACTTGCTCTCTCATCCTCACAAAGCCGACTGTTCTCTTCACGCTCTCTGCACAAAACCCGGACGAAGCCATTACTCTTTGTATGAATAAATGACCTAGAGAGCAGTCTAAACCTGCGATGATGAGGCGCCTATGAACTCAGTGTTGATTGTCGATGATAGTGTAACCGTGCGGGAGATGATTGCTGATCAACTGCGCCAAATTGGGTTTGAAGTCGCGGTCGCTGCCGATGGGGTCGATGCGATCGCGCAACTTCAAACGTCACTGCCGGATCTTGTGATCACTGACATCATCATGCCGCGCATGAATGGATATGAACTGTGTCGCTGGATTAAAAGCGATCCCAGAACTCATAGCATTCCGGTCATGATGTGTTCGATTAAGTCAGAAGAGTTCGATCGCTATTGGGGCATCAAGCAAGGCGCAGATGCTTACGTCACAAAGCCTTGTCCTCCTAACGAAATGATGAACGCAATTCAAGTTTTGCTGAACCAACGCCACTAAAGCAGACACGTCAAAGTAAATAGGTCAGACAAGCAAATAGGTCAAACAATTGTCAGGACATAAGCGAAGCGAGTTGGACTTGAGCAGATCCAAATCAATCCAGTGAGCAACTCCTTGATCGTCACCTTCGATAAACGTGAAGGACTGCTCTTGGTAGAAACGAGCGTCCACAAAATCGCATTGATAAAGCTGAACTAATTCGTGTCCGGGTTCGCCTTCAAAGGTAAAGAAGCTTTCGAGACAGCCCAAATACCGAATGTTGGTTAATTCTGCCTGAAGCTCTTCCTGAAATTCTCGTTGGAGGGCGGCTTGGCTTGTCTCCCCAAACTCCACGCCGCCGCCCAAGGCGCGGTAGAAGGTTTCTTGTTTGATCGAGTCGAACCCTTCTGATACAAACAGACGATTGTTGTGGATAATCAAACCCAGAACAATCACGCGAATGTTTGATTTCATGAACTTACCCACACGAATTGATCTACAGCGATGTAGATCGTAATTCAAAAGGAAGTTTCAAGATTACGAACACAGCAACTAATTCAGTTGGTTATCCATAACAAAATCTGGATTATTGCTGCCCGGAACGCGCCAATCATCATTCTCACCACCAATGATGATGCGATCGATAGTGACGTAATCTTTGTTCAGTTGCTTCAGCGAATTGATTAATACATCTAGTGCGATCGCATCGCTCGTGCCCAAGTCAAACCAACAGCGACCCCAGTTTGCGTCGTACTCAAAGTCGCCCATGTTGTGCATGACCGACATTAGCGAATCTTCAGCTGTATCGTCGTCATAGACCATGTAGCTGAGATCGAGTCCACTATCTTGCACCTGCAAATTTTCGGCATTAAACCCGCCTAATTTACCGAGGAAAAACCAGGAGCTAAATAACTCCTCAACATACTGTTTCTCCATTTCAGACGGAATGGTGACAAACTCAATCCACATCCAAACGTTAAAAGCATCAAACTCTCGAAATTGAACTTGCATAAGTCAAAGTTAGAACATTATTCTTCGGGTCTGAATCGCTCTCACCCTAGCTTTCTCTCCTGAGAAGAAAAAATAATTGGATCAATTTCCTCTCCCTAAGGAGAGGGGTTGGGGGTGAGGACAGATCAGCTATCATTCCTCTTCTACCCTAACGTGTCTGAGTTGCTTTCATCGTCTTCACATAGACCTCAGCCAATCGTTGCATTGCCGTTCGCAATTCTTCATCGGTTCCGGTCAGGCTAATGCGCAGGCATTGCTGCTTGTGATCCCACGCGTCATGCAGCCCAGGGAAAAAAGTACTGCCCGGAACCACAATCACGCCCACGGACTTAAGCTGCTGGTAAAACTCCCAGTCTGTGACCGGCAGATTGTTGAGCCACAGCCAAGCGAAGATCGCCCCTTCGCCGCGATGCAAAAACCACGGCAAATCAGACGGCATGGCTTGATTCAGCGCTTCTTCAACAACCGCGATCTTTTGCTGATAGAACGGTCGAATCACGTTGACCGCAATCTCGCCCAGCGCTCCCGACCGAATCGCACGCGCCGCGATCGCTTGTCCATATCGGGGCGAATGAATGCACAAATTCGTCTGAAATGCTTCGAGAACGCCAATAATATCCGCATCCCCGATCGCAATGCCAATGCGTTCTCCTGGCAATCCCGCTTTGGATAAACTCATGCAGTGCAGCACATTCTCCCCAAAGGTCGGAGTCATTTCTGTAAAATTAAGCGCTGGATAGGGCGGCGCATAAGCAGAATCAATTAGCACCGGAACGTCATGCGCTGCTGCTAGTGTTGTAATTTTATTCACTTCATCGTTAGTCAGAACATTGCCCGTTGGGTTGCAAGGACGGGAGAAAATTACGCATCCAGTATGTTCGTTGATGGTGAGCCTACTGAAATCAGGGCGATACTTAAAGCGATGTGAACCTTCATCAATGTCTAATTCTGGTTTGTAGGCGATCAGCGCTTCGGGCGTGAGAGTGACACCACCATACCCGGTGTAGTCTGGACTAAGCGGCAACACAATCTTACGCAGATCACCATTCGCGGCATAACCGCCAAACGCATTTGCCGCCAGAAAATAAAGATTCTGGCTACCTGGGGTAATGAGAACATTGCGATCGGTCAACCTTAGCCCATAGCGTCGATTGAAATCTTGGACTACGGCATCAACAAGCGGTTGATATCCTTGACTTGCGCCGTACCGACAAACTACGTCACCATAGTCAGGGCTAGCGAGCAGGTCAAAGGTGCAATCACGCCAGAGTTGCTCTACCTCTGGAAGGATCACAGGATTGCCCGCGCTAAGGTTAATAAAATTTTGTCCTGCGCCCGCTCTCAACGTTTCGATGATGTCTTTCATGATTGCCCGCACCCCAGAGAGGCGAGACATTTCGACTCCAAATTGGCTAAGCGCAGGCTTCATAAAGGCAACCTCTCAAGAACAAAGCTCTACTACAGCGATTCATACACAAGCGGCATCAGCCGTTCTAATTCTAAATGAGATGCAACCTGAGCCAATTTGGTACGAGCATCGCTGGGCGGAATCTCAACTGAATCCCACCCATCTGCCAAGTGAGGAATCAATCCTAGCACCGGAATGCCAGTCAACGACTGAATCAAACTTGCCGATGCCCACTGTTCTACCTCCTCGTCTGAGCAAGGCTGAACGCAACTGAGTACAATCCCTTTAAGATGCAGGCGAGACTGACGCGCCAGCGCTACGTTTGCTACTGCTTGCCCGATCGCGCCTAATTTTACCGGAACAACCAGCACCACAGGCAACTGCCAATCCCAAGCTAAATCTGCGACGGTTGTTTCGTGAGTAATCGGCGATCCCAGCCCGCCCAAAGCTTCTACTAAAACAAAGTCTCGCCGCGATCGCAGTGCTTCAAACGCTTGCCACGCCAGTTCAGGTTGGACTCGTTTTCCCTCGCGATCGGCAGCCAGCGGGGGCGCTAACGGCGCTGCAAAATGAACAGGATTTAGTTCCTCTAGGGATTGGTCTAAGTTGAACAATCGCAAATAGTGTTCGCGATCGCCCATTCCCGTCTGAAAGGGTTTCATCATCCCTAGCGTGTGCGGAGCGCAGTAAGTTTGCCAATAAGCGGCTAACGCAGAGGTCAACACCGTCTTACCCACATTGGTATCGGTTCCAGCAATCAAAAGGGCATTAATTGGTTTACTGAACATTCACGTCTAGGGTAAAGTTAGTGTCCTGATTCGCAATCACATCAATCTCATAATCGCCCGATGCGCTTAGGTTCTGCTGCCACACGGCACCGCCTGTATTTTCAACTCGTCCGTCGGGATAGCGAACCACCAGCGTAGCGCCCTGACTAATGCGTACAGTGGCCAACTGTCCTTCTCTGGCATTCAAAATATAGCGCTGAATCAGCGTTGGACTGGCTTTTCCAGTGACTTGAGTGCCCTTTTGTCCCGGAGGGAAGCTAATTCGCTCGGTTTGCACCGTTGGATTGGTCGTTGGAGGTGGAGTGGTTGGGGAAGGACTAGGAGGTGGAGGCGGCGATGCAAGCTCAACGTTGAGCTTATATGCACCCTTTTGCAGACCTTTCACAGGCTTTAATTGAATCACATATTTGCCGGTGTAGGGCAGCGTTCCTGACCAACGCGGAGTCCGACTAGCTTGGGCGTCAACTGGCTGATCGTCTGGGGCTAATACGGTCATCAACACCTCTTCCCCTTGCACCGAGGCACTGAGTTCCTGCCCTTCTTGGGCTGGCACGATCAAGTTTAGCGTCTGATTCGCTCGAAGCGTGCCGTCTCGCGAGGCGCTGCCTTGCGCGAGATCTAACGTTTGACTGTACGTTACAGGTTCAGCGCTAGGCGATGGACTCGGCGTACTTGGACGAGGACTCGGCGTACTCGGACGGGGCGAGGGCGAAATCGTGGTTGTGGGAGTGGGACTCGGCTGATTAGCGGTGAGAATGCCGCGCGTAATTGCCCAGGCTCCGAGACCAACCAGCAGCACGAGTCCTGTCCCGATCGCAAAGACTGCCCACGGATCATCCCACATAGAACTCCGCGTTGGAACCGTCGGTTGTGCCCGATTCCCAAATTCGGTGGGGGTAGCGGTTGGCGTCGAGCGTCGTCCGATCGCTTGCGTTGCCATTTGCGACATATCAGGCTGAGCGGGACGAACCGCAGAAGGCGGCGGCGCGACGGGGGGCGGAGCAATAGAAGGCGGATAAGGCGCAGGGGTTCCAGGTGTTTGCAGCATCTGCATCACTTCGTTAGCAGACTGAAAGCGATCGCCCACGCGATAACTCAACATCCGATTCAAAACTTGCGCAAAGGTTGGATTCACATTTACGTAGCGCTGCCACTGCCACGTCATCGTGTTTTCGTCGAACAGTTCTTGCGGGTCTCGTCCGGTCAGCAGAACGAGGGCTGTGACCGCTAACGCATAAAGATCGCTGTTGGGATAGGCGCGTCCGGTCTGCATCTGCTCACTCGGAGCGTAGCCAAGCTTACCGACCGTCGTTTGCTGCTTAAAGGTTTCGGGGCCTTGCATCCGAGTTGCAATCTCTTTCACCACCCCAAAATCAATTAACACAGGGAGTTGGTCGCGATCGCGCAATATCACATTATCAGGCGCAATATCTCGGTGAATGATCCCTTTACCGTGAATGTAGGCCAACACGGGCAAGACCTGCTTGACAAGCTGCAACACTTCATTTTCAGAAAACACAAATCCTTGATGTTTGCGTTCGTCGAGCAGCGTCTGATAGGTCTTGCCTTCAACGTAATCCTGCACTAAAAATAAGCGCTGATCTTCCTCAAAGGTGGCTCGAAACTGAGGGATCTGAGGATGCTCAATCTGATAGAGAATCTGTGCTTCTCGCTGAAACAGTTCTTTCGATTTATTCAGGGCGTAAGGATTGTCCTGCGGTGGCGTCAGTTCTTTTAATGCACACAGTTCATTAAACCGCCCTTGATCTTCTGCTAAATACGTTCGACCAAAGCCGCCATGCCCCAGGATGTTGAGAATGCGGTAGCGGTTTTGTAAGATGGTTCCGACGGAGATAGCTGGCTGCATGGTCGATTCTGTCGCTCACACTGTACAGGACAATCACTGGATTGATCCAGGAATCACTTCTTCAGGAATCTAGAGATCGAGCATTAGGTTAACCCAACTGTTAACCCAACTACTGTCTGGAACTCCAGATTTACTAGTTATACCTCAAGGGTTGCCCTCGCTTTCAAACTCAAGTTTAGCTTTAGCTCGGGCATTCCATTCTATAACCCACTCTACAGACCTAAGTGCTGGCGTAATGATTGGCGCATTGTTTCAACTGGAACGGCGCGCTCCGTCCAAATTTCCAGCGCGGCAGCTCCTTGCCCAATCAACATTTCTAGACCATCGATCGTCATGCAGCCCTGCGATCGCGCCTGCTGTAAAAACAGAGTTGGATTTGGTACATAAATCAGGTCGTAGGCGATCGCACCTTTTTTTAGCTGCTGCACATCAGTGGAAGTCAGAGGCGATTGATCGATCTGCGGCGTCATGCCGATGGGCGTAGTATTGACTATCAAATCTGCATCGCTTAGCAGATCGGGTAGAGCATCCCAAGACCGCACCTGAAGATTTTCAGCAAACGGTGAACCATTCCAGCTTTGCAGAAAAGCGTTTACCTTTTCTGGATTTCGTCCGACGACTTGAATATCTGCACATCCTAACTGAGAACATCCAGCGACTACGGCTCTTGCGGCTCCACCGTTGCCGAGAATCACGGCACGGGTTGATCTCCAGTCTTTCTGTAATGCCTGTAGGGGTGCTAAAAAACCAATTACGTCTGTGTTTGTGCCACTCCAACCAACTTCGGTTCTCCAAACGGTATTTACAGATCCGATCGCGGCAGCAACATCGGTCACGCTGGTTAAGAAGGGCACGATCGCTTGTTTGTGGGGAATCGTGATGTTGAACCCTTGAAGCGCGATCGCAGCAAATCCCGAGACAGCGGCTTCTAACGTTTCGGGTGCAATTCTAAAGGGTAAGTAAACATACTCTAAGCCCATCTCCAGTAAGGCAGCGTTGTGCATGATTGGAGACAACGAATGCTCAATCGGATATCCAATCACCCCCAGAAGTTTCGTTCTACCCGTAATTCTCATTTATTCGGACGGGGCGGTTGGTTTGGGCGTAGCGGGTTCATCGGGTAGCGTGAGATCGGGCGCGACGACCGGCTTTTCAAGTTCATCGGGTAGCGTCAGATCGGGTGCAGTGACCGGCTTTTCAGGTTCTGCTTCCGCGCGTGAGCGAATCCGGCGAATCGGCAAATTCGCGATCAAGGCCGTTGTGCGATGATGATTTTCCAACGAAAATTCCATGCCCGTATCATCGAGTTCAACGTAGCGCAACACGACCTCTAGAATTTCCTTTCGCATGTCTTCGAGCAGATTGGGCGGTAGATCGGTGCGATCGTGGGCTAACACAAGCTGAAGACGCCGTTTGACATCGTTACGGCTATTGTCTGCCGCTCGCGGGAAAAGACGTTCTAGAAGTTCAATGAGCATGATGGGTGATGAGAAGAGGCGGGTAGAGAGCGACGGGCGATATCGCCGAATGATCCATCCGAAAAAGTCTTAAGCTCGGTTCGAGAGCATACGGCGCAGACGAGAGAAAAACCCTTCATCCCGCACCGTAAGATCCATAAACGGCACGTGCTCACCTTCTAAACGACGAACCACATTATCAAACCCGGTTCCGGCTTGCGATGGTGTTTCTGACAGAACTAGTGGCTCACCTTTGTTCGTCGAAACGATCACTTTTTCATCGTCAGGAATAACACCCAACAATTCTACGGCCAGGATCTCTTGTACATCGGCAACGGACATCATATCGTTCGCTTGTACCATCGCAGGTTTAATTCGATTGATGATCAAATTAATCCGCTTAATGTTATTTGCTTCTAGCAATCCAATGACGCGATCGGCATCTCTAACCGCAGAAATTTCGGGCGTGGTGACAATAATCGCTTCTTTCGCCGCCGCGATCGCGTTTTGAAACCCCATCTCAATTCCCGCCGGACAATCGATCAGAATGTACTCATAAACTCGCGCCAGAGCATTCACCAATTGCTTCATCTGATCGGGCGACACGGCATCTTTGGTGCGATTTTGCGCCGCCGGGAGTAATGCCAAATTGTTAAACCGTTTATCTTTAACCAGCGCTTGCTCTAAGCGACACTGACCCGCCAGCACCTCAACGGCGGTGTAGACCACTCGATTTTCTAACCCCAAGAGCAGATCGAGATTTCTTAGTCCAAAATCGGCATCCACCACAACAACTTTGCGACGTCGCTTGGCTAGTGCCATACCAAGATTTGCGGTTGTGGTAGTTTTACCCACTCCGCCCTTACCAGACGTGATGACGATGATCCGAGCCATTGACCTTATCCGCTTCTGAAGATGAGCGTTGAGCGTTGATGGAACTCTAGGTTCACAAGTTCTCTAGAATAAACGGAAATGTGCCGCTTCACTAGTAGACGGTGAATGTTCTGCTAACAGTAGCAGAAAACGAGGAAGAGAAACTAGGGATGAGGGATGAAGAACAGGGCAAATGCGTCCTAATTTTTAGTGGCATTGAGGAAAAAATTCAGAAGCAGAAAACGAGGAAGAGAAACTAGGGATGAGGGATGAAGAACAGGGCAAATGCGTCCTAATTTTTAGTGGCATTGAGGAAAAAATTCAGACTTTAATTAGGGGAAAATAAGCTAAACCCAATATCCCTCTTTCATCACTTCGGTAGGAGCAAAAGCTGAAAGCTTTGCTGCACCTGCGTTTTGCTCTTTTGTCATCTTCGAGCCGTCAAAATAGGAAACTCGCACTGGAGCTAGGTTTCAGAGTTCACTTCAGCGAGAGTGATGAAAGAGGGATATATGACGATGAAGCTAAAGTCGCCGAGCAAACTGGGTGAACCTTCTAACGAGACGACTACTCCACGGGTGTCAGCAGCCGACCCTTCTCGAAGCGAAGCTAGACGACTGGCTATATCATCCTTTACAGAGTTGGGCAGAACACAGCTTCCCATTAACAGAGTTCAGTACTAGATTTCAGACAAGTATTATTGGCTTATTGTCTCATCCCTCTATTGATCAACTGATCAATAGAGGGATGGAAGTTGGTAGTTAGGAACTAAGACTCAATCAAAACGATTGCCAAGCACAAGGAAACTCCATCAAGAGACATAGTTAAGTAAGGTGCATTGCCAACGGTCATTAATCAGCTAAGGCATGCGCGACGAGTGCCAAGGCATAAGTACCAAGATATTGAGGAGCCACGTGTAAGGTGAAAGTTTTAAGCAGGGTTTTGAAGACCAGCGAGGCTGATATCAGCCTCGCTGGTCTTCAAAAATGACCTTCTGTAAACAGTTTCAGTGTTTTATGCTAATCTGCCAATGGTAGGTTATAAATGCTGGGCTACCTATGCATACTTTTGGAATGTAGACAGGAGCGGCTGACGTTCAGCAATTGGATTGAGTCCCCTAACAGACTTCTCCAAAGCGTAGAATGCTTCAGGTCTTTCAACCTATCTTTTGTACTCAACTGTACTCAACAGGAGACTCTTAAGAATGACCCAAGTGGTTTTAGGCGAAAACGAAGGTATTGATTCTGCGCTACGCCGGTTCAAGCGTCAGGTATCTAAGGCAGGCATTTTGGCGGACTTGCGATCGCACCGTCACTTTGAAACACCGCTCGAAAGGCGAAAGCGCAAAGAGACGCTCGCTCGCCGTAATCGTCGCTACCGTTAATGTTCTGCTGAGGTCGATGTCTTGCAGAAGAATCGATTCTTCAGAAGGATTGTGCCGAACGGTTCAGACAGAGATTGTTAGGATTGAGAAGAAATAGCTATCTTGGGTAAACTAATTTCTCCTCATCGCCCACGTCCGACCTTATGCCTGAACCTCTATCTGATCCCATTGCCGATTCTGCAAAAACCTTTGATCAAGAACTTGAAGAAGCCATTCTTGGGTTTGACGAAATTCAGGCAGAGCTAAATTACCGTCAAGCCCAAACTACTCTACGCACCTTGGTTGAGAATCTTGATCTCACGGCTTCAGAACGTGCTGGTCTTGACTCTGAAATTCACGGGCTAGAGACGATGCTGGGAAAGCTTGATCGGCTTGTGGTTCACATTGCAGCGTTTGGCATGGTGGGGCGAGGAAAATCGTCTGTTCTCAACGCGCTGTTGGGGCAAACCGTGTTCGAGACAGGTCCGATTCACGGAGTTACTCAAGTGCGTCAAACGGCGAATTGGAGTGTTTCCACCGAAGCAGTGGCAGACAGCGATCATACGATCGAGCGAGTCACTCTGCCCGGAATGTCTCAATCGCAAATTGAACTAATTGACACTCCCGGCATTGATGAAGTCGATGGAGAAGCGCGAGAAGCCTTGGCACGCCAAGTGGCTCAGCAAGCAGATTTGCTGCTCTTCATTGTCTCCGGCGACATGACCAATGTAGAATATCAAGCTTTGTCAGAACTGCGGAATGTCGGCAAACCGATCATTCTGGTGTTTAACAAGATTGATCAATACCCCGACGCCGATCGCATGAGTATCTACCATAAGATCCGTGATGAGCGCGTCAAAGATTTATTATCTCCTGATGAGATTGTCATGGTGGCGGCTTCTCCCCTGATCGGTAGAGCCGTCAAACGCCCTGATGGTCGCACCACCATTCAGCGAACTTTAGGGGTTCCTCAAGTTGATGAACTGAAGCTCAAGATTCTAGAAGTGTTGCATCGGGAAGGCAAATCTCTCGTTGCGCTCAACACAATGCTGTATGCCGATGACATTAACGATCGCGTCGTTGAGCGAAAAATGACAATCCGTGAGCAAAATGCCGATCGGGTTGTGTGGAATGCCGTGATTACCAAAGCTGTTGCCACTGCCGTAAATCCTATAACAGTGTTAGACATTTTGAGCAGTGCGGCAATCGATGTGGCAATGATTTTGGCGCTCTCAAAGCTCTACGGGATTCAAATGACCCAGCAAGGCGCGATCGCGCTGCTACAAAAGATTGCGATCGCGATGGGAGGCATCACTGCCAGCGAACTTCTCGCCAATCTCGGACTCAGTTCTCTTAAAGGTTTACTCGGTTTATCAGCCCCGGCTACGGGTGGGCTATCGTTGGGCCCCTATCTTTCGGTGGCACTGACCCAAGCAGGCGTGGCAGGCATCTCGTCTTACGGAATCGGACAGGTCACCAAAGCATATCTAGCCAACGGTGCATCTTGGGGACCGGACGGACCAAAAGCTGTTGTAACAAACATCTTAGCTTCGCTAGATGAAGACTCTATTTTAATTCGGATTAAAGATGAGCTACGCGCCAAGCTCAATATGCGCGATTACCCCGCCGGGGGAACTGCTTCGCGGCGCTATCGAGCTATGAATAAAAATTCTGCGGGTAAATAAGATCACTGTCTACGAATAGAAGAAATAGCGCTTAAGCAAATACAAAGCAAAATGCTATGAGAAATAGCATTTGACAGCTAGGCGAAGTGCTAGCTCTCAAATTTCTGCCTCTACTAGGGGAAAGATGCTAGAAACAAAGGTGTACTCTAGCCTAAACACTAAATGCAGACTGCCATTATGAACATATCTCCTCAAGATAGGCTAGAGCAACTGCAACGCATTGTCGTAACAGCGACACAGATGCGATTGATAGAGCAACGCATTTTTGATGCAGGAATGCCAGTCGCCGCATTAATGGAGAAAGTATCTGGACGCATTGCACAAAGAATTCAAGTGCTTTATCCGCAATCCTCAGTTCGCAAAATTGGAGTTCTGATTGGACCAGGTCACAACGGCGGAGATGCCTTAGTTGTTGCTCGTGAACTCTACTTCAAGGGATATGAAATCAGGCTATGCTGTCCGGTTTTGCGCCTCAAGGATTTGACGGCAGCCCACTTGCACTACCTCGAAAATCTAGGCATTTCTTGCCATCAGTCTGCTGAACCCTTGCAAGAGTGTGATCTTTTGCTCGATGGACTGTTTGGCTTTGGCTTAGATCGAGCGCTCACAAAACCCATTTCGACACTGATAGATCTCGTGAATACGTGGGACATTCCCCGCTTAAGCATCGATCTTCCTTCAGGACTGCACGCGGATACCGGAGAAGTGTTAGGCAGGGCAATTCGGGCAACCCATACCCTCTGTTTGGGACTGTGGAAGCTCGGATTGCTGCAAGATGAGGCATTAGACTATGTCGGACAAGCAGAATTGATTGATTTTGATGTGCCGATCGCAGACGTTTCTGCCGTGTTAGGAGAAATCCCAGACGTGCAGCGCGTCACGCCTCAATGGGCGATCGCATCGCTGCCACTCGTGCGTCCCGCTTCGACTCATAAATACGAAATGGGTCATTTGCTCGTGGTTTGTGGATCTCGTCGCTATGCGGGTGGCGCATTGCTAACCGGATTAGGGGCGCGAGCAAGTGGCGTCGGTATGCTGTCGATCGCAGTTCCCGAATCGCTCAAATCTACCCTTTCTGCTCAATTGCCAGAGGCACTGATCATCGGCTGTCCTGAAACCGAAGCGGGCGCGATCGCAGAGCTTCCTGCATCCTTGGGGCTGTCCTCATTTCATGCGATCGCCTGTGGCCCTGGTCTAACAACGGAAGCATCTTCCATTGTCCAGCAAATTTTAGACAGCGAATCTTTCCTCGTTCTAGATGCAGACGGATTGAATATTTTGGCGCAACAAGAAACTATCCCTACGCTACAAAAGCGTCAAGCCCCGACAATTCTGACGCCTCACTTAGGCGAATTTAAAAGGCTCTTTCCAGACATTGCTGAAGGAATGATCTGTCGCATCACTGCTGTTCGACGAGCCGCAAAACAGACGAGCGCGATCGTGCTGTTGAAGGGGGCACGAGTGAACATTTCAGATCCGCAGGGTAGGGTTTGCATTAATTCAGAGAGTACGCCTGCTTTAGCACGAGGTGGAAGCGGCGATGTACTAACGGGCTTGCTGGGCGGGTTGGTCGCTCAAAAAGTTGCGGCTTCCGCCTCTACATCTTTGCTTGACATCGTTCAGAGTGCGGTTTGGTGGCACGCGCAAGCAGGTCGCTTAGCCACTCAAACGCGTACAGTACTTGGCGTTGACGCCCATACACTGACCGACTTTCTCATCCCCGCTCTAGCACAACAGATGGAAGTTGAGGAAAAATAAAAGTTTTGCCGTTTACCCTTTTACTTTCATTTACCTGTTGTGCTACTATTAGCATCTGTGGAGAGCAAGGGTCGATGCCCGAGTGGTTAATGGGGGCGGACTGTAAATCCGCTGGCTACGCCTACGCTGGTTCAAATCCAGCTCGGCCCATCCACAGTAAATTATGTTAAGCAAAAGCAAAAAAGCAATTTTTCTTCTGCCTAACATAATCTTCACTGCCCGTGTGGCTCAGTGGTAGAGCACACCCTTGGTAAGGGTGAGGTCGCGAGTTCAATCCTCGCCACGGGCTTTTAAGCCTTTGTATCGATAACCGCTAGAACCTTGATTCTGAAGGGTTTTTGGCGGTTTTTTGTGCTTCTGATTAGCCTAAATCTAACGCTAATTCTAAGATCACGTCAGTTTCGGTTAAGCCCATTGCGGTAAAGCGGGCTCCAATTGCAGCTCTGCTGGCTTCTTCGGTTGATGGCCGTAGGCCATCAACCGAAGAAGCCAGCAGAGCTGTTTCATTGTAGGAGGGAAAAACTTTGTCTAACTGATTGGCGAACTGCCGAAGTTAAGTGATTCTCACTTGCCGAACTTTGTACAATTTTGCAGGGTTGAAAATAAGGGCAACTTTAACGCCAAATGGAGTTTCAATAACAAGTGATGATTAGAGTTAACAACAACGAGCAACAATGACACTAATTTGTCACTAGTAATTCGACGACAACAAGCAAGAATGACAACTAATTTGTCACTGTTCCCTTTTAGAACGGAGAGAGAGGGATTCGAACCCTCGGATAAGTTACCCCATCACAGCATTTCCAGTGCTGCGCCTTCAACCACTCGGCCATCTCTCCAGATGGAACTGTATTTACAGTCATTAAGAATCAATATTAGCAGAAGTTGCCTCATACTGAATAAAGAACGAAAAAATTCTATCCTTATGACCGAGTTTTATACTGTCCGCGTTCATCATCAAACCGGAACCAACTTTAGCTTTCGCGTGCCCAGCGATCGCTACATTTTGCACTCTGGTGAGCAGCAAGGCGTCGAGCTACCGTTCTCTTGTCGCAACGGAGCCTGCACCACATGTGCAGTTAGAGTTCTATCCGGTGACCTGTATCAACCCGAAGCAGTAGGACTGTCTCCGGACTTGCAACGTCAAGGCTATGCGCTATTGTGCGTCAGCTATGCCCGTTCCGACCTGGAGGTAGAAACTCAGGATGAAGATGAAGTGTACGAGCTTCAGTTTGGGCGATTTTTCGGCAAGGGAAAAGTAACGCGAGGGCTGCCGCTCGATGAGGATTAAGGAAAACTCTAGAGATCGCAAGTCATCTCTGTAGCCTAGAGATACAGGCAATCCACTACCAAAATGGTAGACTTGCTTTCGATCCTGTGTTCTCTAAATTCAATGGTTCAACCTTCTCCGGGTCAACTTCAAGTCTTTCTCGACATCGCGACCGAGGCAGCGTCGTGCGCTGGTGCCGTTCTGCAAACTCACTGGGGCAAGCTAGAACACGTTCGGGAGAAAGGGCGTCCGGGAGATTTAGTCACCGAAGCCGACAAAGCGGCAGAGACAGCAATTTTAGACGTGCTGCGTCGACATGTTCCAGAGCATTCCATCCTAGCGGAAGAGTCTGGGCAATTTGATAATGCTCAAAGTGAATACCTATGGGCAATTGATCCGCTTGACGGAACCACCAACTACGCTCATCAATATCCCTTCTTCGCAGTATCAGTTGGACTGCTGATTAACGGCGTACCTCAAGTGGGCGTCGTCTTCGATCCAATTCACAATGATCTATTTCGCGCGGCTAAAGGATTAGGGGCGACTTGCAACCGTCAGCCGATCCGCGTGTCACAAACGGCAGATCTGGAGCGGAGTTTGCTTGTGACAGGATTCGCCTACGATCGCCGCCAAACGTCGGATACAAACTACCCTGAGTTCTGTCACCTCACGCATTTAACTCAGGGCGTTCGACGAGACGGAGCGGCGGCGCTTGATTTGGCGTATATCGCGTGTGGACGGTTAGACGGCTACTGGGAACGTGGGCTCTCGACCTGGGATAGCGCGGCGGGGGTAGTGTTAGTGAGAGAAGCTGGGGGAGAAGTCACCGCGTACGATCGCACTCCCTTTGACCTCGCTTCTGGTCGCATCTTAGCAACCAACGGAGAGATCCACGAAGCCCTTAGCCGCGAACTGATGCACGTCAAACAACTGTCCTAAAATGCGTTATCCCTACTGATTTTTAAGGAACTATAAAGAGTGAGGAGCGGCGGGAAAGGGTCTTTCCCCTCACCTCTTTCCCCCACCTACAGTAGAGTCCACAGCAGAACAGGTAGACAACACGAACATGAGCTTTCAAATTAATCGGGGTTTATTCACGCTGGACATGAGTGACTACCACGCGATTTTGGGCGTGTCCGTCGAGTCCGACGTGAAAGACATTCGGAAGAACTACTTAAAAATCGCCCGGCGTCTCCATCCAGATAGCTGCACTGCCGACACCGAAAACGCCAAACAGCTTGCTGCTCAACTGCTTTCAAAGCTAGTGAATCCGGCGTGGGAAAAGCTTTCTCAAGAGAAGAACCGCACCGAACACGAGTTATTGCTTAAGCTCAAAGGACAGGCGGCGGTTCGCAAGCGTCATGAAATTGAGCTAATGAGCAGCGTGGCACAACAAATGCTCAAAGCTGGCAATCCTGACCAATTTTATCGGTCTGCTTTGCAAGATTTAGCAGAACGTCAGTTTCAGCACCTCGACCAAGTCCCAGAAATGGTGGCGCAATTGAGTGAATTGAACATGGCATATCTGATGCGCCGAACGGGTTTAGATGAGACAACGAGTGGAACCAAAACAACCTATACCGGAGCGTCTGCCACGTCTTCACCCACTGGAGCATCGACAGGAACGTCTACAACAGTAGTGCCTGCAAAGCCTTCAGAGTCGGTTGCCGATCAATATTATCGTCGGGCAGAAAATTTCATGGCTAAAGGAAATTTTGCTCAAGCCACACTAGAATTGCGCGACGCCCTAAAACTTGAACCCAACAATAGCCGGTGCCATAGTCTAATGGGAATGGTGTATTTGCGGCAAAATCAAGCGACAATGGCAAAAATCCATTTCAACAAAGCCTTAGCGCTCAATCCTGACGATCCGATCGCGATCGAGGGAAAGCAAAAAGTTGATCCTGCTCCACCGACTTCCCAAAGTGCGGCAAAACCTGGTAAGAACGATCGTAACCCCAAGTCTAATAGCGGACTGTTTAGCAGTCTATTTAGTGGAAAGAAAAAATAATGGTTTATCAGCCCCCAGCAGGCGCACGCGATTTATTACCCCTCGATGTTGCCCAAAAACACTGGCTTGAAGAACGCTTGCAGCAGGTGTTTCATCGCTGGGGCTATCACCGCATTATCACCTCCACATTAGAACGGTTAGATACTCTCATGGCCGGAGGCGCGATCGCACGCTCAACAGTGATCCAACTCCAGCACCTTGACGATGAACCTTTGGGTTTGCGTCCAGAGTTCACCGCGTCGATCGCACGAGCGGCCATCACGCGGATGGCAGGCAGCACCTATCCACAGCGGCTCTACTACAATGCTAATGTGTTCCGTCGATCGCAAGAAGGCGATCACACACGGCAGCAGGAGTTCTATCAAGCAGGTGTCGAGTTGCTGGGTATGGGCGGGCTGTTGGCAGATGCAGAAGTCTTGATGCTGCTGATGGATTGCCTAAAGAATCTGAATTTATCGGGACATTTGGTGTTAGGCGAAGCAGGGCTAACGCGATCGCTGCTGTCTATTTTTCCAGACACGCTACGCGACACCGTTCGCTATGCGATCGCCAATTTAGATCGGATCGCCTTAGAGACAATGCCGATGCCTGAGGATTTGCGCGATCGTGCCCTGACACTCCTCGATTTGCGTGGCGCTCCTGCTAATGTCTTGCAAAAAGTGAGTCAACTGCCACTCAATTCATCGCAACAAGAGACCGTTCGCAACCTAAAATCGTTAATCAATCTGTTGCAAGACAGCCAAGCGGAAGTGCCGATTGTGCTAGATCTCAGCCTGATTCGCACGTTCGACTACTACACCGGAATCGTGTTTGAAGTCGTGGGTGGGTCAACGTCAGGTCAAACCTTAATCGGGCAGGGCGGACGCTACGATCAGCTTCTCGGGCTATACCATCCCCAAGGCGAATCGCTACCGGGAATCGGATTTTCGCTTCAGCTTGAAGCCCTGCATCAAATTTTGCTGTCATCAGGACAACTGCCAACCAAAGGGCCTACGAGTGATTGGCTTGTCGTTTCGGAGACACCACAGACTCATGCGATCGCCTTTACTCACGCTCAAAAGCTGCGAGACTCATCCGATCTCGTTCGGGTCGAGATGGATCTAAGCGGCCAGGATCACGATCAGATTCGAGAGTATGCCCGGGGTCGTCGCATTCCTCAAATTGCCTGGATCGAGTCTGATGGTTCCGCCGCGATCGAGCGGGTGAATTAAGGAACAGGAACGATACAATAAATCTTTGGGCTACCCGCTGTTAGAAGATTCTCTTCTTTCCTCGCGAAGCGGGGCATCGCCCTACCTCCTCCCTCCTCCTTCATCCCTAACGAACCCCTGTGTCTCATACGATTGTTACTAACATCTGCGAAGGCGTCGCCGATTGTGTCGATGCCTGTCCTGTTGCGTGCATCCATCCAGGCCCTAGCAAAAATACCAAAGGAACAGACTGGTACTGGATTGACTTCTCAACCTGTATCGATTGTGGAATTTGTTTGCAAGTTTGTCCGGTTGAAGGCGCGATCGTGCCCGAAGAACGCCCCGATTTGCAAAGCACACCGCAGTAAATTTATCCGTAAACACTAATGCAGGAGTGACGTTCAGTGTAGGAATCATTGATCGGTTGCTCCTTACTTCTCTAAACCGCTATGACCTCTAACCGCTATGACAACCACGACTGCCCTGCTTGACGTTCAAAATGTTCACGCTGGCTACATCAAAGATTTGAACATTCTGCAAGGCATCAATATGCGGGTGTATCCTGGCGAGTTAGTTGCCATTATTGGTCCTAACGGAGCGGGTAAATCAACCCTTGCCAAAACAATCTTCGGACTACTGACTCCAAACACGGGTAGCATTCAGTTCAAGGGACAAGCGATCGGGGGGCTGAAGTCGGATCAGATTGTGCGGCGAGGTATGTGCTACGTTCCGCAACTGGCGAATGTATTTCCGTCGCTGAGTGTGGAAGAAAATTTAGAGATGGGCGCATTTGTGCGAGATGTTGCTCTCCAACCGCTCAAGGATGATATTTTTGCTCGGTTTCCGAGACTGGCAGAGCGGCGCAAGCAGCGAGCTGGAACGCTTTCAGGAGGAGAGCGCCAGATGTTGGCTTTGGGCAAGGCGCTGATGCTTAAACCAAGTCTGTTGTTGCTCGATGAACCATCTGCCGCTTTGTCTCCCATTCTGGTGAGCACGGTATTCGAGCAAATCAAGCAGATTAATCAGGATGGGACAGCGATCGTACTGGTTGAGCAAAACGCCCGTAAAGCGTTAGAGATGGCAGATCGAGGCTATGTTTTAGAAGCAGGGCGCGATCGCTTTGAAGGCGCAGGCTCGGACTTACTGAATAATCCAAAAGTCGGTGAACTATATTTAGGAGCGGGCAAAGCTCATTAGCAATTGGCCTGCCTTCCCGTAGTTCTGTCGGTTGGCAATGAGAAACCTGCACAAAAGTCTTGGATGTGTTGCAGCGAACAAGCCGTGTTTACGATTCGGTTGACATTGCAGTTTGTACAGCTTTCATGCTCGCCACTTGGTAAACGGCTTTAAAGTATTCCATTACCGCTTGAGTTTCCGCTGCATCCGCTTTCAACGGAATGGAACCTAACACATCCAAAATTGTCTCACTGGTTGGTGGAGGCGTGATGACAATGAGTGATGGTTCGAGTTGCTCTTGGTACTCCCAAAAGCGATCGCAGTTCAAGGGCGTAGGTCGAGGCGTCTTTGAGACAGACACATTTTGATCTGACGACGGTGCTGCGGTTCCATCGGAGTTGCGCTCTGCGCTAATCGCGTCTCCCGCTCCCCGAATTTGGCGCAGGTCGGCAATGATTTGTTCTTTCGTTCGTCCTCTCAGTTGAAATAACACAAACGGATCTTCACTAAAGCGATCACCGAGTAAGTAATAGACTGCGCCAATGTGTTTACACGGATTCGCTGGATCAGGACACGAACAGCGACTATGAATATCAAATTTATTGAAGGGAAACAGGCTCAATCCGTTTGCCGTAAAGACATCTTCAATATTTTGCGGCATTTCTCCCGCTAAAAGTTTTGCGGAGAAGATCGCGCGTTCTGCCATCGATTCAACAACATAACTCCACTGCTCATCGCTAAACGGATCGAGCGATAGAGAGACTTGGTAAGGTTCGGGAGCCGTGCCTTGAACGGCGGCGGTTACCTTTGCGCCTTCAAACTCAAGACTCAACACATTTCCTTCTCTAGCGTAGGTTCGCGCTCTGGCTAAGCGACGAATCCAGCCGAAAGATTCGAGAACATCGATCCAACGCTGTGCCCACCATTCGCGGCTTGGTTGAGAGTAGGAGTCAGTCATGATGACAAGGATGAGGGATAAGGAGTGAGAATGTAGCTTGTGAAAAATAATGGTTTGCGAAAAATAATTGGGAACAAACAGCAGGGTTAACTTTAAAAGAACATGAATTAATTGAATTGTGAATCAGGGTGTAGATGATAGTGCAAACTCTGAATTTATTCTTCGATGACAGCGCTGCGATCGAGTAATAGTAAGTTTCGCAGTTGGTCGGTGTTCAGTTCGGTTAGCCAATTCTCACCTGTTCCGACCACTTGTTCAGCTAACGCCTTTTTGCTCTCAATCATCTCGTGAATCCGCTCCTCTAGTGTTCCAGTACAGACAAATTTGTGAATTTGCACATTGCGAGTTTGTCCGATCCGAAAGACGCGATCGCTGGCCTGATTTTCGACCGCCGGATTCCACCACCGATCGAAATGAAACACATGATTGGCTCGAGTTAAATTCAATCCGACGCCGCCCGCTTTGAGCGACAACAGAAAAATGCGCGGGCCTTGCGGGTCATGCTGAAAACGATCGATCATCGCTTCTCGCTGTTTCTTCGATGTTCCGCCATATAAGAACAGCACTTCCCGCTCTAGCTGCCCTTCTAAATGCGATTTGAGCAGTTTGCCCCATTCTGCAAATTGTGTGAAGACAATTGCGCGATCGCCCTCGGCTACCGCTTCGTCTAACATCTCGTCTAAGCGCTGCAACTTTGCAGATTGACTCCGAAACGGTCGGGTCGAAGCATTTCCTTCAGCATTGACTAACACGGGATGATTACAAACTTGCTTTAACTTCGTTAGCAGTGCCAAAATAATTCCTTTGCGTTGAATTCCTTGAGCCGATTCAATTTCTTCTAGTGATCGATCGACAATGGCTTGATACAACGCTGCTTGCTCAGCAGATAATCCACAAAAGACGGTCATTTCTTGCTTTTCGGGCAAATCTTGGATGATCGTGCGATCGCTCTTGAGCCGTCGCAAAATAAAGGGCTGAACCAACGATCGTAGGGTCTGCAACGAGGTCGAATCGCCGTAGCGCTCAATCGGAATTGCAAATCGACGCTGAAAGAAATTCCTTGGACCCAAATACCCTGGATTAAGAAAATCTAAGATCGACCACAATTCCGACAGCCGATTCTCAACCGGCGTTCCAGTCAACGCGATCCGAAAATCTGCTTCAAGCTGTCTCACCGCTTGCGACTGCTTTGCCTCTGGATTTTTAATATTTTGCGCTTCGTCTAACACAACGCCTTGCCATGCCACAGTGGTCAAGGATTTGAGATCCCGATTCAGCAGGGCATAACTTGTGATAATTAGTGCATGCTGCTGTGCGGCTTTCGCAAACGCTTGTCCCTGAAGCCGCTTGTCGCCGTGATGCACGATCGCGCTGAGGGTTGGTGCAAACTTTTTCACTTCCCGTTCCCAGTTGCCCAAAACAGAGGTTGGGCAGACTAACAGAACCGGGCGCTCTAAGAGGTTTTGTTGCTTCAGGTGCAGCAAGAACGCAATGAACTGAATCGTTTTACCGAGTCCCATATCGTCTGCAAGACAAGCACCCAGCCCCCACTTCTCCAGAAAAGCTAACCACGCCACCCCGCGTGATTGATAGGCTCTCAATTCTCCTCGAAACTCCTTCGGTGTCTCGATTTCAGCTAGGGTTTGATTTCCCGTCAACGCAGTGACTAGCTCTTGCAAGCCTCCAGAGGCTTCAAAGCTCACTACGGGAAGCTTCTCCATGGTTTGCGTATCACCCGTACTAATCCGCAAGGCATCTTCTAGCGATAGCGTAGTTTGATCTTTGCGAGCCGCAAAAAAGGATTGAGCAGCGCGAATGTCTTGCGATCGCAGTTCTACCCATTCGCCGTTAATCTCTACCAATGGCATATTCTGCGCCACCAAGCGATCGAACTGCGCCTTTGACAAACTGTGTCCGCCAATCGACAACTCCCACTCAAAATTGAGCAAACTCTGCAATCCTAATCGGTCTTGCTTGCGCCGAGTCGAAGTCGAAGCTCGAATCTTTAGCCCCAACCGATTTGCCCAGCCGCCGCGCTCTGCCAAACTCGGCGGCAAAATTACGCCAAGTCCGCTATCTTGCAGCCGCCACGCTACATTCATAATGAAGTCATAGGCTTGCGTTGGCTCAAGCAGGCAGCGCTGCGGACGCACATCTTCTAGGCTCGATTCGATTAAAGGATATAACCGTGAGGCTAAGCCCAGCCCCATCAACAACGTCTCTTGAGGATGCTCGATCACGCGACCTGCATAAATAAAACGCTCCACCGGATTTTGCCAAATCACAGGGGCACGAATGATCAAGTCAGCATCATCGACTGCTTGCAAGTAATACTCTAGAATCCAATCTCGTTGACCCGGGGCAGGTGGAACGAGCGCAAAACACACCCGAAACTGATCGGTTTGATAGTCCGCGATCGGAGCTTTCCAAATCGCCAGTACGGGGGCTAACGAATCAACAGCAGAGCGATCAACGTCAGGGATTGGGCCTCTTAGTCCTTGCAGCCAAGATTTAATCGAACCTATCCCGGTGGGTAAGGGGGAGGCTGTGGCAGTTCCTCGGATCTGCTCATCGATCATGTGGTTGAGAAAATCAAGCAGTAGCGACTTCGGCTCAAGGGGTAACTGAATCGACAGGTCTTCCCGCTCCGGCTGATAGGTGCGACAGACAGACGGCATCTGCCGGACAAATTGTCTCAGTCGCGCCTGATCGGTCGAGCTGTCGAGCAACACTTCCCACCGCGCGATCGCACGATCGTCCTCAATCATTAATCCCGGCAAAAACTTCGATCGCGCTAATAAATCCAATGCCCATCGCGCGATGTGTGACCAATAGCGCAACTCGTCACCCAAAAACGTATCCTCTCCGCTCGGCAATCCTAACGGCAGCGAATTCAAAAATTGAAACGCTTCTATTGGCGTTAAGCACAGCCCCTTAACCCGCCAAGGATGCAGAGTAATATCGGCAGACGCAAGCTCGGACGCCGATAAAAGTGGAACGAAATTATGGGTTGGCAATGCAATCACCTGAGTTTGCCACTCACCGATTGGCTCTGCTGCACTCTTCCGTCCTCGCTTTGGCACGTCTTCAACTAGTTTGTCAAATATAGGGAGATTCAATCGCTTGTCAGCATGAAGCGGTTTCAAGAACTCCAATAGATCTTTTTGACCCATCTCAAAAGGATGACTCAGAACTGTATTCGGTTCTGGCTGAACTGAATCCTCTAGACGCCGCCACGTCTCGCCCCACAAAAATAGGCTCCCTCTCCTTGGGCTACCTTTGTCCTGACCTTGCAACCAGCTACCGTGTAAGACTGCCATTCGAGCTTCAAATCTCCGCGGTGGACTTCAAAAATGGGGAACGAAATTGTGTTGTATTGGATGTCCCAATCCCAATTTGACTCATGGAGCGACAGAGGGTGCCGATCCCGTAGAACTTCGCGATCGCGAAGCGCCGCTGGACAACTCCATCTTATTGAGATCTTATCGAGCTACTTCAGCGTTCTCGTACTTCTGCTACAGACTGTAATGGTGTGCTAACCAATAGCCTAAATTATTAATAAAAATTAAATTTCTACACAAATAACAATCAGAGGAATGCAACCTAACGTGATACCAATTGCAATGTGTCGCACTAGACTTTAAATTTGCAGCAACACAAAGCCTCTCTAAACAATCCTACAGCATGAGCATCTTTGTCTGAGCCTGCGCGTGTCGCAAAAGCTTCTCTTCTCAATTCGATTAAAACCTTTCTAAAGAATCGATTTAGGGTGGCAAAAATGTAGCTGAGATGCGTGCATATTCTTCAACAATTGCCGACAAAGAAAGCCGCATTAATCTATCAATGCTAGGATTGCCTCAGTACGAAAAAGAACAAGAAAGGAAAGGAACACTTCATGCAAGAGTTCGAGAAGTCAATATCCTTTGATGGTAGGGATATTCGACTCAAAGTTGGAATGTTAGCCCCCCAAGCCGGAGGATCGGTCTTAATTCAATCAGAAGATACGGCAGTTTTAGTGGCAGCAACCCGTGCGAGTGGGAGAGAAGGAATTGATTTCCTTCCATTGCTGGTTGATTACGAAGAGCGGATGTACGCTGGAGGACGCATACCCGGTGGAATTTTCAAACGTGAAGGACGCCCCCCCGAAAAATCGGTCCTCACGAGCCGCTTGATTGACCGTCCGATGCGCCCCTTATTTCCGTCCTGGTTGCGTGATGATATTCAAATTGTCGCCACGACTCTGTCTATGGACGAGCGCGTCCCCCCCGATGTATTAGCGGTTACGGGAGCCTCGATCGCAACATTACTGGCCAAAATTCCGTTCAACGGACCAATGGCTGCCGTGCGCGTCGGCTTAGTAGGCGACGATTTTATTATCAATCCCACGTTTGAGGAAATTGAAACAGGCGACTTAGATTTAGTAGTCGCCGGATCTCCCGATGGCGTGATCATGGTCGAAGCGCGATCAAATCAGCTACCCGAAGCTGACATGATTGAGGCGATCGACTTCGGATACGAAGCGGTGCGTGATCTAATTCAGGCTCAGCGTGAGTTTATCGCCGCCCTTGGCATTGAAATGGTCCAGGAAGAAGCTCCGAAAGCTGATCCGACGCTGGAAGATTTCATCCGCGATCGCGTTACGGCTCCGGTGAAAGAAGTCTTAGTCCGCTTTGAGAAAGATAAGACTGTCCGCGACGCGGCGTTGGATGAAATCAAGGAAACGGTTGTTCAAGCGATCGTGGAACTGCCGGAAGACGACGCTGTGAAAGTGGCGGCAAGCGAAAATCCAAAAGTGCTGAGCAACACCTTCAAGTCCGTCACCAAAGCCCTGATGCGGCGTCAAATCGTGGAAGACGGGATGCGCGTCGATGGTCGCAAGCTCGATGAAGTCCGCCCCATTTCTTGCTTTGTTGGTGTCCTGCCAAAGCGAGTTCACGGCACAGGTTTATTCAATCGCGGACTGACTCAGGTGCTGTCTGTCGCTACCCTTGGCAGTCCGGGAGAGGCCCAAAATTTGTTGGATGATTTCCATCCCGACGCTCAGAAGCGCTACATCCACCACTACAATTTCCCGCCCTACTCTGTCGGTGAAACTCGCCCGATGCGCTCGCCCGGTCGGCGCGAAATTGGTCACGGGGCATTGGCTGAGCGATCGCTGCTGCCCGTGCTGCCGCCCAAAGAAGAGTTCCCTTATGTGATTCGCGTCGTTTCAGAGGTGCTATCGTCTAACGGTTCTACCTCGATGGGTTCGGTCTGCGCTTCGACGTTAGCGCTGATGGATGCAGGCGTTCCGATTGTCAAACCCGTGAGCGGTGCAGCAATGGGTCTGATCAAAGAAGGCGAAGAAATCCGCATCTTGACCGACATTCAGGGCATGGAAGACTTCCTGGGCGACATGGATTTCAAAGTCGCTGGAACTGATACGGGCATCAACGCGCTGCAACTTGATATGAAAATTACTGGGTTGCCGATGGAAGTGATTGCCGATGCAATCAATCAGGCAAAACCAGCGCGTCTGCACATTCTGAGCAAAATGCTCGAAGCGATCGACCAGCCTCGTGCGGAAATGTCACCCTATGCGCCTCGCCTCCTCACGATCAAAATTGATCCAGACATGATTGGTTTGGTGATTGGCCCGGGTGGTAAAACGATCAAAGGCATCACCGAAGAGACAGGAGCCAAGATCGACATTGATGATGATGGAACTGTTACGGTTTCTGCGATTGACGGTGAAAAAGCAAAACGCGCCAGAAGTATTATCCAAGGCATGACGCGCAAGCTAAATGCAGGTGATACGTTTGCAGGCAAAGTGACTCGAATTATTCCAATCGGAGCCTTTGTCGAGTTTCTTCCTGGCAAAGAAGGTATGGTTCATATCTCGCAACTTGCTGACCACCGGGTTGGCAAGGTTGAAGATGAAGTCGCCGTTGGGGATGAAGTCGTGGTCAAGATTCGAGAAATCGACAATCGCGGCAGAGTTAACCTAACTCGATTGGGTATCCATCCTGATGACGCGACTGCCGCTCGCGAAGTCGTGGCGGGTTAATTACTCATCTAGTGAATTGATTGATTCGATCGCTCTCTAGCCGTTGAGGTTGGGGAGCGATTTTTTGCAAGCTCTGAAGCGATTAGCGCAAAGCTCAACTGTAAAGCAACTAGAAGATTTCAAGGACTACCTGTGACTTTAAATTGCTAGCGATTAGAACACTTGAGAATTGTTTCAGAACTTTCCTTTCACCACAAAGATTCGTTTGCTCGATTACTGATTGCTCAAGCGGGGTCTAAAGATTGGTTACTTCTAGGTGGCGACTCGATTTTTGCTCGCTATTCTATCAGATTACTTTAGTAGAGAAGTTTTGTTTGAATCTAATAAAAAAGGGACTGCGATCGATTGCAGTCCCTTTTTTATTCACCTAATTAACTAAAACTAGTCAAGGTTAGGCATCGACAATACAGGTTCAGTCTCGCGGTTGATTCCTCTTTCAAAACCAGCCACAGCAGCGCGAGCGCGACCTGCGTGCCACAAGTGACCGATCAAGAAGAAGAAACCAAGCACAAAGTGAGAACATGCCAACCAAGCACGAGGAGACACGTAGTTAAACGAGTTGATCTCCGTTGCCACACCACCCACTGAGTTCAAAGAACCCAAAGGAGCATGAGTCATATACTCAGCCGCACGTCGTGCCTGCCAAGGTTGAATGTCATTCCGAATCTTGTTCAGATCCAGACCGTTAGGACCGCGCAGAGGCTCCAACCAAGGACCACGGAAGTCCCAGAAGCGCATGGTTTCACCACCAAAGATGATTTCACCCGTCGGCGATCGCATCAAGTACTTACCTAGACCCGTCGGACCCTGAGCAGAACCTACGTTAGCACCCAACTTTTGGTCACGCACCAAGAAGGTCAACGCTTGAGCTTGAGATGCTTCAGGACCTGTCGGACCAAAGAACTCACTCGGATACGCCGTGTTGTTGTACCACACCATGATTGACGCGATGAAACCCATCAAGGACAATGCACCTAAGCTGTAGGAAAGATAGGCCTCGCCAGACCAGATTAACGCGCGTCGCGCCCAACCGAAAGGCTTGGTGAAGACGTGCCAGATTCCGCCTGCGATGCAGATGAATCCAACCCAAATGTGACCTCCGATGATGTCCTCCATATTGTCCACGCTGATGATCCAGCCTTCGCCACCAAATGGAGCTTTGATCAAATAGCCAAAGATGGTTGCAGGATTCAGCGTCGGGTTTGTAATCACACGGACATCGCCGCCACCGGGTGCCCAAGTGTCATACACACCACCAAAGAACATCGCTTTCAGAACCAACAACAGCGCACCGCACCCTAACAGAATGAGGTGATAGCCAATGATGTTGGTCATCTGATTCTTATCCTTCCAGTCGTAGCCAAAGAAGGATGAATACTCTTCAAGTGTCTCAGGACCTCGGACAGCATGATAGATACCGCCAAGACCAAGAACCGCAGAAGAAATTAGGTGTAAAACACCTACCACAAAGTACGGGAAGGTATTGATTACTTCACCACCAGGTCCTACACCCCATCCTAGGGTTGCAAGGTGAGGAAGAAGAATCAAACCCTGCTCATACATGGGCTTTTCAGGAATGAAGTGAGCAACCTCAAACAGAGTCATTGCTCCAGCCCAAAACACAATAAGACCTGAATGGGCAACGTGAGCACCCAGCAGCTTACCGGAAAGATTAATCAAACGTGCATTACCAGACCACCAAGCAAATCCAGAGGATGCTTGGTCACGGTTACCTGCAAATGAGCCATTAGAGAGCGTTACCACGGGGAAGAACCTCCTCAGGGAATACAAAGCGTTCATGGGGCTGGTCTTGCGCCGCCATCCAAGCGCGAATACCTTCGTTCAACAGAATGTTCTTCGTGTAGAACGTTTCAAACTCGGGGTCTTCAGCCGCCCGCAACTCTT
>JAHHHO010000032.1 GCA_019359315.1 Myxacorys californica WJT36-NPBG1
GAGATTGAACCTTGCTGGTGGGTGTTGAAGCATTGGATGCGGCAACGCTGGGATGAGTTTGGAAACTTTCGTGATTGTGTCGATGCCGCCTTCAGGCATTGTCCTAACGTACTCGCGTAGCGCTATAGATCCAACCCTAGAGTTTGGAATGCATGAGCCTGCATTTCAATTGTTCCCTTAGAATAGGGACTGCGATTGGCTCTGCCAAGCTCCAAAGGATCGGTCGTACCAGAAGCGACGCACTATCCAGGGACAACAATACCCTTATGACAAGAATTTCGTCTGCATCCAGCGACACTGCGCATTACATTTCACAAACTTGTACATAGGCAATGCGCGAATCCACTAACTTATCCATCCATCCCTCTAAATATTTTCGATTGGCTTTTTGTTCCTGCGGATCTTCTGTATCCATTGGATGAGGTGCTAACCCTAGAATTGCCGCAGTTGTGACGCAAAACATCGATTTTTGAAAACTTACACAAATCATCACCCGTAAATCTTCCTCGCCCCGCAACGAACGGCGGTAGAACTGATGCAAATACTCCGGCACATGATGGCGTAAATCTTGCATCAATAGCGTGGGCGGAATTCCCGCTCCGCCGACTGGCAATGGATCGGCATAAAGCACGCCATAGGAGAAGCGTTCGGGTTCTGAAGGGATGGCTCTTGCCTGAGCGTTGTAGGAAACGGTTCCCATAAAGGGGAATGATTTGAAAAAAACAGCTTCCACATAAGGAACGGCTGTGTCCATCAAGAAGGTTAGCCCTGCTGATTTTGGAAGGATGTCATAGGGTTTACCGTCGATGTTCACGGTATAGGTAATGGGCAGACTAGCGCTCTTCACCAATCCCTCTTTCACTAAGGCGACAACCTCTGGAATCGACGAAATTTCTCCCGCATCATAGCGATCGCTCAGTTCCGTAAAGATATCGCTCATGACCCGCCAGAATTGGCCCAGCCCACTGTAATACGCCAGCAGCCGAACTTGCTCGATTAGAAATTCTGGGAATGCTTTAGATAACCCTTGCATCAGCAGATTTCCTTTGAGCTTTGCCCCGATCGCGGCTTGCGCCAAGGCAACAAATTCGGGCGTGTCCAAGTAGGCGTCTAATCCGCCACCGCCGTGCCAAAGCATTGCCTTCATGCAGTATTCAGCAAACTCGTAATTAAAGCGATCGTGCCACCAATGCTGAAACAGCTTCTTAGCTGAAACGTCTCCATTAAAATATTTGAAAAACGGAAACAACACTAAAAACTGATGCTCAGCAATGTAGTTAAGATTGTTCGAGTAAGCATCTAAAACAACAGCATAACTCTTGAGAATGCCAACCACTTCGAGAACGTTTTCCTCCGAATCGGGCAATAGCGCCCCACCAGATTCTAACGTCTCAATGATTTCAGCCAGTCGGTGCTGCGATCGCGCACGGGTGCTAACCATAGCTTCTCCTAAATAAACGGACGAATTAGTTTAGCCGAACGGGTAAAGGATTCTCAGATACTGCTGGCGTGAGCGGTAGATCTACAGTTTTAGGATTGGGTAGATGGGCGGCGACTGTCGTGAAATCGTTGATTACAGCCGTGGTTGTCGTTTCTATCCAACGCACCATCCAGTTGGGTTGCAGTCCTAAAATTACAATGATCAACGCCAGCCCAAATCCGGGCAAGCGCTCTGACCAACTGACTCGCGGCAAATTTCCCAACGCATCTGGCAATCGACCAAAAAATACTTTATTGACGAGTAACAGAAAATAGACGGCGGTTAGGCCAGTTCCAACCATTGAGAGCAGCGTTTGCACAGGAAACACCTCAAAGCTGCCTCGGAAAATCAAAAATTCTGAGATAAAGCCCGTCATGCCCGGAATTCCAGCGCTTGCCATCACCCCAGCTACCATCAAGCTTCCAATGATCGGCAGTCCGCGTTCTGGTGTCAGCAAACCTTGCAGAATGTTGATATCGCGGGTTCCAGTCGTTTTATAGACGACGCCGACCAACACAAACAGCAAACCAGAAATTAAACCGTGGCTCACCATTTGAAAGACGGTTCCCAGCAAACTAATCGGCGTTGCGGCAGCGACGGCTAATAGAATAAATCCCATGTGCCCGATCGAACTGTAGGCAACCATTTTCTTCATGTCGGTTTGCGCGATCGCGGTGAATGCCCCAAACAGCACGCTCACCACGGCCCACCCTGCCAGCCAAGGGGCTAATACTGACCACGCTTGTGGGAACAGTTCTAAGCCAAACCGGATCAGTCCGTAAGTTCCCAATTTTAGAAGAACACCTGCCAGTAGCACCGAAATCGGCGTCGAAGCTTCAACGTGAGCATCGGGCAGCCAAGTGTGAAACGGGAATAGCGGAATCTTAATTCCAAAGCCAATTAAGATTCCTCCCAACAAGATAATTTGAGCTGTGAGCGGCAATCCTTGAGACATTAATGGATTGTATTCAAACGTGTTCGAGCCGCTCAGCCAAACCAGCCCCAAGAAGGACATCAGAATCAAGATGCCGGAAATCGCCGTGTAGATTAGAAATTTTGTTGCTGCATATCCTCGTCTTGTGCCACCCCAAATTCCGATCAACAAATAAAGCGGAATTAGTTCTAATTCATAAAACAAGAAAAATAGCAGCAAATTGTGCGCTAAAAAGGCACCTGCTACGGCAGAGTTAATAATTAAAATCAGCAAATAATACAATCGAGGACGTTGGATGGACGTATCGCTACACCACAGCGCAACGATCGTCAGCAAATTATTCAGAACTACCAACGGCAACGATAGCCCATCAATTCCCAGTCGGTAGGTCAAGCCTAAAGAGTCCAGCCAAGGGATATCTTCTTGGAACTGGAGGCCAATATCAATGACATCAAATTGATTGGCGATGTACAACGACCAAGCGAAGACAATGCTGATCGAGGCAATGGCAATTGATCGCAAGCGGCTAGACGATACCGAAGCAGGCAACAACCCGATCACCGCCGCACAAAAGATCGGAATCCAAATCAGGGCACTAAGCATAGACAACCTAGAGTAGACAGAAATTGAAAGTAGGGTTTACCAAAACGATCGGGTTAGGATTGCTCCTAGTAGTGCAACTCCCGTCAGAATGGTCAGCATATAAGCTTGATACTGACCAGAGACGCTGTACTTCAGACTTTCTCCACTAAAGATCGACGCTAGGCCAACCAGATTGACAAATCCATCAATCACATAGCGATCGCACCACGAACTAAAGCGAGAGATCAAACTGACGACCAGAACAACGCTGATCCGGTAGAGCCGATCGATATAGAAGTCATACGACAGCATATCCTGCAAAAATCTGAGCGGAGCTTGAACCGGGCGTGTCCACATATGGTTGAGCCTCATCAAAGACCCCACTACACAGCCTGCCAATCCAGAGCTAACCAGTAATACCACTCCTGGCACATTGACTAAGCCAAACGCTGGCAGTAGCGTTAATTTGTCTAGAATCGCCGGAATCATAAGCGTTAGCACGATCAGCGTCACCATCGGGACTGCCATTGTCCAAGGAACCTCTGGAGCGCGGCGAGTTTTAGGTTGGGGTTCCCCTAGAAAGACCAACCGAAAGACTCGTGTGAGACTAAGTGCTGTGAGTCCATTCACCAACAAAATAACGGTGACCAACCACGGTGCAACCACCCAGAAATCTTCGATGCCTCGCTGAAGCGCCCAGAAGCCACCCAAGGGAAATAATCCAATTAGCCCCGCCGATCCGACGACAAATGCCCCTGTTGTTGCAGGCATTTTCTTCCATAAGCCGCCCATTTCGGTTAGGTCTTGGCAAGTTGTCGTCAGGATGATTGAACCAACGCTCATGAATAAGAGAGCTTTTGCGATCGCGTGGGCAAACAGCAAAATCAACGCGAAATCTGTCCAGCCGACGCCAACCGCAATAAACACCAATCCAAGGTATGCACTGGTAGAGTGGGACAGCGCTCGTTTAATATCAATTTGGGCGAGAGAAACAAGCGATGCTCCGATCGCCGTCATCGTTCCCAGCGCAATTGTCACGCCTGAAGCAATTGGCGATAATACAATAATGGGTTGAAGCTTGATCAGCACGAATGCGCCGCATCCGACCACAACAGAATTTCGTAGAATCGAAGCGGGATTAGGCCCCTCCATTGCTTCATCGAGCCATAGGTGCAATGGAAACTGAGCGCATTTTCCGGTTGGTCCGGCAATCAGCGACAATCCAATCAAGGCGGCGATGAGAGGAGTCGGCTGAGCGGTTTCTGCCCACTGGTATAAATCCGAAAAATTAAGACTGCCCGAATACGTAGACAGCGCAACAACGCCCATTAGCAGTAGGATATCTCCCACACGCTTCGTTAGGAAAGCGTCTCGGGCTGCCGTTACAACCAAGGGCTGTGCGTACCAAAATCCAACCAGCAAATATGTGGAGAGCGTCAACAGCTCCAGCAGAGCGTAGGTGAGCAGCAGTGAGTCACTTAACGCAATTCCACACATTGCCGCTTCAAAAAATCCCATCAGCGCAAAAAATCGAGCTAGTGCCCAGTCTTTTTCCATATATCCCAGAGCATATACCTGAGCTAGCAGGCTTAATCCTGTCACTAGTTCCATCGCGCCTACACTAATGGACGAAAGCTCCAGTGCAAACGAGAGGTCTAGCCCAGCTGCTTGAAACCACTGAATCTGGAGATACTGTGGCGGCTGTCCCCAAACCGCATTAAACAGAAGTGTCCCGTGAATAAGCGCAATCGCGGTAGTCAAAATATTTAAATAAGCAGCGGGTCGGGGTCCTGTTCTGCGAATTAGCCCAACTGCCCATGGCAGAGTCAAAATCGCGGCTAGAAGCCCATAACAGGGAACCCACCAACTTGTATTAATGAGGAACTGATGCAATGAAGCCTCCCCTTGCCCTAACTAAATAAAACTGCCAAAACCATTCCCCAAGCTCAAGCGAGACCTCAGGGAGATAACTTACTGGTGTTATGACTATCGAGAAGTTACCAACAAATTTTGTTTGAATTTCTTAAGATTCAGCTTACCGTCTAATTTGAGCAAATGTAAAACTCGCGAGATAGATAGCTCCTATCGTAGCAAGAAGTAAATGTTTATATATAAATGTAACTTATGATTGAAAAAGATGTTGATTTACAAAATGAAAAACTGCACCCTATCAGGTGTTTAATCGGTCAGCGCTTCTTCATTACTGCCGAATGATCCCGTCTACTCTGGGAACGGGTAACAAACGGATCAGTAGGAAACAATAGCGCGATCGCGCTTTCATCAGACTCCCTTATTGGTCAAATTTGCAAGTATCATTGAACTTTATATTGTCAAGTGTGAACGTCGGTCTTATTCTTAATAGAGAAGGTAGAGATAGCTTAACAAACCTTTACATCATGGGCGATCCCGTTGAAATAGCAACGTGGGTTGGTATGATTAGTTTCACTTATCAGGAGATTTCCGATGCCCATTGCTGTGGGAATGGTTGAGACGCGGGGGTTCCCGTGTGTCGTGGAAGCGGCAGACGCGATGGTAAAAGCCGCTCGCGTTACGCTGGTGGGTTACGAAAAGATTGGGAGCGGTCGCGTCACGGTGATCATTCGAGGTGACGTATCTGAAGTTCAGGCGTCTTTGTCGGCTGCGATGGAAGCGGTCAAGCGAGTTAACGGCGGCGAAACAGTGTCAACTCACATCATCGCGCGTCCCCACGAGAACCTAGAATACGTATTGCCGATTCGATATACCGAAGCGGTCGAGCAGTTCCGTAGTTAAATGGCTAGTAGCAGTTAGCGACTAGCAGTTCGTTTAATTTCAAGATCATCTTTTACAGATTGGAAGGGAGAATTTCACAATGGCTATTGCAGTTGGCATGATCGAGACTCTAGGATTTCCTGCCGTGGTAGAAGCGGCGGACGCGATGGTAAAAGCCGCTCGCGTAACCTTGGTCGGTTATGAAAAGATTGGAAGCGGTCGCGTCACGGTGATCGTTCGGGGCGACGTGTCTGAAGTACAGGCATCGGTTGCAGCTGGCATCGAGAACGTAAAGCGCGTTAACGGCGGACAAGTCTTGTCTACACACATCATTGCTCGCCCTCACGAGAACCTAGAGTACGTTCTACCTATTCGCTACACGGAAGCTGTTGAGCCGTTCCGTGAGAGCGTCAGCGGAATTCGCCCTCTTAACCGTCCGTAACGCCTGATGCAAATTGCGAAAGTTCGCGGAACCGTTGTGAGTACGCAGAAGGAGCCGAGTTTAAGAGGAGTCAAGTTTCTACTGGTGCAACTCTTAGACGATGCGGGAGAGCCACTTCCGGTTTATGAAGTAGCGGCTGACAATGTTGGCGCAGGCATTGATGAATGGGTTCTAGTCAGTCGGGGCAGTGCTGCCCGTCAGGTTCCTGGTAGTGAAAGTCGCCCCGTTGATGCGGCGGTGATTGGCATTATCGACACGGTGAGCGTGGATAATCGCTCGTTGTACAACAAGGGAACGCAGTACTAGAAACCCTTCGTCATGTGCGATTGGTTCTGCCAGGTTCTATAGCGATCGCGACAGAAGGCTAGTCCGCAATTTCTGATTCGCTCCTTTGGTCATTTATGCATCGGAGCGATTTGTCAAACCTAGGGTGATGAGTGCGCTCCGATGATGAATCGAGGGCGAGAAATAGCTTTCTGACCTTCAGGTTGATTTGGGAGTTGCGCCTTCGGTATTGCGCCTTGCGCTAACCGCTTCGTTTTCTGCGTAATCGTTTCTCTGCGGGAAATACAGTGCATTAGGCTTCAGTTAGGAGATCTTGTTATGGCAGCCCGGAATGCGGCTCCGCCTACGCCTTCGCGCAGTTTAGCCGAGCCGAAAATTGATGAGACAGCTTACGTTCATTCGTTTTCTAACATTATTGGCGATGTGCGAATTGGCGCAAATGTCCTGATCGCGCCCGGAACTTCAATTCGAGCCGATCAGGGGAATCCGTTTCATATTGGTCAACACACCAATGTGCAAGACGGGGTGTTGATTCGTGGTTTAGAGCAGGGCAGAGTGATCGGAGATGATGACCATTCCTACTCGGTTTGGATTGGAAATCACACCTCGATCGCTCATATGGCATTAGTTTACGGACCTGCCTATATTGGCGATCAATGTTTCATCGGCTTTCGTTCGACTATTTTTAATGCGCGGGTAGGCGATGGGTGCGTGGTGATGATGCACGTCCTGATTCAGGATGTGGAAGTGCCGTCTGGCAAGCTTGTGCCGTCAGGGGCGATCATTACAACTCAAGAGCAAGCGGACCGATTGCCGGATGTTCGCGATCGCGATCGCGCGTTTGCTGCCCATGTGGGAGGCATCAATCAAGTGTCGAGACTGCAAGACAATCTCCCTTCGGGAGTGCAGGGCAAGCTCCCTTCGGAATCGGGCTATTACTGCGCCGAAACTACGAATGGCACTAGCCCGATCAACGAAAAAAAATCAACTAGTACACAGCAAACCACTGCCTCCAGTAGTGCTACCAATGGATCAACTATGAACGGCGAAATTATTAACCATGTTCGGCAATTGCTGGCGCAGGGCTACCGGATCGGGACAGAACACGCCGATCAGCGTCAGTTTCGAACTAGCTCTTGGAAAAGTTGCGCGACAATTCAGACCAACAATGAGTCTGCGGTTTTGGCAGAATTACAATCTTGTCTGGCAGAACACGGAGGCGAGTATGTCCGCTTAATTGGCATCGATCCAAAAGTGAAGCGACGGGTTCTTGAAACCATTATTCAGCGTCCGGGTGAAGCCCCTGCCAAGCTTTCGTCTAACGGCGGATCGTACTCCTCCCAGTCTTACAAGAATTCCACGGTCACTCGGCCTCCGTTGTACACGCCTGATAACAGCCATCGCGGCGGACTTGATCCGGCGATCGCGGCTCAAGTGCGGCAAGTGTTAGCGAAAGGCGGACGGATTGGTATGGAACACGCGGATGAGCGTCGCTTCCAGACGTCTTCCTGGAAAAGCTGCACCCCGATTAGCGCCACAAACGAATCGGCGGTGATTGCTGGACTGCAAGCGTGCATGGCGGAACACCAGGGTGAGTATGTCCGTTTGATCGGCATTGATCCGAAAGTGAAGCGCCGAATTTTAGAAGCGATTATTCAACGCCCCGGTAACAAGCAGGTGACGCAGCACACAAAGGCATCCTCATCCGGAGGAGGCGCTGATTATGGTAGATCTCACGGCGGCAATGCTTCTGGTGGCGCCGCTCTTGGGGGTGGTATCGCTGAGCAAGTGAATCATCTGGTGGCTCAAGGCGCTACGATTGGTTTGGAATACGCAGATGAACGTCACTTTAGAGCCAGTTCTTGGCAAACCGCTCCAGTGATGCGTGGCAATTCAGCGGCTCAGGTGATGAACGCCCTGAACTCGTTCCTAGCAGAACATCAGAAACACTACGTTCGGCTTGTCGGCATTGATCCAAAAGCGAAAAAGCGGGTGGCGGAAACGATTATTCAGCGTCCGGGTAAGCCTGCCTC
Organism: Myxacorys californica WJT36-NPBG1; assembly: GCA_019359315.1. Taxonomy (GTDB): domain Bacteria; phylum Cyanobacteriota; class Cyanobacteriia; order Leptolyngbyales; family Leptolyngbyaceae; genus Myxacorys; species Myxacorys californica. The sequence continues at coordinate 8,508 of JAHHHO010000032.1, forward strand.
TGCTAACGGGGCATCTTCTGGCTCAGCTTCTAGCTACAGTGGATCTAACCGCAGCCAGTCTCACCACAGCCAATCAAGCTATGGAGCGTCCTCAGGGCATCAGAATAGTTCCTCGAATGGCAGTGGTCGCTTGAACTCAGATGCGGTGAATCAAATCCGTCAATTCGTCAATCAAGGCTACCGGATCGGCTTAGAATATGCCGATCAGCGTCGTTATAAGACGAGTTCTTGGCAGACGGCAGCTAGTGTTCAGGCGCATCGAGATTCAGATGCGATCGCGAAGATTGAATCAACATTAGCGCAGCACCCTGGCGAGTATGTCCGCATCATTGGCATCGACCCGAACAGCAAACGGCGGGTGGCGGAAGTGCTGATTCAGCAACCCAAGAAGTGAGGTTTAAGTTTGGGTTTTGGAGCTTGGAGCTTGGCAGAGCCAATCGCAACTCTAGAATCTGAACTTAAACTTCCGAACTCCAAAATGGTGTAATTTATGATGCACTCTCCGCCCCCACAACTGCATCCAATTAGTACGACTCACTCTTATAAGAGTGGTGATATTACGATTGGGGAAGGGGCAGCGATCGCGCCGGGTGTATTGCTGCAAGCAGATCCTGATAGCCGAATTGTAATTGGTGTTGGGGTCTGTATCGGCATGGGTTCGGTCATTCATGCGAGTGGCGGAACCCTCAGTATTGGAGAAGGAGTGATGATTGGGGCGGGCGTGTTAATTGTAGGCGCGATGACGGTTAGCAATCGCGCTTGCATTGGTTCTGCCACGACTGTTTTCAATCACGACATTGGCTCTGGCGCAATGATTCCTCCTAGTTCTTTAATCTGTGCGGAGTCTGATGCTGCCCCGGAGTCAGAACCGTCTGACCCATGGGACGATCGTTCAGAAGCCTCTGCTAAACCGTTTTTCCAGAACGGACAGCCGAAATCGGAACCATTTCCGAAGAAATCGGAACCATTTTCTGAAAATGGTCAGCCGAGACAATTTTCAACATCAGAGTCTAAAGCAGAATCAGAGACCAAAGAATTTGTTTCAGAGGAACCATTCAAAGAAGCTGACCCTGGTTCTGCGATCGTTCAAAAATCTAATTTGCAGGCTGGTGTGTACGGTCAAGTTTACGTCAATCAGCTTCTTAGCAAACTGCTGCCAAATCATAATTCTGGTCAGGGCTGATGCGTTGGCACAGTGTTCTATGCTATTTCGTCGCGATCGCGCAAATATTGAAGGATTGCCCGAATAAGCCTGTTGACTTAAATTCATGACGTTTAGGGCAAGCTCAATACCTTTAGGATTTGGTTCTATTAGATTAATAGTCTCCGTTTGAGAACACTTTGTCATCGAATGTGCAGATTACAATAAGCCTATTCTTCCAGGTGAATAGCTCATGTCTCGTTGGCAATTCTGGGTCGATCGCGGCGGTACGTTTACCGATATTGTGGCTCGAAAACCCGATGGCTCTCTGGTAATTCATAAACTACTGTCAGAGAATCCAGAACGCTATGCTGATGCGCCACTACAAGGTATTCGAGAGTTGCTTGGAATCGCATCTGATCAACCCATTCCGTCAGGGCAGATTGAAGCCATCAAAATGGGAACGACAGTCGCCACGAATGCACTACTAGAACGCAAGGGCGATCGCACGCTTCTAATAATTACCAACGGCTTTCGAGATGCATTACGAATCGGATACCAAAATCGTCCGAATATTTTTGCTCGCGAAATTGTGTTACCAGAAATGTTATATGAGCAAGTTATTGAAGTTGAAGAACGTTATAGCGCTCAAGGTGAGGAACTTTTATCGATTTCATCCGATGCTGAAGCGCGATTGACGCTAGCATTGCAAGCCGCGTTTGATTTGGGCATTCGCTCGTGTGCGATCGCATTCCTGCATGGCTACCGCTATCCGCAACACGAGCAGCAGGTTGCCGCGATCGCCCATCAAATCGGCTTTGCTCAAGTTTCGGTGTCTCACCAAGTCAGCCCGCTCATGAAGTTGATCAGTCGCGGTGATACGACAGTTGTAGATGCTTACCTGTCTCCAATTTTGCGACGCTATGTAAATCGAATTTCTAACGAGCTAGATCAGTCTGCAACCGCTCGACCGCGATTGTTGTTTATGCAGTCCAACGGCGGCTTAACCGATGCTCAATTTTTTCAGGGGAAAGACAGCATTCTGTCAGGTCCGGCAGGAGGAATAGTCGGTGCAGCGCAGACGAGCGATCGCGCTGGATTTCGTAAAATTATCACCTTCGATATGGGCGGAACTTCGACTGATGTTGCTCACTACAACGGCGAATATGAGCGCACGTTTGAAACCGAAGTGGCAGGCGTTCGAGTGCGATCGCCGATGATGTCAATTCACACGGTAGCGGCGGGGGGTGGCTCGATTGTGCGGTTTGATGGCGCTCGCTATCGAGTGGGTCCAGAATCGGCGGGCGCACATCCGGGTCCAGCGTGTTATCGCAAGGGAGGATCGCTGACCGTGACTGATTGCAATGTCCTGCTGGGGCGAATACAGCCCGAATTCTTTCCAAACGTGTTTGGAGCGACAGGAGATTTGCCGATCGATTCTAAAATTGTTCAAGAAAAGTTTGTTGAGTTAGCCGCAGAAATCGAAGCAGCAACGGGAAAGAGCGTTTTACCTGAAGATGTAGCACAGGGATTCTTAGCGATCGCGGTCGAAAAAATGGCAAGTGCGATTAAGAAAATCTCTGTTCAGCGGGGTTATGACATTACCGAATACACACTCTGCTGTTTTGGCGGGGCAGGCGGACAACATGCCTGTGCGATCGCTCAAACGCTTGGCGTTTCTCAAATCTTTTTACATCCGTATGCAGGCGTTCTTTCAGCCTATGGAATGGGACTTGCAGACCAGCGAGTGTTGCGAGAACGCGCCATCGAGAAAGATCTATCTGATACGGTGATGATGGAATTGGAACAAGCGATCGCGCAACTCGTTGAAGACGCAGAAACTGAATTAAATCAGCAAGGCGCAACGACGACAGAAATTGTTCGACGAGTTCATTTACGATATGCCGGAACCGATTCAGCCTTGATCGTAAAGATGAACGATTTAGATGAAATGATTCATCAATTTGAAGAATCTCATCAACAACGCTTTGGTTTTATTTCACCTAATAAAAAACTCATTGTTGAAGCGATCTCTACAGAAGTCATTTCGACAACAGCTTTACCAACGGAACCAGATATTTCAACCCCTCGAACTGGTCTGCTCGAACCCATTGCAACCGTACAGGCCTACATTGGTAATCGTTGGCAGCCCACGCCTATTTTTCGTAGGGAGGATCTACGTCCTGGCGATCGCATTTCCAGTCCTGCTATTTTGATCGAATCCACAGGCACAAATGCGATTGAACCTGGCTGGGAAGCCATCGCGAATGATGGGCATCTTGTTCTCCGCAAGACCCATACCACTGCTCAATCCCTGATCCTATGCTCCAGTCTCCACACTCCTGATCCGGTGTTTCTCGAAATCTTCAATCATTTGTTTATGGCGATCGCGCAGCAAATGGGCGTTACGTTGCAAAACACTAGCTCCTCTGTCAACATTAAAGAACGCCTAGATTTCTCTTGCGCTATTTTCGATCGTCAAGGTCAGCTTGTCGCAAATGCGCCTCATATTCCGGTTCATCTCGGTTCGATGAGCGAAAGCGTGATCAGTTTAATTCACGATTACAGCAACGCCTTCAAATCAGGAGATGTTTACGTTTCAAATAACCCGTACAATGGCGGAACTCATTTACCTGACATCACGGTAATTACTCCTGTATTCGCAAATAGCAACGCAACTAATTCTGCCACGCCATTATTTTTTGTCGCTTCTAGAGGGCATCACGCAGACGTGGGAGGCATCACTCCTGGATCAATGCCTCCTAACAGTACAGCGATCGATCAAGAAGGTGTTCTGATTAACAACATTCGATTAGTTAAGCAGGGTGAATTTCAAGAACAAGATATTCTAAATCGATTGACAAATCATTCTTATCCGGCTCGCAATCCTGCACAAAACATAGCTGATCTCAAAGCACAAATTGCTGCTAACGAACGAGGCGTACACGAACTGCAAAACATGGTTGCACACTTCGGTTTAGAAACGGTGCAAGCGTATATGCAGCATGTGCAAAATAACGCTGAAGCGGCTGTGCGGCAGGTAATTGATGCCCTCAAAAACGGCAGCTTTACTTACAAAATGGATGATGGCAGCCAAATTCAGGTTGCTGTCAGCATCGATTCTACCGATCGCACTGCCAAAATTGATTTCACAGGAACCTCTCCTCAACAGCCCAACAATTTCAACGCGCCGCTCGCCGTTTGTAAGGCCGCTGTTCTTTACGTCTTTCGGACGCTAGTAGACGATGATATTCCTCTCAACGCCGGTTGTCTAAAGCCGCTAGAGATTATTGTTCCAGAAGGCTGTATGCTCAATCCACATTATCCTGCTGCGATCGTAGCTGGAAATGTTGAAACCTCACAAGCAATTACCAATGCTTTGTATGGCGCGTTAGAAATACTATCGGCATCGCAAGGCACAATGAATAATTTCACGTTTGGCAATCATCAATACCAATACTATGAAACCATCTGCGGTGGCTCTGGTGCGGGTGCTACATTTGATGGAACCGATGCCGTTCAAACTCACATGACCAATTCTCGCTTAACTGACCCCGAGGTTCTAGAATGGCGATTTCCTGTCCTGCTAGAGCGCTTCTCGATCCGGGCTAACAGTGGAGGAAAGGGTTTCCATACGGGCGGAAACGGTGTGATTCGTCAAATTCAGTTCCGCGCCGCCATGACTGCCGCTATTTTGTCGGGTCATCGCGTTGTGCCTCCGTTTGGACTGCATGGAGGCAACCCTGGACAAGTGGGGCGAAACTATCTTCGGCGCAATTCTAGCGATCGCGCCGAAAATTCTACTATTGAATCGCTCGATGGTAAAGCACAAGTGCAAGTGCATCCAGGAGATGTGCTGGTGATTGAAACACCTGGAGGGGGCGGATATGGTGAGCCCCGTCCGCTGCCCTCACTGCCTTCTAAAGATGCTTGATCTAACGAGTTTCGTAGCTAGGAAGTGGACGACTGGTTCTGCCAGGGTCAGAGGCATCCCGTCTGCGCGAGTGCGAATCGCCTCGACGCTGAGGACGAGCGCGATGGGACGGACGACCCAATCCATCCCCATCTTCAGTCGGTGTATCACTGATCGGATCAGGGCGGGATGCGGTCAGCATAAACACCCGTCGCCCATCATTAATTCGGTAAAGATCTTCGGCAGTACAGACTAGTCCGGTTGCTTGTAGCGCTTCAATTCGTTCATCTCGCTTCTTTCGTGCAGTCTCTGGATCGTCCCAGTCGAGTTCTGCAAATACTTCTTTGATCGGAGTCATTGCGTTTATCTATTGATTTTGATTTGTCTACTTAAAGTGCTACTTCTTAGCGTAGCGTGCTTTCAGGACAGATTTTATTCCTTAAAAGGCGATATGGAGCTTTAATGGCAAACAGCATATCGGGAAGCCAGTGTAAATTGATACAGGCACAGTTACTAAATTGTCATGGAGTAAGTTGCTCAAATTCGGCTTAATCACTTAAGAGACATTCAGTTACATGAATGTCTTTATTTCTTACAGCCAAAAACAATAAATAGTTCCGCGCAAAGAATCGTTTCGTCGGCGACACAGTAAGACTCTGCTTGTTATGAGGACGGTTTTCAGCGCACAAGGTTCCATAAACCATAAATAAAATCTGGACTGAGAAGAAAATCTTTTGGAGAGAAGGGCTTGAACCAATAGGAGTGTCCACAAATAGAAGTAGCACACTCGATTGTTGTGACGCTTTACTTTCCTTTTACAGTAGCCCCGTGCATCCACCGCTTCAATTTACACAAATCAGGTTTCAGTAGTACGCGTCTAATCAATGGGGTGTGACCGTTTCAAACACGTGTTCCAGGTGATCGTGGGATATCGCCATCAAGAATTAGTGTGTTGCCAGACTTAGTGTGTTGCGTTCATCACATTATTGTCGCGTTTTCGAGATAACAAAGGTTTCGTTCAATTTTTCCATTTCTTCTAAACCAGCAACTTTTTTGCTGAGTCATTTGGCTGATTACACGAGTAATTGGTCAACGTGATTCAGTGAGAGAACTTCATGCTCCTCAAGGTGCTCTACCCCGGTATTTCATACAAGGAGTCTTTATGATGTTATCTACTCAGTCTTCTCAACCTCTCAATACGAATGCCACTGACTATTCGACAAATGCTCTGCCTAAGTCAGAGTTGTCCACCTCTAGCACGGCAGCACTTTCCTCTGCTCTGCCTGTATCGAGCAGTTCTGCGCCTTCTTATTTTGTTGCTACCGATGGCAGCGATCAGAATGCAGGCACGATCGACAAACCGCTGAAAACGGTTCAAGCGGCGGTTGGTAAGATTGTTGATGGCCAAGGCGGCAACATTTTCTTGCGGGGCGGAACGCATACGCTGAACGACACGATCTGGGTTGGAGACTACAACGATGGGTCTGCAAGTTCTCATTTGGTGATTCGCCCATACCAAGATGAAAAGGTAATTTTGGATGGTGAGAAACGTGACATTGTGGGGGTTTCAGTCGGAGGACAGTATGTTGATGTTGCAGGGCTAGAAATCCGCAACACCAAAATGGGTGTGATCTCGTGGGGAGGGCGTCACCTCGGCATTCTCAATAACATCGTTCATGATACAAACGATACGGGAATTGCTAGCTATGCGCCCAACATGTTTGGGTCGGCAGATGTGCGGGTAGATGGAAATGTTGTTTACCACACCAATCTCAAGAATAGCAATCGCGGGGACAGTGGCAATTGGGGGTCAGGCATTACGATGTCTCGCACCGATGGAGCCGTGGTGACCAATAATCAGGTCTATGAAAATTATGGAGAAGGAATCACAGGGACTCTTTCTAATAATGTGCGAATTGCAAATAATGTGGTTCACGACAATTACAGCGTCGAACTGTATTTAGACAATGCTACAAACTCTGTTGTAGAGAATAACTTTGTCTACAATAGTGGCAACGCAACTTACTTCCGTAAATCATCTGGAATTCCTCAGCCTGCATCTGGAATTCGGATGGCAAACGAAGACTATGGAAGTGATTCAAATCCATCCGATCGCAATATCGTACGCAATAACATTGTAGCTGGCACATTAGCAGGATTTGAATACGCCAACTACGGTAAAGGCGGCGGTATGAAAAATTCGCAGGTTGTCAACAATACCTTCTATGGAGGAACGGAAACAATGCTGAGAATTTCTAGTGGTAGCCACCAAAATACTGCGATCGCAAACAACATTTTCTACCAAACCAAAGGTAAACCGATGGCAGATATGCAGCCGAGTTCTGAGGTAGCGCTCGATCACAATTTGTGGTTTGGCGGTGCGGCAGGCAAAGCGGCAAGTTCTAGCGACATCAATGGCGATCCAATGTTGGTCAACGCAGGCGGATTCCAAGCGGTAGACTACAAGGTGCAGAACGGATCGGCTGCGATCGACCAGGGTGCGGCGCGGAGCGATGTGACGGCCGATTTCTTTGGTGAACGTCGCCCAGTCAATAAAATGGAGATTGGCGCGGATGAGTTTAACTAAACGTCAGGGGTACTGCGTTCTTTAGAAATCGTAGCGAAGCCAGATTTCACGAACCACAGGAGCAGCGCTGCCTGTTCTCTTAACTGAGGTCAGGGCAGCGCCAAACAAAAAACTATTTCTATTCAGAGCAAGTTCTATCAATTTCGCGAATCGTTTGTGATGGCAAATTGCTTTCAGAGATATCTTGAGGAGATTGACGTAAGTGATTGCATCCTTGCTTCATTAGATTTGTTAAGTTCAGATCCCAAACGATCAGACCATTGCGATCGCTAGCACTGGTCAGAGCTGATCCATTGGCATCAAATGAAAGGCTCTCTACCGGGTCTTGATGCCCAAACAACGTTTTGATCACGGCTCCACTGCGTAAATTCCAAAGTTTGATCGTTTTATCCTGGCTGCCTGATGCTAGAATCTGTCCGTCAGCATTGAAGCTGATGCTAGACGCAGGTTGGCTATGCCCAGTTAGCGTCAAATAGGGACTCGCTGCGCGCTCAGGTTTGCCATCACTAACCGTCCAAAGTTTAATTGTTTTATCCCCCCCTGCCGACGCGATCGCTTTTCCATCAGGACTAAACCTCACATCTGTAATCCCCTGAAATTTAGTAGGAGCAGGCGATTCGTTATGGTGTCCCAGTAGAATGGGCTGATTGCTCTCCGGATACCATAAACGGAGGGTATTGTCGCTGCTTCCAGTCGCCAGAATTCGACCGTCTGTGCTGAAATCAATTGCACTAATGGTGGCTTCGCCTGCTTTCAACGTTTCTACTAAGTCACCTTTAGGAATTGTCCAAAGTTTGACAGTCTGATCGGCGCTACCCGATGCAAGAACGCCTCCATCCGAGCGAAAGCGAATTGCTGTCACGCGATCGCTATGTCTGGGTAGCGTTTTAACTAGTATTCCTTTTTCAATATTCCAAAGTTTAATGGTTTTGTCTGCGCTGGCAGAGGCTAACAAGTTTCCATCAGGACTAATCTGGAGTTGCGTAACCATGGCGCTGTGCCCGCTCAAGGTGGTTGTTGATTTCCAGTTGCCGTCATTGCCTTTGTTCCAAAGCACTATGGCTCCCTTAGGACTGGCAGTAGCAATCCGTTGTCTGTCAGAACTGTATGCGATCGCGACGGTAGGCTGACCGAGTTGGGGAGGAGTTTGAGAACGGAGGATGGCTTGTTGGAGTGTTGCGATCGCGCTAATTTTTGCGGATTCGGGCAAGAAATTCCAAGGTCGATCAAGCTGTTGCAAGCGATGCCCTATTTGCAGGGCAACGACCAGGGCCGCCTGTGATTGATTGGCAGATGAAAGCTTTTCTGAAGTAACAGATAGCGCTCTAATGTCACGTAGTTGGGCGTTGCGCTGCTGATAAAAAGAAGATGCAGCCATTCCACAGGCCAACAGTCCAAATCCAGCCAAGGCAAAGACGATGATTTTGCGGGCTTGGGGACTATATTGTTGCTCAGTAAAGCGGTGCGTGAATCGCTCAGCAGATTGTTTCAATCCGCCAACGGCTGTAGCGCTATGTTGACTGGTATCCGAGACGAACCGCTTTAAGTCATTTTTTATGTTGAATGCTTTCTGAGTTCGTTGACGCTGGCGCTGTTCTTTAGCCGCTTCCTGATGACGTTCGGCTTCTTCCTGCTCACGCTGGCGCTGTTCAAGATGCAGTCGTTCGGATTCTTCCCGTTGACGCTGTTGCTCAATAGCTTTTTGCAATTGCAGATGACGTTCAGTTTCTTCGCGCTGGCGCTGTTCTTCAGCAGCTTTTTGCAGTTGTAATCGTTCGGTCTCTTCGCGCTGACGTTGTTCGAGTTGCAGCCGTTCGATTTCTTCGCGTTGACGCTGTTCTTCAGCTGCTTTTTGCAATTGTAGTTTTCGTTCGGCTTCTTCGCGCAAACGCTGTTGTTCGAGGTGTAGCCGTTTCGCTTCTTCCTGCTCACGCTGGCGCTGTTCTTCAGCTGCTTTTTGAAGTCGGAGTCGTTCGGCTTCTTCGCGCTGGCGCTGTTGTTCGAGTTGCAGCGGTTCGGCTTCTTCGCGTTGACGTTGTTCTTCAGCCGCTCTTTGCAATTGCAGTTTTTGTTCGGCTTCTTCGCGCTGGCGCTGTTGTTCAAGTTGCAAACGTTGACGTTCGGCTTCTTCCTGTTCGCGCAGACGCTGTTGTTCAGCTGCTTTTTGGAATTGCAGTTGACGTTCGGCTTCTTCGCGTTGCTGCTGTTCAAATCGGAGTCGTTCGGCTTCTTCGCGTTGCTGCTGTTCAAATCGGAGTCGTTCGGCTTCTTCCTGTTCGCGCTGGCGCTGTTGTTCAAGTTGCAAACGTTGACGTTCGGCTTCTTCGCGTTGACGCTGCTGTTCAAGTCGGAGTCGTTCAGCTTCTTCCCGTTCCCGTTGACGTTGTTCTTCGGCCGCTCTTTGCAATTGCAGTTTTTGTTCAGCTTCTTCCTGTTCGCGCTGGCGCTGCTGTTCAAGTTGCAGCCGTTCGGCTTCTTCCCGTTGACGTTGTTCTTCAGCTGTTCTTTGCAATTGCAATTTTTGTTCGGCTTCTTCGCGTTGCCGCTGCTGTTCGAGTTGTAATCGTTCGGCTTCTTTCTGTTTCTGTTGACGTTGTTCTTCAGCTGCTTTCTGCAATTGCAGGTGACGTTCGGCTTCTTCGCGCTGACGTTGCTCAAGTGGACTATCTATCGGATCCCGCGATGAGGGTGTGAACCTGTCAGAAACTGGAGCGCTAGGCTCTTGCACTACAGGCGCTGCGATCGCTTGGATCAGGCTTTGAGGAAGCAGAGTCTCAACAATCTCTGGCTGAAAGGGCTTGATCGAATCTTGTATTGTCAGCTTGGATTGATTATTCGATGTAGCGTTAGATTCGCCCTCAGCGGTAGGTGCTGACCTTTCTGCTAACGCAACTCCTAAAATTGTCTTCTCACTACTTCTAACAACCCTTTTAGGCTTCTGCAATGTGTATTCGAGCTGTTGTTCTTGCCAATCTTGCTTATGCTGATTAGCAAATCGTATTTTCTGATTTCGTTGGTTGACGTATTGCAGCGTGTGGCTATAGACATAATCACACAGTCCATCAGTGTCAATGATGCCTTGAGCATTAGCCGCTTCTCCCTGCAAGCCTTGTACTAGATAATGGGTGAATACGCCATGTCCTAGTTCTGGAAATTTCCAGGATTGTTGAGAATTATCGCAGGATAGAAGCGCATCAAATCCTGGATGTTGAGCGGCGCGGCGACGGAGGATTTCAATCAGTTGTGCGGTCGCATCGTCTAATCGGTCTAAGGTCTGATGGTTTGAGCCATCGTGTCTCACATTGTCGCTGTGACATGTATCAAGCCAAACGACTTGTTGTTTGGCTTTGCAGTTGCCGAGCGCCCCTAAAAGAGCGATCGCACTCAGCCCCGTTTTTAGCAACGCATCTTTTTGAGTATCGGCGAGACAAAAAACGGCTTGCTGCAATCGCGGCTCTAACGCGCCGTGCCCACAGAAATAAAACAAAACCGTGTCTTGAGGTTGAGCGTATTCTGCGATTTCCTGAAGGCTCTCCCGCACAGCACTTAGCGTTGGTGCCCGAGACGCCAGATCATGGTGAATGGCGATCGTGCGTTCTGGAAAACTCCGAGTGGCTTGGGTGAGTGCGTAGGCCAAGCTTTGACAGTCGATCGCGGCATAGGGCAACGAGGGGAGCCGAGGATCGTCATAGTGATGGACACTCACCAGGAGTATCCAAAGTTTGGCTTGTCCACCTTTGAGCGCGCTTAGCGCAGAGCGCAACTCCGAAGGAATCTCAGAACGACTAGGGGTGCGAGGCATGGCTAAGAGTGATGGGTCGTGGAACTGCTGAGCGCATTCACAGTGTATTCTGTTACAGCTATATCTATCTTTGATCAGGACATTATGCGCTTGTAGCCATTGGTTTTTCAACCGTTAATTCCGTATCTTTACAGTTGTGACATCAATAGCTAAAGTCCAGATGAGGGGCTAAAGTCCAGATGAGGAAAAACACGATGCAGGAAAGGCAAGCTTTGCGGATGCAGTCCGTGCAATTGCCGATGATTCCGATTGTCGGCGAACTGATTCGTCAGCATGAGGGAACGATTTCTCTTGGTCAAGGCGTTGTGGGTTACCCACCGCCCCCTCAAGCGATCGCGCAAATCAGCGAGTTTCTGAGTCAGCCCAACAATCACAAATATCAAGCGGTAGAAGGAATTGCAGCCCTGCGATCGCGGATTGCCCAAAAGCTCCAGACCGAAAATGGCATGGATGTTTCTGCAAGTCAAATTGTGGTCACTGCAGGCAGTAATATGGGCTTTCTGAATGCGATTCTGGCGATTACCGATCCAGGTGACGAAGTGATTTTGCAGGCTCCCTACTATTTCAATCATGAAATGGCAATCACGATCGCAAGCTGTCGGGCAATCATTGTTCCGACAGATAAAAATTACCAATTGGACTGCAATCTCATCCGTGCGGCAATCACCGAGAAGACGCGAGCGATCGTCACGGTTTCGCCCAACAATCCAACAGGTGTTGTCTATTCAGAAACCGATCTGCAGGCTGTGAATCAACTCTGCCAACAGCACGGTCTTTATCACATCAGCGACGAAGCTTACGAATACTTTACCTATGGTGTGCCTCACTTTTCGCCCGGATCGATTACAGCGGGTCGTGATAATACGATTTCTCTGTTTAGCCTTTCCAAAGCCTACGGATTTGCAAGCTGGCGCATTGGCTACATGGTCGTTCCAGCTAATCTGCTGGAATCGCTGCAAAAAATTCAGGATACGAATGTAATTTGTCCTGCGGTGGTGTCTCAATATGCCGCGATCGGCGCGTTAGACGCTGGGAAAGCCTACTGTCAAAAACAGATTGCCGCGATCGCAGAGGTAAGAGAACTCGTGTTGCACGAACTCAGTTCTATTTCTCACCTCTGCACTGTTCCGCCTGCGAATGGCGCATTTTATTTTTTGTTAAACGTTCACACGGATCAAACCTCAATGGAGGTGGTAGAACGGCTGATTCGTGAGTATCGCGTCGCGGTGCTACCAGGGTCAACGTTTGGCTTAGAGACAGGTTGCTATCTACGAGTGGCGTATGGTGCGTTGGATCGAGAAACTGCGATCGCGGGCATTGGACGATTAATTGACGGATTGAAACATATACAGATGTAACGGACGAAATCAGGCTATCCGATACATCTGTTACCCAATCCGCTGCCACCGCATTATCGATGCAAGATCCAGTAGAACAGCCCACCTAGACACGCCGCGATCGGGAGGGTCAAAATCCAGGACAGCAGAATTTGAGAAAATACTTTAGCATTGGCTTTTCGAGAAACGACGCCAACCCCAAAAATTGAGCCAACCGATACGTGAGTCGTTGAAACAGGCAATCCAAATCTGCTTGCCGCAATCACTAGAATGCCAGTGACCAAATTTGCTGAGAACCCTTGACCAGAATTCATTTCAGTGATTTTTTTACTCATCGTTTCGGCAACTCGACGAGCGTTGAGCAAGCCGCCTAATGCCATCGCAAGCGCGATCGCAAGCGAGCCGCCTTGCAGTGAGATTGCCTGAATGGTCAATAGTAACGGCACAATTTTTGGGGTATCGTTCAGTCCTCTGGCAAAGCCAACAATTCCAGCACTGAGAAAATGACCTGCATCCACTAACCTTTGGCTAGAAATCCCGGCAAAGGCTCCGGTATAGCGTTGCTGACAGTTTTCGACCGTATCGATTGAAACGACGGAAGATTGCATCAGAACTGGTGTGCCTACCAGCGCTACTGATGCTGTCTCGCCAACACAAATACAGCTTTCTTTACCAATGCCTAGCTGTTTTCGGGCGTAGTGAAGGATGCCATACACTCCAATCCCGAATAGAATGGCGATCATAGGGCTTAACAGTAAAGGCAGCAAAAAAGACTTCTGTAATGCGGCAAAATTAACTTGAGTTCCGATTGCTAGTAATCCTGCCCCTACCAACGCTCCGGTTAATCCATGAGTCGTTGAAATCGGAAATCCTAAGATTGTCGCCAGAATGACGGTTAGCCCTGTGGCAATTGCAACGGCAAGGTGAAAATCGGTTGCGTTCGCGATCGCGTCCGGCACAAGTCCTTTGCCTGAGAAACTCTTGACCAGAGCAGAGGCAAGAAAGACAGAGCAGAGCGATCCTGCAAATGTAGTAATGGTGGCCCATGCGATCGCGGTTTTGTAATTCGTTGTTTGACTGCCAAATAGGGTAGCTACGCCTTTGAAGTTGTCGTTTGCACCGTTAGAGTAGGCAAGGAACAGAGTTGCCAAAAAGAGAAGGACAAGATACACCAAAATTGGGTCTCCTTGGTTCAAAGATTAATGCTCAACAGATTAACGCTTGGTTATGCTGCTTTCAACGCTTAATGTTGTGGCTGTCAAAAGCATTAACGTTTCATCATCCTGGGTTGAACGCAGTAATTTGTAAACGATAACCTTTTCTTAACCTTGCTCTACTCGTTCACTGTTAAGAACTTTCTGCACCTTGGAAACCCGTTTGTCGTTCCTGAAGAGGTACACTCCAACAAGCGCTCTCAACATTCAGTAGGAATTAGAGACAAAAATTAGAGACGACGCAAAACGATTGCTTAAAGATACGCTCTTCAAGCAATCGTTCTATCAGCAATGCGATTAGCGCATAGCGCAACTTTGTAGAAATGGCAAATGCGACTAGCAACAGCTTTCTACATCGCAGCAAGCACTACCCTCGTTCGTAACTGTGACGTGATAATCTAACCCTTTTGTCTCCTGAGCAGATCGAATGATGTTATGTGAACAATCGAATATAGGTGCAGATTCCACCGGGATGGTTTCATAAGGTTCAACCGGAATCACATCACGATGATAAGCACCACTTGAGCTTGTGTAAATCTCAAAGGTCTTCTCACAAACTGCCATTCGTTCGCCTCGATAAAGCGTATGCCCGTCATCATCCTGAACTGCTTTCCAAGGCCCTTTATAAATCACCGCTTGATTGCGATCGCGACACTCTCCTTCTTTCCCCTTAAACGCGCGAACCGTGAGAGAACGAAATTCTATACCGTCTACAACTTGCCAAGGTTCTGTCTGGCGACTCAAAATCTCGATGCCATAAAATCCGGCTTGCTCAAACATTTCGAGAAATTCGTTCTCGCGAAATGCACCAGAAATGCAGCCACTCCATAAGTCAGGATCATTGAGAATGTCGGAAGTCGGATCTTCATCGCACACGATGTCAGAAATTACGGCTCGCCCGCCCCGCTTTAACACGCGAAAGATCTCTTGGAACAACTGTTTTTTATCGTGAGGGCGAACAAGATTCAGAACACAGTTGGAAACAACAACATCAACGCTATCACTAGCAATAAGCGGTTGTTCGCGGCGTAAGCGATCGCACTCTGATTCTAGCTCTGCCATCCCAGCAACGGTTGTAACCGGATGCTGCTCTAGCCAAGTTTGTACCGAGTCGAGGCTGAGAGCTAAATCTTGAATTTTACCTTTGACAAACTCAACATTGCGATAGCCCAATTTCTCGCTCATCTCACCCAGATAGCTGCGAGACAACCCTAGCATTTCATCATTAAAATCAACCCCAATGACTCGTCCTGCCGCCCCAACTTTTTGAGCAATAATGTAGCAATTCTTTCCTGCGCCTGATCCTAGATCGACAACCGTCTCTCCTGCATTCACATAGCGCGTCGGATCCCCGCAACCATAGTCTTTCTCAATGATCTCCTGGGGTAACGCCTCTAGATAGCGGCTATCATAGCCATCTGTCGGACAGCACAACGCGGCCTGAGGCTGCTGCGCGCCCGCTTCGTAACGTTGCAATACAGCTTGCTCAATATTATAGGTGATATTAGAGGAGGTGATGCTAGAGGAATCTGTCGGTTGAGAAAGTGCAGTTTCAGTCATAACAGTGTCTCGATTACCGCTTCATGTTACACGAGACAATACATTAGCCGTATCGCTCTGGATTTAAGTCTACCGAGAGCCACCGCAGAAAAGCTGAAAACTTGCTAAAAATAGTATGAAATCTCAACCTATTTCTCTCGCGTTGATTTCTGCACTTGAATTTGACTAATTTAACATCACTCTAACAATGGATGTACTGTTGTAGTTCCCATTGTGTCACTTCTGTGTGATAGTCACTACATTCTTTGTACTTAAAGTCCAGAAAGGTTTTTGCGCCTTGCTCACCCAAGGTTTTTATCAATAAGACATCTTGCTCTAGACAACGCAATGCTTCGATCAGTGTTGTCGGCAGCGTTTGCAGAGCAGGAAATTCTGAGCCGCGAACAAACATATTTTCATCAATGCGATCGCCCGTCGTCAAATGCTCAGTGATCCCTTCGAGTCCTGCCGCCAGAATTCCCGCTTGCGCCAAATAGAGATTGGTTGAACCATCGGCGAGACGAAGCTCAAACCGTCCCCCTTCTGGAATTCGTAGCATGTGAGTGCGATTGTTGCCACCAAACGAAATATATCGTGGGCTCCACGTGCTGCCGGATGAGGTCATCGCGGCTCCTAACCGACGATAGGAATTGATGGTCGGATTGCAGAGCGCTGTCAGACCGCGTGCGTGAGCCATCACCCCGGCCATAAATTTGTAGTCAACGGGAGCCACGCCTAATTCATCCCGCGCATCTTCAAACACGTTTGACTCACCGTTCCAGAGGCTCATGTGCAGGTGAGCGACATTTCCTGTGAGATGACTAAATGGCTTAGGGCATAAAGGTTGCGGTCAATCCTTGCTATTCTGCCAATGTCTTCACCATGTATTTGAAAAAGACGTGCCGATCGGCAGTGGTGAGCGCGTCGCTGTACGTCCAGTTAATCTCAAACTGTCCGTTGGCATCTTCGTGATCGCACTGGTAAGGCTCCCAGCCCAACCCCTCCATATAACGCACCAACGTGGAAATCAGATCAAATTGGCGCATCAGGTTGAGTTGGTCATAGCACGGTCGATCCGCGTTATCGAGCGGATCGGCAATGCGGTAGTCCTTCTCCACTTGCTTTAGCAGCATGAATTCGGCTTCGGCTCCGGTTTTATAGTTGTAGCCAAGCCTTGCAGCGCGATCGCACACTTGTTTCAAAATTACTCGTGGTGCGGCGGCAAAGGGTTCACCATCGAGGTACAGATCACTGGCAACCTAACGTCGGCTGGGTTACCGCGGCAGCACGATCAGCGAACTTGCGTCAGGAATCGCGGCGATATCGTGAGCGTCAGGACCTAAGCCCAAGTTACACGCAAAGGGCGCAAAACAGGCACCCGCCGATTCAACCGCAGAAACTTTGGCAGCAGGAACGAGCTTAGCGCGAGTTCCTCCCAGCAGATCTGTAAACGAGACTAGAAAGAAATCTAACTTATGCGCTCTTATGCGCTTTAGCAAGGTCTGTCAGCGTTTGAGTTCTGGATGCAGTTCCAACCATTGTCACATCTCCAGCGATTCCTGCATTCAGTAAATCAAGCGCATTTAGATTAATTTGTAGTGGATGCTACTAATGTGATTGAGATTGTATTGAGTTTACAGAGGACGAGTTGTTTCTATGGATTAATCCGCTACACCCATTATCAAATTCGCTGCCGACCTGGTTTAAAACGCAAACACAGTTCTAAGTACTCCAATCACCACATCATTGTTATTTTCATTGAAATCTGGGTTAGTAATCCAAATTACTCCTGGCGTAATGGCAATGTTGTCATTTAAGCGATAGCGGTAAAAGGCTTCTAAGTGAAATGAAGGGTCGCGATCCTTCGGAGCTTCGCCCCGCGAATCGCGCGCTCCTAAATTGCTGCCCGCTAATTTTGGCTCTTGCCCTACCAACAGCCCGCCTAAGTTTCCTTCTTTAAACAAATCAGGAAACGCCAACGTAACCGCCCAATTCCACACGTCCCCTCTGCCTCTGTTAACGTAGTGATGATTGGCGTAGCCAACCCATCCCCCTAACGCAAATTTTGGTGAGAGTTGAAACGTACCGGAGATTCCGTAAGCGTTAATGCCGACTGCCGTTCCAAAGTTACTATTTGCCAAGTTGCTTCCCGTCGCACTCAAGTTGAATGGGTCGTCAGGCTGCAAATCGCTGGCAAACGGTGCATACGCATTAATGTAGGTAAAGCCAATCCGCGACGTTTGACTCAGGTTCACAATAAGTTGGGCTAAGGCTCCATACTGCCCGTTAAACAACCCATTCTTATCGCTGGGATTAAACGCATTTGGAACTAGATATCCTAAGTTCACTTCGGCAGCGTCGCCAAATCGGTGTCGCAGGCCAAACCCTGTACCCCCAGAGTAGTTATAAATTGGGTTACGCAACCCAAACAGCGACACTGCACCGCCATCAAAATAGGGGTTGAGTTGCGAAGACGCATCTAGATCAACGAATCCGTTTCCGGTTCCAGCGAGATAGCCATCGGTGTTGCTGCCGATCGGGAAGCGGTAGCGCAGTAAAGCAAGCCCGACTGTACCGCCGCTATCGCCATCAAACTCGACCCGCCCTTGGTTAGTGCCCAAAACGCCTAAACCGCGGACTCCAGTCGGGCTGGTTGGATCTGGTGTTGTGTCACCAAGCGGGACAACGTTGTTCGCTTGTAGGCGAGTGGTGAGCAAGTCGCGCCCATTGAAGCTGGTGTTGAGGTTCAAGCGCACCCGATAGCTCAGCGTCGGATTCCGTAGCGCTTCTTGTCCGTTGGCATTGTCGCCCGCAAGGACGCTAATTGCACCAAAAATAGCCTCACCTTGTAGCTTGGTTGTTGTGGAGAATTGTTGCCGCTCTACCGTGGCGCTTCGAGCTTCGAGGACACCTACCCGACCCCGCAATGTGGCGAGTTCAGCCGCAAATTCTTCTTGCAGCCTTTGCAAGCTTGCCAAGTCTTCTTGTTTGACCAGATTTGCAGTAGACGCTGCAATCAATTCATTCACGCGATCGAGACAGGCATTCAACCCTGCCGCAAATTCGTAGCGGGTCAAAGCGCGATTGCCACGATACGCCCGGTCAGGATATCCGGCGATACACCCATACCGCTCAACAAGAGATTGAAGCGCTTGAAAGGCCCAGTCAGTGGGTCGCACATCTGATAGTTGCGATACCGAAGTGACTTGATCCAGTTCTGGCTGATCTTGGCTCTGAGGTGCGGCGGGAATAATGTCGTTTGAGATCTCGTTTGAGGTTTGCTGAGTGATCAGTTGCGGAGACGGAGAAGTGGAGAGATGGGGATGAGGAGCGACTCCAGACACTTGCGGCGCGGTTTGTTCAGGTTGAGGCGAAGCGCCTAGGGCTGGAGGCACTAGAATGCAGCTAGTTGCTAGGGCAACGAGAGAGGCAAATGAATAGTGTTTTGACATTGTTTTTTATAGATTGAGAATTGATTTTTTATAGTTTTTGAGAACCGCAAAGTAGGTTCGTGAACTCAGAAAACGGTGGCTCCAGACTCCAATTTCTTCAAGAAATCGGAGTCTGCACAATTCTCAGCGATTCGTAGAGTTCATCGGGACGAGCGGCGGCGGAGTCTGTCGATCGTTACGGCGATGATGATCACTAAACCTTTGACAACCAACTGCCAGAAATAAGACATGTTGAGCAGGGTCAAGCCATTGTTGAGAACGGCAATGATTAACGCACCGAGCAACGTTCCCGGAATCGTGCCGATGCCACCCGTGAAGCTTGTGCCGCCCAAAATGACAGCCGCGATCGCGTCCAATTCATAGCCGTTTCCTAACAGCCCAGTGGCGCTATAGAGGCGACTCGAGCTCATGACGCCTGCTAACCCTGCCAGCAATCCGCTCACTCCGTAAACGAATAGGAGGACGCGATTCACTTTGATACCCGTCAGGCGCGCCGCGCGTTGATTACCGCCCACAGCGTAAATTTGCACGCCCAATACCGTCCGCCGCAGGATAAACCAACTCGCCAGCACTGTTAAGAGCGCAATTACAACCAGCCAGGGGAAAGGGCCCAAGTAGCTATTGCCGATCCAGGCAAAATTGAGATCCCGATTTAGCACCGTTGTGCCATTAGCAACAAGATAGGCAACTCCGCGCAGGGCCGTGAGTCCGCCCAATGTCACGATAAACGGCGGCAAATCCACAAAGGCGATTAGCACGCCGTTGAGCAAGCCTAGCAGCAATCCCGTCAGCAGCGCTGCCAGCACCGCCGCCCAGCCTAACCCTGGCACAAGCGAGGTCAATACGCCCACGACAGCAGACACGCCCAAAATCGAGCCAACCGATAAATCAATGCCTCCTGTCAGAATCACAAACGTCATGCCGGTTGCCAGCACGATGTTGATCGAGGCTTGCCGTAGAATGTTGACCACGTTTCCTGCGGTGGGAAAGTTGGGGGTCAGCACAGAAAACAGGATGCAGATTAGGATGAGAATCGGCAAGATTCCGAGTACCTGAATCCAGTTGTTCGCGGTTTTGCGCCGACCTGATGCACCGCGTGACCCATCCTTTAACGGTCGTAGTTCAGTTTGACTCATGATGCAGTAACCTCCGATGCGCCAGTGGCGTAAGCCATAATGTTTTCTTGAGTAATGGATTGACGAGTTGAGCCGCCAAGTTCGCCAACGAGCTGTCCTTCTCGCATCACCAGGACGCGATCGCTTAATCCCACGACTTCTGGCAGTTCGCTCGAGACCATCAGAACGGCAACGCCTTGTTTTGCTAGATCGCTAATAATCCGGTAAATCTCGCTCTTTGCACCGATGTCTACGCCCCGCGTCGGTTCGTCGAGTAGCAAGACTCGCGGCTTAATTGCTAGCCAGCGTGCCAGCAGCAATTTCTGCTGATTGCCGCCCGACAGATCCATAGCGCGAATTTCTAGGTTGGCGAGTCGGATATTCAAGTCTTGGACAGCATTTTTCGCAATTTTGCCGACCGACCCCCAGTTAATCACGCCTGCTTTAGCGTCCTGCTTCAGCATATTGAGGATGATGTTTTTGCCAGAACTCATTTCTAAGAACAACCCCTGGTCTTTGCGATCTTCTGGGACGTAGCCGATGCCCACCGCGATCGCATCTCCAGGGGAGCGAATGTTCAGCTTTTGACCATTGAGAAAGACTTCGCCACTCACTTTTGGGTCAGCCCCAAAAATCAGCCGCGATAGCTCTGTGCGTCCTGCGCCGACGAGCCCCGCTAGCCCAACAATCTCGCCAGCTCGTAGCACTAAATTAGTCGGCTGCACCTTACGACCATCGCTGATGTTGCGAACTTCTAGTACGACCTCACCGGGAGCCGTTTGTCGCTGATGTTCGTAGAAATCTTGCATTGGGCGACCGACCATCATTTGCACGAGCCGCTCTGGTGAAATTTCATGCCGATCAAGACTGCCAATGTATTGACCGTCTCGTAGCACGCTGACTCGATTTGCCAGCGCATACACTTCTTCCATCCGGTGGCTGATGTAGATAATCGCAATACCATCACTTCGTAGCTTGTGAATCACCTCGAACAAACGCTCAGTCTCGCGATCGGACAGCGCTGCTGTTGGTTCATCCATTACCAAGATGCGGCTGTTATCTTTTAACGCCCGAGCGATTTCAACCTGCTGTTGTTCTGCGATCGACAGGCTAGAAACCACATCATCGGGGGCAAAACTTGCGCCCAAACTTTGCAACACCCGCGCCGCTTCTCGCCGCATTCCTTCACGATCTAAAAGCTGTCCTTGCCGCAACTCACTGCCCATAAACATGTTTTCAGCAACGGTGAGATTAGGCGCGACATTTAGTTCTTGATAGATCAGATTAATGCCTGCTCGTCTTGCGGTTCCTGGATCGGTAATGTTGAGCGGTTGCCCATTGATCCAAATCTCGCCTTCATCTGCAATGTAGGCTCCAGCTAGAATTTTCATCAATGTGCTTTTACCTGCCCCGTTCTCGCCCATGAGTGCATGAACTTCGCCTGGGTAAATCGTGAGGTTGACGTTTTGCAGCGCAGGTACGCCATTAAATCGTTTGGTGATGCCCCGCATTTCTAAAACTGGCGTTGCGATCGGGGCATCAAGTGGCAACGGTTGTTGATTGGTTGTCATGAGCCATTCCTGAAATAAGGATTACTGCCAGGCTTTGTACTGGCTAACGTTGTCGCGGGTGATGAGCTTGACGGGAATCTGAATGTCGGGGTTGGCAGGTGGCTTGCCATACAAAATGTCGTTGCCGACCTGAACCGCTTTTTGCGTCATGCCCAACGGGTCTTGAGCTGCCGTGGCGACAAACAAACTAGATTTGTCCTTGATCGCGGACTTCGCTTCGGGTGCGCCATCAACGCCGACAATGAAAAACTCACTGCGCTTGGCTTGTCTAGCGGCGAGTTCTGCCCCGACGCCGCAGGGATCATTAATGGCAAAGACCGCATCAATTTTGGGAAACGATGTGAGTAAGTCGCTCATGACTCTCAATCCGCCATCCCGGCTGCCTTCAGCGTTCTGGTCTTTTGAGAGGACTTTAATATTGGGATATTTAGCGAATACCTGTTCACAGCCATCGACGCGATCGAACACCGACTGCACGGGTGGACCGTTCACAATTACTACGTTTCCTGTGCCTTTGAGGCGATCGGCGATGTATTGACAACTCACCTGTCCCGCTTGCAGATTATTAGAGGTGACAGTGGCATCCACTCCGCCGCCCGCGCCCGTGTCAACGGCGATGACAACAATTCCAGCTTGTTTGGCTTTCTCAACGGCAGGCGTAATGCCTTTACTATCCCCTGCGTTGAGCAGAATCAGGTTGGTATTGGCTGCAATAAAATTCTCGATTTGGTTGAATTGTTGATTCAGGTCGTATCCGCTTGAAACCACAGTCGTACGAACATTCTTGCCCCCGAGTTTTTTGGCTTCTGCCTCTGCACCCCGTCCCATTAATACAAAGAAAGGATTGCTGAGATCACCAACGGTGACAGCAACCGATTTCAGCTTGATATTTGGGTCTCCCTGGGTTGTCTGATTGGTGGGTGTACAACTGACCAAAATGCCGCCGACAAGACTCAAAATGGTCGTCGCAATAGCGCTGTGGCGAAGCACTCTGCGAGTTGCTAATTTATTCACGTCCATTTTTCTCCAACAACTCACTTCCAATAACTCACTGGATGAGAGTCAGCAGAATCTACATTGCGATCGAACGTTGAGCCAGATGTACATTATGTAATCCGACTCATGGCACTACCAGCATTTGCAATTTCAACATTTTGTAAACTAGTTTTGTCAATACAACTAGCAATACTAGTTGTATTGACAAATTAGATGTTTGAACAGGCACAAGCATAAACTTATGCCAATGCAAAAAAATCTTATTGTTAAATCATGTTTAGACAATGTTTGAACTTGCAAAAAACAGCTTTTAGCTAAAGCCCTTAATAATGAAGTGTTATGTATTTCGCAACACTGTATTCTGCATACTCTCTATAGCAATTATGGTGCGGCTTGCCAGAGATCTATCACATCTATCCTAATGGTTACATCTTAAGAGGTAGCGTTAACAACTATCGCTGAAAGCTTCTCTATCAGCTCGTTTACAGGTTTGTTTCAGCAAACAGAAATCGCTGGAGTTAACAAAAAGTAATTCTTTTTCATCACCTAGGGTAAATTCTGCATGTTGCGGATTGAAGCGATCGCGAGATCTAGAATTTATCACGATGATTCAACGTAGTGAATGATCGCTAAAAATCGAATGGGTAACTGAATCAGGTTTTCAGGGCCGTGGGGCACATCTCCCCGAAATGTAAGCGCATCTCCTGGCTCTAGCAGATAAGTATGCTGACCATGCCGATATTCAAGTTTGCCATCCAGCATGTAGATAAACTCAATCCAGAATGCTCGAAGGTGGGAAAGACCTCTGAGGCATCGTCCATGGTAATGAGGAATGGCTCAAATAGACGCCTCTGACCTTGTTCGTAAGCAAGCAAATGATAGGTGTGCCCGCATTTAGTTCCGCGTCGAACGACCTCCATTCCAACTCCATCTTTGACATGTTGCGCTCCGCCTACTGACATGTTGTAGTTGCGAAACAGCGTTGAGAGGGACACCCCAAATGCGCCAGCAAGTTTTGTTACGGTTTCTAAACTCGTTGACGTTTGAGCATTTTGAATTTTTGATAACATGCCACGAGAAATTCCGATCTGTTCGGCAACATCTGCGATCGTGAGTCCATGTTTCTGGGGAGTTCTCGAATGGTTGTGCCTAAATATCGGGCTAACGAATCGTTAACGAGTTGAAAGAGACGAGCCCGCTGCCGCGATCGTAACCAGCGCGATTGCGACGACAGCTTGCAACTCCAGGGTTTCTCGCAGAATCACAAACCCTGCGATCGCGGCTACAGCAGGTTCTAAACTGAGCAATACACCGAAGGTGTGCATTGACAAATGCCTCAGCGCTTCTAACTCTAGTGAATACGGAATCGCCGATGAAAGTAAAGCAACCCCAAATCCTAGCAACAGTATCTTGAAATTTAACGCGGCTAAACCAACGGTAAATAGATTGATGGGTAGAAGAATCATCGTTGCCACTGCCATCGCCAACGCCAATCCTACGCCACCTGATAAGGCACGACCTACCCGAACAGATAACAGAATGTAAGCTGCCCAGCACGCTCCTGCTAAAAGGGCAAGCCCGACTCCAACCGGATCGATACCTGCTCCATTGATCGGCGTTAACAGCAAAATTCCGATCGCTGCTAAAGCAACCCACAGCAGATCGAGTAGCCGACCAGAATTGAAGACAGCCACTCCCAAGGGTCCAACAAATTCTAACGCCACCGCAACGCCAATTGAAATTCGCTCAATCGCAAGATAGAACAGAAGATTCATGAGCCCAAGGGAAACACCAAATAAAATTAGTGCCCTAGAATGGGAACGAATTCTAATCTCAAGTTGCACTTCGTTGGAGCGTTGCCCCGCTAATCGCCATATTGCTACTAAAACGATCGCCGCAAATCCAACCCGCAGGAAAACAATGGTGATGGGGCTGATTTCGGTGAAGAGGGTCTTTGCGATGGCCGATCCAAGCTGAGTTGAACCAATTGAGAGCAACACAAAACCAGTGGGTGATATACCAGTCGGTGATGATATAGAGGGACGATTGGGCATTTCTAGGATGTGCGCCTCGGTAGAACTAATCGGACGATTCTACCGTTGATGCAACGTTGGATGCTCCAAGCTGTTGTTCAGGGTGACGTGTGTACCAGTATGCCCATGCAATCAGTACGGCCTGAAATGGGAGCCTTGCCCAATAAAGGGTTTGGCTTTGCGGAATGCCGTCGATCTTAATGTTGTGTACCAGCATGTAGATGTTGGCAGGAAACACAGCGATGAATAGCGCAATCAGTCCCCACGCAGCTGCGACGCTAACGATTGGAATCAATAAACCAATGCCTCCTAAAACCTCAAAGAAACCGCTTATATATACAGATGCAAATGGTGGAAACGGCGGCGGTACAATGCGAGCAAATTGATCTGGTTTCAGAAAATGGGTTATGCCAACAATAATAAGAGAAACGGCAAAAATGCCGCGAAGAATTTCTTTACGGCGATACTGTGGAGGGCGAGAAGAACGCATAACAAGAAATTCTAAACAGTACTGTTAAGCCAATTTGAAGGCTTATTCTTAGCAACTCTAAGTTAAATGGCTACTCATTTTGCTTACATCTACCTAAAGTAGTCTCTAAGAGCAACAGAGTATCAATGCTTTGCTTTAGTAATTGCTTTAGTAATTAAGTTGTAGCAGAGATTGCCGAGCCGATTGAGATTGCCAAAAGTCTAAAATCTGATCTCCAACAAGCTGCGGATGGAAATAGTGAAAGAAATGATGTCCATCTAAACATTCCCATAGCCTATCTTCTGGCTTCAACCAAGCTGCCCACTCAGTCAATGCAGAAGGATCGACAATCGGATCGGTTTTACTACCACAAACGAGCAGTGGCATGGACACCCCACCTTGAGGTAAGCGGTTTAACTTAAACAACGAATGGAGACTCGGAGAGCTTTCTAAATCAAGTCGAAGGACATGGATGATCTCCTTTACAGAGTAAGGTAGCTTCTGACCAAACAAACTGACCATCAGTTGACCTAAAACTTGAGTTTGGCTACAAGGTAGAAGTTGACGCTGTACGTAGTAATGAGCTTGCCAAGTGACGGCAGGCTGCGCTGAGACGGCGAGCAAGGTTAACGATTTGACTCGTTCGGGATAATAGCGGCTATAGAGCAATGCCACAATGCCGCTAATGCCGTGACCAATGAGATGAACAGGGTCATCTTGATGCTTAAGATACTGATGCAGAAGCGCGATCGCAGTCTCTACAGAACTTCCTTCATCTAGCGTCTGGCAATACTCCCACTGAGCAAGATTAGTTTGCGCTGCCAAGTAGCGCATCAGGGGCTGATTAAAATACTTGAGGCTTGGACTTGCGCTAATCCAAAGAGCCGTGGCCGTAGACATAAAACTCTCCGTTGATGAGTAAGGAATACCGAGCCAAGTTTACGATTCGTTTTCGATTTGGAATCAGACCTGTTTCGTTTTGGCAGGAGCAGAATCCTACCTTATCGGGACTGATGCAAAGGTTTTTGATTGGCAATGCCTCAGTCCTGCTTGTTCTATTCGCTTATTGAACTTGTCTTTCGATAAACTAACCGCATCTTACCATTCCTATTGAGAAGTAATGTCACTAAAACAATATGAATTTATATAAATAAAAGCTCTGAAACTTTCTCTGTCTTCGATTTTGAGGAATTTTAACACTAGAAAGAATTCTGAATTTATCTTGAATCGTTCTGTTTTGTTAGTTTCAAGTTGCTATAGAGTATCAACAACGAGCCATTTCTGAAAAATCGTTGAAATGACTGTAGGTTAAGTGAGACTTTAGTTGCTTCAATTCCAGAAACCTCCTTGCCCTGATTCCCTCCTTGCCCTGATTCCATTCGTCAGGCACTGACCTCAACTCACCTTCAGAATACCTTTGAGAAGATTTCTCACAACTGACTGGTAAGTTTTAGGTCATAAATGGTGAGCCTACGAGAGAATAATGAACGACGTACGCTAAACGACCGATGGGACGAATTTTTATTTCAGCAGGACATGGCGATCGCATCAACGGCATCACCGACCCCGGTGCAGTCGTTGGAGGCACAACCGAAGCGAGAGAAATGATTCTCCTACGAGATTTTGTGGTAGCGGAGTTGCGATCGCGGGGTGTAGAAGTGTTGACTGTGCCTGACACACTCAATCTATCGCAGTCCATTGATTGGATTAATGCTCGCGCCCGTCGGGACGATGTTGCGGTCGATTTGCGGGCAGATGCGTTCTCTAACCCAAGTGTGCGCGGGGCAACGGCCTACTACATTACCAATAACGACCAGCGCCGCAAAAATGCCGAACTTGTGTTGCTGTCCCTGATTCGGCGCGTTCCTCAGTTGCCGAGCCGAGGCGCAAAACCCGATAGCGATACAGGACTCGGAAGCCTACCGTTCTGCCGATTGACCGTTCCGCCATCGCTGGTGTTAATTGTTGGATTTTTAACCAACCCTGACGATCGCTTCATCATCCAAAATCAGCGGCGAGATCTAGCGCTAGGAGTTGCCGATGGCTTGATTGCCTGGAATCGCGTGGTTTCTGGGGTTCCAACTCCATCTCCGACCCCGACTCCCACGCCCGCAACTTATGAGGCAATCGATATTAGTATTAACAATCAGGCCTATGCGGATCGAGGCATTTTAGTCAGTGGCAACGCCTACATTCCAATCGATTTAGTCGATCGCTTGGGAGTCGATTTGTCAAAAGCGCCTAACGTCACCCGCATTAACTATCGACAAATTGTGTTTGTCAAGGCGGTTGAGCTTCGTGACTATAACGTTTCTGTCGCTTGGAATGCTCAAACTCGAACCGTGCTCCTACGATCGATTCTAAAAATTTGTCCCGGAACGATCGATCGAATCATGGGAATTGGGGCCACGACTGAAGTTCAGCTCAATCTCTTTCTCAGAAATAATAATGATGCGGCGCTAAACCAGTTTCCTGATATCGCCAAGCTCTACCGCGAAGAAGGCAGCATTGAAGGCGTGAATTACGATATTGCGTTTGGACAAATGTGTTTGGAAACGAATTATCTCCGCTTTGGCGGCGATGTCCAGCCCAGCCAAAACAACTTTGCAGGCATTGGGGATGTGGGCGGCGGCCCGCAAGGAGCATCATTTCCAAGTGCCAGAATTGGCGTGAGAGCGCACATTCAACAACTAAAAGCTTATGCCAGCACAGAACCGCTCGTTCAGGAAGTCGTCAGTCCGCGATTCCGGTTTGTAACGCGCGGAATTGCACCCTTGGTTGACCAACTGAGCGGACGCTGGACTGCCGATCCAGAATATGGCACAAAAATCAAAGCGATCGTCAGAAAACTCTACGAATCTGCTCAAATCTTGTAGCACAATTGGCGCGGGGTAACCTGCTCGCGCCAATCTGCAAACGTTCAGAATTTATACTTTATTAGCGTAGGATGCCCGCAATTGACCGCAAGCGGCATCGGCTTCTAGCCCCCGCGATCGCCGCACGCTGACCGCTACGTGTCGCGCTTTCAAAGCATCCATAAACGATTGAAGGCGACGCTGATCGGGGCGCTGATAGTCAGCTTCGCTGATCGGATTGTAGGGAATCAAATTGACGTGGCTTTGAAATCCGCGCAGATGCTCAGCCAGCTCGATGGCCTGTTCCATCCCATCATTCACGCCCGCCAGCACAATATATTCAAACGTGACTCGCCGCCCTGTGATTTTGACATAGTCGCGGCACTCATCGAGCAATGCGTCTAACGGATACTGCCGAGCGCTAGGAATGAGTTGTTCTCGCAGGGATTGATTCGACGCATGTAGGCTCACTGCTAGGGTGGATTGCAAGTGATGCTCCGCTAATTTACGGATGCGACCGGGAATGCCGACGGTAGAAATGGTGATGAGTCGTTGTCCGATGCCAATATCTTCGTTCAGCGATCGCACGGCCTCCAACACGTTCTCCGTATTTAACAACGGCTCTCCCATGCCCATAAACACCACGTTCGACACGCGCTGTCCAAACACTTCTTGAACCGTTAGCACCTGATCAACAATTTCGTGCCGCTCTAGGTTGCGCTTGAAGCCACCTTTGCCCGTCGCGCAGAAGTCGCACGCCATTGGACAGCCCACCTGCGAGGAGACGCAAACCGTCAGTCGCTTCTCCGTCGGAATGCCAACAGTTTCAACGATCTGTCCGTCTGTTAATTTTAGTAAAAGCTTGATCGTGCCATCTAAAGCCTTTGCTTGATAGTGGATCTGCGATCGCCCGATCGGAAAGGTGGCTAACTCCGCTCGCCATTGTTTTGGAAATACCGAGATGTCAAGGAGCGATCGCGCTCCCTTCTGATAAATCCATTGGTGGAGTTGCTTGCCCCGATACGCAGGTTGCCCATACTGCTCAACCCACTTGGTTAACTGGGCGAGCGATGCACCCAGCAAGGGAACCTCTGAGACTTGCTCTACGGAGTCTATCGACGCTAACTGCTGAATCACAACTAAGAAAACCCTGCTGAAATTGTATTCACCTGTGAAGGCAATGTCTTTCTGTGCAATCCTCTATATTAGCGCTTTCGGTGGATACGGATAGCTTTATCTAAAAAATTCGTGATTTATACATTGGTACTTGTGAAATCACTTACTTCTTTTTAGAAAACTTTTTAGTCTGTTTTGAGCATAATCCGTGAAATCCCCGCTTCCGATCTAGCTATCCTAGTAGAGACTGAGATGAGTTTCAAAGCGGAATAATTTAAGAAGTGAATTTACTCAGGGTGTTAATGCCTAGAAACTTAGTTCAAGGCAATAAAAAGGATGAGATGCGAATTTGAATCTACGGCTAAAGCATTTCGGTAAATTCAAAATCCTGCTTTATTAAATACGCCTACAACCTTGAATGTGTTCTCGTTGACACGGAGTGGCTCAAGCGCTGGAGAATACCATCCCCTCACGCGCTGGACGATCATTTCGCTTTTGTCCTTTATCGCTGACCAGGCTGGTTGACCTGTTACGATGTCTACTCAACAAATGCACGAACAATTGCTTCGGATCGGTTCAGTTGAAATTAGCTTGCGCCAATCGGAAGAGCTTTTTCGAGCCTACGTCGAATCCGCCAATGATATGGTCTATACCCTCGATTTAGAGGGCGCAGTGACCTACATGAATTCCTACGGACTCAAGTTGCTGGGCTGCTCCTCTAGTGAAGTGCTAGGGCGTTCTTACTTAGAGTTTGTCTCTCCTCCGTACCGAGAAAAAACAGCGCAAGCCTTCAGTAGTCTAATCCAGACCGGGGAACTGCGCGATTTTGAGTTCGTTGTGCAATCGTCAGAAGGGTCTGAGCTTTATCTTGAAGTCAACGGACGGCTTCTGTACCGTGATAATGAATTGATTGGCGGCATGGGCATTGGTCGAGATGTAACGGAGCGCAAATACATTGAGCAGGAATTAAAGATGTTTTCGCGGGCAGTAGAATCTGCCTACGACAGCACCACCATCACCGATCTAGACGGCAAAATTCTCTATGCTAATTCTGCCACGGGTCGAATTTTTAGTTGGCAGCCAGAAATGCTATTGGGCGCTCATGCGGCGGTTTTCTTTCCAGAGCGAAAGCAAACCGAGTGGCTGATCGAACAAGCGATCGCGGTGCGAACCTCTGGAGGAATTGCCGAGGGCTGGAGTGGTGAAGTGACGTGCAACCGCCGAAACGGCGATACGTTTCCAGCGTTGGTGTCGGTCGGACCAATTTTAGACGAAAAAAATAGAGCAACGGCTGTTTCAATCATTACCCGTGATATCACGCAGCAGAAAAATGATGAAGCGGAACTAGCGGCTAAGAATTTAGAGTTAGAACGGGCGAGTCGGCTCAAGTCTGACTTTTTGGCAAACATGTCCCACGAACTCCGCACTCCCTTGACCTCGATTTTGGGGTTCTCTTCGATTCTTCAAAAACAAATTTTTGGCGATCTCAATCCCAAACAGCAACTTTATATTCATCAGATTAATCAGAGCGGTCAGCATTTGCTGGGCCTAATCAACGACGTGTTGGATCTGTCCAAGGTGGAAGCCGGGCAGCTGCGGTTAGACATTGCTCCCCTAGTTGTGAGCGAGTTGTGCGAAAGCACGATCGCGATCATTGATGAACAAGCCAAGATACGAGATTTGACAGTTAACTACTCGATTCAACCTAATTTAGAACCTTTGATGGCAGATGAATTGCGGGTTCGGCAAATGCTGCTCAATTTACTGTCAAACGCCATTAAATTCTCTGAAGATGGAGGAGAAATTGGCCTAGATGTGAGGATGCATGAGGAGGGCTTGCACCTAACAGTTTGGGATACTGGAATTGGCATTCCTCACGATAAGCAGCATCTTCTGTTCCAACCCTTTCAGCAGATCGATGGGTCGCTCTCTCGCCGCCATGAAGGAACTGGACTGGGATTAGCCCTGACGCGTAAGTTGGCTGAATTACACTCTGGAACGGTGAAAATGCAGTCTATTGAAGGTGAAGGCAGTCAATTTACAATTTGCTTGCCGATGAATTTGCACCAGACTGTCTCGATCGGAACGATTATGATTGAGCCAAACCGGAGATAGGCTGTGCTTCGCAAGTCCTAGCAGGGGGTTGAGTCAAAAGTCACAACGCTTGGCAGGAGTGAGTTGATGGGAATTTGAGAGGACAGAGATGTTAAGGTAGCTATGCTCAAGCGATTAGTCTAGAGCATTACTCCCAAGACAAGTCACTCATGCTTTCTGATTCTGTTCTGGCATTTGAATTTAGATCCCCCGGTTCAATTTTGGTTGAATGGGGACCTTTAGTAATTCGTTGGTATGGCTTGCTGATTGCGTCCGCTGTGCTGATTGGCGTTACGTTATCTCAACGGCTGGCTGCCAAGCGGCAGGTTGATCCAGAGGTGCTGAGCGATTTGGCGGTTTGGCTAGTCTTGGCTGCCATTCCGAGCGCTAGGCTCTACTATGTGTTGTTTCAGTGGCAGGAGTATGCCGCTAACCCCAGCAAAATTATTGCCATTTGGGAAGGTGGCATTGCCATTCATGGTGCCATTTTAGGAGGCATTATTGCGGCCTTAATTTTTGCCCGGTTGAAGCAGGTGGCGTTTTGGCAACTTGCCGATCTGGTGGCTCCCTCGCTGATTTTGGGACAGGCGATCGGGCGATGGGGCAATTTCTTCAACTCCGAAGCGTTTGGCGATCCAACTGATTTACCCTGGAAATTGTATATTCCCCCTGAGCGCCGTCCTCCTGGACTTGACGCGCAATACTATCATCCTACGTTTCTCTATGAATCCCTTTGGGATCTCATGGTATTTGCAGGACTCATTACGCTGTTTATTCGGGATCTCAATGGGAAACCTCGCCTGAAGGTTGGAACGCTGGCGTTGGTCTATCTAATTGGCTACAGTTCGGGTCGGTTTTGGATTGAAGGCTTACGCACCGACAGTTTGATGCTGGGCGGGTTGAAAATAGCTCAGTTGGTGAGCTTGGGCGCGATCGCATTCGGCACATTGGGGCTAATCTGGCTCTATCGGTTGCGTCGCCCGCTGCCCGATGTCGTTCCTTCTGAGCGCGGATTCTCTCGGTAATGTCTTTTACCTCTAAGAAATAACCCTAGAGCATTGCTCTAGGGTTTAAGTCAGGGTGCATCTACCACTCTATTCTTCCCGCACACTGGTAGAAATCCGGAAAGAATAACAGCAAAAAAGCAAGGTTTGCTACTCCACACGATGGTACGTATGACAAATAATAATGGCGAAGTGTTGAATCGGTTGAAGCCCGGTGTGTATATTGTCGGCGCAGGTCCTGGCGATCCAGAACTTCTGACGATTAAAGCTCAGCGATTATTGAGCCAGGCCGACGTGATTTTATTTGCCGATTCGCTAGTGCCCAAACAGATTCTGCAAAGCGTGCGATCGGACGCTGAACGTATTGGGACGGCAAACAAAACGCTAGAAGATATTTTGCCGATCATGATGGATCGAGTGCGATCGGGAAAATCAGTCATCCGGCTTCACTCTGGCGATCCTTGTCTCTATGGGGCAGTGCAAGAACAAATGCAAGCTCTCCTAGAAGCTGACCTACCGTTTGAAGTGATTCCTGGCATTAGCGCGTTTCAGCTGGCCTCAGCTCGACTACGAGTAGAACTAACGGTTCCGGGACTCGTGCAGTCCATTATTTTGACCCGCATCAGTGGACGCACTCAGGTTCCCGAGCCTGAAGAACTCGCCTCTCTCGCGGCCCATCAAGCAAGTTTGTGTCTGTATCTAAGTGCCCGACATGTGGAAGCGTCGCAAGCCAAACTGATGCAGCACTATGCGGCAGATACGCCGGTAGCCATCTGTTTTCGACTCGGCTGGTCGGATGAGAAGATCTGGTTAGTGCCGCTTCATCAGATGGCAGAGGTGACTCGGAACGAGGACTTGATTCGCACCACGATGTACGTGATTAGTCCAGCTTTAGCGGCTCCGACTGTGCCAGCAGAGTATCGATTTGAGAACGGCAATCGCGATGAAGGACAATTCCAAGGAAAGCTCGCGCCACGATCGCGCCTCTACAACCCCGACCACTCTCACTTATTCCGACAAGAGCGTCGTTGATGGTTTAGGGATAGAAACTTAGCTTGGGTAACCCCAACGTTTCATCCCATCCCATCATTAGATTCAGACATTGAATCGCTTGTCCAGCCTGACCCTTCAGCAAATTGTCGATCGTCGCCATCACAATCACCCGCGCCGTTCGCGGATCAACCTCAATGCCGATGTAGCAAAGGTTCGTGCCGTTCGCCCACTTTGTTTTAGGGTACACCCCGCTAGGCAATAGCTTTACCCACGGAGAAGAGCGGTAGAACGCTGTGTAGATCGTGAGCAAATCTTCTCGCACCAGTCCTGGGTCTCGCAAGGTTGCATAAACCGTGGCAAGAATTCCACGCACCATCGGCACTAAATGCGGCGTAAACTGCACCAACACTTCATGCCCCGCGAGATCACTACAGACTTGCTCGATCTCTGGCGTGTGATGATGGCGTGTCACATTATAAGCGCCGAGAGAATTGTCTGCTTCTGCCAGAAGCAATTCCACCTTGGGTTGACGACCGCCGCTAGAGGCCCCGGCTTTGGCATCAATAATGGCCGTTTCTGGAATGATTAAGCCTTGTTTGAGCAACGGCGAGAGCGCCAGCAAACTCGCGGTCGGGTAAGAGCCAGGACAACCGACTAACTGAGCGTCAGAGATGCGATCGCGATACAACTCGGGCAAGCCATAAACCGCCGTTTCTGCGACATCATGATCCGTTCGTTCAATCCGATACCAATGGCGATACACGCTCAAATCAGAGAAGCGGTAGTCTGCTGAAAGGTCTAGCACTTTGCAGCCTTTCTCTAGAAGCTGAGGAGCCATTTTGCACGCAAGCCCCGTTGGCAGTGAGAGAAACACGACCTCACACCGCTCAGCAATTTGCTCTAGGTCAATGGGTTCGATCGTCTGATGAATATGATGAAATAAATGCGGGTAGAGGTTTGAAAACTCTCGTCCTGCACTCGCGTCACCGCCTAAATAGGCTAACTCTAGCTGTGGGTGATCCATCAACAACTGGACTAACTGCACCCCGCCGTAGCCGGATGCCCCAATCACACCGACGGGTATACGCCCTACATCACCCATGTTTCTCGACCCTTACGACGTGGAATCGCTATTCTGCTGCATTGTAATGCTGAACCCGCAATTGTCAAAGCAGATTTTTAGCTTGAAGCCTAATTTAACTGCCTCTCAACATAAAGCCGTCAGTCCGCTAGTATAAGAACACAGAAGGGTAGCGATCTAGCTTCACAACGCGCTTGAGAATCAAAGTACGCAAAGACTAGAAACTTAGAATTGACTGGCACGCTAGCGACGGAATTCTAGTGGCAACGTCTCAGCAAACGCTTGCTCTACTCCTAGCTCTCCACGCCAAAGAATTACAATTCAGTGATAAATTAAGTCTCCAAAGTCGAAACAATTATAATCGTCACATACGCCTGCTTCAAGAAACTTTACGGTGTAGTAGCCTTGAACTTCTCTGTTAAATCGTCTCAACCCCCCTTTAGCCAGCCGTTTACTTTTGACTCGATCGGCGATGCTTTGATGGACCTCAAAGCGGGACGATCGATCGTCGTCGTTGACGATGAAAATCGAGAAAACGAGGGAGATGTGATCTGTGCCGCGCAGTTTGCCACTCCCGACATGATCAATTTCATGGCAGTCCAAGCAAGAGGACTGATCTGTCTGGCGATGACTGGCGATCGCTTGGATGAACTCGACATTCCATTAATGGTGCGCGAAAACACTGACAGCAATCAGACGGCGTTTACCGTGAGTATCGATGCGTCTCCTGCCGTCGGCGTCACCACGGGTATTTCTGCTGAAGATCGCGCTCGAACCATTCAAGTCACGCTCAACCCGATGAGTCAGCCCAATGATTTGCGTCGTCCGGGTCATGTGTTCCCCATTCGAGCAAGAGAAGGGGGAGTGCTAAAGCGGGCAGGTCACACCGAAGCAGCGGTTGACTTGGCGCGTTTGGCAGGGCTTTATCCGGCGGGAGTGATTTGCGAGATTCAAAATCCCGACGGTTCGATGGCGCGGCTACCCGAACTGATTAAGTACTCGCAAACGCACAACCTAAAGATCATTAGTATTGCGGACTTAATCAGCTATCGGCTCCAGCACGAGCGTTTTGTGTGCCGAGAAACAGTAGCAGATATGCCCTCTGAGTTTGGGCAATTTCAGATCTACGGCTATCGAAATCTCCTCGATAACTCCGAGCATGTTGCGATCGTCAAAGGCAACCCCGAAGACTTTAAGGGACACCTTGTGATGGTGCGAGTCCACTCTGAATGCCTCACGGGCGATGCCTTGGGGTCGCTGCGCTGCGATTGCCGAATGCAGCTTCAAGCCGCCCTCAAAATGATTGAAAATGCGGGCTTGGGTGTAGTGGTTTATCTGCGTCAGGAGGGGCGCGGAATTGGTTTGGTCAACAAACTGAAAGCGTATTCTTTGCAAGATATGGGACTCGATACCGTAGAGGCAAACGAGAAGCTCGGCTTTCCAGCAGATTTGCGCGACTACGGTGTGGGCGCACAGATTCTCAATGATTTGGGGGTGCAGAAGATTCGATTAGTGACCAATAATCCGCGCAAAATTGCTGGGCTGAAGGGCTACGGGTTAGAGATGGTCGATCGCGTTCCCCTCCTGATCGAAGCAACGTCCCATAATGTGAACTACCTCACCACTAAAGCCGAAAAGCTGGGGCATCTCTTTCTTAGAACCTATCTGGCAACGGTAGCCATTCATTTGCCTTGCGAGTTGGGGTCTGTGACCGAGCGCTATGAGTTGCTAGATAAACTTCGCTTCGTTGCCAAGACCTACGATTTGATGTTGCAAGAAGAGACGCGACCCGTAGCGGCAGCGCTCTTTGGGCCAGCGACACTGATTTTCAATCTAGGATTTGAGCAAATGCTGTTCGAGAATGTCGAGTGGTATCGCACCAACAGTTCGTTTACCCGCGCGATCGCTCAAGTTCTCGACAACATCATCTCTGGCTTAGCGATCGACAAGCTAGAGTTTCTCATCTCTTCAGGGTCAGATCCGCTCACCGGATTGCAGGTGCAACTCGATCGACAAACGTTCTCGCTCAGTCAACAGCCATCCTCAATTTGCGATGTGCTAGAAACTCAAACGATCTACAGTTTCTCGAACGACTGACTTGATCAGAGCGTCAATGCCTAGCGATTGCGCTGCCGAACTCTCAAGGATTGCGGACACTGGCTTCAAACCAGTGTCCGCAATCAGCTTAATCGAGGGGGTGCAGCACAAGGCTGAACGGCAGCGTAAAGACCGAGATAAGGCACATAGCCATCGCCCGTCTACCCAAGGCGATGGTTGCTATCTGGCAACCAATCTTCATCCAATACTAACTCTAGGGGATAGGGACACGCCTCTGGGAACCCTGACTCGATACTAGTCTGCTTAGCAGCTTGGCGGCGTGCCCGTTGGTAACTCTCTTCAAGTTGCTTTGTAGGATAGTTCTTGAGGCTGGGACTATCCGCGATCGCAAGTTCAATTTGGGTGCGAGCATCTGTGATGGAATCTAGCCAGCTATCTGATCGACGCTGCGGTTGGTATTGCCACTTAAGCAAATGCAGTAGAAGACGAGTGAGTTGACTGGCAATCCCCCGCCGTTCACTCTTGCCCAAGTCCTCAACCTCCTCGATTAAATGCGTCATGTCGAGTTCATGCCAACGGCGCTCTCGTAATAGCTGCGCTGTTTGGTCAATCCACAAATTGAAATCTGCCGAATATGTTTCGTTCATGGCTTGTCTTCTACTGACAACGCAGCATCACTGGCTGTCTACAGCACCTCAATCGTAATGATCTGATCAGTACCCATAGCAGGAGGTTTTAAAGATTTGCTCAATCACAGCCAAATTAAGTCAGCAATCGTAAATTCAAACTTGAAAGGGACTTTTTGCAGTGTCTTTTGGCATTGCCTATTTCTATCGTATTGAATCTATGCTTCAGAAGCTGACAATACATTAAGGGTTGTCAAGATCGAGTAATATCCAGGTAATTCAGGAGAACTGATCGGGTTTAGGAAACAACCGGGCTGATTGTAGCGGCCTCAACATCTACTGTATGAGTGGAGTTGGCATGAATCGCATCAACGGGTCTTTCTTCAAAAACAGCCAGGTCAAACCAGAACGTGGTACCAACGCCAACTTCACTCGTTAAGCGAACCTGACTGCGGTGACGATCGATAATATTTTTCACGATCGATAGCCCTAATCCAGTTCCTTCCAACGTATGGACACGGTTTTCTACCCGGAAAAAGCGATCGAAAATCGCTTCTTGATCCACTGCATCAATGCCAATGCCGGTATCTGAAATTTCAACTCGAACTTGTGGGTTGATGTTCCCTTCAGCCTGATCGACAGCATAGGCTCGAAGCACAACTTTACCGCCTGCTTCGGTAAATTTCAAAGCATTGCCAACGAGATTTGTGAAGACCTGAAGCAATAGATCGTAGTGGCCGTATACCGCAGGTAAATCAGGCTGAACGTCCTGAAGCAACTCAATTCCCTTGTCTTTTGCATTCAGTTGATATGTGCGAAGGGTCTGCTCGATCGGTTGCAGCAAATCTACAGCTTCAAACGTGTAAATCTTGCAGGATTCTAGGCGCGACAGATCGAGGACATCGTTCACCAATCGAGTCAGTCGATCTGTCTCTCGGTTTGCGGTTTCTAAAAATTCGTGCTTTTCGGATTCGCTCAGTTCCTCGCCGTACTCGTGGAGGGTTTCGATAAACGATTTGATGTTAAAAAGAGGCGTCCGTAACTCGTGAGACACATTGCTGATGAACTGACTTTTCGCTTCGTTCAGTTCTGCTTCGCGCGTAATGTCTTGAATGGTGACGGCCACTCCTTTGACATTCTCTCTCACTGGATCAGCAACTGCATTCAGCAGAATTCGCAGAGTCCGATTGCTCGGTTCGGTTAGCGTGATGCGAAATTCGGCCTCTTCGCGGAGTTCGCCTTTTGCCATTTGGTAGAGTGGGCGAGTCAGTTCGATTTGAACCGGAACAGGTAAGCAGTAGAGGGCATTTTCTTCTTCGATCGCTTTGTTGTCCCACCCAAAGATATGACGGGCCGTAGGATTGACCAGAACAATCTGAAGATTGGTATCGAGCAGAATAGCTCCATCTGCGATCGTAGAAACCAGTGTCTCCAGTTTGGCTTTCTCGGCGGTCAATTCCTCGATGTTTTGCTCTTCGTAGCGCTCTAACCGCTCTGCCATGTCATTGAAACTGGCAATTAGTTCACTCAGTTCGACCCCTGCCCCGACGGGCAAATCGACTCGCTGCTTGAAGTTGCCTTTAGCAATATTGCGAACGCCCACCACCAATTCTTGAATCGGTTTCGTGATTTGCAGCGCGTTAAACACTGCCCCTAGAATGACCATCACCCAGATGGAAACAAACACGGCAACCGTGACATCTCGCGTCAGATGGGATGATGCGGCTACGGTGGGATTGGGGTTAGTTCCGATCGCGAGAACGCCGAGATAGTTGCCTTCATAGACCAGAGGCACAAACACATCCGTCACTTCACCATCGGGGGTCAAGTGCTGCCGCACCATCGGTAAATCCGAGTGTTCCGCAAAATTCTCTGGAAGCTGAATCCGTCTCCGAATCGTCAGCGAGTTTTGAACTTCCGAATCGGAAAAGGGAATGCCAAAAAAAATGTTGCCATCGGCATCGGCATAGAGCATGTAGCGCACGCTGGAGGTGCTGCTGTAGAACCGATGAGAAAAGCGGGCTAACTCTGTGCGATTGTCCTCTCCGACTAGCGGCGCAACGTTGGCTGCCAGCAAAAGTCCTAAATCGCTACCAAAGCGGGTATCGTTCGCACGGGCATCCGCTTGAATGGTGTTGACTGCCCAAAACGTCAACCCGCTCATAATAATTGACACCACCAGCGTTGCGGCTGCCATCAGTTTGGTCTGAAGGCTAAACCTTGCCCACCAGCGAGTGAGAATATCCCGAATCATTTTGATGAGAGAAACCAAGGCTCTAAGAGATGGGGGATCAAGACACACCGAACCTGAGTTCGCTGCTCATTTTCCTATATCTTAGGCTAATTTTAGAAGCTAATTTGAGCTAGAGCCAACGGTTCTGACCCGATGCCCAATATCACGGCGGTAGTACATGCTCTCAAAGTGAATCGACTGAACTGCCGCATACGCCCGTTCAATGGCTTGGTCAAAGGTTTCACCGATCGCCGTGACTCCCAACACTCGCCCGCCATCGGTGATTAGTTTTTGGTTTCGGAGTTGGGTTCCGGCATGAAACACAACAACTTCATCAGTTTCGGCTTGATCGATGCCCGTGATTTCTAGTTTCTTCGGGTAGTTGCCAGGATAGCCTTCAGCCGCCACCACGACACAAGCAGATGCACCCGCTTTCCATTCGATGGCAGGAAATGATTCTAGAGTTTGGGTGGCGCAAGCCAGCAAGAGCTTTTCCAGGGGCGTGTCGAGGAGCGGAAGAATTGCTTGCGTTTCTGGATCTCCAAAGCGGCAGTTAAACTCAATCACTTTCGGTTCGCCTGCGGGTGTGACCATCAGACCCGCATAGAGGACGCCACGGTAGTCGATATTGCGGCTCCGCAAGGCCGCGATCGCAGGCTCTAATACATGATTTTGAATTTGCTCCATCAGTTGGGGGGTGACGACGGGCGCAGGCGCATAAGCTCCCATGCCGCCGGTATTCTCTCCCGTATCTCCCTCACCGATGCGTTTATGGTCTTGAGCGGGGAGGAGGGGACGAATGGTGAGACCGTCGGTAACGGCAAGAATCGAAACTTCTTGTCCGCTAAGGCATTCTTCGATCACAACTTGACTGCCTGCGCTCCCAAACTGTCCCTGAAAGCACGCTGCGATCGCGCTGTCAGCACTCTCCACCGTTTCAGCCACCGTGACGCCTTTTCCTGCTGCCAACCCATCGGCTTTAATGACGATCGGGACACCCTCAGAGCGGACGTAAGCCTTCGCTGCCGCTTCGTCTGCAAACACGGCGGCCTTAGCGGTCGGAATTTCGGCATCTTCCATGAGGGCTTTTGCCCAGGCTTTGCTGGATTCAATCTGAGCGCCTTCGCGAGTGGGACCAAACACATTCAGTTCTTTGGCTTGGAGATAGTCTGTAATCCCCATCGCAAGCGGAACTTCCGGGCCCACCACAATCAATCCAACATTATTGACAAACGCAAAGCGAGCGATTCCTTCAAAGTCGTCTACGTTCAACGGCAGATTGCGGCACCGTTCTAGAGCGGCGGTTCCACCATTGCCCGGTACACAGATAATCTGCTGAACTTGCGGAGATTGCAACAACTTCCAAGCTAGGGCATGTTCTCGCCCGCCGTTTCCTACGATTAAAACTCTCACAGTGCCCTCGCTTAGAATTGAACCAGTGTGATCCAGATAAAATCTTAAGCTGAACGGTGGGCTTTTCGATAAGAAGAAGCCAGCATCTCTATATTTTGAGAGTGAAACTCTATATTTTGAGAGTGAAATTTTAGGTTGAGAGCCAACTTTAGAGCAAAATAATGGGCTAAATTGCAAATTTGAAACTTTTAACAGCACGTTCAGTTCTGAGTATAAAGCGACGGAATTTAGAGAAATGGTGGTTAGGATGAGTCAGATATCGGGTCGATGGTTCTGGGTGAGTCTGCTAGTGGGAGGTTCAGTTGTGGCAGGGCAAGTTATGTGTGGGGCGCAGGCTCCAGCCGTTCAGCCCTCTCCTCAACCGACAACCCCAGCCAAACCGCTGCCCGATCGATTTCCCCCCAGTCCACTGGAGTTAACGGTGCCCGATCCGCTCCTGCCAGGAGGGCTAAAGCGTCCCTTGAGCGAGGCAGAGCGGCAGCAATTAGATCAGGCGTTGGATGCATTGAATGTGCAGGCGACCGAAAAGCTGCAATTGAACGATCCGATCGCAGCTTTTGAGATCTGGAATCGAGAATTGCGCTTGCGTCGAGCGTTGGGCTTTTTAGAAGAAGTAACGGCTTTGGGTCGAGTGGGCGATCAAGCTTGGAAGCAAAACCTGTCTGAGGAAGTGCGCGTCATTACCAATCGGCTCAAGGCAATTCAAACCGAGGCACAAAAACCCGTTCAGGCCGGATCAGCCAGTTCCTCTGGTGGCGTGCAGGACGCAAATCGAACGGCCTTGCGATCGGCATTAGGAACGGCCTATCAGCAAGTGCGATCGCCAGGACTAGCCGTGACGGTGTATAACTCAATGCTGGCAGATGCGAGAGCCGCGAATGATGTGCCTCAAGAGACGAGTCTGTTAACCACGATTGGACAACTGCATCTCAGTTGGTTCGATTATCCGAAAGCGATCGCAACGTACACCGAGTTGCTGAACTTGGCAAAAGCCAGAACCGATCAGCAAAGCGTGTTTGTGAATCTGATTCAGCTTGCCTATGTACATGAACAAGCTAAACAACCCGCGCAAGCGGCAACCTATCAGCAGCAGTTGCTCGATTTGTATCAACAAAATGAACAGGCGCAGTACATTCCAGCCCTAAAGATTAAACTTGCAGATAACTACGCGGCAAGCGGTCGGTTAGATCTTGCCGAACAGCAGTACCGAGAAGCGTTTGAGTTAGCCCAGCCGTTTCTTCAGGTCGCCTATGCGACCGATGCGTTGCAAAAGCTAGGCAAGCTGTACCGAGCCAACGATCGCTTGGACTCAGCCCTGCAAGTGTATGACTATCTTGCTCAAGCCGAACAACAAGCCTATAACGCTTACGGCGCAATGGATGCATTAGATCAGGTTGGGCAAATCCGCCTTGCTCAAAAAGCGTATCCAGAAGCGTTAGCCGCCTTTAGACAAGGGTTAGAAGTCTC
This sequence comes from Myxacorys californica WJT36-NPBG1, assembly GCA_019359315.1. Lineage (GTDB taxonomy): Bacteria > Cyanobacteriota > Cyanobacteriia > Leptolyngbyales > Leptolyngbyaceae > Myxacorys > Myxacorys californica. The sequence goes on from JAHHHO010000032.1 coordinate 50,617, forward strand.
AAAGCAGTTAAATTATCGAACGGATTACTTCAACGAACAAGTTCAGAAAGTGGCGCAACAAGTCCCCCGTTGAAAACAAACATAGGGACGTTATGGGTAACGTCCCTACCTTAAAAAAGTTCAGATCGACAGTCTAGCTCGGCAAGCTCACGCCATGCTGTTTTCAATCGCCCAACGCGCTAATTCGGTGCGGTTGTGTAACCCGGTTTTCCCCAACATATTACTCACGTGGCTCTCGATCGTGCGTTGACTTACGTTGAGTTCCTCAGCGATTTCCCGGTTTGCCATGCCGCGCGCCACAAACTGAACCACGCGCAACTCAGTCGGCGTCAGTTCGACATCGAACGGCACCTGAATTTTGGGCGCGTTCTCACCACCCTTAGCATCCTTGTGCTGAATCAGACGAGAGGCTTGCTTCAGAGAGGATTCGACCTGAGCCACTAATTCTTCTGGCTCAAACGGCTTGACCATGTAAACATCTGCACCGATGTTTAATCCCTTAACGCGATCTTGACTTTGCCCCTTAGCGGAGAGAAACAAGACTGGAATCCAACTGGTTTTTGGATCTTGGCGAATCGTGCTGACGAGTTGGTAGCCATCCATTTCTGGCATCATCACGTCGCAGATGATCATGTCTGGAGTTTCACTCTCCAACACCTCTAGGGCTTCACGCCCATTTTCTGCGGTGACAACTTCGTACCCACGGAACTCTAGATAGTCTTTGACTAGCAAAATAAGGTTCGGATCGTCGTCAATCAGCAGCAACCGTCTGTGATTCCCTGCGCTAGTTTCCTTCATGCTGTGCTACTCGCTCTGCCGAATCTGAATAACGTTTACAAATTGAATTGGAATTGAAGCCAACTTCGAGAGATGGACACGTGTTATTGTGGACGATCTCGTAACCATTAAAAACTAAATTGCTCCCGATATTAGTAAAGATTCAGAATTTTGGCTATAGGTCTCGTGACATTATATACGACCAGCCAAGCAATCAGACTTCTTTGGTCTATGATTTATACTCCTGTAAGAGAATCGCTCAGACAAAAAAATGTACTGCATTCAGAAAATGATCTTTTGCTCAAATCGAGTCGTTAGTAAGGTGAGGCAGCGTTTAGCTGATGGGTCTTTGAGTAACTGAAATAGAATGCTGCGCAAATTTACTTCTATCAACAGTACAAAAATCAGAATTGAATTTTAGTTAGAAAAATCACGAGGTTGATGTGGTTATAGAATTGCTTGAAATAGGTGCGAGTGGATGAGTCAAAAAGACATATTCGTGGACAATCTGATTGCCAATTAAATGTTCTTGAATAATGCGTTCGATCACCTCTGGAGTGACAGAATGGTACCAAACTCCATCGGGATAGACGACTAAAATCGGCCCTTGCTGACACACGCGAAGACAGTTCGCTTTCGTTCGGAAGATGCAGCTTGCAGGGGCGTCGCCTGCCGAACCACTAGGAGTGGGCTGGTCGAGCTTCAATTCTTTGAGCCGTTTTTTGAGATAGTCCCAGGCGGCTAATCCAGTTGCTTTGTCGCAACAAATTGCTTTTGTTTGGTCAGCACAGATAAAGAGATGACGCTGAATCTGATTCAGTCCTAATTTCTGAGCGCAAGTTTCAAGATCAGATTGGGGGACAGTCAGTTCAGGAGCCATGGATGAGGTTCAAGATGAGGGGAGAGATTAGAAGTTGAGGCGCTCCTTTGCAGCTCAGGCATCGCTTCAACTTCACAGCGCTCCTTCATGCTAATCGATTTCAGAGGGTGCTCCGCCTGGGGTCGTTGGTTCTAGCCGTCTGGGGGTGGGTGGTTCTAACCAATCCATGCGGCGAGTGAAGTACATGATGATGGCTAAGAATACAAATAGCCCGATCGACCCCATGAGTAATGAGTAGTCCTGATTGGCTAACACGATGTAGAGATAGCTGTAGAGCGCAATCTGCATAATGCCTACGATCGCGCCTCGTTTTCTGGCTCGAAGGACGGCGACCGAGTATGCCGTGATCAAGACGACGACTGCAACAGTGGAAATAAGATAAGCGGTTTTGAATCCTAAGTGCTCAGAAAGGGCGAGTTGCAGGAGATAAAACATCGACATTGCCACACCGACGAGCAGATATTGCAATGGATGAACGCGCAGTCGAGTCGCGGTTTCAAACAGCCAAAACACGGCAAAGGTCAGCACTAGGAATAGAAAGTTGTATTTGATGCTGCGATCGCTCATTCGGTAATTATCAACGGGCGAAATCAGATCGACGCCAAAGAGCGAGGCTTGAATCATTCCCAGGTTGGTGGGTGATTCGTTATTCCATTGCTGCGGGTAGTTGCGGCCAAGAGAGGGAATATTCCAGGTGGCATTGAATCCTTTTTGGTTGACTTCGCGCTGGTCGGGCAACCAGACACCTTGGAAACTAGGGTTTGTCCAGTTGGAGGCGAGGCTAACTTTGGTGACTTTCCCAAAGGGGGCGAAGGCGATTTTCTCGCTGCCGTTCACTGTGAGCGGAATAGAGAAGGTAAAGGTCTCTCCTTTCATCTGGTCTTTTAAGACTGCGTGAATGCCTTGGTCGCTGTCGCCGTACTTGCTTTGCCCAGCGGTGAAGGGAATAGATTTTTGATTCCAGTTGAGCGCCGCCTGGTTTTGAATCGCGTGAGCATCGGAGACTTGCAAACTGAGTTCGGCGCGATCCCACAAGATGTCTTCTGAGCGAGTACCCCAACTGGTGAAGTCTGGACGATCGAAGCGACCGCGAATGTCGAGCTTGGTTCTATAGACGGGAACTTCAAAAATGCCTCGGTAGCGTACATCTGAATCGAGATTGCCCGTGATTTGCAAATCATCGGGTAGGAATGTGCCGTATTTGACTTCGGCTTTTTCTTCTTTCCCAGCTTGAAAGCGCTTGATGTAGGGGACGTAGAGGCGGGGGCCAAGAATCGACTGTGATCGCCCCCAATTTCCGGTGATGCCAGCGATCGCTTCTTGACGTAAATTCTGGCGATCGCTGACCAAATTCTGGAGCATCACCGTCGGGATTTGTAGTAACAGAATGAGAAATGTAATGAACAGAATACGGAGGAACTGCGAGTTCTTGATTTGCTCGTAGGTGTTCATGTGAGGATTTCCAGTGCAGTATTCGGAAGATGGTTTCCATAGAATTCACTGTTACTCACAGAAATTTCGGATGATCGCAACTAAAAACATCGCGATCGAGCCACTAAAGACGATCGACCTCAGAATTTAAATCGTTTCAGCCAAGGTGAGCGACTAGCCCGAACTTTCATATAGGGAAGATTGTGAACTGAACTAACCTCTACTTGCGCTAAAAATTTTGCTTGTGAGCTTCAAAGTTTCTACTTTCAAGCTCAACTCTTCATACTCCGCCTTCTGAACCTGGAACTTTGCCCTCCGAACCCGGAACTTTGCCCTCCGAACCTGGAACTCCGCCTTCTGAACCTGAAACTCCACCTTCTGAACTCGGAACTCCGCCTTCTGAACCTGGAACTCCGCCTTCTGAACTCGGAATTTCAGGCTTTTTACTTCAAACATGAAGTTCAGAACCCGGAACGTCGAGCAAATTCCTCCAACCTTCGCGTTTTGAGCGTCAACGACCAGCCTCTGAAGTCGAATCGCCAAGCTTTTTACTTCTCAAGCAATTCTTCCTCAATTGCAGCCCAAGAGGGAACCAACGATGAACCTGCTACTTTATGCTGGAACTGTCACAATCCAACGAACTAGCAACAACCTATCTCTGAGAACGGTGCATTGCTTATGTTGAACAAATAAACCATGCTGCAAATTTCTAACACCGTGAGTATCCCAGAGCATGAGATTGAGATGAGTGCGATCCGCTCCCAAGGAGCAGGCGGGCAAAACGTAAACAAAGTAGCAAGCGCCATCCACTTGCGCTTCGATATCGCAGCATCCTCACTGCCCGATCGCTACAAAGAGCGGCTGTTAGCATTAAGCGACCAGCGCATTACGAAAGAAGGGGTGATTGTCATCAAGGCTCAAGAACACCGCAGCCAAGAGCAGAACCGAGAAGAAGCCTTGCAACGACTAAAAGACTTGATTAGAAGTGCGATCGTATTACCCAAGCCCCGTAGACCCAGTAAACCAACTCGTAGCTCTCAGAGAAAGCGGCTCGATAGTAAAAGCAAACGCGGACAGATTAAAGCCATGAGAGGAAAGGTCACGGACTAGATGACATTCATCGATTGTTCATTGATAAATCAGGAAGAGAGGCACATTTAATGGAAACAATTGATTGGATGAATGTAATTCCGGCAGGGTTTGCGATCGCTATCTTTGCAGGGGGAATGTTCCTGTTAATATCGGGTGTTTGGTCTGCACGAGATAAATAAGCACAATGGATAAGCACAATGGGTTTCACAACGTTGGATTTCAGAACGTTGGACTTCAAAACGTTTTTAGAACATTTCGCCACCATTGCCCAAGCAGCTAACGGTATCGCAAAACTGCGATCGCTCATCCTCGATCTGGCAGTACAGGGAAAATGAGTGCCCTAAAATTCATTAGATTCTCTTCGTCACCGACGACATTTAATTAGTCACTAATTAGTCACTGTACACAGATACAAAAAACCGACAGTCTTCCCGAGAAATCTGTCGGCCAGTCGTGTGTTCCCTGTTGATGACTCGGCTAAAGTTGAGTCTTCTACAGTATGTCTGTGGTTAATGATACCTTTAGTGATTCGGATCACACAACCCTGTGATCCGAATCACAAAATGGCAGGAATTGAAATAACTATATCTTTAGATAGAGTTGCAGAAATAGAACTGGTTTTAACGAGCTATATCGATAGAAATAGAATTTTCTGCGATCATCTTCTCGGTCGTCCCAAGGTTGTGATGTAGAGAACCGCTTCGTCAGACGGAATACCCAACACTTCATTCACCTGATCATCGAAGAAGCCACCAATACCGCTCACGCCCAGATCAAGATAAACCGCCGCTAAATTTAAGCGCTGTCCTAAGTGTCCAGCGTCCATGTGCAAATAACGATACGCGCGATCGCCATACTTACTAACAGCTTTTTCTAAATCTGCGGTATGAAACATCACTGCCGCCGCATCGCGTCCCAAGTCTTGCCCCAAACAGAGATAATGCAGTTCAGAGCGAAAGTTTTTAAAGCGAATTTGGCGCAATTCTTGAGCCTTGGGAGCGTAGTAATAACAGCCTTCTTCAAGCCCAGTGACACCCGAAACGGCAACGAAAGTCTCGACCAACTCTAGATCGAAATAATCAGGGGAACCGTCTAGATCTTGATCAATGTAATGTTGAGGCTGATAGGTAAAATCGAGGAGTGCTTTGAGTTCGTCCAGAGTCAAGGGTTCGCCAGTATAAGCACGAGTCGATCGACGATTAATCATGGTCTGCTCTAAACCGTCGAGATTAGCGTCCCAGTCCACAGGTGAGGTCAAGGTTGGAACTTTAAGACAGAACGGAATGTTGTATTTATCCGCGCGATGCGATGTAGTCTCGTCAGAGTCGTCACTGCCGACTACAGAGGCATCGGTGGCATCGGTGGATGCCCAATCAATTTTAGTATTGGCATTAAACTCAATTTGAGTCGCTTGATGAAAGTAGTTCAGAAGCTGACCATCTTCGAGATGAGGAAACTCTCGTTGTGTGGCAGCCGGGAGTGCTGTGCGGGTGAGGGAAAGGTTTTCCCCAATCTCTAATCGATCTGCCAAGGGAACTACTGCGATCGCGCCTTCTTGATCCGCGTCGAGGTACAACAATTGGTTCACCGCTTCATCAGCAAATCCACCAATCAAGTGGGGACGGTAATCATTTGCCGCACACGCCAGTTCCAAATTTCCAAGCAAATGTCCCGTATCTAGAAAAATGCGGCGGTATGCTCGATCCTGATAGCGCCATGCTGAGCGAAAGAAAACGGCAGTTGCGACTAACGCCAGCTGAGTCCCGGCTAAAACCGGATTCCAAAAGCAGGCAGATTGGAGCGCTGTCCAAACATCGTTTTCCCAGAAATGGATCAGAGAGTGTGTTTTGGACTGGTAGTGGTATAGCCCCGACGGAAGGCGGGGAGTACCGCGAGAAATAAGGTAAAGTTCGGCGGGATAGAGGCCGCCAGCAGAGGGAGACGATCGCAGGTAGTGCGGTTCTCCTAAAGTCGGAATCATTCCCGTTAAACCATACGTGCAGTAGAGCAACTTCGAGAGCCGTTTCCACCACGATCCAGCCTCTACAGAAGAGTCTTCTAGAGCGGGCTTGAGGTCAAATGAGGTTCCTACCGGGTAGGTTTTGAATAAGATCGGTTGTTCTTCCCAATTGAGGGCATGGCTTTTAGCGTGGATCGTTTTCGGGTCGTACTTAGTGCGTTCGTGATAGTGCTGTGCGATTGACATAAAAAATGGGGACTAAAAAATAATGAGTTTGGGGAGGATAGGTAATTCAAGATACAGCTAATCGAAATCGCAGGCTTCTGTCTATGATTGTAATAAGTATAAAAGCCTAAAAAAAGTTAAGGAATACGAAGCTGTATCTCCTCTGTTTTTACATTTCTACAAAGAACTGTAGCTGTCTAGTCTAGCGATCGTAATGAAAAGGTTAGAGATTCAGGAACTGTTTTCCCGATATGCTGAGGGAGAGCGAGACTTTGAAACAATAAGCTTAGATGACGCAAACCTATTTGAGGCATCGTTACAAGGGATTAATTTTAGCGACAGCACCTTGCAAAAAGCTTATTTACCCTACGCGAATCTTAGTCAAGCAACGATGCCGCGATCGCAGCTTCAGCAAATTGAGTTGAGCAATGCCCGGCTCAATCAAGCCAATCTATTAAATGCCAACCTTCAATGTGGACGGCTAGTGAGAGCCGATTTAAGTTTTGCCAACTTGCAGGGAGCCGATTTATCAGACGCTGATCTCAGCGGAGCTAATCTCTACTGCGCAGATTTAAGACAGGCAAAGTTGTGTCGCGCTAATCTTAGTCGTGTGGATCTACGGCAAGCGAACTTATCTGGCGCTAATCTATCGGGTGCAACATTATTTCGGGCGTCTGGTGCGGAGTTAGATGGAGCGATCGTCGATGCGTTCACTACCTATCCCGACGGACACCGAGAGTAGTTAATGCTCTAACTATTGCTACAGCGCCTGTTTAGCGTGCCGCAAGTTTCCTTGATGCTGAGCTAACAAGCGATCGCTCTCGTCTACACTTAACCCTGTCCACTGCATCAGCAAGGCGCGTTTGACCGAGAAATTACTCTTGGTTAACAAGTCGTCTGCCTGTTCCCGGCTCAAATCGGTCAGATCGCACAGGATTCTCAAGGCGCGATCGTGGAGTTTTGTATTTGTCACTGCCACATCGATCATGCGATTGCCATACACCTTGCCTAAGCGAACCATTGTTCCGGTAGACAGAATATTTAAGGCAAGTTTGGTCACGGTTCCTGCTTTTAGGCGCGTTGAGCCTGCTAGCACTTCAGGTCCGACTAACAGCCGGATGTCGATATCTACATTGATTGCCACCTGTTCTTTCGGGACGCAAGCGATAAAAACTGTCGTCGCGCCGCGTCTTTTGCCCTCGGCTAAGGCTCCATGCACATAGGGCGTAGTCCCGCCCGCTGCAATGCCTACCACTATATCTAACGAGGTAATATTACGCTCTGCGATCGCACTCGCTCCATCGTCCGATCGATCTTCCAATCCTTCTGAACTGCGAACTAATGCCTCCGACCCACCCGCAATGATTCCCTGCACCATTTCTGGTGGCGTGCAGAAGGTGGGAGGACATTCAGCCGCATCTAATACACCCAACCGCCCGCTTGTGCCCGCGCCTACATAAAAGAGCCGTCCTCCCTGACGAAGATTCTCAGCGGTTCGATCGATCGCGTCTGCCAACTCATGGCGAACGGATCTGATCGCGCTAATGGTCTTGGCGTCTTCCCGGTTAAACACATCGACAATTTCAAGTGATGAAAGCTGATCGAGATTCGCGCTTTCAGGGTTGACTTGTTCGGTGAGCAAATGTCCGCGTTGATCGGAGGGATGAGCGGGTGTTGTCATAATTCTGCGTTCTGTAGTGCTACCTCAATGTCTGTTCTTCTTTCATCTCTCACAACAGCCCTTCTAACTGTCGCCGTATCCGATCCAAATCTGCATTCGACATATCTGATTCTTCCGCTTGCGGAGCTGGTTTTTCGTCGGCTGACCAATCGACTTGATCTAAATTTTTCTCAGGAGGCGCTAATAGCAAGCGCTCGAAGTCGTTCTGTGGCACAAAGTTTTGAGGAATTAAGTAACAGTCATAGCCTGCCCCTTCGCAAAAATCCTCAACTTCTTCTTGGTCAAGCGTTTCGACCGCCGGAGTAGGAAAATCTTGCGCTTCGAGCAGCAACGCATACCGCGTCGCATCGTCTTCCTCTTCAAACATCAACACCAAGTTACGATCGCCAACGCTAATCGTGTGAATTCCTTCGTTTTCCGTTCGGGCGTTAAATAGCAGTACGAAGACTCGCATGATTCTAGGAATGTGGGTGATCAATATTCCAGGGTACTGCAATTACCTGATCATTCGTAATTTCTAATCAAGAGTGCCTGACTTGTCGGATTGAGGTATATAGACATGGGGGGGAGAACAGGAGCCAACATGCAGATCGATTTTCATCATGGCGTGACTTACACAGTGGCACGACTTGCAGGATTTGAGCATCAGCAAGCTAGTACGATCGCATATTGCGCTCAGTATGTGGACGATGCGGTAAACGGTGGATTGGTGAGGTTTGATAATGGCGCATTGTTTGAGCGCATCAGTTCGGCGCACAAAATGTTGGACTACCGCAACTTTCGAGAACTTGCCAATCATTATGTTTGGATTCCGTTTCATTTTCTGCCCGGTAACGGCGGCTTGCCTGCGGGAAAAGAGCCAGACGGTAAATTTGTCGATAAGCTCATTTGTCGTCCCAATAGTGATGTGGCTCAACAGATGGTGCGCGAATGCATTCTTCGTCAAGATACGCCTTACGGGTTGCACCGCCTAGGCATCACAATGCACGTTTATGCCGATACGTGGGCACATCAAGGATTTGCAGGCATTCGCGATCGCGTTAATGAAGCCACTCGTTTAGTCGATGAATGGGGAGTCCCCGACTGCAAGTTCAGGGAGCGAATGACGGGCTATTTTATGAGTGAGGCAATGCCGCTCGGACACGGAGCCGTGTTGAGCCAGCCCGATAAGCCCTATTTGCGATGGGGATACACCAATGGACGAGGAGAAAAAATCTGGCGAGATAACCCGAAGGACTTTTTAGAAGCGGCAGATTACATGTGCCAAGCTATGCAGCGCTATCGATTGAAGAATCCGGATGCGATCGTGCCCGGTTTACCTCCTCTAGACCGACAGCTGATTGCAACACTCTTTGAAACGCTAACCTATCCCGATCGAAAAATTCGACATCGGCTCTGGTTAGCTGCGATCGCAGATGGTAAGTTCAGTTTTGGTCGTGCCGTTGTGGACTATATTCCAAAGGGCAAATTATCGTGGAAGTTTTTGGCGTTGGGCACAGAGCGAGAACGCGATCGCGGCGATGAAGTGTTTCCCTACCGGGAACAGTTTCTCGCCAGCGATTGGAAATATTTTCACGATGCCTTACAAGCACATCGGTTATTTGTGTTGCACGATTTGCTTCCCCGCTATGGCATCTGTGCAGCCTAGTGAGGAGAAGGTTGCTGTAAGCAATCGCATGGAGTTATCGATATCTTTTCAAGTCTTCGTTTTGAAGAACAATAGCTTAGTAGAGAGCAACATGAGATAGACTTCCTGCTTGACTGACAAAACTAAGAAGCTGGAAAGCTAGTGAGGACGGTGAATTCACGATTAAAAGACTGGTTATGCTGTCGCTTAGAAGCCATTGCAGGTTGTGGGTCAGATGCACCAAATAGAAA
>JAHHHO010000033.1 GCA_019359315.1 Myxacorys californica WJT36-NPBG1
CAAAACCTTGTGCTACTCGAAATCGGTTGAGATGCTCAGGCACTCAATTCGATTACTCTTGCACTACCTCAAATTTCGAGATGTGCCGATTCCATGCTAATTCATCTTCTCATTCAGCAACGCCGATATTAGACTTTACGTCCTCGTCTCCAGTCGGGAATTGTTTTTAACTGCTCAATCAGTGCTTCTACTCCCATGACTCATTCCAAGTGACATTCCTTCCAGCTTGCATTCCTCCCACTAGAGAATCAACCCTACAGCAGAGCTGGGGGTTTACCTGATTAAATTATTCAGGTTAGGCTAACCATACCCGTCTCTGACAAGCGACCGAGAGTTTGTGGGCAAAGATTGGTTAGGCTACCTGCTCCAAGACCTGCGTGCGCCGTTCCGCATTCGTATTCGTGGGAACCACATGCTCACCCACGGAAGGCAAACACTCAAGGTCAGCGTGGTGTTTCAAGATTTACAACCTAGACAGCACAAAGTGTTGCGCAACAAACGGCGACTCTAAGGGCAGTGGGTCTACATTTCTGCTTTGCGTCTGGAAGATCGTTCCTTACTGGTCGTTGCGACTCAACGTGTCCCTCACCCTCAATCTGCCAGTTCCGATTATGCCAAGCACTGAGGAATTGAAACGCTCTTTGGCATTTTCAAAAATCGTGGATTTTGTCTAGAATCCACTCACTTAACTGATGCTGAATGACTTAGTAAGCTGCTTGCTCTCCTCTCACTTGCTTTGTGCTGGGTCTTCCTCACCCGTGAGTGGTTACATCAACTCAAACCCCTGGCTATCCAAAAGCATGGTCGCAGAGCACAGAGCCTCTTCCGTTATGGTTTCGACTATCTGCGAAATATCATGCTCAACTTGGAACAGAAAATGGATGAATTTGTGGATACTCTGCAATTTTTGTCCTGTACTTAGCTCAACGCCATTCACTCCTTTCTGTCCAAATTCTTTCCCCAGTTTTTCCGATTGCATTCTCAAGTCGGGCTAATTTGTGCCCTTGGGTTACACCTTATGAATAATGCAGGCTAATGCACCTTATGATTTATCCTGTCTTAGCGCCACCTGATCGTTCTTCTGAAACGCTGCCCACGATCGCTGAAGTGAGTCAGGAGCCGGATGCTGAGCGTCATAGATCGTGATCACGTTGGTCAGGTCGCGCCCAGCGGGTTGAAGGACGCGATCGCCTTGAGCCAATGCAACCGACGTCCCTCCATCAAGATTCATGGCTTCATAGCAGCCAAGCGTTTTCATGATGGCAGCTTCTTTTTGCAGTGAAACAGGTTTATGGAACGTCACGAGCAACAGCCGCTTCCCATGTTCTGAAAAGCCAATTGCCGATCGTGTGGCAACGCCCATCACAGCCCGATCGGTAAAGCCTTCTTGTTTCGGGTTAATCGACAGTTCGCCTTGTTTCAGCAATCGTGGCCCTGCCGTAAGGGAAAACCAGTGCTGTTCCCACTTGGGCTGACCTTCTGCTCGTGCTGTAATCATTTCAGGACGATTGCCCGGTCGTAGCCCTAGCGTTGTTCCGTAATTCTCCCACGGGCTATATTTCAGAAACCGTCCTCCCGAAACCAAATTGCCCATGACCCGCTTTTGAGCGTCCATGCTAAAGAAGGTTCCGTTTGCTGTCACAGCCGCTTTGTAGCGCTTCACCATCGCGTTAAACGCTTCGTCACCTTTTGTTGATCGCGCGCTGTTAGCTTCAGTCGCTGCATTCGCTAGCCCAACGCTAATAAAGGTATTCGGATCGGCGAGGTCAATATTGATCAAGTAGATCGGAATACCCGCAATTTTGCGATGCTCTAGCGTGACAGGGCGCGTTACCGCTGGCTTTGTCAGTGGTGCTAGAGCAGACTGATCAGGCTCTACAGAGTTTCGGGGTGTGTTTGCAGGTCGAGGCTGTTCAGCCTTTTTTGGCTCCTGAAACGATAGGGGCACGGACTGAGGATGCTCAGACCTCTGAGAGGGTTTCTGAGGTCGTTGAGCCCGCTTCTGGAGAGACTGCGATCGCTCATCTTGAAACACTTTAGCCGCCTCTTGATAAGACGGGGTAGGTGGGGTAGACGCCTGCGGTTCCCAGAGTTTGGGTAGCAGAGTCACACAAGTTAGAAAAGCACAGGTCAAGGTGATAAAGGTGCTGCCTGGGTTGGAGAGTCTCCGAGTGCGGCGGCGGTATCGTTTCGATCGAAGTCGGGTCTGCATCAGCGATGTTCTTAACGCTCTGTTGATCATGCCTCGGTTATTTAACTTTCAAAAACCGATTAAGAATACTTAATGATTTTTGATACAAATCCATCAGTAGATAGAGGAACTACCGATGCCTTCCCAGCATGTTTTCTGATCTTCTTGATTTATGACGGAACTTCCAGAAGAATCGCTTAACTTAAAGGAAAATTTAACTTAACGAAGCTATTGTTTAAAAGTTCTTCTTAATGTGGAAGAAATTGTTTAGAAAGGGTGATTACAACGACACCTAGTACCATAATGGTTGCCCCTGCAAGCCGCTCTCGCAGCCCTCTTTCTTTGAACAGGAAATGACCTAACACAACACTCATTAAGGCACTGGTACGTTTAACGGCAATGACTTGAGTCACTAATGTAAATGCGATCGCGCTCATCTGAAAAGTGATCCCCAAGGCATGAAAGGCTCCGATCAGAGCCAACGGCGTTAGATTTGGCAGAATTTGGCCCATCTTTTGACGAGATTTGTACAACATGATCGGAAACATTCCTACCGCTAAGAAACAGTACAACGCTGTAGACCAACAGATCGGAGAAGAATTCACCACGCCTACTTTGTCAAAGGTGGCGGTAATGCTCCAAATGATCGCGACGACAAACATCAGCCGACTCCCTCGATTTAGCAAAATGGCTTTCAGTGGCGCAAGGTAGCCATTCTTGCGCTCTCTTAGGTTCAGAATGTAAGACCCAAGCACAATTAGAATGATGCCCACCACATCTGCGATCGTGGCAGATTCTCCCACAATCAGGGGTGATGTAATTAAGAGAAATAATGGCGTCAAGGTCACCAACGGGACAGTGATCGATAAATCTGCAATTTGAATTGCTTTGAGATAGAGAATAAACGAAACGACATTGAGACTGCCGCCAATCAGTAATGCGATCCAAAACTGAAGGTTCAATGGTGGAATGCCAAGAATGAATAGCAACGGTATTAAAAACGCGATCGCAAACACATTTGCCATCCACGCCACAATGTAAGCGTCGATGGTTTGCAGACTTTTCTTACTCGAAACATCCTTCAAAGACTCAAAAAAAGCCGTTAGAATTGCAAAGGCTAACCAAATCATGGGTAAAAGTTCTGTGGCGTCTTTGCCAACTATCCGCTTTCTGCAACAGCCTACTTCGTCTGCCTGGGTAGAACAAGCCCTAGCAAACATAGAGACGATTTTGCTCGATCATTCTCACTGTGAACGCAAAGCGGCCGGTGTTGCGCTGAATCTGATATTCCGCTACCCGTCTAGCGCTAAGTTAGTGAGGTCATTGACGGCGATCGCGCAGGAAGAATTGCAGCACTTTGAGCAAGTCAACCAAATTTTAGAGTGTCGAGGCATTCCTTTAGCGCCACTCGTTCCGCCTCCCTACGGGGCAACGTTGAATAAGCAGATCCGCCGCGATGAGCCGGATCGAATGTTGGATGCGCTTTTGGTGTCGGGGATCATTGAAGCTCGAAGTCACGAGCGGTTGGGGTTGTTAGCCGAGCATTGTCCTGATCTGGAGTTAGCTAAATTTTATCGAGCGTTGATGGCATCGGAAGCGCGACATTACGGCGTATATTGGACGCTGGCAGATACTTATTGCGATCGCACAGCCGTGATGGAACGCCTCGAAGCCTTGGCTCAAACCGAAAGCGAGATTTTGTCCACGCTGCATCCCCAGCCGAGAATTCATAGCTGATGCACCTTCGTTATCGCTTTGATGAACACGCTCATGGAAGAACAGCGCGATCGCTAATTGTGTCAGTTAGCTTGAAGCATAAAATCCAACTGACACAATTAGCACTTCTAGCACTTCTCTACTGAGATTGCAGTTGAGCGTCTAGGGCTTTAGCAATGCGATCGCGGGCTTCTTCTAAATGCGCTTTCGTGTAGATTTCTTTATCATTCACCTTTCGCATTGCCCCATCAATTGAACGATGCAATTGCTTTAGTTCATACCGAGCGACGGTTCTTGCGTCTTCCAGCGCATCCGCTTGGCGTAACACCATTGCGACTAATACATTCATATACTGCCGCTGCAATGCACGACGCAATCCCGATAGTTTGAGATTGTCTTTCGGTTTGATCACATCGCCCCAAATGCTGGTTTGTAGCGAGTCAAACAGGTCAGGAATCGTCAAGGCTTGACCGGGCTGCGTCTTCAGTTCGGCATCCCGCAAACGAGCAAGACGCTGAGGAGAGAGCAGATCGTAAAGAACAATGCTCTGCAAAAACAGAATGTTGTCATGAATCGGATAGTCTAAGGTCACACTGGGTTGAGTTCCCCAATGAGACCAGCGAGACGGCGCTAACTTATTGAGCAAATCGGGCGAAAACTGGAACGGTTCTTCACTAAACACATTTTTCTGTAACGTGGCAAGCGCGAGGCGCTGCTGCTCGATTGGCACAGGCTCAAACGGTAATCTTCCTTTCGCGTCTCCGTATTTGTAGCGATTGAAGAATTGCCCCCCAACGTACTCTCCCAAGAACGTCGCATATTGAAAGTAATAGTCGAATACAGCATTAAATGCCACTCGAACTTCATTAAAACTTTGACCTTCGCCGGGATAGCGCGTGTTGATCCGATCCCACATTTTGCGAGCATTTTCCATTTGCCATTGCGAATACGTCAGCAAATCCCCGCTCATGTCAAATGCGTTGACCTTCGGATCGAGAAATGAGAATACATCTTCATCCGTCGCGTACGAGAGTTCCGGTTGAGGCGCTTTCTTTGCGATCGCATCGAGAACCCGTTTTTCTGCTGCGGGTACTTTGGCCTCCGTTGGCGTGTAGCCGTATGCGATCGCCCATTCGTCGTACGGACCGACTAGCTGAGTGAAGTAATCCCCTTGTTTTGTCCCTTGGGGCGCAAGATTCACCGGATTGTAGTCCATCACAGACGCCACTAATCCTTTCTGCCGGGTGATCGCAGGATTGTTTAACTCTTCTGGAGCCAGCATTGAACTCGCATGGAAGTTGTGGCGCAATCCCAGCGTGTGTCCGATTTCGTGAGCAATCAGTTCGCGAACAAATTGCTGCACATAGTCTTTCATTTCAGAGCCATTGGGCAACACATTTTGAAACAGCGACAGCGCCATGTTGCCAACCGCGTATTGTTTAGCCGCATCCATGCCAAAACACAGATCCTGATAGTTGCCCAAACTAGAGCCAAATCTGAGGTGCGGCGACGATTTCTTCTCGCTGGGTTTCGCTTGACGCTCTAAGTAACGGGCTGCCATTCCATAATTACACACGTTATCCTTGCCGAGCAGTTGCGCGGCAAACGGAGCCGTTCGCATTTGGTTTTGCTCTGCAATGCTGCGATAGTCTTCTTTGAGCGATCGCGTGAAATCGGCGGCAACTAGAATATCAGCATCCAGAATTTCACCCGTGAGCGGATTGACTCGCGACGGCCCGAGTGCAAAAATCGCGTCGGTTGAGTTAAACCAGCGAATCGTGTTGTAGCGCACGTCAGCCGGATCCCAATCGGCGTTATCGGGCATTTGTTTGACTGCGATCGCATCTTTAAATCCAATCTTCTCATAGGCGCGATTCCACATGAGAACACCATCACGAACAGCATCGCGATACTCTAGTGGAACGGTATTCTCAATCCAAAAGGTAATGGGTTGTTTCGGTTTTGACAATGGAGCGGCGGGATCTTGTTTTTCCAAATGCCAACGGTTAATGTAGCGCACAAACGATTGGCGCGGTGTATCATCGGTGTAGTCTCGGTACGCGGTAATAAAGTAACCCACGCGATCGTCGGCCAACCGAGGACGATACCCATTATTTTCGGGCAACGCTGACAAGCTGTAGCGCACTTTCAGACTAAAGGCACGACTATCGGGCAACGCGGCGATGTAGCTCGGAAGCTCTGAATCATTTCCGCTGCCTGACAATCCGTACACCGATTCAATCTCGACATTAGACGGAAACGCTTTTACCTTGTCGAAAAAGGATGTGTTTTGCTCTAACGTGTAGGATCCTTCCAGCGCTGACGACACCACAGGCATTAACCCTGGTAAATCACCGAGTAGAAGCGAATTCAGTTCGACTAAAATGCTTTTACGCTGAGGATGAGTACTTCTAATGGGAAGCGCTTCTAAAACTGAATCGCTAAACGATCGATCCACCGATCGACGAATGGGTGTTCCGCGCTCTGCTCGAAAATTGATGTTAGGAACGACAAATTGAATGCTGTTGTTAACGCGACGAAGCGTAAATAGAAAATCGCCAATCGGCAATCCACTGTAGATGCCACGCTCGCCAATTCCTGACTCTAACGTCATGACGGCGAGATAGTTTTGATTCAGTTGATTAGGCTTAATCTCGGCGTAGAGTTTACCTGTTTTTTTGTTCTGATATAGGGTAAATAGTCCTTTTGATGACGTTGTATCTTGAATGACTTCATCAAATGGCTTTTGGCCTTTCTCGCTATCGCCATCGTCTGCAGGTTTACTGGCGGGCTTGGGGTCAGATGACGGAGGCGGGGGCGGAAAAGATTGCTGAGCCACGGCAGACGGCTGTTTCGCCAAGGCGCGGGTAGGTGGCTCTTGAGCAGACGACCACTGAGCAACTGATCCTGGCACGATGACCAATATTAATCCAAACACAAAAGCTAAAATTAGCGAGACTCGTTTCATGTTTCCTGTAGACGTTCTGGGGGCGGATGGCGATCTAGCCTAGTTCTAACGTGAGATCGGTGAGGATATTCCCCACGCTAACGTTAAAGTGCTGGGGTTGGGTCAGACCTTAACTTATCTTTCAGACCCGTTCTCAAAGTTTGTCAATACTCCATAAATTGCCCAAATTGCCATTGCTCGGAGGTAATGTCCGGCGCGGAAGGTTCCGGTTGCAGTAATGGCTTCGGGTGTGCGAAATTGTAGCCCATTTTCGTAGATCTGATGCACAACGGCTTCAGTTAATGTCCACGCTTGAGAGGTCATGCCGGACTGTAGAAGGAAGGCGGCGAGTCCAAAGTTAATGCCGACCCAAACTTCGAGGGGATGGGTAGCGTTGGGGTTTTCGGGGGAACCGTCGGGGCGGACACCGTTGGCGGCTCCGATGGGAGAGGAAGAGAGGGATGAAGGCTTCGACTCGCTTTGCGAGGAGGGAGCTTGGAAGCGAGATTCTTGAGTAGAGGAGTGGGTTTGGATGTAGGTGTTGAATTTGAGAAAGCAGGTGTCGTAGATGGTGTGGAGAGCGGTTTGGGCGCGATTGGGTGAATCGTCGCTGGACTCGTTTAGGACGACATCCGGCAAGCCTAAGAGTTGGGCATAGAATTGTCCGCAGAGCTGGTCTGCCATGACGATGTTAGAGCCGCTTTCGCTGTCGAGGCGATAGTAATGTCCGTTCCAAAGTTTTTTTTCGTAGACAGCGCGGGATTGAGTTAACCAGGCGACAAAGGTGGCAGCGGATTTAGTCGCAGATGTAGCGGATGGGTAATGGGTTTGAGAGAGGATTTTAGCCATTGCGATCGCGCTCTCCAAAGCGGCGATCCACAGTCCTCCGCAATAGGCACTGACGCCCTGCAATCGCCAATCGTCAAAGGTTTGATCAGGTGCTCCAGAGTTTTCGGGAATGCCATCGCCATCGTGATCGAATTGCTTAAGATAATGCAGCGTTTGAACAACAGCATCCCAACAGTCCGCTAAAAACTCAACATCTGTTGCGCCTGTTAGTAAGTAATCTCGATAGACTTGCAGAACAAAATCAGAACCGAGATCTTTCCACAAGTTACAGTCTTGATAACTGGTGTAATTTGTTTTTTCCCAGACATGCTCATTCGGTGCGCCTAAGTCGTGTGGCGTTGCGCCTCTGGCTTTGCGAATGGCTTGGGGACTTTCCGCACCAATGGTTAAGTAGTAACCAATGGTGCGATCTCGATCGTCGCTTTGGGGAATCGCCCGCGCAAAGGCTCGAATCACGGCTTTCTCTAATTTTGACCACAGCATTAATAATCCGAACGAGCCATATAGCCTTACGTCTAGGCTTTCGTACCAACGATAGTCGATGCACTCTAACACGGCAAACTGCCCGACCGGATCGCGCTCATCTGCCGCGCTCCACAGCGTACCGCCTTGGGTCAAATCGTAGAGCTCGTTGATCAACGCCATTTTGAACCAGTCAGGCAAATCGCTGCGATCGCAGATCGGCTGTTGCCATGCCACAATCTTTTCTTGCCAAGTGGAATGATGTTTTAACGCCGTTCGCGCGATCGACCAGGCATTCTGCCCATTGCGCCCAAAAAAATCGGTGTAGCGACGAAAATAGTTCACCCCTTGAGCAAATTCTGTGACTGGAAAATCCCAACTGAGGACAAAGGGAACGGTGAGCGTCTGTCCGGGTTTTAGCGTGAACCGCACTGCGATCGCGGCTCCAATTTGCTCTCCGTCTCTCGCTGGAGTTTCATCATCCGTATCGGACAATGAGCCATCGTTAGAGAAGGGTGTCCATACCTCAGAACCGTCCCCTGTAGGATTCCAGCGAGTGTTGTAGAAAACGTCGTACAAATAAGGATTGAGAGGCGTTGCAATCGCCCACTGTCCATCTCCTTCGGTAGGTTGATCAAGTTCAGGCTGACGCAGAACGATCGCAAGCTGTTGCTCATTTCCGGTCAGTTGATTGAAATTTCCGGCACTCTGCCCGATGCGAGGTCGATAGTTATATTCGGGGCTGCCATCATCTCTCACCTTAATTTCCGGCGACTTATTCGCATTGGTAAACCACCCGACCATATTTTGCCAGGTCATCATGATGCTCAGCGTTATGGGCGCATCGGTCGGATTGTGAGCCCTCCACTGAAACACAGCAACCGGATAACTTGTTTCTTGATAGTTATCAGCAATGATCGGTGAAAATTGCTCACAGGTTAGCGTCACTTTGAACACGTTTTCATAGGCAAACCAACTGCGGGGATAAAGCGCATGATAGGTTCCGGTTGTCGCTTCTGCCTGACTTGCCGGATACCATCTCCACTGCTCCAACGTCCCTTCTGGTGGGTTCGTCGAGAGCGCATAGGCTTGCGTCTGCTCCCCAACTTGCTCGAACACGCTGAATTGACAGGCAGGCATTGACTGAAACACATGTTCACCGCCGTCGATGTGCCAGAGATTAAAATCGCCCCCATGCGATCGCCCAATGCAACCCGCCCCAAATCCACCGAGCGGCATTCCGTGCCAAGCTCCATCATCTAAGTTGCTGGCATAGCGAACGGTGTAAGGCTTTTCCCATCCCAGTCCGATGGGGCGAGTCCAAGCGCAGGCAGGAATTTTGAGAGGGGTCATATCGGGTCTCTAGCGAGGGCAATAGGACACTATCATGCCTTATCTGTGCCAAAACGGGATACGATCCGAAAGAGGCTGTAGATTGGTTTAAGCAGTATGGGACTCAAGATCGTCGAAGCGTTTGACGGAAGTTTTTCCCTCGATCCTCAAGCGAAAGCCACCCTGTTTGAATTGCTAAACAGCGAGGCGTTTCTGGGACAGATTGGGCAAGAGTTGCAGGGCGATAGGGTTGAATTCACCGGACTTCTGTTTCAGCCTGTTCCCTACAGCACAGCAACTCCGAAGGGAATGCCTGCCGAATTTGAAAAATTTCACGAATCGGCTGAGCATGTCGTCATCCACGTTCCGCCAAATTTCATGTTCAAATCAAACATCATGAAGCCAAGCCGATTATGTGCGATTTATAGAAAATTTCATCAGTAACTTTTCATCAGTAATTTTTAACGTGAAATTCCAAAATGACTGCACAAGACATTCCAGCATTGGCAAGTTTAGACTTTGTTCCTTATCTCAATAGTGAAGGTCAATTACCCGAACAATTTCAAGGAAAAGTAGGCGTATATGCTGTTTTTGATCAGGCAAAAACACTGCAATTTGTTGGTTTTTCGCGAGATGTTTCTCTAAGTTTGAAGCAGCATTTAGTCCGACAGCTCGATCGCTGCTATTGGGTCAAAGTGAAGACTGTTGATCGTCCGAGTCGAGCAGTTTTAGAAGAGATTCGTGCGGCTTGGATTGAGGAAAACGGTTCAGCTTTGGGTGACGATACTTCTTGGACTCAACCCATCCAGGTAAAAGCCTTGATGACGCCTGAAGAACAGGCAAATTATCAAAATCCAATTCATGATGAAGTGGCTCAAGGAAAAGTCTTGAAAAATGTTGCTAGACGAGTTGAGGCAGAGATTTTAGCTCAATTGAAAGAACGAGGAGTTCAATCTGAGATTCGGTTCAATCCTAAGATTAAAGAAGAAGGATTGCTAGATTTGAAATAATCGCTTTGGAAAAGAATTAGGTAGTAGAGATAGCGGATAGCTCGTTCATCCACTACCTAATCTGCTGCCACTAAACTATTTGCTACATATCGCTCGGTCACTTCCGCAATCCGCTGACCGAAATGATGTGCCGTTAAGCGATCGTTCGGAGCTTGGCAAAGCCAATTGCCCGGATCAAGTTCTGCTTCTTTGCCACTCATATCTAGCTGACTTTGACCCATCACGGCTAAAAATGCGCTGCGTCGGTTGACGCCTTAAATAGTTTGAGTTCTAACAGTCAATGTTTTTATATTATGATATCAAATAGATTTTTGTAAAGCCAAATTTTGACTGTTTGGAAGTATTTCAGGTAAGCCTAAGCTTTAGCAACGTCGCGTTGCTTTGTACAAACTATTTGTGCAAAGTAAAACTCTACCGAACCTACGCTTTAGAACCAAATAAATTTCTTCCGTAATTTCTCTTAAGTTTTTTACAATATCTATGAATTTATTACTTACTTAATTGCAGAATTTACGTATCCTCATCCGAAAGCGTACGCAAAAATGAGTTTTTTGGGCAAAATGTCTACGGCTACTTGGTAATAATTTTCACCATTAGTCTTTGCCCTAACTCACCCCTTCTGAGGAGTACGCCCCATGGAACTTACTGGGTCATCTATCTGGAGTCGATCGCCGTTTGTTCTAAGTACGGATGACGTTGAGCGTACCCTTGAAGCGACTGCATCGCCCCTGCAAACCCCTCAGACCCGATTAGCGCGAAGCGCCCCGGCTTCTATCCTCTTCATCGAGTCGGGGGTGAAAGACTACCAATCGTTAGTCACGGGCGTGCAGGCAGGAACCGAAGTTCATGTCCTTCATTCGGCACAAAACGCGTCTGAGGAAGCTAGCGGAGCGATCGCGCAGATTACTCAAACCCTTTTGGGGCGAAGCGGTATTTCTAGCCTGCATATCATTTCTCATGGAGAAGCGGGAAAGGTTCAACTGGGCAGCACCTGGTTAACAGGGGAGACACTCAGCAACTACGCATCGCAATTCAAAAGTTGGTCAGAGGCGCTGACAGAAGATGCAGATATTCTGCTGTATGGGTGCGATATTGCTCAGGGACAACAGGGGCAAGCCTTCCTTAATCAATTTGGTCAACTAACCGGAGCGGACATTGCTGCCTCAACGAATTGGACAGGAAACGCAGAGTTGGGCGGCGACTGGACGCTAGAAGTGAATACGGGAGAGATTGAGGCTCCGATCGCGCTCCGATCAGGTACGTTAGCCGCTTATCAAGGCGTTTTGCCCATTGATCTGATCTCGGTTTCTAATCCCACGCTGTTTAGCGCCAGTGTAGGTGGCAGCAGTGGAGCAAGCAGCACCAGTCAGGATGGGCAGTATGTTGTCTTTACCAGCAGTGCTAACAATCTGGTTGACAACGACACGAATGGGAAGTCAGATGTGTTCCTATTTAACCGCACAGATGGGTCTGTCAAACTAATTAGTCATCAAGCAGGCAGCACGTTTAGCGCCACAGGTGATTCGATCAACCCAATCATTAGCAGTAACGGAGATTTCGTCACGTTTGTCAGTAATGCTAGTAATCTTGTATCCGGCAATATTCAAAATACATTCAATCGGCAAAATATCTTTGTTTGGGATCGACAGAATAATGCCACTACGCTGGTGAGCCGTTCGACCACAGGATTGAGCGGAGACAATACTTCCTCTAATCAAACTATTAGTTCAACTGGAGATGCGATCGCGTTTCTCAGCCAAGCCACGAATCTTGACCCACGGGACGGAAATACCCGACGGGACGCCTACCTGTGGACTAAATCAGATAACAAGGTCACGTTGATCAGCCGCGATTTTAACAGAACAAATGTTGGCGATGGAATAGTCAGTGCAGCGGTCTTGAGCAGTGATGGAGGCTATGTCGCCTTCGCCAGCACCTCAAGCAACCTGATTGCGAATGATCCTGATAAATTTCAGAGTCCAGACGTATTTTTGTGGAAACGCCCTGATGATGGCTCTACCGATAACAGCGTCCTACTAGGATTGACCTCTGGCGGCAATGTTTCCGGCACGCCCTCGATTAGTATAGGTGGCGATCGCGTTGCATTTACAAGCAATAGTCCGCTGGGCACAAACGACACGAATGGTCTTAACGATGTTTTTGTCTGGACTCGTTCAACGACCGATCCAACTAAAGGAACGATTCAACTCGTCAGTGCTAATAGTGCGGGTCAAAGTGGGACAACTCCTAACTCTGTTACGGGTGACGGGTCATTTAGACCTGTAATGAACGACACGGGTACTTATGTTGCCTTTACTAGTACCGCTAACGATCTAGTGGGAGATGACACAAACGCCAAGAAAGATGTTTTCTTGCGGGATTTGACCTTAAACACAACAGTTTTAGTCAACCGCAGCACGGCAGGCACAGCAGGTGACGGCGACTCTGATTTTGCAACCTTGAGCTACAACGGCAAGCGAGTGAGCTTTATTAGTAACGCTACGAATTTAGTGAATGGCGATACCAATGGCAAGCCAGATATTTTTGTTCGTGACATTTCTGCAACGCCTTCAACCTATCTCATCAGCCGCACTCCCACTCCCGCTAGCACTGTGGGAAACAACGCATCGGGTAGCACCACCATTAATGGTCTTTCCACTCAAGTTGCTCCTGTGATCAGTGGAGATGGTAGTTTCGTTACCTTTAACAGCGCTGCCACTGACCTGATTATCAACGATAGCAACAACCTAGAAGATGTGTTCGTTACAGGCGTCTCGTTTGGCAGTGCGGTACTAGCAACCCGTCGCAATACAGGATCACTCGGAAATTCTAAAACTGGAAGTGGCGACTCTAACACTCATGTTGGCTCGGTCAGTGCAGACGGGCGCTATGTTGTGTTTACCAGCAAAGCCTCTGAATTGGCAGCAGATGACACAAACGCGGCTGAAGATGTTTTCTTGCGAGATCTGCAAACGGGAGAGACAACGCTGATTAGTCGCAATCACACGGGAACCGCAAGTGCAAATGCCGCCTCTTTCGCTCCGCAAATTAGTGCTGATGGTCAATACATCGTTTTTAGCAGTACTGCGTCAAATATCACCGTTAACGATAGCAATACAGTGAGCGATGTCTTTTGGTACGATCGCAAAACCAATAAAATGGTGTTGGTTAGTCATACGATCGCGGGTGTTGCGGGCAACGGAGCATCACTCAGTCCCGTTCTAAGTACAGATGGGCTGTTTGTAGCATTTGTTAGTAGCGCTCCAAACCTCACAGACGTTACTACAAGTGGTAAAAATATTTTTATCTGGAATAGTGCAACTGATACTACTACTCTTGTGAGTGGTAATGCTGGTGGTAATGGTGACTCTGATAGTCCGGTGATTAATGGTAATGGTGAGTATGTTGTCTTTACCAGTGCGGCTTCAAATTTAGTTGGAGGCGATACAAACAACAAGAAAGATATTTTTGTGTGGAATCGCTCAACGAATGCGATCGCGCTGGTCAGTCAAAGCAGTGGCGGCGCGATCGGCAATGGCGATTCTTCAGTGGCTAGTATCAGTAATGATGGAAAGATCATCGCCTTTACTAGTGTTGCAAGCAACTTAGGTGGAGGAACAGATAGCAATAATGGACTAGACATCTTCATTCGTAATCTCAATACCAATACAACTACGCTAGTCAGTGCAAATACCAGTGGTACTTACAGCGCAGGTGGAGGCGACGCCCTCAACCGCTTTGGCGCATTTAACCCGATGGTGAGTGGTAACGGTGAATTTGTCGCATTTAGCAGCACCTTTATCGATCTCACTAACAATGACTCAAACAATGCTGAAGACGTTTTCGTTCGCAATTTCAAAGATAACACAACTCAATTAGTCAGTATTAATTCTTCGGGAGCAAGTGGAACGGGCACGAGCAATGGATCAACTGGCTCATCTGGAACTGGTTCTTCCAATCCCGTCATCAGCAGCGACGGTCGATTTATTGGCTTCAGCAGCTACTCAACTGATTTGGTTAGTGGTGACACAAATGGAGTTCAAGATATTTTTGTTCGCGACTCCAAAACGGCTTCGACAACTTGGATCAGCCGCACAGATACAGCAGGCGGCAACGGGGCCTCATTTAATCCAGTCATCAACAGCACTGGAAGCTACCTTGCCTTTGCAAGTAACGCGAGCAATTTAACCGGTTCTGATCTAAACGGCAAACCAGACGTGTTTGGCTCAACCCTAGCTACCATAGTAAGTCTGTCAGCCACTAACAAAAGCGTTGCTGAATCGGGCGCACTCGCAAATCCGACCTATCAAATTCGCCGTAGCCGCACCGAGGGTACACTCACAATTAAGCTAAAAATCGACGCGACTAGTACCGCCACGATCGCCGCAACAGTAGGTGCAAGAGCAGACTTTACTCCGACGATTGATGCTGGCTCGTTTACCATCACGGGTAGTGATCTAATCATTACTCTACCGGATGGCGTGGGAACGGTGAACTTGACGCTCACTCCGCAAGATGACATTCAGGCAGAAGCTGCCGAATTTGTGAAGCTAACATTAGCCGTCGATCCAGCCTATTCAATTTCAACCACCGCCAATACGGACACGGTCACGATCGAGGCGAATGATACGGTTGTGACTAGCATCAACGACAGTGGAGAAGGGTCACTGCGGCAAGCGATTCTAAACGCAAACGCCTTTAGCGGCAAAGATACTATTAGCTTCAAGATTGAAGGATCGGGTGTTAAAACGATTTCTCTTGCATCTGCACTCCCAGACATCACAGATGCTGTGATCATCGACGGCACAACTCAAGAGGGTTACACGAACACTCCGATCGTTGAACTTAACGGTGCAGGTGCAGAAAACTCTAATGGATTAACGATTACATCAGGCGATAGTACCGTTAAGGGATTGGTTATTAATCGATTCTCGCAAAATGGAATTCGGTTAGAGGGCACAGGCAGCAATACTATTGAAGGAAACCGTATTGGAACGGATGCGGCTGGAAACGGTAGTTTTGGAAATGCTTCAGACGGAATTAGCATTAATTCTAGTAACAATATAATTGGTGGCACGATAGGAAATGTGATTGCTAACAATCAAGGTTCGGGAATTACAGTTGAAGGAAATGCCATTGGAAACCGGATTCAAAAAAATGCGATTTTCCTCAACAGTGGCTTAGGCATTGATTTAGGCAAAGACGGGGTAACGCCGAACGATGCTGGAGACGCTGATTCAGGCGCAAACGGGTTACAAAATACAGCCGTGCTGACGATCGCAGAACCTTCTAGCACGAGTACCGCTATTTTCGGCACGTTTGACGGCGCAGCAGACTCGACCTTCCAAGTCGAATTTTTTAGCAACACAACGGCTGATCCTTCTGGCTTTGGGGAAGGACAAACCTTCTTAGGCACAACGACTATCACCACCGACGCTACCGGAAAAGCGATCGTCAGCTACACCCATCCTCAAGCGATCGCGGCGGGACAGTTCATCAGTGCGACCATCACCGATGCAACGGGCAATACGTCTGAATTCTCAAATTCACGGGCTGTTGCAGTGCCTAAAGTAACGATTAGCCCAACGACGCTGGAGCAGCTAGAAGGCGAAGGAACAACATACGTCTTTACGCTAAATCTCGATCAGGCCAGTAGCCAGGAGGTCAGCGTACAAGTCACTACAGCTGACATTACGGCGACGAGTCCCAGCGATTATGAGGCGTTTAATCAAACGGTCACATTTGCGGCTGGTGAAACGTCCAAAACGGTGAGTATTACGGCAAAAGGAGACACGGCTAAAGAGCCGAATGAAACGTTTAGAGTGTCTCTTAACACGCCGATGAATGCGGTGTTAGGAAGCGATTCATCCGCGATCGCAACGATTCTAGATGATGACAACCCGCCAACCCTCTCGATCGTAAATGTCACTCCCACAACCGTTAGTGAAGGTGATACAGCAACAACGGACTACCAGTTTGAAGTCAAACTCTCGAATGCGACCAGTGATCCGGTGACGGTAACCTATGCCACGGCCGATGGCAGCGCAACCACAAGTGACAATGACTACACCACGACGTCGCAAATGCTAACCTTTGCGGCTGGAGAAACCTCAAAGATCATCACTGTGTCGGGAACGGGAGATACGAAATTTGAACAAGATGAAACCTTTACAGTCACGCTAAGTAATGTCAGTAGCAATGCGTCGATCGCCACTGCAACGGCAATAGGTACGATCAAAAATGATGATCAAGGATCTGTTATCAGTGTAAGTGCTGCTACCGCCATTGACGAAGGAGCAGAAGGCACGACTACCGATTATGTCTTCACCGTCAGTTTAGACAAACCGAGCGGCGAGACGGTTACGGTTAAATATAGCACTGAAGATTTGACGGCTAAAGCCTCTGATAACGACTACGAGCCAATTACAAACACGCTTACAAATACGCTGACGTTTGCACCTAACACCACAACCCAAACGGTTGTAGTGAAAGTAAAAGGCGATCGCACGTCTGAAAGTGATGAGCAGTTCAAACTAGTGTTGAGCGAGCCGACCAATGGAGCGATTTCGGTTGAGCAAGGCAGCGCGATCGCAACAATTAAAAACGACGACTTGCATCCAACCGTTCAAATTACTGCACCTAATAAAGTTGAAGGGGATACAACAAATCCGTTTAACTTTCTGATCTCGCTTTCTCACCCTTCTGATACAGCGATTACTGTCAACTACACAACCGAAAATGGAACCGCATTAGCTGGAGAAGATTACACGGCTCAAATTGATCAAACGCTGACCTTCAACCCAGGCGAAACCGAGAAAACGATCGCAGTCGATGTTTTAGGCGATCGCAAGCGAGAAGAGAATGAGACCTTCTCGATTAAACTGACAAACGCAACGAATGCAACCCTTGCAAATGCGAATGGAGTGAGCGCCGTTGCAACGATTCAGAATGATGATCTACCGCCGGAAATTGCGATCGCGAATATCACTCAAAATCAGCTAGAAGGTGCGATCGGTGAGACGAATGCCAACACATTTGAAGTTTCACTATCGAATCCTAGCGCTCAGATCATCACGGTTAAATATGATGCTTTGAATGGCAATCTTCCAAGTGGAAATGCAACTCTTGAGAATAATGATTTTGAAGCAGCCTCTGGCATACTAACCTTCAACCCTGGTGAAACGAAAAAAGCCATTACGGTTAATGTTAAAGGAGACACAGATCAAGAACCTGACGAAACCTATCTCGTCAAATTAAGCAACGTCAGCAGTAGCGCAACGCTAAAGACAGATACTGCTCAAGGACTGATTCGGAACGATGATGCTGCGCCAACGATTAGCATTCTAGGTGCCAGTATTGATGAGGGCAATTCCGGTCAAACTGCTCTCAAGTTTAAGGTGAACCTGTCGAGTGCCAGCACCGATCCGATTACTGTTTCCTACTCAACGGGCGACGGCTCAGCAAAAACGAGTGACAACGATTACGCCAGTGTGTCGAATGCGAGCATTACCTTTGCCCCTGGAGAAACCTTGAAAGAGATCACCATTCTGCTAAATGGTGATACCAAGTTAGAACCCGACGAAGACTTTAAGGTGACGCTGACCAGCCCAATCAACGCGACGATTGCAAGTGCGATCGCGGCGGGAACGATCACAAACGACGATCGCAGACCAACTCTTGGCATTAGTGGCGTGACTAAAGGTGAAGGCAATAGCGGTACTCAAGATTATGTCTTTACCGTTGCATTGTCTAACGAAAGCGCGGAGGTGATCACCGTAGATTACGCCACGCAAGACGATACAGCAACCGTTGCAGACGGGGATTACATCGCCACAACAGGACAGCTCACCTTTAGCCCTGGTGGTTCCCTTGAACAGACCATTACCGTGCAAACAACGGGAGATGTCAAGTTTGAACCGACAGAGAAATTCATCGTCAAACTGCTCGATCAATCGGTGGTTAATGCCGATATCTCAGTCAACCAAGCGGATGGAGTTCTGACCAACGATGACAATCAGCCTACTCTGTCCCTAAGCGGTCGCCAATCGCAAAATGAAGGAAATAGTGAGACAACACCGTTTACCTTTGAAGTGGCTCTCTCGAATCCAAGTAGTGACGCGATTACTGTCGATTACACTACGATTCCCGGAAGCTCAACGCCCGATGTGGATTACATTCCCGCTTCTGGCACGCTCACGTTTAATCCAGGTGATCAGAAAAAGACAATCACTGTTTTAGCCAAGGGAGACACGGACGTTGAGCCAGATGAAGACTTTACGCTAAGACTCAGTAACGCGGTCAAGGCAACGTTACCCGCAGGAGCAACCGATGCTCAAGGCATCATTCAAAATGACGATCAGCCTCCATTCCCGACCATCAGCATTGATGATGCAAGTAGCAACGAAGGAAACACCGGAACTACAACGCCACTCACATTCAAAGTCAAACTCTCTCAAGCGACCACCGTTCCGGTCACAGTCCAATACGCAACGAGCGACGGCACTGCCAAAACAGATGACGGGGACTACACGGGAGTAACAACCACAACGCTAACGTTTGCACCAAACGAAACCGAAAAAGACGTTACCGTACTTGTAAATGGCGATAGCAAGTTTGAGCCAAACGAAATTCTGAATGTCACTCTAGTCAATCCAACCAATGCTCAACTTTCGGCGATCGCAAGTCAAGCCAAAGGCGTAATCACTAATGATGATGCAAAACCAACGCTCAGCATTAATGCGATCGCGCTCACAGAAGGTGATGCTGGACTAAAAGATTTTGTCTTTGCCGTGGATCTGTCGAATCCAACTGCTGACACTGTAGAGGTTGACTACGACACGCTGGATGGCACTGCTCGCCTGCTCGATAGTGACTACCAGAGGGCAGCCGGAAAGCTGACCTTTCTTCCTGGTGATCCATTGCGGCAGTTCATCACGGTGAAGGTCGTTGGCGATCGCACGTTTGAACCCACCGAAACCTTTACGATCGGTCTCAAAGACCCCAAAAATGCAGATCTATCCGCTGTGTCCAATCAAGGCACTGGAACCATTCTTGCTGATGATTTCCGCCCAACTTTTAGCATCCAGAATGTCACAGCACCAGAAGGCAACAGTGCCACAACACCCTTTACCTTTAAGGTTGACCTCTCCAACCCTAGTAGCGAAACTATTACCGTTCAATATGACACGAAGTCAGGAACGGCTGATACCAGCGACTATACACAAAGCACCGGCACTCTGACCTTCGCTCCGTCTGAGCAATCGAAGACCATCACAGTGCAAGTGACGGGTGACACTCAATATGAGCCGGATGAGACGTTTACCGTCGAGTTGAGCAACCCAGCTAACGCAACTTTGCCGCCTTCAAGCGCAACAGGCACAATCCAGAATGATGAGCCGCTGCCGCAAGTGCAAGTCAGCGCTTCGCCGAGTCAGCAAGAAGGCAACAGCGGCATCGCCCCGTTCGTGTTTGAAGTCAGTTTGTCTCAAGCCAGTTCCTTGCCGATTACGGTGTCCTACACTACCGCTGATGGACAAGCCACGACTGCTGATAACGACTACACCTCCGCTACAGGCACGCTCACCTTCAATCCGGGTGAAACGAAGAAGACCGTCACCGTCAATGTCTTAGGTGATACTCGCTTTGAAGCCAACGAAACCTTCCAATTCAATCTTAGCAATCCTACTAATGCGACCCTATCCAATCAAGGTACTGGAACCATTCTTGCTGATGATCTTCGTCCAACCTTTAGCATCCAGAATGTCACAGTGCCAGAAGGCAGCAATAGTGGTACAACACCATTTACGTTCAAGGTTGACCTCTCGAATCCCAGTAGTGAAACCATCACTGTTCAATATGACACGAAGCCAGGAACGGCTGACATCAGCGACTACATGGGAAACACAGGCACTCTAACCTTCGCTCCGTTGGAGCAATCGAAGACCATTACAGTGCCGGTGACGGGTGACGCTCAATATGAGCTGGATGAGACGTTTACCGTCGAGTTGAGCAACCCAACTAACGCACTCTTACCGTCTGCAAGCTCTACGCTGGCTGCGACAGGCACAATTCAAAATGACGATTCGTTGCCGCAAGTGCAAGTCAGTGTTTCGCCTAGCCAGGCAGAAGGCAACAGCGGCATCACCCCGTTTGTATTTGAAGTCAGTTTGTCTCAAGCAAGTTCCTTACCAGTTACGGTGTCCTACACGACGGCTGATGGACAAGCGACGATCGCCAACAACGATTACACCTCCACCACAGGCACGCTCACTTTCAATCCGGGTGAAACGAAGAAGACCGTCACCGTCAATGTCTTAGGTGATACTCGCTTCGAACCCAACGAAACCTTCCAACTCAAACTCAGCAATCCCAGCAATGCGACCCTATCCACCGTGTCTAATCAAGGCACTGGAACCATTCTTGCTGATGATCTTCGTCCAACTTTTAGCATCCAGAATGTCACAGCACCAGAAGGTAATAGTGCCACAACCCCGTTTACCTTTAAGGTTGACCTCTCCAACCCTAGTAGCGAAACTATTACCGTTCAATATGACACGAAGCCAGGAACCGCCGATGCCGCTGACTACACGAGAAACACGGGCACTTTAACCTTCGCTCCGTCTGAGCAATCGAAGACCATCACAGTGCCGGTGACGGGTGACACTCAATATGAGCCGGATGAGACGTTTACCGTCGAGTTGAGCAACCCAACTAACGCAACTTTGCCGTCTCCAAGCTCTACGCTGGTCGCCACCGGCACAATTCAAAATGACGATTCGTTGCCGCAAGTGCAAGTCAGCGCTACGCCGAGTCGAGAAGAGGGGAATAGTGGCATTACCCCGTTTGTGTTTGAAGTCAGTCTGTCCCAAGCAAGTTCCTTGCCGGTTACGGTGTCCTACACTACCGCTGATGGACAAGCGACGATCGCCAACAACGACTACACCTCCACCACAGGCAGGCTCACCTTCAATCCGGGCGAAACGAAGAAGACTGTTACTGTTAACGTCTTAGGCGATACTCGTCCTGAAGCCAACGAAACCTTCCAGTTCAAACTCAGCAATCCCAGCAATGCGACGATCGCTCCTGGTTCAGAGGAAGTTAACGGGACAATTGAAAACGACGACACCAGTCCCAGCACTCAAATCAATCGAGATAGCAAAACAGATATTGTTTGGCGCAATGCTCTCACGGGTGAGAATGCTATCTGGTATCTCAATAACACAACCTATGAAAGCTCAAGTAATCTGCCGACCGTAGACGAGGAAGGGTGGCGCATTAAAGCGACGGCTGACCTAGATGGGGACGGTGACGATGACCTGATCTGGCAAAACGAGCGCACCAGCTCAGTCGGGCTGTGGTTGATGGAGGGAAATCAAGCCATCACCTATGCGATTCCCCCGCTCGTGCCCGGAACAGACTGGAAAATTCAAGGAGCGGCAGATTTCAACCGCGATCGCAAAGCAGACATCATCTGGCGCAACACTCGAACCGGAGAAAACGCGATCTGGCTGATGAACGGCACCACGCTCAGTAGCTCGGTTTATCTTCCATCCGTGCTAGATCTGTCTTGGAAAATGCAGCAGTTTGGTGACTTTAACAACGATAGCGACACCGACATCCTGTGGCGCAACGAAAGCAACGGAGAAGTTGCTATCTGGCAACTCCAGACCACCCAATTTAAAGCTGGATACTACCTGCCGACGATCGCGGATTTGGCTTGGAAAATAAAAGGCGTTGCCGACTTCACAGGAGATACGTTCCTAGACATCGTATGGCAAAACGACGTTAGCCAACAAGCTGCTATCTGGCAAACCCGTAACTTTGCCTTTGAGCAAGGGTCTTTCATTAAAACCCTGCCTGGTTCAGGTTGGGAGATTCAGCGAACGAAGGATCTGAACGGTGATTTCAATCCCGATTTGCTCTGGCACAACTACCTCACCGGACAAAACGCAGTGTGGTACATGAACCGCACCAATGTTGGAACGGGTCTATACTTACCCCGCCTAGACGATCTCCTTTGGGATAGCTTTCTAGTTGGTGATTTTGATAAGAACCGGACGCAGGAGGTTCTGCTGCACAATAACGCCACTGGAGCGACAATGATTTGGCAGCTCAACTCAAGTTTATTCTCATCGAACCTTCCACTGGCTACCGTAAGCGACACCAACTGGGTCATTGATCTCTCAGGTGACTTTACTAGAGATGGAGAAGCCGATTTGCTCTGGCGCAACGTCCGAACGGGTGAAGCCGGACTCTGGTTAATGAAAAACGGCGCACGCTACGCCAATGGCTTTGGTGTTCAATTCGGTGATCCAGCTTGGGTTGCCGAAGGTACGGCAGACTTTAATGGCGATCGCAACCTCGATCTGGTGTGGCGCAATCATCGCACTGGAGAAGTAGCACTGTGGAAGATGGATGG
Source organism: Myxacorys californica WJT36-NPBG1 (assembly GCA_019359315.1). Lineage (GTDB taxonomy): Bacteria > Cyanobacteriota > Cyanobacteriia > Leptolyngbyales > Leptolyngbyaceae > Myxacorys > Myxacorys californica. Next base: position 22,926 of record JAHHHO010000033.1, read on the forward strand.
AGTGTTCATATCAGAGGGTATTTATTTACCGCGAGTCGCTGATCTGGACTGGGAGATTGAGGGCGTACAAGACTTTAACCGCGATCGCAGCCCTGATCTCCTCTGGCGCAATCGTCGCACTGGAGAGACTGGCATTTGGTTGATGGATGGCTTCCAGTTTAACCGCTCTGTGCCGCTGCAAACGGTTTCCAACGAGTGGAGAATTAAAGGCGTCGGCGACTTTAACGCCAATGGTCAACCTGATTTGCTCTGGCGCAATGAGAGTACAGGCGAAGTCGCCGTTTGGTTAATGAATGACACTCAGTTTCAGCAGGCTCACTACTTACCTACGGTTGGCGATGCCGCTTGGGACATCTACAGCATCCGCGACTTTAGCGAAGACGGCTCCGTCGATCTGCTGTGGCAAAACAGTCGCACCGGAGAAACTGCGATTTGGTTCCTCATTGGAGTTGACTTTGGCATCAGCATGTATCTGCCCACCTACACAGATAAGAATTGGCACATTGAGGCAGTTGATGACTTCAAGATGGATCGCCAATAAGTAGGGAGGCGTAATTAAACTGAAGACCTTCTTCTGCTGTTTGATTACGCCCATCTACTTAGAATCTGTCGGGTTGCTGATTCAAATGGGAATCAGCGCCTTTTCCTTACTTCTTCTTTCTTTCTTTCTTTCTTTACTATAGAGAGGACACGTCATTTCTACTGTTTAGTCTCTTGCCCATTTCATGTCCCATCCTTTTTCCCACGGACACATCTTTTTTAGCCCTGGTTGTCATTACAGCTACCGAGTGATTGGCCCCTGCTGCCGATTGTTCGATCGCGAAACCTTGCCCTATCCTTGTTGCCGAATTGAATGGCGTAGCAAAGAACCGAGTTGGCGGCGGATTGGCAAACGATTCATACCCGATATTGCCACTCGTAGCAGCCCATCCTACAGCGTCGAAATTGTTGGACAAGGACAGGCCGGAGCATCAGTTGTGATGACGCTATATTGGGTTAAACTTCCTCAACCGCTTAAAGAATGGTGGCACTCCAGTAAACCCGCTACTGCCTTGACCGTGGACTCAACGAGTTTAGTGTCTGCTGAAGACATCAAGATCGAGGGGTAGACTGCGCTTCCCCACAGGGGATGAACGACGGTAGAACACGCGCCTAATTGAGTGGTTGAATAGCCGAGGGACGATCGCACCACCGCTACATCATCCAATCGCATTCGTCCAGCTTGAGAAGTCAGAGGTAACCCAGTTTGAGGATCAAACCCGTCGGCCAAGTAGCCTAACTGCTTGAGATGCTGAATAATTTCTAATCCGATTTTTAGGAAGCGTTGCCTGAGCTGGTGCTTGCAATATTCGGCTTCTGGAGTGCAATGGGTCAGCTCTAGATTGGCAGGTTGCAAGATCACGATAATTGAGCGCACTGGGGCAGACCATTCTGGCAGTAGTTGGTCGCTATACTGACTAATGAAGGTATTGGGCGGGTGAACAGAGTATTGCATCAGATAGCGCTGGAAGCAGAAGTAATCCTACCGTGTAGATCGTTGAAACTAGAGAAGGCAGGAGCAATGCCTAGTTATTGGTTTAGCTTGGCTAGACGAAAATGATTTGCCGAGGCGAACTATTAGAATTATTCAGTTTAACGACTGAACTGAATAGACAAACATTTGTACTTTTGAAATTGGTCTACTGTCCTGAAATGAATCTTAAGTTCACCTTAGCGCAGAGATTCACCATCAGCAAATTAGCGATCGCATCGCCCTTGTAAGACATGAATAACAGCGTCTTTACAACATGGGATCGAAGCTGATCAGCAGGTCTACAACGCTACTTTGTTGTCTTGCAGCTAATGATGGGTTTCATTGTGACACGGTTGGCGCGATCGCTAGATAAACATGGCTTAATCGTTTGACTCACCTCATATCCTCTTGTTTTTTCTTTGGTTCGACGAACTCATTTTCTATAGTTGGGAACTCGTTTTCTATAATTAGGGTTTTATAGCGATTTCCATTCCCATGAGGTACGCTCTGGTCCCCAGCTCCTAGCCCCTTTTCCATTCAGGATGTACCTCACTTTCGAAAAAGGCTGTAAACGTTGGTTTGCACAGCTTATGCTTACAGTTCTGGACAACTTATGCTTACAGTCACACAACTGCGAGAGGCTTAGCTCAAAAGCTCGTTGTACAAGCTCATCGCTCGATCGGCAATGCGATTCCAAGTGAAGTGATTGAACACATGCCGACGAGCAGCGCGTCCCATCAATTCGCGCAGGGCATCGTTTTCTAGCAACTGTACGATCGCATCTGCCAACGCTGCCGGATTATTCGGCTCAACCAGCAATCCGGTTTCACCATGCACAATCGTTTCCATGACGCCCCCAAGGCGTGTTCCAACCGCAGGCGTTCCGGCTGCCATTGCTTCGATCGGCGGCAACCCAAACGGTTCTTCCCAAATCGGCGGAAACACAAAGACATCGGCTGCATAATACTGCTGCATCAGCTCGGTATAAGGCACAGAACCTAAAAACCTCACTTGGGGCGCAATCTTAGGGTCAAGCAGGTCTTGAAGCTGTTGAATGTAATTTTTGTACCATGGACGCATCGATTGCAGCAGTGCTTGATCGTTCATTGGAAAACTTTCTTCGAGTAAGCCGACGCCCATTCCGCCATACAGGAGCAGTTCCACATTCGGATAGCGTTTTGCAACGGAATTAAACGCTTGAACCAAACGGTGAACGCCTTTTTCTGGCGTCACGCGGCCTACAAACATGACGCGCTTAACGGATTGAGCATCGCTTTTGTATTGTTTCTCCTGTGTGAAATACTCGGCATCAAAGCCGTTATACAACGTTGCTGCGCGATCGGCGAACTGAGGAAACCGTTGTTGCACTTTGTCAACCACATGATTGCCCACTGCCACGATGCGATCGGCATATTGCAGACGATTTGCCAGCATCGCGGCATCGGATTGCGGATGAAGCGCTGCATGAAGCTGAAGAATGATTTTTGCTTTGGGGTTAAATTCCCGCATTGCTGGCAAAAATTGTGAACTATGTTGGATGTGAATAATATCAAAATCGAATTGACTAATATCTTGCGCAACGCGACGAGAATAGCCCGGATATCGCCAGTTTGCCTGTGAAGGTGCAGGCTTCATACCGCGATTAAAGATCGGTGCGAATGGAACATACTGATAAAATCCGCGTGCTGCCTTGCTGAGAATTTGGTCAGATTTTGGCGAAGGCAAGAATCGAAAGTGAATGTTGCGATCGACATAATCATTCTCTACGTCTGGATAAAGCTGTCGATTGACGGTTTGCTGCCGAGCATAAATAAACACTTGATTCTCAGAATGCTGAGCTAGCGAAGTCGCTAAGCCATAGCTGCACGCCCCAACCGACGATAAACCTGGTGGTAAGACTTGACAAATAGGCTGATTGATTAAAGCAATTTTCATAAAATTTTGAGAAAAGTGATGGGTAGAGCAACCGATTTGCAGTTGGCACTGATCATCACATACCTCGAATCAACCCTTTATGAAGCCGTTGTAAAGTTTAGGGCTTATCAATGAATCAGTTCACGTTTCTTTGAAGTGCTGAGTTTGAGTGTTGCGTTCCGTGCTTTCTGTCGCTGATCCTCACACGGAAGGCGCAATGAACTTGAGAGTCGCCGCGTCTCAAATTGTTTTGGCTCTTCCCAAGTTTTGGTGAACTAGTGCAAGATTGAGATATCATCCCTTGAAGATTAGGAGGATCTGAACTTCTTTTAACAGCTTCTACCGGATCAAAAAATCTTGAACTGAAACGTTGGAATTTTGAAGGATTGAAACACCAAAAGGGCCTCTTGTTAAGGCACCAAGGAGCCTAAAGCTCTATCAAGAGAAATATTCTCAACTCAGTTGCTTATGGTTTATATAAAAGTTACATCAATCGTCTTGAGTTGATTAATATCCGTTGATTGACATCCAATGTGCTCGGCTAAACGACACGCCTCTCGATAGAGTCCTGCTGCTAAAAATTTATCGTCTCCATGCACTTGCAAAACTCATCAGCCCCTTTCCTATCTTTAGACCCTGTAATTGATCGACGCCCGCTGACCGTGTCTCTTGATACGTCTCTAAGCAACGCGATCGCAATGATGAGCAAAGCGCAAAGCAGTTGCGTTCTTCCGGGTTTGGAACTCTCGCTCAATACCATATTGATGAGCGAAGCAAGAGCGAGTGGCATTCTCATTGTGGAAGGAGCGCGGCTTCTGGGGGTGTTTGCCGAAAGAGACGCACTACGGGCAATTGTCTCAGGGCGAGATTTAACAGCGGTAACAGTCGCTGACGGTGTGCGGCGACCTGTAATTGCCTTAACCCAATCTGAGGATCAAAACGCTTTTACTGCCCTATCTCAACTGCGTCAGCATCGAATTCATCATCTTCCTGTAGTTGATGAACACGAGCAATGGCTCGGCATCATTACCCCAGCCAGTCTTCGTAGTGTCTTACAACTAGATGAATTACTGAAATCAAAGCAGTTGGCAGAGATTGTTTCTTCGCCAGTGGTTCAAGCACCTGCAAAAATGACAGTTCTCGAGTTGGCCCAACTCATGGTTGACCATCAGGTGGATTGTGTTGTGCTAACGGCAACAGACGATACGCAGAATGGCTCTCAACCCGTGGGACTGATTTTAGAGCGGCATGTTCTTCAACTTTGGGCATTAGGGCTAGATTTATCGCAGATACGAGCCGAGACGGTGATGAGCGCTCCATTCCTGCACTTTGCCTCCTCAGAGTCGGTATTAGTTGCCTACTGGAAAATGCAGCAAACAAAAGTGCAGCGGTTTGGAGTGTACGGAAACCAGGGAGACCTTTTAGGAGTTGTCTCACCGACGAGTTTTCTAGAAACTTTAGACCTAAGCGAGATGCAGAGCATCGTGGAACAACTGCAGCGATCGATTAAGCAGTTTGAGACCTCAAGATCCCAATCCACTCAAGACCAGCGCCCAGAGCTAGACCTGCAGTTGCTAGAGAATCCGGTAGGCTTGCTGGAACAACTGCAGTGCAGCCAGATTCTAGCAGGGATGGCGCTACATATCCGGGAATCCCTTAACCTAAATGACATCCTCCAGAGGAGCGTAGAGGATGTCCGACACTTCCTCAAAACCGACCGGGTGATTATCTACAAGTTCCATCCAGACTGGAGTGGTACGACTGTGGTCGAGTCGGTCGAGAACGGTTGGAGACCTGCGCTCAACAGCAGCGTTCGGGATACGTGCTTTGGACAAAACTATGCCCAAGCCTATAAAGAAGGGCGGACTCAGGTTTGTGAGGATATTTACACCGCTGGTTTAACTCAGTGTCATATCGACATTCTGGTCATATACGATATCCGGGCAAGCTTAGTCGTACCAATTCTGCAAGGGGAACATCTGTGGGGGTTATTGTGTGCCTATCACTGTTCTGGACCAAGGCGATGGCATTCCTTTGAAGTTGAGCTACTGAAGCAACTCGCCACTCACATGGCGATCGCGATTCAGCAATCTGAACTGTATCAGCAAGTCCAGAACGAACTTAAGGAGCGCAGGCGCACGGAGGAGCAATTAAAGCTATCGCTGAAAGAAAAAGAAGCCCTATTGAAAGAGATTCACCACCGGGTCAAGAACAATCTACAGGTGATTTCGAGTGTCTTGAGACTTCAATCCGACTACATCAAGGATGAAAGAGTCCTCACACTGTTTAAGGACAGCCAAAATCGGATCCGTTCAATGGCACTGATTCATGAAAAGCTGCATCAATCAAGTAATCTACTCAAAATCAACTTTGATGAATACGTTCGTGACTTGGCAGACAATTTGCTCCGATCGTATGCGGCAAATTCACAGGCAGCAACGTTACGCACCCAAGCGGCAGGTGTTCACCTCAATATTGATACGGCCATTCCCTGTGGATTGATTATCAATGAATTAGTTTCCAATGCTTTGAAACATGCCTTTCCAACCCCAACCTCAGAAAATGAAATCCTTGTTGAGATTTCCCCTGCTGCTGACAATCGATTTATATTAACTATTCGAGATAATGGGATTGGCTTTCCGTCAGAACTAGACTTTCGTAACACAGAATCACTCGGCTTAGAATTAGTCTGTATCTTCACTGAGCAACTAGACGGCACGATCGACCTCGATCAGGCAGAAGGGGCAGGAACGACCTTTACGATTAAATTCTCAGAATTAGAAAATACAGGAAAGGTATAATAAATGGCTACTGAAAAAATTTTAGTTGTTGAGGATGAAAGAGTCGTTGCTCGAGATATCGAAAAGCGATTAAAGAAGTTGGGGTATGTCGTACCCGCATCGGTTGCCTCTGGAGAAGAAGCCATTGAAAAGGTCGCAGAATTAAGACCAGATTTAGTCTTAATGGATATCCGCCTAAAAGGTCAAATGGATGGCATCGAAGCTGCAGAACAAATTCGAGCTGATTTTAATACGCCTGTCATTTATTTAACGGCTTATGCCGACGAAGCCACACTACAACGAGCGAAAGCGACAGAACCTTTTGGGTATATCGTGAAACCGTTTGATGAGCGGGACTTACATGTTGCGATCGAAGTTGCCCTGCGCCGCCAATTGTCAGAAACCGCCATTCGCGTTGCTTTAGAGAAAGAAAAAGAGTTGAGCGAACTAAAATCTCGGTTTTGGTCGATGGCAGCTCATGAAATCCGAGGCCCGATGACATCTATCTTGGGTTGTGCTCAGTTACTTGAGCATGAAAATCACAATTTAACTGAAGAACGACGACGCGAGTTCTTATACATGATTCAACAATCAGTCCGGTCTATGGACCAACTGTTGAACGATTTATTGGCCATTGGTCGAGTCGAAGGCGGAAGCTTGAAGTTTGATCCAGCCCCTTTAGATTTGGAGCAGTTCTGTCAAGGTTTACTAGAGGAAATCCAATTCAGCACAGGGTTAAACCACCCTATCTTGTTCAATAAACAAGGTGACTGTGAGAATGCTTGCCTGGATCAAAAGCTTCTCAGACACATTCTCACAAATTTGATCTCAAACGCAGTCAAATATTCCCCTCAAGGTAGCCCGGTCTATTTTGACCTCTCCTGTACCGTTGGACAGGTCATGTTACAAGTTCGAGACACCGGAATTGGAATTCCTCCTGACGCTCAAAAGCATTTATTTGAGCCTTTTCAACGGGCGAATAACGTGGGTAAAATTCCTGGCACTGGGTTAGGGCTGACGATGGTAAAACGATGTTTGGACTTGCACGGTGGGCAAATCACTGTCGAGAGTGAAGTGGGCGTAGGAACAACCTTTGTCGCTAAAATACCCCAGCGCCAGCCTGTAGACATCCAATTAGAAAAGACTTCAACGCGGTAAGACTAACACTACGAGGGATTGAAGCGATGAATATGATTGGCGAAGGATAAGTGAATGGAGTAAGGAAATAGTATTTCTCAAGCAAGCAAAGTTTATTAAAGAAATCTTTGGAGTTGTCGCTTCTTTAACTAATTTTTTAATACGTAGAAAATGAGAGCAGATTAGTCGTAAAGTTATACAAACAAAACTTTGTCCAGTTTATGCTTGTGTGTTTGTACTATTGTTCAGCTTGGGTCTAGAAGTATCGAATATTACAAGGTAAGACAGCACGATAAGATCAGCTTTCTCTCTCATATTTGCTCAACTGATGGTTCACAAGATGTCCAAGTTATGGACAGTTTGTAGATGCGAACATCTTTGATTTTTTTAAGCAATTGGAAATTTGGATGCTCAATTTTTTGTGTTCATACGCATAGAACAGTCGGTATTAGAACAGTGTGAGCGTTTAATGGCATTCATTCCTAGCCTTGTTGGATTGATCTACCATAGAGCCTGATTCATTGTCTTTAGACGAGGGCGGAGCGTTGAGCAACCAAGAACTTGCAGAAAAAGCGTGGGATGCACTGGAAAAGTCGATTATTTATTATCAAGGACAGCCCGTTGGCACGATCGCAGCGTCTGACCCAGATATTATTGCCCTAAATTACGATCAGTGTTTTGTTCGAGACTTCATTTCCTCGGCACTGCTGTTTCTGATTCGAGGCAAACCAGAGATTGTTCGCAATTTCTTAGAAGCCACACTGAAACTACAGCCGAAAACAACTCAGCTTGACTGTCTGAGACCCAGCCGCGGGCTGATGCCTGCTAGTTTCAAGATTCAGTCCATTAATGGGAAGGAATATCTCAAAGCTGATTTTGGTGATCATGCGATCGGGCGAGTTGCTCCAGCAGACGCTTGCCTGTGGTGGATCATTCTACTGCGCGCTTACGTGATTTCGACTCAAGATACAACTCTCGGTCAACGAGACGATGTTCAAGAAGGAATTCGCCTCATTCTCGAACTGTGTCTGGTCAATCGATTTGATATGTACCCGATGATGTTGGTTCCCGATGGAGCCACGATGATTGATCGGCGCATGGGGTTGTATGGGCACCCGATCGAGATTCAGTCGCTGTTCTACTTTGCGCTCCGCGCCAGTCTCGAACTCCTGCTGCCCAATCCGCAAAATCAAGCCATGATACGAGCAATCCACAGCCGGTTGCGTCCGCTGCGAATGCAACTACGGGACAATTACTGGCTAGACTCGGAGCGCTTAAATGTGATTTACCGCTATCGGGTTGAGGAATATGGTGAAGAAGCACTGAACCAATTTAACCTTTACTCTGATTCGATTCCGTTCTACTGGCTGGCAAAATGGCTGCCCGAAGCAGGAGGCTACCTGGCGGGTAATCTAGGTCCGTCTCAATTGGATTGTCGGTTTTTTGCGTTGGGTAACTTGATGGCGATTATGGGATCGTTAACTGACGAGTCGCAATCGCAGCGCATTTTGAATCTGATTGAGCTGCGATGGAGCGATCTGGTCGGTCAAATGCCGATGAAGGTATGCTACCCAGTATTGGAAGACCGAGAATGGCGAACCGTGACGGGAGCCGATCCAAAAAATCGCCCGTGGTCATATCACAATGGTGGAAGTTGGCCCGTGTTGCTGTGGATGTTGGCGGCAGCGGCTCGAAAAATGGAGCGGGCAGAATTGGCACATCATGCGATCGCAATTGCGGAGCGTCGTCTGCTGCTCGATGATTGGCCCGAATACTATGACGGCCCAGATGGACGTTTGATTGGCAAAGAAGCGAGAAAATATCAAACTTGGACAATCTCAGGGTATTTGTTAGCAAAAGAATTTATTGTCAATGCTCAGCATTTAAAGCTCATCACTTACGAAAGCGACCTCTAGCGCTTTCAAGCCAGTTGTGAAAATCTACCCTATGATGCTGCAAGTTTAAGTCCGTGAACTCAAAGAATAGCTTATCCAGATCTCCGATTTCTCGAAAAAATCGGAGATTTTGCATAGCGGCGGATGCAATTAATCCTGTCTTTCTATTGCATTTCGGAGAGCGTGTCTCCCAAGCGGTATCCCAAAAACACAACCGCACCCAGTGCAACTAGAATAGCGGCGGCTAGAAACACAACCCGCACCCCCAGCGGCTGCTCTACCGTATACCCATACCGTGAAAAAATGGGCGCTATCACTAGCGATGATAAAGAAACTCCTATTCCTGCTGAGAGAGAGAAAACGCTGTAGTGAAAGGCTTCTCGACGCTGCTGCGTCAGCCATTCGTCATACTCAACCACGGCTGCCATGAGCGCGTACACCAACACAAAGTAGCCACCGAGAAAAGGAGCAATGAGTGCAAGTGCGATCGCGGCTTGAACCTGAAGCGCGACTCCCGGCAACACTCCAACTCCTGCCAGCAGGACACTGCTCGTTGCTAATCCCAGCATGGTAACCAACAGTAACCGCCGATTGGGATAAAACTGGCTCAGCCAATTCCACATCGGAGCCGCAATCAGCATCGCAACAACTACAATTCCTTGGAACCTGCCCACCGTTGGTTCCGGCTGACGAACAATCAGCGTCACAAAGTAGGGCAGATTCGACAGCAGCATCGCGTAAGCCGTCTGCACAACGATCGTGGAGACACATAGAATTAAAAACTGTCGATTCTGCAAGGTGATAACAATACTTTGCCGAAAGCTCAAACTTTGGGTAACAGGAAGGATGCGATCACGTAAGACCAGTAGCGACAGTCCCACTGATGCTAACCAAACCGCACCCATCACCACGCTCATTGCGATCGCGCCCCAACGGCTATATAAAACGCTGGCGATGACGGCACTGCACAGGACGCCGATGATACCAAATACATTCTTCCACATACTTAAATTGACTTGCTCGGCAGGAGTAGTCGCCATTTCTGCCAAGCTACCATCGTAGGGAACACCAACCAAACTCAGCCCGGTATAGAACGCGATCGTCACCAGCAAAAAGTAAATGGCGTTGAGCAACCCCGATTGTGCAGTCGGCGGTGTCCACAAGAGCAAAAGCGCTACAGCCGTTACAAGGCTTCCCAACGCCATGAAGGGTCGCCGCCGTCCCCATTGGGTACGACTAACATCGCTCCAATATCCAATAGATGGATCAATCACGGCATTCCATAACTGAGCGATTGTCAGCAAGACGCCAACCAAGCTGACAGAAAGATATTGAGGGCGACCAGAGTTGGGTGGAGGGGCATAAAAGTAAAGAAGCCAAGTGGCAACGGTAGTATTTATCAGATTGATTCCAGCAGAGGTGCAGCTATAGAGCAACTTCTGCTGAAGATTGAGCGAACGGAGCATAACGTTTTTACTAACGATGCCCACAGTTTAAAGGAGTTAGTATTTGAGAGTGGATGTGGCAACACGAGTTAGTGTTGAGCAATTCATAATTCAAACCCTTTGATCGAAGCGATGCCCAATACTTTTTATCTGTTCTTTACAAAATGAGAAACGTTGGTTTTTATAAACTCTAATCAGAAGTTTTTTTGGCTCAAAATAGCCCAGTGTAATGCTTTATTGAGTCTTTAGGCAGAGAAACAAAATTAGAAATTCGACTAAGAGTGTGTCTTCTGTTAGATGCTGGTGTAAAAGCATTTAGTTATGCTGAATACAGTTAAATAAAGCGATGCGATTTACGCGTCCAGTCAAAACATTAAGGAATTAAGGAGTAAAATCATGAGTTTAGAAGATAAAGCTAAAGCTGCTGCCAAGAATGTCGAAGGTATGGCACAAGAAGCTAAGGGTAATGTTACTGGCGACCCAGCTGACAAGATGGCAGGCAAAGCGAAGCAAGGTGAAGCTGAAGTTCGTAATACAGCAGAAGATGCAAAAGATGCTGTGAAAGACGCTGTTGACAAGGCGTAGTTTTATTGATGTTTCGCTTCAATAACCCCTAAGCGTAATTCGTAGTTTGTTGTTCGTTGAGCTGTTGATTTTAGTGGCTTAATGTAACCGGCGAACTGCGAATTTTTGTAGTTATAGTATTTGTTATAAATTCTTTGAGTCAGCGTTTAAAGCTTTAACAGATGCAGAGCGTCGAGATTTTGCATCTACAAGCCTCTCATTAAGTGTGATCGCACGATCGTAACTTGCGATCGCGCTTTCGTGCCGACCCAAACGGCTCAACTCAACACCGCGACTGTACCAAGCTTTGGCATCATTTGGATTGATTTTCAACGCTCTGTCATAGCTAGCGATCGCGCCTTCACTATTGCCTAGATGAGCTAAGGTCCGTCCCCGCCGATACCAAGTTCGGTTTGCGTTAGGGCTAACTTTCAGGGCGGCATCAAAACTGGCGATCGCATCTTGGTAGCGCCCCATTTTTCTCAAGGCATTGCCACGATTGCTCCACGCTTCTGCAAAATCGGATTTGATGGCGATCGCTTTGTCATATTGCGCGATCGCGGCTTCGTACTGCCCGCGTCGATGAAAGCTGCTGCCAAAGCTGTACCACGCTTCATAAAAATCAGGTTTAATCTCAACGGCACGACGGAAATTCGTAGTGGCTTCGGCATACCGACCAAGAGCATCCAAAGCAGTCGCGCGGCTGCACCAAATTTCACACGCACCCGGCCTCAACTCCAACGCCTTGTCATAACTGAACAGGGCTTTCTCATCAAATCCTAGCTTGTGTAACGCATTTGCCTGGTTATACCAAACCTCATACAGGGTCGGACGAATCTCTAACACGCGCTCATAGCTGAGCAACGCTTCTGCATACCGTTCAGTTCGGTAGAGTAAGTTGCCTTGGTTGTAGTGTGCCGCCGAAAAATGAGGACGGAAGGATAACGCACGAGCATAGCTGGCGATCGCATCATCGAAGCGCTGAAAATGCGTCAGAACAATACCCCGGTTGTACCAGGCTCTAGCATAGTCTGGCTTGAGTTTTAGGGTTTGTTCGTAGCTTTGCAGCGCTTCATAGTTAGCATTAAGCCGCATCAAGGCATTCCCTCGGTTGTACCAAGCTTTGTAGTTGCGCGGGAAAATCTTGATCGCCCGATCATAGCTGGCAACCGCTCCGTCATAGCGGGCTAACCGCGCTAACGCGATGCCTTGATTGTTCCAAGCGGGAGCATAGTCGGGTTTGAGCGTGAGAACCTCTGCAAAACTTTCGACAGCCTCTTCATATCGTTCTAGTGCGTGTAGGGCTTTGCCGCATTCGTACCAAGTTTCATAGGATGTTGCCTCCCGCTCTAACGCTTTTTGAAAGAGCGCGATCGCGTCCTCGTAAACCCCAGCCTTCGCGAGTCGGACTCCTTGCTGAAAGAACTGTTGAGCAGGCGATACGGGATCATACATAGTGGACACAAGAAAAAGATATGAGTAGGAATGAGTCACCTCATTCCCCACTCCTACTCATATTTCCTTGTCTGCCCTACTTCCTCTACACCTTAATCGGAGATTTATCAGGTTCTGAGACTGGCTTTGTCTCTAATTCTTCAAGCTCTGTACCGGTGATGAGTCTAGCCCCTCGCTTGCGGGTGACATAATTCCACGCCCACTGCACCATCACGACAAGTTTGTTATCGAACTCAATCAGGTAGTAGATATGCGCGACGATCCAGACAAACCAAGCAATAAAGCCGGAGAATCGAATGAATCCTAGATCGACGACGGCATCATTACGTCCAATCACGGCTAGGCTGCCCACGTTTCGGTAGACAAATCCAGGGATAGCACGATTTTGCAGTCGGGCTTGAACGAGCCGCGCTACGTAGTCTCCTTCCTGCATCGCGACCGGGGCGACTCCTGGGAGCGGCGTTCCGTCGTGATGGTTAAAGTGCGCTAGGTCGCCAATCACAAAAATGTTGGGATACTTTGGCAAACTCAAATCGGCCTCGACCATGACCCGACCGACGCGATCGAGCGAAGCTTCTGCACGCTGCTCTAGCACTCGTCCCATCGAGGACGCTTTCACGCCTGCTGCCCAAAGAATTGTTTGTGCGGCAATCGTTTCTGTTGTTTCGCCTTTCTGGAACGTGACAGCATTGGCTTCAATCTGAGTGACTCGCGTGCTGGTTGACACGGTGACGCCACGGCGAGTCAGCGCTTCTTTGGCTTTTTCAGAAAGATCGGGGGCGAAGGGAGGCAGGACCCGATCGAGTCCTTCTAGCAGCATCACGCGGGTTTCACGAGTATCGATCGTGCGAAAATCATGCTTCAGAGTGCTGTATGCCAGATCTGCGATCGCGCCTGCTAGTTCAACACCCGTCGGGCCTGCACCGACAATCACAAACGTCAGCAGTGCCTTACGCTTTTCGGGATCGGTTTCTTTCTCTGCTGCTTCAAACGCGACGAAAATTTTGCGGCGAATTTCGAGCGCATCTTCTACAGTTTTGAGACCCGGAGCCGACTCTTTCCACTGATCGTTGCCAAAATAGTGATGGCTCACTCCGGTTGCCACAATCAGCGTGTCATACGGGATCACCGACTCTGACGTAATTACCGCTTGCTGCTCGGCATCGATATCTACGACTTCTTTCATCAAGACGCGTGCATTTTTCTGCTGACTGAGAATCGATCGTAGGGGAGACGAAATATCGGCTGGAGACAGTGTTCCAGTGGCTACCTGGTAGAGGAGCGGCTGGAACAGGTGGAAGTTCCGTTTGTCGATCACAGTCACTTCGACGTTGGCGCACTTGGCAAAGGCTTTGGCGGCGTAGAGTCCGCCAAAGCCGCCGCCGATAATGACGACCCGATGAGGCTGAGTTGAGTTAATCATAATGAGTTCAGAAGAGAGTAGGACAAAGGGCACAACAGAGGAGTATTGCGAAACGTTACACACGAATCTTCACTACTAGTTTAGTCAGACAACATCTACCTGTCTAACAAGTTTGTTAGGAGACCTGAATAAAGTTAGCGATCGCTACTCATCATTCGTTATTTGCAAGGTCTTTAAAATTCATCAAAGCTTTACACGACGGAAATTTTGAACTATGCAAAGTGATTAAATAGGCACTCGTTTTCGTCCAAAATTTTAATTGTCCGGGTTTCAAATTGTGCGTTTTCAAGCCGCTTTGTGGAGTGTCTACCTAAATTACTTCGTATACGAATTAACTGATATTGTGAAAACACAATTCCCTTTTCTCGTTGAGGTTAATATGCAGAAACTTGATACCGCTCCCCAAACCCACAGCAATGCCTGGATTGTTCAATCGTGGGCAGCATTCGTAATTTCAGTTTCGGCAACCACCGCTGGCATCTTTTGCCTGCCTGTGGATGGCTGGGTTAAGTCCTATGTAGGCATGGGAACGGTGTTTTCGATTACCTCTACGTTCAGCTTGTCCAAGACGGTACGCGACGTTCACGAATCAAAACGATTTATCTCGCGAGTCGATGAAGCAAAACTAGAGAAAATTTTGGCGGAACACGACCCCTTCAAACGGTAGTCAGAGATACTCAGAGGAGACGGAGGGCGATGCTTCGTCTGTCTCCTCCTTTAGAATGGAACGCAGTACTGCTGCTCGATATCGCATGACTCAACCACCGCTACCCCCCCGCCCCCCTGCTGGAAATTCGCGCAAGGCATCGAAAACGCTGCTGGGTACGATGACTCAGGCAGTCAAGACGACGCTGACAAGAATCAACTTCTCTCGTCTCAAGATTAAGCCTAACGCCCGTGTACCAGAGCTTTTGGTGCAGGATGCAGACGCGCCAACCGCAGATGTTTTTCCGTTACTGGGCGATCGCTACGTGTTGGGGCGTAGTTCCAAGTCGTGTGACATTGTGGTGCGAAATCCGGTCGTGAGTCAGACGCATCTAGTGGTGAAGCGCGATCGCAAGCGCAAGTTTTTGGGCATCCCGATGCGATCGCGCTTCTTGATCCGCGATGAAGAGTCTACCAATGGCATCTATCGCGGTAAGCGGCGACTCCGCTCTAAAACCCTTTACAACGGTGATGTGCTGACCTTAGGGCCACCAGAACTCGCCGCCGCCGTTCGCCTTGAGTTCAAAGATCCAATTCCCTGGTATCTCAAAGCAGTGCGCTATGCCTTGTATGGGGTAACAGCCGTTTCAGCTCTAACCGCGTTGATTATTGGCGTTGAATGGCAGAAATTTTCGGTTTACCCACTGCCCGTTTCGGTTCAAGGCCCCGTGGTGGTGACGTCTAAAGATGGTGAACCATTGAGAACGCCGCGCACCCAACGCCACTTAGAAATGCAAAACCTGCGGGAATTTTCGCCCTACTTGCCCAAGGCTGTAATGGCGTCTGAAGACTCTCGCTACTATTGGCACATTGGCATCGATCCGATCGGTACAAGTCGAGCCTTAGTCACCAATATCAAAGGCGGCGAGATTCGAGAAGGGGGCAGTACCCTAACGCAGCAACTCGCGCGAAACACGTTCAGTTATGTAGGGCGACAGGATTCTGCAGGTCGCAAGCTCCGAGAAGCGATCGTTGCGCTCAAGTTGGAGACGGTCTACAGCAAAGATTATTTGCTGCTGACCTATCTCAATCGGGTTTACCTAGGTAGCGGCATCTACGGATTTGAAGATGCGGCCCAGTTTTACTTTGGCAAGTCCTCCAAAGATCTCGATCTATCTGAAGCGGCCACTCTGGTCGGAATTCTGCCTGCGCCCAACAGCTTTAACCCGGTTCGGAGCTATAGAAGTGCGATCGAGAAGCGCGATGGCGTAATTACGCGGATGGCAGAGCTAGGTATGGTTTCGCAAGAAGAGGCGCAGCGGGCGCGGCGATCGCGGCTAGAAATCAGTCCGGCAGCTCGCCAAGAATTAACCAGTACGATCGCGCCCTATTACTACAGCGCGGTGTTTGACGAGTTAGAAGAGTTGCTTGGTGGGGATTTGGCAAGAGAAGGCAATTTCATTGTTGAAACCGGACTCGACAAGCGAATGCAGACTGCCGCCGAAAGTAACCTACGCAACACGGTCGAGACTCAAGGCAGTAGCGCCGGATTTTCGCAAGGAGCCTTAGTCACCCTGAATGCGAAAACAGGCGAGGTGATGGCACTAGTCGGCGGCGTAGACTATGAAGAAAGCCAATTCAATCGGGCAACTCAAGCCCAGCGTCAGCCAGGATCAACCTTCAAAATTTTTGCCTACACCGGTGCGATCGCTCAAGGCATTCCTCCCAGTGCGACGTTTTCCTGTGCCCCGCTCTCATGGGGTGGCAGCACATTTGATGGCTGTCGGACTGGCGGCGGTAGCTTGGACATGGCGACTGGGGTTGCCCAATCGGAGAACGTGATTGCGCTGCGCGTCGCTCAGGAAGTCGGACTTAACCAAGTCGTCGATATGGCTCGTAAGATGGGCATTCGGTCGGATCTAAATCCCGTGCCCGGACTCGTCTTAGGACAAAGTGAAGTCACTCCGTTGGAACTGACCGGGGCTTTTGGCGTTTTGGCAAACCAGGGT
The DNA here is from genome assembly GCA_019359315.1 of Myxacorys californica WJT36-NPBG1. Classification (GTDB taxonomy): domain Bacteria; phylum Cyanobacteriota; class Cyanobacteriia; order Leptolyngbyales; family Leptolyngbyaceae; genus Myxacorys; species Myxacorys californica. The sequence goes on from JAHHHO010000033.1 coordinate 39,706, forward strand.
GTGCGAAATCGGCCCCACACGATTAAGCGCATTCTCGACAGTAGCGACTGTAAAACGCGAGAAGACCTTAGCACCTGTCGAATCATTTACCGCGCGGATCAAGACGGAGAGAATAACATTCAAGCGATTCCAGCGGACGTTGCTAATACGATGACTTCTATGTTGCAAGGCGTGGTGCGCTCTGGAACCGGGCAAAATGCTGCTCTCGGCTTGGGAGAGGCAGGCAAGACTGGAACAACAAATGACAATATAGATTTATGGTTTGTTGGGTACATACCAAATCGTGAAATTGTAACAGGAATTTGGTTAGGGAATGACAAGAACACCTCTACGAACGGGAATAGCGGTATCGCTGCTCAGTTATGGGGGAACTACATGAAACAGGTCATTCGCTAAAACAATTGCAATTGATTGCTAGAAGTAACGTCCAGTTTCAAATTCTGGAGTTTTATAGTGTCCTGACTTACAATCTAATTTCGATATCGTTCCTTCCGCGATCCTTTGGAATTTAGCCAAACCAATCGCTGCTGTGCATCTCTCGTGATCGAGAAAAGCATGGTGGTTGATTGTGTTTTGCAATACCGTTAGTGACCTTTCTAGCATTTGTTAGATTTGATACTAAAAATAACCTCTGCCTTGAGATAGATTGTCGAAACTCTTTTATAAATTTCTAATAAAGAGAACTTCTACCTTTTCTTCGCGGAGCGTTATGAAATCTTCGGTGCAGATGCCAACTCCATTGGGTGAAAGACCGCTGGATGAAAGACCGCTGGATGAAAGACCGCTGGATGAAAGACCGCCCTCTAGACCTAACCAACCCTCGACGGTGAAAGAAATGCCGTATGCTCTATTCAGCACAATTCCACCCGAACGCATTGGGCTGAATGGGGAATATGATCACAATGGTTTGTCAAAGCGGGTTTTGGCAGCCTTTCGAGAGAGTGTTGCGGTCGCAGAGATCGAAGATTTGCGGGTGACGCAGCGCGGGCGAGTAGTAATCTTAATGGGACGCCTGCCGCATTCGCAGGTTCTAACGCAATTGACCAAAATTGCGATGAGTGTGAACGGTACAGATACTGTTGAAGCGACTGGCATTAGAATTGGCTGATGTACAACCCCTGTAGAACGGGTTCTAGAAAGGCACATCGCGAAATAATCCATTAACGTGCTGCATTTGCTGGCGCAACTCACGCGATCGCGTGAGTTGCCAAAATTCGCTTTATAAATGCTCCTATTCCTTGAATGCTCCTATTCCTTGAATGATAGGAGCTTATATTGCTTAAACAACATTTAGAACTCTTTGGTCTACGGTTGTGCCTTTTGCTCTCAGCCCCAATCCGAGCAATTCTGCTATGAATGGAAAATCTATATTTGATCCACAATTTTAAATAAGGCAGCGTTACCTTACAGCACTTGCTCAACTCTTAACTCAACCTAGTACTGCCTCTTAACCTTTGGATGTGAGCCTAATAGGGAACTGTGAAATTCTTACTGAGTTTGACGCACAACGCTGAATGAATATTGGCTCATTCAGCAACTCTTCTGCTGAAGTAACTCATTGACCAATCTAGCTTTTCGCATTGTGAACTGCACTGTTGCTCCTTTCGCAGTACTTTTTGTTGGGCAAAATCATGTCAAATAATCACGTTATTTTCGTTCACCCCGACGGAGCGAGTCCATCTCACTTTGGGGCTGCCCGATTTATTGAGCAAGGTCCTGACGGACGCCTCAACTGGGACAAACTGGATCATGCGGGTGTTTATTTGGGGCACATGCAGGATCAGCTTGGCGGCACCTCCAATGCAGGCGCAGTCACTCACGCAACCGGAACAAAAGTTTACGCAGAATCGTTTGGACTAAATGCGGATAATTCTCCCGTCCAGTCGTTATCCGGTAGTGTTGGTAAAACGATCGTGGATGAAGCCGTTGATGCAAACAAAGTAACGGCGCTGCTGCAATCAGGATTCATGGCAGAACCCGGAACGGCAGCTTTTGTCTCTAAAGTTGAAGAAATTACAGTGGATGGGCGGCGGATTCCGCCCCGGCAGCGACTTGCAGACATCACGCGAGACGTGCTTGAATCTGGCGTAGATTTCATTATGGGCGGCGGTGAACTTCACATGCTCCCAGTTGGCACAGACGGCTTCCATGAAACGGCAGCTCAATTGGATGCGCGGAGCGTTGATCCCGTCAGTCGTCCCTCAGAAAATTTAATTGAGTTAGCCAAAAATAAGGGATATACCGTCGTCTATACAAAAGAGCAGCTATTTGACTTGCTCGATCCTGCCAAAAATCCGACGCCTCCCCAAAAAGTGTTAGGTGTGTTTGCAGCGTTTCACACCTTTAACGATCGGCCTGAAGAGGTTCTAAAACTGGGTCAACCCGATGCGACTCCGCTTTATGTTCCCACGGCTCCAACCGTTGCGGAAATGCTAGAGGTCACACAAAAACTGTCAGAAAAACATCCGAATTTTAGCAACGGATCACTCACGATCGTTGAAGAAGAAGGAACGGATAATTTTGGAAACAACAATAACGCGGCTGGAACAATCGAAGGATTGCGGCGAGCCGATGCGGCGATCGGGGTGGCGTTAGATTTTGTCGATCGCTATCCCAATACTCTGCTCTTAACGGCGGCAGATAGCGATGCTGGTGGCTTGCAGGTGCGCGATCCGATTCGCGCTGAAACTGTTGGCACGATTGAGGTCAATCCAACTACACCAACAGATCCCCCTAGCCGTTCTGCGCCGCTAGATGGTCAAACCGGAGCCGACACTCAACCTTTTGTTTCTGTGCCCGATGCTAGTGGAGATCGCTTCTCGTTTGGCGTCGGTTGGGCAGGTACACCAGACTTTAGCGGGTCGATCGTGTCTAAAGCGCACGGACTCAACTCAGAAAAGCTGCCCGCTACAGTAGACAACACGGGCATATATGAGTTGATGTATGAAACGCTGTTCGAGACAGAACTAGCGGCGCGCAATCCGGCTCCGACGCCTGCCCCGGCTGCAACCCAAGAGACGGGAAATGTCATTTTCATCCATCCCGATGGAACCAGCCCGTCGCACTATATGGCGCTACGAAACATTGATCAAGGACCCGATGGCAGACTGAACTGGGATACGATGTCGAACGCTGGGGTTTACCTCGGACACATGGAAGACCAGTTGACCGGAACCTCTAACGCGGGTGCAGTGACCCATGCCAATGGGGTCAAGGTGTTTGCTGAATCCTTTGGGTTAGATAAAAGCAACAATCCAGTCGTGCCGTTGTCTGGAAAGACGGGGATGACGATTTTGGATGAAGCGATCGCATCCGGTAAAGCCACGGCGCTGCTGCAATCGGGTCACATCGGCGAACCCGGATCGGCTGCTTTTGCGGCGAAAACCACCAATCGCTTGGGGGATGATACGCGGGCGCGGGACAAGACAGCAGAAATTGCCGAGCAGGTGATTCGCTCTGGTGTGAATGTGATCATGGCAGGCGGTGAAGTTTACTTGCTTCCGAAAGGCACAACGGGAGTTCACGTCACCTCTGAAATTGACGCTGAATATGACGATCCTGCTGATCGTCCCAGCACGAATCTGATTGATTTAGCCAAGTCCCTAGGCTACACGGTGGTGTACACCGAAGACGAGATGAACGCAGCGGTAGAGGGTGCAACTCCGCCCGAAAAGTTAATGGGTGTGTTTGCGGCAAATCATACATTTGATGATCGCACAGAAGAAGAACTGGGATTAAATACCGCTAACCCAAGCCCGCTTTATGTTGCGACTGCGCCAACTGTTGCGGAAATGCTAGACGCATCGCTCAAAATTCTTAAACGTGATTCTGATGGATTCTTTGCTGTCGTCGAAGAGGAAGGCACCGATAACTTCGGCAATAACAATAACGCCGCCGGAACGATCGAAGGGTTGCGCCGGGCAGATGCCGCGATCGGGGTTGCCAAAAATTATGTCGATACGCAAGACCCAAACACGCTAGTGGTTACTGCCGCCGATAGCGACGCAGGTGGATTGCAAGTCTTTCAGTTTGCCCCTTACACTCGTCCTTCTGGCAATGCCATTACAACCCCTGCCTTGGGTGATACGGAAGCAGAAGTGCCATTTATTAACGTCAATCCTACGACCTCTAACACGAAGAATTTCTTGGATGGTGCGAACGGCAGCACGGCAAGTCCTGATAATCCTTGGCAGTCATTGACGGCAATGGATAGCTTGGATGGTCCGATGGGAAATTTTGCGGTCGCCTGGGCGGGTACGCCCGATTTTCCGGGCAGCATTGTGTCTAAAACCTATGGACTCAATGCCGACAAACTGCCAAGCACGCTAGACAACACCGAAATTTATCGCTTAATGTACCAAACCCTGTTTGGAACTCGCTTTTCTGAGGTAGTTGATGGTCAGGGTGGGCAGGAAACAGTCGAGGTTAAACAAGGTGAAGGGGTTTTGGCAGGCGTGAACTTTGGCGGTGTGGGTCGTGGCGTTGCACCGTCTGAAGGCGCAATTGCAGAAGCAGATACGCTGAAATTTAGCGGAACGGATTTGACGGCTCAAAATTTGCTGCTGACCCAAATTGGGGATGACTTAGCCATCAGCTTTGAGGGTGTTGCGGCAACTGGTGCGATTCTACGGAACTTCAAACTCGATGACCTAGATAACCTGAGCCAATCGACTGGTGCAACGCTTGATTTAGGCAATCTATTGTTTGAAGGACAAACTCAGATAAAAGATAGCTTCGATGTGTTCGATGCTGATCTAGTCAGAAACAGCATCTTCAATCGCAACAGTGTCACGTTCCTCAATGATTTAGACAACGTTGTGATGGGCTTGAGCCAATCGGATGATGTGATCAACGCCCAAGGAGGCGACGACGCCATTAACGGCTTGAGCGGAGACGATCTGATCCGAGGCGGCGCTGGAAACGATCTGCTGTTTGGTAGCGTTGGAGCGGATATCCTCGTGGGCGGCATGGGGGCAGATCTGTTTGTGTTAGCCGAAAACTCCGGAACCGATACGATCCAAGATTTCAATTTTGAAGATGGCGATCGCATTGCCTTATCGGGCGGATTGAGCTTTGGTCGGTTATCGATTCTGCAAGGAACTGGAACCAATGCAGGCAATGCGTTGATTCAAGCAGGCAGCACCAATGAATTGCTGGCAATCGTGGCTGGTGTTCAGGCAAATACGCTCACGAGTAGTGCATTTGGAATACTTGGCTAACCGCAGTTACAACACTGCATTTCGATCTGGCATTACGTCAACAACACATCTAGCAAAGTTATCTCATACGATGGCTTTGCTTTTTTTAGTTACACCAAAATCTCGAAGGCAGCACCATAAGCGGTTTTAAGATTACAGGTGTCGTGATCGGTGATGTTCGTATCGCTCAGTTCCAGATTGTAGAAGTCGATAAAGCCGGTATCGAAATACGGCCCGGCGTGCCATGTACCCAGTTCAAGTTTGACAAAGCAGTCCCCCGGAATTCTAAAGGCGGTAATCGCGTCTAGAGGTGGCTGGCTGTCATGACTCGGCGGCGCAACGGCTAACAGCCAATCTTTCCCTGCTAATGAACCGAGACATTGTGTACATTTCTGGTGACGGGTGATGCGATCGAAGGTGCGACCGCGTCGTGTCAGACGCATGATGTAAAACCGAGGAATACCATTCTGAAGGTGCAGTTGAGCATCTTTTGTGCCATAAGGTGCGCCATCGTCAGCAGCGCGAATCAGTTGCCCAAAGGGATAAAACGCTTCTGAAGTAATCCAAGTCGCTTGAAGGGAGTGAGTGGTCATGGGTAAGCGTTGCTCTTCAGCGTTACTCTATGGGATGTTGTCCATAGAAGGGTAGAACGTCTGACCAATTTGGCTGATGTCCGGCGGTTTGTGCTCGATGAGCAAGTTCTAAAACACCGGCGACGTAATCACCCTGGTTCGATTCAGCTTTGACAAGATGATAGGGTTTCTCTAAGGTTGCCAAGGTTTCTTGCCACACTGCTTCAGTCATAACAGCATCAGATTGCATGACCGTGAACTGATCTGAAACTTGATAGATCCCAGTAAAAAGTTGTCCTCGCTGGGCAGGCATTTGAACCGCCATTTGCCCAAAGGGCAACTCCGAAGGAAGCACACGGCGGGACAAACGATCCGCTTCTTGCTGAGCAATTGCCGCTAAGCTTGACACACCAAATAAGGGGATCTGTAGCTGCTGTGCCAAGGTTCTTGCCAACACAACGCCGATCCGAGTTCCGGTAAATCCGCCAGGACCGATCGCTACGGCAAGAGCGCTCAACTCCGCCCACGTTTGAGGTTGGAGAAACGCTTGTAGATGATGATGCATGAGATTTGACTGTTCTCGCCCCAAAGGCCAAACCTGCTGGCGAAGGTTTCCTGCACCATCTGAAATTGCCAATCCTAAATCTGGACTGCTGGTATGAATCGCGAGGGTGTAACGGGATGACATTAAACGGGTTTAGAGTCAGAGGACTGGGTTTTGTCGATGATGGCTTGCCGAAATCCGAGAACAACCAGGATATTAGACAACGTGAGAAAGAATTCTGCTGCACCGTGGAGCCAATCAATGTTAGCGAGTTGCTCTCCATACGCGACCTTCGCGTAAATGCCTGCTGGAATTGTGACAACGACAAATACAAGGAGCATGTAGAAGCCAATCAGGGCAAGTCTGGGCGTTTTGCCAGAGCGAGTGAGGAACCAGAGGAAAGCGAGATAAGGGAAGAGGGAGAGGGCGAAGAGGGATTCTTTGGACATGGAAAAAGAATGAGGGATGAGGGATGCTTTATGGCAACGCTGACGCAAGGAGGAGTGAAGTTAGCTTTTTTCTAGCTTTTTGCTGCCGCGCCAGATCCACCAAGCCGCGATCGCAACGGTGCAATTTCCCACTACCGTCATAGCCGCTTGCAGGGTGACCAGCCATTCGAGAGACGGAGAATTGTCGAAGAAATGCCAAGTGCAGGCACACATAGCGCTGACCAAAGCAGGCAGCATTCCAAACGAGAGCGATCGCCAGGTCGAATCGCCACTGACCTCGGCATAGCGCCAGATCAGCCAGATTGCCGCAATCCATTCAATGACGCTGGAAACATGAATCACCCAAGTTGGAATTGAAAGCGCGTGCATAAGGTTGAACCGTTGGATTAGACAACTAGGTTTAGATAACTAGGTTAGACAACAGGGATCAAGGATAGTGTAAGGTTTGAGGAACCCTATTATTCCTTCTATTATGCGGGCTGTTTTGTGTGGTTACTACGGCATGGGCAATGGTGGCGACGAAGCGTTGCTGGCTTCGCTGCTGCAAATGTTACCTCCTGAGGTTGAGCCAGTGGTGCTGTCGGGTAATCCTGAGCAAACCCGCGATCGCTACGGGATTGAAAGCTGCGATCGTAAGTCTCTCACAGCCGTGATCCGGGCGCTTCGCACTGCCGATCTGTTTATTTGGGGCGGCGGAAGTCTGATTCAAGATGCGACTAGTGCGCTGAGTCCGGTTTACTACACCGGGTTGATGGCCATCGCGCAAATTATGGGGCTAAAGACGATCGCATGGGCGCAGGGCATTGGTCCAATTCATCGCTCATTCAATCGCTGGTCGGCAAAACAGGTCTTCCGCAACTGTACGGCAGTGAGTGTGCGCGATCGCGGTTCGGCGGCGCTGCTGCACGAGTGGAAGATTCCGTTTCTGCTTGCGCCCGATCCGGTGTGGGCGATGGAGTCAACTCCGGTTGAAGGCTTGTGGGATTTGCCTGCGCCGCGAGTGGCGGTGAACTTGCGATCGCATCCCCTACTCACGCCCGATCGATTGCATCTTTTAACTCGCGCCTTGATCGACTTTCAGAAAGCAACTCAGGTGTGTATATTGTTGGTTCCCTTTCAGGCGAGTCAAGATCTGGCGATCGCGCAAACGATTCAGCCTCAATTGCCCGGAGAAAGTCGAATTCTGATGCTCGACGATCCGCAATCGTTAAAAGGGGTATTTCGAGGTGTGGAAATGGCGATCGCAATGCGATTGCATGGCGTGATTATGGCAGCCGCAGAAGGATGTCGCACGTTTGCTCTCAGCTATGACCCTAAAGTGAGTCAACTGATAACGCAGTTAGAATTACCAGGCTGCGAACTCTCAGAATTGCCGCAAACCGCCAATCAGATTAGCCAACTGTGGCTAGAAGAGTATGCGAATGGAGAGGCCCTCTCAGACGACCAGCGGCAATCTCTTGTCGATCGCGCCTTCATGCATCAGGAAATCTTAAGAGTTTAAGCGTAATTTGTTCTTTAATCCCGTTAATATTGTTTTGCTTGCTGATACATTTAAGTGCCAGCTTAACAAAATTTAGTTGTTAGCTTGACAGATTTTTTTAAGAATATGTTCTATTCTCTTGAACTGTCGCTATAACTAATAGCTGAGTCTCTTGTAGAGATTCGTTACTCGCCTGGACACCGCATTTTCTTAGGTTTTAAAAGCAATGAGTGAAGCTGAAATCCCTAACAACTCCTCTAATTTGTTTGAGTCCAATCCGGATCAGGACGCTTCTCAGCCAACCGAGGAAGGGATTGCTGCCATCGCGCCCCAAACCGATGAAGAATGGACAACAGTGGATTTTCCAGACGCGATTCCAGTCGATGCGCTTCCTTATGCTGAACCCACCGATCCGTCGGAGCTTGGCAAAGCCGATCGTATCCAAGAATTAGAACGGCAAAATGGGGAGTTGCAGGAGTACGTTAGTAGCTTAGAAGCTGCCTTGGCTCACTCTGAAATCTTACGACAGAGCGAAACAGAACGATTAGAAACCTTAGCAGGCGCGCAGTATGCCAGCGCTCAGCAGCGATCGCGCGAGCATGTGGCTTTGATTGCTAAACTCCGCAAAGATTTAGACTTCGCCGGACAGCGCATTCGGGAGCAAGACGTGCAGATCGTCCAGCGTACTCAAGAGCTAGTCACGGCTCAAGAGCATCTGACTCAGCTTTTTCAAGAATTAGAGAACGCTCATCAAAGCGCTCAGAAGCAGCAGATTTTGGTCGAAACCCTCACCGCTCAGCTTGAATCGAGTCAAGAACAAGTTGCCCAGCTAGAGCGGGAATGCGCCCTGACGCAGCAACGCTACAGTGAACAGCTGCAAGGAACGCGGCAAGCTGAGATCCTCTGTCGGGATCTGCGATCGCGCCTGCATCGTCAGCAGCGCTACACATTGCAATTCAAAGCTGCGCTTGAGAAGTGCTTGGATGCCCCGGCTCACGCTCCAGTGCATCTGCCAGAACAGGTTGAGCTTGTAGACGAAGAGGGGGATCTCTCAGACTCCTCGATCGCCTTTGTCAAATCGCAGCCAGTTCAACCGTGGTCAGCCTCACCCGGATTCCCAACGTTTGATGCCGATGAGACGACCCTAGAAGAGCAAGTTACCTCGCGAGATCAGGCATCATGGACAGCCGAGCTGTTAGCCGAAACATCCTGGATGACAGACCTGCCCTCTGACTCCTTTGAGTTATCAGAAGGACAATCCTTGTTAGGCTCAACTCTCCAAGCGTCGCACGATTCGATGGCAGCCTTGCACAGCTTGGAAGACGAACTCAATGCCGCTCCACGTACTGTTCGCGCTCAGGCTCCGCAGAGTTTTGTAGAGCGAAGTTCGGAGGACTGCGTCATTGCGCCGATTCCTAAAGCTAACGCGCTGAGTTACACCATCAAGCACGCCTCTTCAGAATTAGCTGACCTTCAGCGTGGAATTCAACTATTCACCCCACCGGAGATGCCTCCCGTCCTTCGGGCTGGGAAAGTTCAACGTACTGCGGAAGTTCAACGGCCAGCCCCAATTTCTTTAGAACCAACAGCCTCTTCTGAACAATCGGATCGGTTTGTCGCAGAAGGCATTGCTGCCCAGCTTGACGCTATCGATCGGACTGGAGACGACCGTGGTGAAGTGGCTGTCAGTGACGATCCTGCAGCTCAAGATGGGCTTGAAGTTGACCAGCTTGAGATTGGCAAATTGTGCAAGGTCGATGAACCTGCATCCACCTCGTTAGATGCAAATGCGATGCTCGCAGAGCGCAATGAAGAGAGCAAGAACGAAGAGAGCAAGAGTGCTTCGTTTGTCACCTTTGAGAATCACGCTCAAGGATCGTCTCCGTTCATCACACTAAATTCTTCTGGAAAGCAGTCTGTACCGTTAGAGCAAGCTGGAGTAGCGGCTTCCTCTGGCAACGCACCCTCGCCGGTGGTGTATCCGACGCGATCGCAGAAAAAGCTGCCATCTCTGGCAGCCGTTGATCTCCCATCGTTTCCGAAAAAAGTAGGTCGTTGATCTAGAAAGACAATTAACCGCGAGGAATGGGTAAGCGATCGATCGCAGACTTGATCACTCCACCCAATTGTCGGGTCAGATTAATGTCTTGGTTGATGCGAGACTCTAAATTGTTGCTGAAGCTTCCTCCGGTAAACAGGTCGCCAACTGCTTTAACTAGCGTTCCAATTAGGTTAGAACCGCTAACGTCTGCATCACTAACTTGAACCCTAAGTTGATTCACTTTGATCGGCTCGCTAGAGTTGTCTACCGATAACGTGAGATTCATTGTCAGTGTGTGCCTTACTCTAAAAGATGGATCTGGCACGATGGGGACACTCACGTGAAACTCCTCATTGTTCTGTGGAATCACGAGTCTGACACTCACTTGGTTGGGAGCCGGACCTGGTTTTACTTCCTTGACCGTGATATCTCTCAGATTCACGTTCACATCTTTAATTCTCATGCCCTTTCCAACCCGTTTACCGTTGAGTTCCTCTTTTATTTTCTGTGCGGCAACCCCTTTGCCAAACTCTCTCCAAACGGTATCGATCGTTTGTTCAATCAGGTCAGACCGTTGCAGAATGAACTGAATCGCGGCGGGATAGTTGACAGGCGCAGGAGCGGGTTGAGGAATGGGTTGGGGTTTGGGTTTAGGCTTGGGCTTCGGATCGCCACCATTACAGATAGGCGCATCTGGAGTTTTGTCACAGTCAGGCGCAGCGAAGGCCAGACTGTAAGTACCGAGCAGCGTCAGTAAAGCTAAGCTTGCGATTCCTAGAGAATTGCGTAAACCATTAATCGCAATCTTGCGCAGTTGTCTACGTAAGCTCACCATAATGTTGTTTCCTTTGTATTTGAGTTGGGTTAATCAGTAATCGCAAATTGATTGAATGGCGAGAGAATCTTTATTACTCAATCGATTCTCATCTGTTTGCAATTTCTGATTCAAAATCATGCACGTTAATCTTGAATCAGCTTTGCAGTGGTTAATGGCTTTATATTTCAGCCATTCCGCAGTCCGATAAATCTCTGTTTAGCAGAGCTTTGATTCCATTGACTCGAACTCCTCTTAGCCCTTGAGCCGGAAACCGATACTTGGCAACGATAGGAGTAATCACTTGTGCTGCCGGGTCTGTAGGAGGGGTCGCCACAAATTCAAAGTCATAGATGCAGTCGGGCGGCGCTTGGACGTAGACCAGGGGAATCAGTTGAGGATTTGTCCAACCTGTCGAAGGAACTGTGCCCCGTGCAATGATTTGCAACTGGGGCGGATGGCTTTCTAGAAGCGTCAGGTTGACGGCGGTGACGGTAACGCTTTGTTGAGTAAGATCGCTTGACCGTTGATTTGAAATGGGTGGAAGAAGGACGCCATCCGCAACGCCTGTTAAGCTCAGAACTCTGTATTTGAGTTGTGCGCCAGATCGATCTACGACAAAGCCTAAGCTCCGAGTTTTAATTGCCACGGTTGCAAAGTCCTGTTGCTTCTGACCTGCCAAGTTAACTGGAGGAAGAATGAGCGTCAGCGCCAGTTCTCCTGCGTCTACATCAGGTTCTAGAATCACAGTGATGAGTAACCCAAGGGGGCTTTGCTGCTGAGCAATGTCATCTCCAACAAAGGTAAACCCACCTTCTAGACCACGATAGTCGAGCCGAGCTGAGCCAGGCAGCGTTGGAAGAGGCGCTTGAGGAAAGAAGGCGATTTTGGTAACGCCTTCGGAATCGCTGAGGGTAAACCGCTTTACTTGAGATTGGAGTGTGGTTTTGAGTTCTGTTTGAGTCATAAAATTCTCCGTGTTGGTTTGATGGGTTGTTTGTCGTTTGGAAGTTGTTCGAGCAATGTGTGCTTACAGACACTGAGGCAAGTCAGGCTTTTTGAGGCAAATTGGAGGGATATCGCTGCCACTTGGTTGAGGAGCAGGTTGAGGAACAGGTTGGGGAGCAGGTTGAGGAGCAGGTTGGCTTGGTGGATGGTACGGTTCTGGAGGATCAGGAGCATCACGATCGCCACCACGAGGCTCATCATAGGGTCCGCCGTAAGTGCAATAGCTATCAAATGGAAGATTGCACGTCGCATCATTGATATCATCTAGCGCGATCGCAACCTGACTTGTGAGTGGAATGGAAAGGGTTAAGAGCACTAGAACCGTTTGTACGCACCTAGTTGTCCGTGAAGAAAATTTAGCCATTTCGACCTCTGATGTTGTTTGATTGGCTGACTGATATCAGCACTCTTCAACCATAAAAATCAGAACTTGCTTTGGCAGTCGGAAACGATCGGATCAATGATCAGAAACGATCGGGTTACTTGTTCACCATTTGGGTACTGCTGTTTCTACTGCAACTGGCTAAAATACGAGGTTTTGCAAACGCTTGAGCAATCGAAATCGCAGCTTTAGTCTTGATGTTGTTATTGCATCACACAACGTGCATAAAGTGAGCAAGTTGATCATGAATATAGAGATGACTAGTAGATGAGGGTCGTTTCCATGACAGTAGAGGAAGCTTTAGTCTTGCTTGATCGAGTGCTGCAAGGACAAAAGCTAAGAGATGTTCAGGAGCAGATCTTTCGTTATTCTTGGCAAGGCTGGACGTATCCGGCGATCGCAGATCATCTCGGTTACGATACGGGTCATATTCGAGATGTGGGTTCTCAATTATGGCGGCAACTCAGTCAAGAGATGGAAGAGTTAGTCACCAAGAAGAATCTTCAGGCTGTGCTGCGGCGATATGCTCAGCAACATCCTGAACCATCTCCTAAGAGCGCTGTACCAATGGCGCGATTGAGCAAGAATGATAGGGCTTTTGGAACTAGAGTTACCCTTCCTGTTCGCCGTCAGCATTGGGAAGAAGTGTTGGATGTGTCTGTCTTCTACGGTCGTAGTCAAGAACTCGCGCTCCTGCAACAGTGGATTTTGCGCGATTACCTAGGGGGAACTGCTTCGCAACGGTGTCGGTTGGTGACGATCGCGGGCATGGGAGGCATGGGTAAAACTGCTTTAGCCGCCAAGTTTGCTGAACAGTGTCAAGACAAATTTGATGTGGTGATTTGGCAATCGTTGCGGAATGCGCCTGCGATCGCAGAGCTATTGCCAACATGGATTCATGTCCTGTCACACGGACGAGAAACCCAACCGGCATCCTCAATTGATACTCAAATCTCTCAAGTGATGGGCTACCTCCGCTCGTCACGCTGTCTGCTGATTTTAGATCATGTCGAATCTATTTTAGAGAAGACTCCAGCAGGGCAATACCGAGAAGGATATGAGGACTATGAGGATTTGCTGCGACGAATCGGTAGCGAACATCACGCCAGTTGTTTGGTGTTAACGAGTCGAGAGAAGCCCAAAACGTTAATGTCTTTGGAAGGCAAGGCTTCACCTATCCGTACTCTAACGTTGACGGGATTAAATCCACTGGAGATTCGAGAACTTGTTCAAGCGGATGGCTGTTTTGCTGAAACCCAAACTGATTGGATTGAGTTAGCAAAGTACTATTCTGGTAATCCGTTTGCGCTCAAGGTCGTGGCGACTGCCGTTCGCGATCTGTTTGATGGCAATATCACAACCTTTTTAGTGCAAGGCACAATCACGTTTAGCGATATCTATGAGTTGCTGGACGAACAGTTTCAGCGATTGTCCGATTTAGAAAAACAGGTTTTGTATTGGCTAGCAGTTCATCAAGACTGGGCATCGTTCGCGGCACTACGCGATGATTTTGTTCCTATCTCTTCCTCGACTTTGTTAGGAGCATTGTTGTCACTGAAACAGCGATCGCTGATTGAAAAAAGGGCTGGCTCGTTTACCTTACAGCCTGTTGTGATGAAATATGTCACGGATCAGCTTCTGAACCGCATTGAAGCAGAAGTAGAAAAAGAGTGCGATCGGGTGTGATATATTCACCAATACAACAAATTCAGGTGGGGACATGGCGCTGTTGTGCTCTTACCAACCTCCACCTGTAGCCAGTATTCTTTCGGGGAAGAGATGTATTAACTCCGAAACAAGCGACTATAAAGGGTTTCGTGAGCCATGCTTGCTAGAGTTAGTCCCCAGCCACAGCTGCTTAAGTCATTGTCTTGCAAGGTGAGAATGTTTTGCGCCGCGCATTCAATCGAAGGTTCCAAATTGAAGAGCAATTGCTGTCCCGCCGTTTGTCCGAGAGGAATCAGTTTGATGCCTGCGCTGACAAGATTAGTAGCCCAACTGTGCAAGTAGCCAAGCGTTGCCCACTCTACGTCAATCTGCCAAGTCGCAGCAACCAGACCAAACGCGATCGCAAAGTGACATTGAGATGGAAGAGACGTCTCAGGCGAGAGCGTTTGAAACAGGCGAAGCAGAGAACGGCCCATTTGCAGACTCTGCGATCGCAGTTCTTCAGTTTCTCGCGCCGCCGATAACCAATCATTCCACGCTTCCAAAGCAATTAGGTCTTGAGCAACGACAGCACGATATGCCCGCACCATAATTGCCGCTTCAAGCCGTACCGCACCATACTGTAATTCTTCCATCAGCCACTGCTCTAGATGGGCGGCATTGGCAATTCCTATCGTGTCCTGTTGAACCAGCGCTTCAATTCCCTCCGAATAGCTATACGCTCCTACAGGCAGCACTGGACTGGCAAGTTGAAGCAAGCGTAGGAGCCTATGGTTTTGAGTCCGATTTTGAGTTTGCATCGTTAAATCACTCGCCCCTTCATGACCCGATTCCCCTAATGCTGATGCTCATAGGCTCCTGTCTCAGGTTGAAAAGGAGCGATCTCTTCCAGCACATGCAGCCCACGATGCAAGAGTAACTTTTGCAAGACAGAATCAGGCGACAGTCTTAAAAAAGAATTTGTAATCTCCAACGGGACATGGCGATTTCCAAGATGATAGGCCGCTTGCAGCAGAGCTAAAGAGGTTGTTGCTGTTACCGTCAGAACAGGTTCTGGTTTGGCAAACACTTGAGCGACATCTCCAGCATCAGATTGCAGCCAATCGCCATCTTTGAGCGCGGTTCCTCTCGGCAAGTTGAGATACACGGATTGTCCCTCATCCGTTTGGTAGGCATGGCGCGATCGCAGGCGTTCTTCAGCCGTGAGCGATAAACAATACTCAGCCTTTTTGCACGGTTGATCTGATAATCGTCGAGTAAACACAATCACAACTCATCTCCAAACAACCTGTTGTCTATATCATTCTGGCAGCGCGACTGGCTCCACCAAGCTTCCAAGAATCAAAATCGCTTTAATTATTCCATTCATTCCATGCCAGTTAGGAACTATTCTAGAGGTTGGTGTGACCCGTCAATCTCGACCGCCATGAATTTAGGTTGAACCTGCGATCGCTTTGCAAGCTCCTTTGGATCGCTTCGCAGTTCTTCCTCAAACCATGACATCACCATCATTGCTAAATTATTATTTTGTTGTAAACATTCCATTCCTCAAACAGTGCTTCAGAATACTCTACTTTGGATTCAAAATCTTGGGGCTACAGGTGTCATTGTATTCATCGGCATCTATATTCTCGCAGCAATATTTTTTGTTCCTGGTTCAATCCTAACGTTGAGTGCAGGCGTTGTCTTTGGCGTTGTTTTGGGCTCGGTTTATGTGTTTATAGGTGCAACTCTCGGTGCGACACTCGCTTTTTTGATTGGGCGCTATCTCGCCCGTGGTTGGGTTGCTAAACAGATCGAAAATAATTCTAAATTCAAGGCGATTGACGAAGCGGTTGCTAGAGAAGGACTAAAGATTGTGATCTTGACTCGTCTGTCTCCCGTTTTTCCATTCAATCTCCTTAACTATGCGTTTGGCGTTACCCAAGTGTTGCTCAAAGACTATATCTTAGGCTGTGTCGGCATGATTCCAGGCACAATCTTATATGTCTACATTGGTTCTTTAGCCGGAAGTTTGGCAACGATCGGAACGGCGCAGGCCACTAACCCGGAGGCTCAGAAAGCACAATGGATCAGTCGGATTCTCGGATTGATTGCAACCGTTGCCGTTACACTTTATGTCACTCGCATTGCTCGTAAAGCCCTCGAACAAAATACTAATCTTGATCAGTCGTAATTTTTTGGTTTCTAGCGGACAGGAGTTTGTTATGTCGCAGTCCTTGATCTCTCCAGCAGATGTTTACAATGAGCACTTAGTTTCCCAGGTGCATCCTCTAGATTGGACGAATCCAACTCCTAGCGATCGCTACGATTTAGTCGTGATTGGGGCAGGCACGGCGGGGCTAGTCGTTGCAGGTATAGCCGCTGGTATTGGAGTCGGGCTAAAGGTGGCGCTGATTGAAAAACATTTGATGGGTGGGGACTGCCTCAATGTAGGTTGTGTGCCCTCTAAATGCATAATTCGCTCGTCGCGTGTGGTATCAGAGTTTTGGGAAGCGGAACGGTTTGGCGTGATGCCGCCAGAACAGGTTGAGGTTGACTTTGCAGCCGTCATGGAGCGGATGCGAAAGCTGCGATCGAGCATTAGTCCCAACGATTCTGCCGAGCGATTTCGCAAGCTCGGTGTAGATGTGTTTTTAGGAGAAGCAAAATTTGGCGACAATCAGACCGTCATTGTCAGCAATCCAGACCTAGGGGATCAAACTCTTCGCTACAAAAAAGCCGTAATTGCGACAGGCGCAAGAGCCGCGCATCCTTCCATTCCAGGATTATCCGAAGTGGATTACCTTAACAATGAAACCGTATTTGCGCTAACGGAGCGTCCCCGATGGTTGGCGGTGATTGGGGGTGGACCCATTGGATCTGAATTGGCTCAAGCGTTTCGTCGGTTGGGATCGGAAGTTGTGTTGATCCATAAGAGTCCTCACATTCTCGATCGCGAAGATGGAGATGCCGCAGAGATTGTGCAACAGACCTTCATTCGAGAAGGCATTCAGCTCATGTTAGGTGCGACTGTTGAGCGAGTTGAGCAAACGGCGGACGGAAAAGTGCTTCACGTTAGCCAAGATGGGGAGTCACACACGCTAACGGTAGATGAAATTTTGGTGGGCGCGGGACGATCGCCGAATGTAGAAGGCTTGAATCTTGAAGGGGTCGGCGTTGAATATGACAAACACAAAGGGGTCAAAGTCAACGACCATTTGCAAACCACAAATCCCCACATTTTTGCTGCTGGCGATATTTGCATGGATTGGAAATTTACTCACGCCGCTGATGCGGCAGCTCGGATTGTGATCAAAAATGCGTTCTTTTCTCCGTTTGGGTTGGGTCGCTCGAAACTCAGTAGTTTAGTCATGCCGTGGGTGACATATACCGATCCCGAAATTGCTCATGTGGGACTTTATGAGCACGAGGCACAGAAACAGGGCATTGAGGTAGAAACGATTGAGATTTTGCTGGAGGAGGTTGATCGCGCGATCGCAGATGGCGAAACAAACGGATTTGTCAAAATTCTGCACAAAAAAGGCTCTGATCAAATCTTGGGAGCCACGATCGTAGCGCGTCATGCAGGCGAGATGATTAGCGAGGTTACGTTAGCGATCGTGGGTAAACTCGGTCTCAATACTCTTTCGAGTGTGATTCATCCCTACCCCACTCAAGCTGGAGCAATCAAACAAGCCGCTGACGCTTACCGTCGTACGTTGCTGTCACCAAGGACCCAGAAACTTCTCAGCATTCTGACCAAGCTCTCCTAAATCTTTATCCCTTCACCGCTGTTCTCATCATCCCTTCATCATTAGGAGTTGGCTGTCTTTGCTAAGCTGAAAGCTCCTTTAAGGGACGGAGTCTATGCAGCCAATTTTTACCCAAGGATTGAGCGTTGAAACGTTGGAGATTGCGATCACGGATCTATCCCCGCATCTGATCGGAACTACGATTGTTCAACTCTCTGATCTGCATTATGACGGGCTGCGGCTGTCAGATGACTTATTAATGCAAGCGATCAACGCTGCCAATGAAGCTGAACCTGATTTTGTGGTGATCACTGGAGATTTTGTGACAGATGATCCAACCCCGATTCACGAACTGGTACTGCGACTGAAGTTATTGCAGCCGTCCTTGGGGATTTATGCAATTTTGGGCAATCATGACTTACATCGACGAGGGAGCCGGGGTGCGATCGTCGATGCCCTCACAAGAATTGATGTGCAGGTTCTTTGGAATCAGGTTGCTTATCCGATCGGGGAAGAACTGGCATTAGTTGGACTGGCTGATCTTTGGTCGTCTGACTATAAAGCGATCGCAGGATTGATGGATCACCTGCCAAACATTCCTCGAATTGTCTTAGCGCACAATCCCGACTGTGCCGAATCGTTACAGCAATGGCGCGTCGATTTGCAGCTTTCAGGGCATAGCCACGGCGGACAGATAATTCTTCCTGGAGTTGGAAACATCTCTATGCGTTGCGCTCAAGCTTACCGCTATCTGCCCGGACGGGTAAGACGCAGGTTTCCAGTTTTAGCAGCCTGTCATCGCGTGATGAAGCACTGGGAGTGGGTGAGAGGCTATCATCAGGTCGGCAACAATCGTCTATACGTCAATCGCGGGTTGGGCACCTATTTTCCGGGTCGATTGTTCTGTCCGCCTGAAGTAACCGTCATTCGATTGACGCGATCTGAATTAGCGTGAATTCAGATTTTTATAGCAAAATTGTGTACTCTTCATCTTCATTTCTTCAAACAATTAGACAGCACAAACACCCTACAAAAATCCATCTAGCAATACTTTTTTGAGCTAAAAGAGATAAGTAGAGAGAAAGTGGCTATGGATGTCAAAACGCGGGAAACGCTTAAGCGTCTCCAAGAGGGGCGGCAGAATTAAACGTTTGGGTTTCGGAGTGCGGATCAGATAGATTAAGCGATCGCTGCTCCAATCGCTCATTAGACTCCTCTGCATCCGTCCACAAGCAGTTTCTAATATAGCCCTACTAATCCAGGTTAGGACGTATGGTAGAGCCATAATGCATGATCAAGGATGACTATGGCTGCTCCCTACAGCGAAGATCTGCGCTCCAAAGCAATTGCCGCCGTGAAACGGGGTGAA